>NZ_WJPO01000009.1 GCF_009649175.1 Rhodovulum strictum | reverse complement strand
TCGCCGCCTGAGAACACGAACCTTCACATGCCCGGAGCATGCCGCCAGAGAATTTCCACAGCATTCGCGACACGACCCTGGTCCAGGATGCCTACACGCTGCTCGGCGCCGACTGGCGAGAAACCCGGGCGCGTTGGCTGGAGGCCGGGCACCATTCGCCGCCTGTCATGCTCACGGTCTGCAACCGCACCGAGACCGCGGCCCGAATCGAGAATTATTTCAACAAGGGCGATGCGCACTGGCCGGAGCTGCACGCGCCAGACCGCACGCTTCGCGTCGACTCGAAGGTGCTCGAGAAAGCCGAGATCGGCGAAACCGCCTCATCCGACAAGGACTACGAGGCGCGCCTGAAGGAGATCATCGACGCGGCAGACCTGCCCGAAACCCGCCGCCAGCAGTTCCTCGCTCTGAAGAAGGAGGAACTGCTGCGCGAGATCGTGGACAACGTTGGGAAGAGGGGCGCCGCCGGTCAGGACCTTCAGAACGTCATATCGGTTGCGATGCTGTCTGAGGGGTGGGACGCCAAGAACGTCACCCACATCATGGGGCTCCGGGCCTTCACGTCGCAGCTGCTCTGTGAGCAGGTCGTCGGGCGCGGGTTGCGGCGAGTATCCTACGACACCGACGAGAACGGCCTGTTCCTGCCGGAATACGTCAACGTCTTCGGCGTGCCGCTCTCCATCTCGGAAACCGGTGAAGGCGGTGAGGCGCCGCCCCCGCCGAAGCCCACGACGCAGATCGAAGTGGTGCCCGACCGGGCCCATCTGGAACTTCGCTGGCCGAACGTCCTGCGCGTGGAAACGGTCGTTAAACCGGAGCTCACCATTGACTGGAGCAAGGTGCAGCCGCTCGTGCTCGATCCCGCCAGCACACCGATCAGCGCCGAACTTGCCCCGGCTCTCGGCGGCGCGACGGACATGGGCAAGGTCACCGCGATCGACCTCGAGAAGTTACCTGATGGCTTCCGTCTGCAGCGCCTCGTATTCCAGGCTGCGCGGAAGGCGTTTGCCGAGCTGAGCCATGGGTTCTCCGGCACGCACGAGTATCTGGCGGCGCAGCTGGTCAGGATCGTCGAGGCGTTCCTCAACTCCGACCGACTCGACATCCCGTCGCTCTTTCACTCCGATCGGCTTCGGCGGAGGATACTGATCGCGCTCAACATCGATCTCGTGGTGCAGCATGTGCTGAGCAACGTGACCGAGCAGAACACGGAACGCCTGACGCCAGTGTTCGACGAGGAAAACCCGATCGGTGCAACCGGGTTGATGCGCACCTGGTACACGACCAAGCCGTGCTTTCCGACGACCAAATCGCACATCAGCCATCTGGTTGGAGATTCTGCCTGGGAGGGCCACGCGACCAACGTTTTCGAGAAGCGCGAGGACGTTCTCTCCTACGCCAAGAACGATCACCTCGGTTTCCAGATCTACTACATGTGGGCGGGCTCCCGGCGGCGATACGTCCCGGATTTCCTGGTCCGTCTCGCTGGCGGCACGATCCTCGCACTCGAGATCAAGGGCACCGACAGTCCTCAGAACAAGGCCAAGCGGGACGCGCTGAACGAATGGGTGAAGGCGATCAACGCAGCAGGCGGTTTCGGACGCTGGGCTTGGGATGTCGCGTTCAAGCCGGGCGAGGTGCAGGACATCGTTACAAAGCACGGGGCCGTCGCCGAGCCGGCAGAATAGGTCTGGCGCTCAGGCCAAAGCGCGACAGAGTTGTTCGATCCCGGTTCCATCTCGATAGCGCCACTGGCATCGAAGTGTTCAGGTCAGCCTTCGATTTGTTCTCTTATTTTCTGAGGCTTACAGGCTCTACACCAAAATCGGGCAGTCGAGAGCTCCGGAGAATATCGGCCCGGATAGACCGCTTTCGGGTAGCCTGGCGCCGGGGCCAGTGCGCAGCCCAACCCACATAACCCTCGAAAACAACGGAAAAATCCGGCCGCAGCCGGATCGGGAGAAAGCTTTCGCGAGGGCAAGTGGCGGAGACGATGGGATTCGAACCCACGAGACGGTTTCCCGTCTACTCCCTTAGCAGGGGAGCGCCTTCGACCACTCGGCCACGTCTCCGGCGACGCTTGTAGCGGGCTGGATTGGCAAGAACAAGGCCGTTATGCCAACGCGTCCACAAATCGCCGATCCGGCGCGTCTGGCGGTCGGGTTGGACAGGGAAGGAAGGCCCGTTATGACCGCGTGACGGAAGTGCGGGATAGGCGCCGCGTCGGCCCGTTGACTTCCCGGGGGCCGGACCAGTGGCCGGGTGCGGCCTTGTTCCGGGGGGTCATACGGGCCTTGATGATGTGACCGCCCTCCGGTGGCATCGATGTGCCATGGCGGGTCTGCGACGATCCCTTCGGGAGGGCGGTCATGTCGGGGATTGTCACGGTCGGTCCCGACACTAGCCATCCGCCCGGATGCGGGCGTTGGCGGGGTCGTGCGGGCTGTCCTCGACGATCTCGGCGGGCCAGAGCCGGTCGAACATGCGGACCTGCAACCGGGTGCCGGGCACGGCCAGATCGGACCGCACATAGCCCATCGCGATCGAGCGGCCGAAGACGACCGACCAGCCGCCCGAGGTCAGCCGCCCGACCCGCGTTGCGCCATCGTAAAGCGCCTCGCGGCCCCAGGGGTCGGCATCCTCGGGCCCGTCGACCAGGAGCGTCACGCATTTCGACCGGAGGCCCGTGGCGGCCATCGCCGCCTTGCCGTGAAAATCCTTGGAGAGATCCACGAAACGATCGAGGCCGGCTTCCAGCGGGGTTGCGTCGCGGCCAAGCTCGGCGCCGAAGGCGCGGTAGGATTTTTCCTGCCTGAGCCAGTTCTGCGCCCGCGCGCCGACCAGCGCCATGCCGTGCTTCTCGCCTGCCGCCATCAGCAGATCCCACAGGTAATTCTGCATCTCGATGGGGTGATGCAACTCCCAGCCCAGTTCGCCCGTATAGGCCACCCGCAGCGCGCGGACGGGGCACATGCCCAGTTCGATATCGCGCGCCGACAGCCACGGAAACCGCTTGTTGGAAAGCACGGTGGCGGGGTCGGCATCACGCACGACATCGTTCAGGATCGCCCGCGCATTCGGCCCGGCCAGCGCGAAGACGCCCCATTGGGTCGAGACGTCGTGAATGTCGATCCAACCGAATTCGGCGCGCTTGTCCTCGGCGGCCTTGACCAGGAAATCGTGGTCATAAGCCTGCCAGGCCCCTGCGGAGACGAGGTAGTATTCGTGCTCGGACAGCCGGACGATGGTGTATTCGGTCCGCACCGTCCCGGCCACCGACAACGCATAGGTCAGGTTCACGCGGCCGATCCTGGGCAGGGCGTTGCAGGTGAACCAGTCCAGAAACGCGGTCGCGCCGGGTCCGCGCACCAGATGTTTGGTAAAGGCGGTGGCGTCGATCAGCCCGGCGCGTTCGCGGATCGCCTTGGCCTCATAGGCGGCATGGGTCCACCAGCCGCCCCGGCGGAAGCTGCGGGCATCATGGTCGAATGTCTCGGACGCATCCTCGGGGCCGTAATAATTGGGCCGCTCCCAGCCGTTGACCTGCCCGAACTGCGCGCCAAGGCGTTTCTGCCGGTCATAGACGGGCGAGGTGCGCAGCGGACGGCAGGCGGGCCGTTCCTCGTCGGGATGGTGCAGGATGAAGACGTGCTCATACGCCTCCTCGTTCTTGCGGGCGGCGTATTCGGTCGTCATCCAGCCACCGAAGCGGCGGGGGTCGAGCGCACCCATGTCGATCTCTGCCTCGCCCTCGACCATCAGTTGCGCAAGGTAATGCCCCGCCCCCCCGGCCGCGGTGATGCCGAAGCTGAAGCCTTCGGCCAGCCACATGTTGCGCAGGCCCGGCGCGGGGCCGAGCAGCGGGTTGCCATCGGGCGTGTAGCAGATCGGGCCGTTGAAATCGTCCTTGAGCCCGACATGCTCGGAGGACGGGATGCGGTGGATCATCGACATGTATTCCGCCTCGATCCGTTCCAGATCCAGCGGGAACAGGTCGGCGCGGAAGCTGTCGGGGCAGCCATATTCGAACCGCGCAGGCGCGCCGCGTTCATAGGGGCCGAGAATCCAGCCGCCGCGTTCCTCGCGCACATACCATTTCGCATCGGCATCGCGCAGGACCGGGTGCTGGGGATTGCCCGCCTCGCGCCAGGCGACCAGCGCGGGATCGGGCTCGGTCACGATGAACTGATGCTCGACCGGGATCGCGGGCGTCCTGATCCCCAGAAGCCGGGCGGTGCGCTGGGCGTGGTTGCCGGTGGCGGTGACGACATGCTCGGCGGTGATGACGGCGCGTTCTTCGGTCGCGACAAGGTTGCCGCCCTTCTCGGCCATCCGCGTGACCGTAACCCGCCATTCCGAGCCGGTCCATTCATAGCCGTCCACCTGCCACTTGCGCTCGATCACGGCGCCGAACTGGCGCGCGCCCTTGGCCATGGCCTGCGTGACATCGGCGGGGTTGATGTAGCCATCCGTGGGATGGAACAGCGCGCCCACCAGATCGTCGGTGCGCACCAGCGGCCAGCGCGCCTTGATCTCTTCGGGTGTCAGCCATTCATAGGGCACGCCGCAGGTTTCGGCGGTGGTGGCGTAAAGCATGTACTCGTCCATGCGTGCCCGGCTTTGCGCCATCCGCAGGTTGCCCACCACGAAGAAACCGGGGTTCAGGCCCGTCTCGGCCTCGAGCCCCTTGTAGAACCGGATCGAGTAGTCGTGGATATGGGTCGTCGCGAAGGACATGTTGAAATAGGGCAAGAGCCCCGCCGCATGCCAGGTGCTGCCCGAGGTCAGCTCGTCGCGTTCCAGCAGAATCGTGTCCCAGCCCGCCCGGGCCAGATGATAGGCGATCGATGCACCGACGGCACCGCCACCGACGACAAGGGCTTTGACATGGGTCTTCATGGGCTCGCCTCACTGAATCTGGTCCCGCTAGCGGACAGTTAGAGGAATTCACCGGGCGGCCGCGATGTCCATCCGACTTCGCGTCGCGCGAAAACGACCTTGAGCGGCCCGGGCAGGCGCGCGCCGCGGCGACGGACTAGTACCCCGGCGCAGGACAGCAGAAAAAGGGGGGCCCTGCCCCCCGTCCTTCGGACTCCCCCCGGGATATTTGCGGCCAGAAGAAGGAGGAAGCGGCGGGCATGGGCTGCGCCTGCCGGGAATCGCAAGGTCAGGGGCTGGCCGGGGCGCCCGGCGATCCGCCTGTCAGAACATCGAGGGCAGGACCAGATCGGGCGGGCGGTGGCCGTCGGCGAAGGTCTTGATGTTGATGATGACCTTCTCGCCCATCTCGATCCGCCCCTCGATGGTCGCGGATCCCATATGCGGCAGCAGCACGACATTCGGCAGTTCGCGCAGGCGCGGGTTGATCTCATGGCCATGTTCGAACACATCCAGCCCGGCACCGCCCAGTTCGCCCGTGCGCAGCATCCGCGTCAGCGCGTTCTCGTCGATCACCTCGCCGCGCGAGGTGTTCACGATCACCGCATCATTCTTCATCAGCTTCAGCCGCCGCGCGTTCAGCAGATGGAAGGTCGAGGGCGTGTGCGGGCAGTTGATCGACAGCACGTCGACGCGGCTGACCATCTGATCGAGGCTGTCCCAGTAAGTCGCCTCAAGCTCGTCCTCGATCTCGGGGCGCAGGCGCTTGCGGTTGTGGTAATGGATCTGCATCCCGAAGGCGCGGGCCCGCCGCGCCACCGCCTGCCCGATCCGGCCCATCCCGAGGATGCCCAGCCGCCGCCCGCCGATCCGCCCGCCCATGAAGGCGGTGGGCGCCCAGCCGCGCCACGCGCCCGCCTGCATCACCGCCAGCCCCTCGGGGATGCGCCTTGTGACCGCCAGCATCAACGCGATGGTCATGTCGGCCGTGTCCTCGGTCACGACATCGGGCGTGTTCGAGACGAGGATCCCCCGCTGCCGCGCGGTCTGGATATCCAGATGGTCGATCCCCGCACCGTAATTCGCGATCAGCTTCAGCCGGTCGCCCGCCGCAGCCAGCATCGACTGGTCGATCCGGTCGGTCACGCAGGGCACCAGCACATCGGCTCGCCGCATCGCCTCGATCAGCGCCTCGCGGTCCATCCTGGTGTCGGTCTCGTTCAGCTCGACCTCGAACAGCTCCGTCATCCGGGTCTCGACCGGCTCGGGCAGGCGTCGCGTCACGACAACACTCAGACGTTGAGCGGGCATCCTCGTGTCTCCTCCTGCTTTCCAATCCGCGGCGTCAGTGGCAAACTGTCGAAGTTCGGGGCAGGGCACAAGACCCCGGGGCAGGAACGGACAGGACAGACATGGCGCAGCGCGCAACCGGGCGGATCGCGGGATCGGCCCTTGGTCTATTTCTTTGCATGATGGCTCTCGCGGTGCCTGTTCAGGCCACCGAACGCGGGCCGGTCACGAACCTGCCGCTGCCCCGCTATGTCTCGCTCAAGGCGGGGGAAAGCAATGTCCGGCGCGGCCCCAGCCTCAGCCACCGGGTCGACTGGGTCTATACCCAGCGCGGCATGCCGTTGCAGATCACCGCCGAATACGGCCATTGGCGCCGGGTACAGGATCGCGACGGGGCGGGCGGCTGGATGCACTACTCGCTGTTGTCGGGCGTGCGCACCGTCCTGGTCGAGGAGGACATGGTCCCGATGCGCCGGACACCGCGCGAGGATGCCCCGATCGTGGCCCAGGCCGAACGCGGCGTGATCGCAAGACTCGGTGCCTGCCAGCCGGGCTGGTGCCGGATCTCGGCCGAGGGCCGCTCGGGCTGGGCGCCCAAGGGCGCGCTCTGGGGCGTCGATCCCGAGGAGATCCGCGACTAGGCTTGCGCCCCCCCGCCCGGGCGCGCTATGCGGGGCCGAACCGCGCGACGGACCCCGCCCATGTCCAGCCCAGCCCGCCTGAATCTCTCTGCCGGGATCGCCTCGGTCGCGACCGCAATCACGCTTGTCGCGATCAAGCTCTGGGCGCTGGGCGAGACGCAGTCGCTGTCGGTGGCGGCCTCGCTCGCGGACAGCGCGCTTGACCTGATGATGTCGCTCGGCGCGCTCGCCGCCATCGTCTATGCCGCCCGCCCGCCCGACGAGGACCACGCCTTCGGCCATTCCGCCGCCGAGGATCTTGCCGCCCTCGGCCAGGCGGCCTTCATCCTTGCCTCGGCCGGGGTGATCGCCTTTGCCGCAATCGGCCGGCTGCTCGCGCCCGAGCCGGTGGCGCTGACCTCGGAAACCCGCGGCATCGTGGCGATGGTCGTCTCGATCGTGCTGACGCTGGCGCTGGTGCTCTGGCAGCGGCGCGTTGCGGCGCGGACCGGCAACCGCGTGGTCAAGGCCGACTCCCTGCATTATCTGGGCGATCTGCTGCCCAATTTCGGTGCCATTCTCGCGCTCTGGGCCTCGGCGCAGTTCGGACTGGTGCGCCTGGATTCAGCCATCGCGCTGGCCGCCGCCGCCATGCTGACCGTCGGCGCCATGGGCATCGGCAAGGGGGCGTGGGACGCGCTGATGGACCGCGCCGCCGATCCGGTGATCATCGCCCGCATCGCGGAACTGGCCCGCACGCAGCCCGGCGTCCACGGCTTTCACGACCTCAAGACGCGGCGCTCGGGCTCACGGCTTTTTGTCAACCTCCATGTCGAACTCGACGGCGACCAGAGCCTGAACGCTGCCCATGCCATCGGTGCGGCGCTGAAACACGCCATCCTTGCCGAGTTTCCCGGCGCCGACGTCATCATCCATTTCGACCCGGCCCGCAAAACCGCGCCCTGAGCCTTCTTCTGGCCGGAAATATCCCCGCCGGAGGCATCCGCCGTCAGGCGGACCCGGCACCGCAAACCGCGCAACCCGGCCGCCGCTTCAACCCGATCACCCGCGTCTCGCCCTGAAGCGCGTCATAGATCAGCATCCGCCCGCGCAGCCCCTCGCCCGCCCCGGTCAGCGCCTTGACCGCCTCCAGCGCCATCATCGCCCCCATCACGCCCGGCAAGGGCCCCAGAACCCCCGCCTCGGCGCAAGAGGGCGCAAGCCCCGGCGCAGGCGCCTGCGGAAAGACACAGGCATAGCAGGGCGTGCCCCGGGCGGGATCATAGAGGCTGATCTGCCCTTCCCACTGGCTCATCGCCGCAGCGATCAGCGGCTTGCCCAGTTCCGCCGCGACACGGTTCACCAGATAGCGCGTCGTGAAATTGTCCGACCCGTCCAGGATCAGGTCATGTTCGGCAAACAGTACCCGCGCCACGGCCTCGTCCAGCCGCCGGTTATAGGGCCGTACCGTGACAAAGGGGTTCTGCGCAGCGATCGCCTCGGCGGCCGAGAATACCTTGGGCATCCCGATCCGGGCATCGGTATGGATCACCTGCCGCTGAAGGTTCGAGTTCGACACGATGTCGTCGTCGATCACCCCCAGATTGCCCACCCCCGCCGCCCCCAGATACAGAAGCGCGGGCGAGCCAAGCCCCCCTGCCCCGATCACCAGAACGCGCGCCTGTTTCAGCCGCCGCTGCCCCGGCCCGCCGATCTCGCGCAATACGATATGGCGGGCATAGCGGTCCAGTTCGGCGGGGCGGAACGGACCCGGTTGGGTCGGCTCGGGCGCGGGCTGCCGCGCCCGGCGGCGCAGCGCGCCAAGCCCCATGCGATAGGCCAGCGCCAGCCCCGCCGCCACGCCCAGCGCGGCCCAGCCCTCGGGCGTGCCGCCCAGCGCCGTGCGCAACGGATGCGCTGCGGGCAACGTCAGTTGCACCGCCAGCACACCCGCATAAAGCGCGCCAATCATGCCCCAGCGCACCCAGGCCGAGACCTTCATCAGCGCACCAAGCCCCCAGAGCGCCAGCGCCAGCCCCAGGACCAGCCCCATCAGCCCCGCCCCGTCGAGCCGAAGCCGCCCTCGCCCCGCGCGGTTTCGTCCAGATCCGCGACGACCGAGAACGCGGCCTGCACCACCGGCGCCACGATCATCTGCGCGATCCGGTCGCCATGATGGATCGTGTAGGGCGCATCCCCCAGGTTCACCAGCAGCACGCCCAGCGGCCCGCGATAGTCGCTGTCGATGGTGCCGGGCGTGTTCGGCAGCGTGATCCCGTGCTTCAGCGCAAGGCCGGAGCGCGGGCGGATCTGCACCTCGAACCCCGGCGGAAAGGCCATGCGAAAGCCGGTGGGCGCGATGCGCCGCTCCATCGGCTGAAGGGTGAACCCCTCGGCCCGGATGTCGGGCGGCAGGTTGGCGCGGATATCCGCCCCCGCCGCGCCCGCGGTTTCGTAGGAGGGCAAGGGCAGGTCGCGGTCGGCCCAGTCCTCCCACAGGATGCGCAGGGTGGGGATCATGCCAGCGCCTCGGCGATCCGCTGCGCGAGGCGCTGGGCAACCTCGTCCTTGGTCAGCCGCGGCCAGGTCTCGGCGCCGTCTTCGGTGATCAGCGTCACCTCGTTCTCGGTCCCGCCCATGATGCCCGTGCCGGGCGAGACATCATTGGCCACGATCCAGTCGCAGCCCTTGCGCGCGCGCTTGGCCCGTGCATGGGCCTCGACATCATGGGTTTCGGCGGCAAAGCCCACGACAAGCCGCGGCCGGCCCTGCCCCATCCCCGCGACATTGGCCAGGATGTCGGGGTTTTCGGCCAGATCGAGCGCGGGCGCGCGCCCCGATCCGTCCTTCTTCACCTTCCGGTCAGCGGCGTTCGCCACGCGCCAGTCCGCCACGGCAGCCGCAAAGACCGCCGCATCCGCGGGCAGCGCGGCCTGCACGGCGGCCAGCATCTGTTGCGCGGTCTCGACGCGGATCACCTCGACCCCCGCGGGGGGCGGCACGGTTGCGGGGCCGGTGACGAACACCACCTCGGCCCCCAGCCCCGCCAGCGCGCGCGCCAGCGCCGTGCCCTGCGCGCCCGAGGACCGGTTGGCGATGTAGCGCACCGGGTCGATCGGCTCATGCGTCGGCCCCGAGGTCACGACGATGCGCCGCCCCCTGAGCGGCCCGTCCGCCAGCGCGGTCTCGATGGCGGCCATGATCTCGGGCACCTCGGCCATGCGCCCCGGCCCGTATTCGCCGCAGGCCATGTCGCCCTCGTTCGGCCCGACGAACCGCACCCCGTCCGCGCGCAGCGTCTCGACATTGCGCCGGGTCGCCGGGTGCTGCCACATCCGCACATTCATCGCGGGCGCAACCAGCACCGGCGTATCGGTGGCCAACAAGAGCGTCGAGGCAAGATCGTCGGCATGCCCCCCCGCCATTCTGGCCATCAGATCCGCCGTGGCAGGCGCCACCACCACCAGATCGGCCGAGCGCGACAACCGGATATGCCCCATCTCGGCCTCGTCGGTCAGGTCGAACAGCTCGCGGTAGACCTGTTCGCCCGCCAGTGCCGACAGCGACAGAGGGGTAACGAACTCGGCAGCCGCCCGCGTCATCACCGGGCTGACCGCCACGCCACGCTCGCGCAAGCGGCGCACCAGGTCCAGAACCTTGTAGGCGGCGATCCCGCCCGAGACGATAAGAAGAACCCGTTTGCCAGACAGCATCGCCCGCCCCTGCTGCAACCATGGCCCATGTCTAGGTCGCCCCCGGGGGCGAGACAAGCTTACTCGCCGCGGAAGACCGCGCAGGGATCGGGCCGCTCGGCCGGTTCGGTGACCAGCCACAGATCGAAGGGCGGAGGGTCTGACGGCGCGGCCTCGAACTGGCCGATGGCAAGCATGCGTGCGTCGGGCGCGACGCGGGCAAGCGGCTGGACCATGCCCCAATCGGTGCGTGCATGCCCGTTGCCGGTGATGACCGCGACCGGCCCGCCGGTTTCGGACAGCGCCTGTTGCGTGGCCCGGGCTAGCGCGGCATCGCGCAGCCGCTGCGCCTCGACCATGCCGGGCATCAGGGCGGCGGGCATCGCGTTGCAATGCGCCTCCATCTGCTCGGCCTCGCGCGAGGCCTGTTCCTCGGGGGGCAGCGCATCGTCCAGACCGTAAGCCGCCGCAGCGGCCCCGAAAACCGCCGCCGCCCCCTCGGACACGGCGCGGCGCACCTCGTCGCGCGGCAGCGCGGCGCCATGGATGGCGGCCTCGGGCGCGGCGGTGAAGATCGGGTGATACATCGCGAAATCGGGCCAGCCCGACTCTGCCCAGCCCAGCGCCGCGCCAAGGGCGGCCGCATCGCCGCGCAGATCGGGGGTGACCAATGCCGCCTGTTCGGGCGTCAGCATCTCGAAGACCAGCGCCGCGGGCTGCAAGGCCGCCACCGCCGCGGCCTGATTGGCATGATGCCAGGGGTTGTCATGGGTCTCGCCCAGGATCACCACATCGGCGGGGGGCAATTGCGACAAGGCCGCCGGGGCGATCTGCTCGGCCCCGGCGGCTGTGGTGGTGACAAGCGCAAGGGCGCTGGAAAGGAAAACCTGTCTCACACCAGGAAGTGTTGCACCTCTGGCGCGCGGGCTTCAAGGCTCTTGCGCATCTTGCCGAAGGCCGCGGCCTCGAGCTGGCGCACCCGCTCCTTGGACAGGCCCAGTTCGTTGCCCAGGCTTTCCAGCGTGCGCGGCTCGTCGCGCAGCTTGCGTTCCTGCACGATGAACCGCTCGCGCTCGTTCAGTTCGGACAGGGCATTGACCAGCCAGCCGCGCAACTGGGCGCGGTCGCGTCCCGTTTCCACGATATCGGCCGCCTGCGCCGCGTCATCCTCCAGCGTCTCGATCCACTCGCGGCCGTCCTCGTCGCTCGATTGCGTGGCGTTCAGCGAGAAGTCCGAGCCCGAAAGCCGCCCCTCCATCATCTCGACATCGGCCAGCGGCACGCCCACCTCGGTCGCGATCATCTGGCGCAACTGGTGACGGTCCAGCGTCTCGCCCCGCCCGGCCGCCTCGCGCTCTAGCCGGGCCTGGACGCGGCGCATGTTGAAGAACAGCGATTTCTGACTGGAGGTGGACCCGGTGCGCACCATCGACCAGTTGCGCATCACATAGTCCTGGATCGACGCCTTGATCCACCACACCGCATAGGTCGAAAAGCGCACGCCGCGGTCCGGGTCGAACTTGTCCGCCGCCTTCATCAGGCCAAGGCTCGCCTCCTGGATCAGGTCGTTCATCGGCGCGCCGTAGCGGCGGAACTTGGCCGCCATCGAGATCGCCAGCCGCATATAGGCGGTGATCAGCCGGTGAAGCGCGGCCTCGTCACGCTCGTCGCGCCAAGCATAGGCCAGCTTCAACTCGGTCTCGGCATCCAAGAGTTCCGCCTTCATCGCCTTGCGCGACATCGCGGAGGTGTCATATCCATCCAGAGCCATCGGTAACCCCCCGGTCATGATGTTTCGTATCCGGTTCCCAGATCGTTTTGCTTTTGTTTACGATGCTCAACGCGCATTGGATCACACGCAATCTCGAATGGCTCAAAACAATCCCGCAGAAAGTGTGTGCAGGCGCACACACGATTGTGTGAGATCCGGCCCCGCCGGGCCATTCTGCACAAGGCTTGGGCAGATCCGAGCCGCCCGCCCGGGCCGCGGCAAAACCGCAGGCTGGCAGATTTCTCATGGGCAGCGGTGGAAATTAACCCTTCGGTAACCAAGCGGGCGTAGCCGTTAACCATTCCTGAGCGCGGGAGCACAGAATGGTTGCGCGGGCCTTCACCGTGGCCTTCGAGGGCGTCGAGGCCCGGATCGTCGAGGTTCAATGCGCGGTCGCGCCCGGCCTGCCGGCCTTTTCGGTCGTCGGACTGCCCGACAAGGCGGTGAGCGAGGCGCGCGACCGGTTGCGCGCGGCCCTAGTATCGATGGGGGTGGCGCTGCCCTCGAAACGGATCACGGTGAACCTTTCGCCCGCCGACCTGCCCAAGGAAGGCTCGCATTTCGACCTGCCGATCGCGGTGGCGCTGCTGGCCGCGCTTGACGTGATCCCACGCGATGCGGCCGAGGGCTGCGTCGCGCTGGGCGAGTTGTCGCTGGACGGCCGCCTGGTGCCGGTGCTGGGCGCGCTGCCCGCCGCGATGGCCGCCGCCGAGGAGGACCGCGCGCTGCTTTGCCCGCGCGCCTGCGGGGCCGAGGCCGCCTGGGTCGGCGGCACGCAGGTTCTGGCCGCGCCCGATCTGGCGGCCGTGGTGCGCCATTTCACCGGACAGGCGCCGCTGGCCCCGGCCGAGCCGGGCGAGGTCGCGGACGGTCCCGCCGCGCGCGACCTGTCCGACGTCAAGGGGCAGGAACGGGCCAAGCGCGCCCTCGAAATCGCCGCCGCGGGGCGCCATCACATGCTGATGGTCGGCGCACCCGGTTCGGGCAAATCGATGCTGGCCGCGCGGATGCCGGGCATCCTGCCGCCCCTGTCACCGGTCGAGGCGCTGGAAACCTCGATGATCCACTCGCTGGCCGGGCTGCTGGACGAGGGCGGCATCTCGCGCCACCGCCCGTTCCGCGAGCCACACCACACCGCGTCGATGGCCGCCATCGTCGGTGGCGGGCGTGGCGCCAAGCCGGGCGAGATCAGCCTGGCGCATAACGGCGTACTGTTCATGGACGAGTTCCCCGAATTTCCCCGCGCCGTGCTGGAAACCCTGCGCCAGCCGATCGAGACGGGCGAAGTCGTGGTCGCCCGCGCCAATGCCCATATGCGCTATCCCTGCCGCTTCCTGCTCGTTGCGGCGGCGAACCCCTGCAAATGCGGCTACCTGGCCGATCCGGCCCGCGCCTGCGCCCGGGTGCCCGCCTGCGGCGAGGATTATCTGGGCCGCATCTCGGGGCCGCTGATGGACCGGTTCGATCTGCGCGTCGAGGTGCCACCGGTGGCCTGGGCCGATCTGGACCTGCCCGCCACCGGCGAACGCTCGGCCACGGTCGCGGCCCGCGTCGCCGAGGCGCGCGCCGCGCAGGCCGCCCGCTTTGACGGGCATCACGGCATCCGCGTCAATTCCGAGGCCGAGGGTGCCCTGCTTGAGGAAATCGCGGCGCCCGACGCCGAGGGCCGCGCCCTGCTGGCGCGGGTGGCGGAACGCTTCGGGCTGTCGGCGCGGGGCTATCACCGGGTCTTGCGGGTCGCGCGCACGATTGCCGATCTGGATGGTGCCGCCACCGTCGCCCGGCCCCATGTGGCCGAGGCAGTCAGCTTCCGGCTGTCGGTGGCCGACGCCTGAACCGGGGCGGCAAGCGGCCTGCTCAGCCGGGACCGACGACGTCCAGAATCCCGGCCAGGGCCGCGATGATCGGCGGGTCGGGAAACACCATCGCAATCTCCTCGAGCGCCCGCGCGACGGTCTTGCCCTGCTCCTCCAGCCGGGCGTCCGTCCGCGCGGCCTCGCGCAGGTCACCGCTCAGGCGCGCCGCAGCCAGTGCCAGCACGAGCCCGCGGGGATCGCCGCTTTCGACGATGCGCCGTGCCTCTGTGGCAAAGCCCGCCTGGTCCCCGCGCTGGAACGCATCAAGGGCAAGCGGGATGCGGTACCATCCCGGCACCACCGGCCATTCCGCCACAACCCCGCGCAGCAATTCCACGCCCTTGTCCCAATCTCCGGTCAGACAGAAAAGCCAGCCCCGCCGGACCCGGATCTCGGGATGCGAGGGATTGAAATACGCCGCCCGCTCAAGCGCCGCCGATGCCTCGTCGAACCGGCCCAGCGCGGTCATGATCGAACCCAGCGTCTCGTATCCGTTGGACCCGTTGGGATCGAGCAAGACTGCCCGGTTCGCGGCCCTGAGCGCGGCGTCGAGCATGGCGGGCGTCTGGGCCGCGCCGGCCTCGACCCAGTCGAGAAACTGCATGAACGCCGCCGCCGCCCAGATCTGGCCTACCCCGCTGCCCGCGTCCGTCAGGCGCCTCAGGCAGTCGCGGGCGCGGCGCCGGTCGCCCGCATCCTTGGTAAGATCGTAGCTTTGCCACATCAGGTAGCACTGGAACTCGGTGACGCTGCCCTCATGCCAATCGAGGCGGCTTTCCCTGAGCCGCGCCCGCGCCTCGGACTCGATCACGCCCAAGGGGCCGCCGATCTGCACAACCAGCCTGTCAAGCTTGTCCTGCAACGCCTCGGCGCCCTGGCTGCCATTCCCGCCCAGCGCAAGACGGGTGGACCAAAGGATGCTCCGGTCGCCCCCGCGCATCAGATTCAGGCTCAACAGGGGGCCTTCTGCCCCGGGTTGGAGCGTGGCACCGATCAGGAAATCCGGAGAGCGCCCGTTCTCGAACCCCGCGATACCCGGCGAGGTCACGCGCAGGCTGCGGTAATGCGACAACTCGTTTGCCAGAAAACCGGCAATCCCGGCGGCGGGATAGGGCCCCAGGGTATTGGGACGGCGATCCTCGATGGGTTCGAGCCGAACCAGCGGATAGCCCGGCCCCGGCGTGATCTGTTCAGGGGGCGAAACCACCGCAAACAGGACGGCACCGGCCACGGCCAGCGCCACCAGCCCCGTGGCAACCCGCCGCAACCGACCGGACGCGGGACGCGAATGCCCCTGCTGCGGCGGTGACCGGCATACCACCTCGATTTCGTACTGTCCCTTGGGGATCCGCAGCGCCAGCGGATCACCCCGGCCCTGCCCGTCGAAATAGGCGTCCAGCGCCTTGCGCAGGCGGGCGATCTCGACACGCACGATGCCATCCGTCGCCGGGTCGAACCCGGAGGTACGGCCCAGCACATCGACCGCAATCGCATATTCCTTGAGCTTCGTGCCCGGCGCTGTCGAAAGATTGTGCGCGATCAGGTAGTCCAGCAACCGATGCCGCCGCGACCCCTGTTCAAGAACACCGGCGCGCAGAAGCCGCTCGACCTGTTCGCCGATGCCAGAGCCGACAGCGGCCGAACCCACATCTTCCGGGGAGGACAGAGCCTGAGAGCCGGGCATCTGGGGCATCGCGCAAACTCGGCAAACCAATCTGGCCAAGACTAGCTTGGCCAGGCGCGATGCAGCAATATGACAGATCGGCCGGGGTCAGCGCCGGGTCGAGGACGCGCCGCACCGGGCGGTCACATCGGCAAAAAGGCGCACGGCCTCCAGGGCGAACTGATCGAAATGGTATTGCGCGGCGGGATTGTCGGACAGGCCCACCAGGGCAATCGTCTCGTCGAGCAGCCCCAGCAGCCGGTCGAGGGCGTGCAGCGCCGCCTCGTCGGGCTCGATCGGGGCCGCATAGCCCCGGCCATGCAGGGGAATGACCTCTGCCGTTCGGGCCACCCGGCCCTCGCCTATGCCGAACCCGGTTGCACCGGTGGTCCCGGTGCATTTCATGTAGTCGCGATTCATCCTGAATTCTCCGTGCAGCCGGCCACGCGTCCTCGCGCGCCGGATCATGCAGACCGACCTATGCCAAAGCCCAGGGTTCGCAACGCACGTACGCGTACAAGCCCGGGTTTCGTTGGCAACAGGCCGTACAGATCCGCCCCGGGGCCGCGTGTCAGGCGCGCTTCGCCTCGATCCGCTCCCACAGCCCGGCCGCTAGGTTGCGCGCGTCGAAGCGTTCAAGCTCCTGCAAGCCGGTGGGCGAGGTGACGTTGATCTCGGTCAGCCAGTCGCCGATCACGTCGATTCCCACGAACATCTGTCCGTGCTCGCGCAGCGTCGGCCCGATGGCAGCACAGATTTCCAGATCGCGCGCCGACAGTGCCGCCCGCTCTGCCCGCCCGCCCGCATGCAGGTTCGAGCGCGTCTCGCCCTCGGCGGGCACGCGGTTGATTGCCCCCACCGGCTCGCCGTCGATCAGGATCACCCGCTTGTCGCCCTTCTCGACCGCAGGCAGGAATTTCTGCGCGATCAGCGGCTCGCGGCTCATGCCGGTGAACAGCTCATGCAGCGAGGCAAGGTTGCGGTCGCCATGCTCCAGCCGGAAGATGCCCGCGCCGCCATTGCCGTAAAGCGGTTTCAGGATGATGTCGCCATGTTCGGCCTTGAAGGCGCGCAAGGTGGCCAGATCGCGGGCAATGATCGTCGGCGGGATCAGTGCGGGAAATTTCAGCACCAGCAGTTTTTCGGGGAAGTTGCGCACCCAGAACGGATCGTTCAGCACCAGCGTCTTCGGCGTCAGATGTTCCAGCAGATGTGTGGTGGTGATGTAGCCCATGTCGAAGGGCGGATCCTGGCGCAGCCAGACGACATCGTAATCGCCCAGATCGACCTCCTGCTCGGCGCCCAGCGCGTAATGGTCACCCACCACCCGGCGCAGTTCCAGCGGCCAGCCCCGCGCCATCACCCGCCCGTCATTCCAGAAAAGCCGGTCGGGCGTGTAGTAGAACAGGCTGTGCCCGCGCGCCTGTGCTTCCTCGGCGATACGGAACGTGGTGTCGGCGGCAATGTCGATGGACCCGATCGGGTCCATCTGGATGGCAACCTTGAGCGGCATCGGAACCCTCCCCGTTTCGGCCCTTCATGGCCGAGCGGAAAGGGCTTTGCAACGCCGCTCAGGCGGCGAAGGCGTTCTCGAGGATCTCGATCCGGCCCATGGCATCGACCAGTGCCACGTCGAACCGGATATCGGTCAGCTGGCCGCGGGGCTCGCCATCAAGGAATTCCTGTGCGGCGGCCATGATCCGGCGGGCCTGCCGGGGCGAGACCCGTTCGGCAGCGCGGGCAAAGCTGCTGCTTTGCTTGACCTCGACAAAGATCACCTCGTCCCCTTCGCGCGCGATCAGGTCGATCTCGCCCGCCCGGCCGCGCCAGCGCCGGGCGGCAATCGCCAGCCCGCGCCGTTCGTAGCCGCGCGCAACGCTGTCCTCGGCTGCAAGCCCCGCATGAAATCCGACCGTCCCGCTCATTCCTTGCCCTCCAGCCGCAGCGCTGCGCGATAGACGTCGCGGCGCGGCAGATCCAGTGCGGCCGCCACTTCGGCAACCGCATCCTTGACCGATCCGCGCGCCAGTGCCGCCCGCAACGCCGCCTCCATGTCCTCGAGCGCCGCAGCCGCGCGCATGCCCCGGCCCACGACCACCACGATCTCGCCTTTCACCTCGCGCCCTTCGAAGGCCGCGGCCAGTTCGCCCAGCGTGCCGCGTGTCACTTCCTCGAAGCGTTTGGTCAGTTCCCGGCACACCGCCGCCGGGCGCATCTCTCCCAGAGCATCCGAAAGTTCCCTTAATGTTCTCCTAACACGCCGGGGCGATTCGTAAAACACCAGTGTCGCCGCGATCCCGCCGATCTCGTCGAAAAGTGCGCGCCGCGCTGCGGCTTGGGGCGGCGGAAAGCCCACGAACAGCACCCGGTCGCTGGGCAGCCCCGCCACTGTCAGCGCCGCCAGCATCGCCGATGGCCCCGGCGCGGTATGGACCGGGACGCCCGCCGCAATGGCGTCGCGGGCCAGCGGATAGCCCGGATCTGCCACCATCGGGGTGCCTGCCTCGCTGACGCAGGCGACCGACTTGCCGGCGGCGGCCATCGCGATCAGCTTGTCGCGCACGCCCGGCGCGGAATGGTCGTGATAGGCGATCAGCAGCCGGTCGCCCAGCGCGATGCCGTGGATCTGCATCAGGTGGCGCGCGGTGCGGGTGTCCTCGGCTGCGATGACATCGGCCGAGGCCAGGATGTCGAGCGCCCTCAAGGTAATGTCGCGCGCCGCCCCGATGGGGGTGGCGACGAAATGGATGCCGGGGGGCAGGGATATGTGCTGGATGTCCAGGCCGGGCCTCTGGGTTTTGTCTGACGTTTACTTGGGCGGCCGATCCGCTTAGGCTCGCCCCGACCCGAAAGACGTTGCGAGGAAGTGCCCATGTTCGCCGTTTTCCGTACCGCAGGCAAGCGGTTGGCCTTGCTGATGGCCGCGCTGGTGCTGGTGGCCGCCTGCCAGCCGACCTCTGTCGTGGGCACCGGGCCCAGCATCAACACACGCCAGGCGGTGCCGGTGGCGCTCCTGGTGCCGCGCGGCTCGGCCTCGGCGGGCGATCAGGTGATCGCGCGCAATCTGGAAAATGCCGCACGGCTGGCCATTGCCGATTTGCAGGGGGTCGAGATCGACCTTCGCGTGTATCCCACCGCCGGGCGGCCCGACCGGGCAGCAGCCGCGGCACAGCAGGCAGTGGCGGATGGCGCCAAGATCATCCTTGGCCCGCTTTACGCCGAATCCGCCAATGCCGTTGGCCTTGCCGTGGCGCCGCGCGGGGTCAACGTGCTGAGTTTCTCGAACAATACCCAGATCGCGGGCGGCAATGTCTTCGTGCTGGGCCCGACCTTCGAGAACAGCGCGAACCGGCTGGCCAGCCATGCCGTCGCGCAGGGACGGCGCAGTTTCATGGTGATCCACGATCCCGATGTCGCGGGCCAGGCCGGGCGCTCGGCGATCGAGCAGGCGGTGGCCCGCAGCGGTGGGCGGGTTGCGGGCACCGGCACCTATGAACTGTCGCAGAACGGGGTGGTCCAGGCGATCCCGACGCTTGCCGCACGCACGCGGGGGGCCGGGGCGGATGCGGTGTTCTTCACCGCGGCAACCGCGGGCGCGCTGCCCTTGCTGGCGCAGCTTCTGCCCGAGAACCGCGTCGATCCGGCCAGCGTGAAATTCATCGGCCTGACGCGCTGGGACATTCCGCCCTCGACTCTGGCGCTGCCGGGCTTGCAGGGGGGCTGGTTCGCGCTGCCCGACCCCGATCTGACCCGCCGTTTCGAGTCCCGCTACATGGCCGCCTATGGCGAGCCTGCCCATCCGACCGCGGGGCTGGCCTATGACGGCATCGCGGCAATCGGGGCGCTCGTGCGTCAGGGCAGTTCGGATGCGCTGACCGTCCGGGCGCTGACCCAGCCCTCTGGATTTGCCGGGGTGAACGGTGTATTCCGCCTGCGACCCGATGGCACCAACGAACGTGGGCTGGCGGTCGCCGAAATCCGGAACAACCAGGTGATCGTGATTGACCCCGCCCCCAGAAGCTTCGCCGGCGCCGGATCATAGGCCCGCCAGACCGGGTAACGCCCCGACCACAGCCGAAGACCCGGCGCCGGACAGCCTGATCTGTCCGGCGAACCAGATATTCGACAGGGCTGCCTTTGCCGCGGAACTCGCCCGGCTCGGGGCCGAGGGCGCCGAGCCCCGCGCGCTGCGCGATGCGATGGTGCGCCACCTGCGCGAGGCCCGCATCCGCGGCCGCGCGGCCATCGCCGCCGCCTTTGCCGAACGGCCCTTCGACGCGGGCCCCACCGTGCGCGCCTATACCTGGCTGACCGATTGCCTTGTGCGAGCGACGCTGGAGATCGCCCGCACCCACCTGCATCCCAAGCCAAACCCGACCGAGGGCGAGCGGCTGGCCGTGTTTGCCGTCGGCGGCTACGGCCGGGGCGAGATGGCGCCGCACTCAGATGTCGATCTGCTGTTCCTGACGCCCTGGAAGATCACCCCCTGGGCCGAGAGCGTCATCGAATCGATGCTCTACATGCTGTGGGATCTGCGGCTGAAGGTCGGCCATGCCTCGCGCACGGTGAAGGATTGCGTGCGGCTGGGGCGCGAGGATTACACGATCCGCACCGCGCTGCTGGAAAACCGCTTTCTCGCGGGGCATGCACCGCTGGATCGCGAATTGAACGATGCGCTCTGGCGCGACCTGTTCGACGGCACCGAGGGCGATTTCATCGAGGCCAAGCTGGCCGAGCGGTCGGAGCGCCACCGCAAGCAGGGCGGGCAGCGCTATGTCCTGGAACCCAACGTCAAGGAGGGCAAGGGCGGTCTGCGCGACATGCAATCGCTCTACTGGATCGCGAAATACATCTATCGCGCCGACCGCGCCTCGCGTCTGGTCGGGCTGGGCTTCTTCACCGAAGAGGAGTTCCGCGGCTTCGTGAACGCCGAGCGCTTCCTCTGGGCGGTGCGCTGCCACCTGCACCTGATTACCGACCGGGCGATGGACCAGTTGACATTCGATCTTCAGGTCGAGGTCGCCGCGCGCATGGGCTTTGCCGATCACGGCGGGCGGCGCGCGGTCGAGCATTTCATGCAGCATTATTTCCGCCACGCGACCACGGTGGGCGATCTGACCCGGATCTTCCTGACCAAGCTGGAAGCCGCGCATGTCAAGAGCGAGCCGCGGCTTCTGGGCCTGTTCCGGCGCCGCCGCAAGATGCCCGAGGGCTACGAGATCGCCCAGAACCGGATGAACGTGGCCGATCCCGCGACCTTCCTGGCCGACAAGATGAACCTTCTGCGCATCTTCGAGGAGGCGCTGAAGGCGGGCACGCTGCTGCACCCGGATGCGATGCGGCTGGTCAAGGCGAACCTGCACCTGATCGACGACAGCCTGCGCGCCGATCCCGAGGCGCAGCGCATCTTCCTTGACCTGATGCTCAAGCACGGCAATCCCGAACGAGCGCTGCGGCGGATGAACGAACTGGGCGCGCTGGCCGCCTTCATCCCCGAATTCGAGCCCATCGTGGCGATGATGCAGTTCAACCTCTACCACCATTACACGGTGGACGAGCACATCATCCAGTGCATCTCGACGCTGGCGCAGATCGAACGCGGCGAACTGGTCGAGGAACTGCCCATCGCGTCGCGCATCCTCAAGGAGGGGGTGAACCGGCGGGTGATCTATGCCGCGCTGCTGCTGCACGATATCGGCAAGGGGCGGCCCGAGGATCATTCGGTGCTGGGCGCCCAGATCGCGCGCAAGGTGGCGCCGCGGCTGGGGCTGAAACCCGAGGAATGCGAAACCGTCGAATGGCTGGTGCGCTATCACCTGCTGATGTCCGACATGGCGCAGAAGCGCGACCTGTCGGACCCGCGCACGGTGCGCGATTTCGCCAAGGCGGTGCAGACCCGCAAGCGGCTGGACCTGCTGACGGTGCTGACGGTCTGCGACATCATCGGCGTCGGCCCCGGAACCTGGAACAACTGGAAGGCGCAGCTGATCCGCCAGCTTTAC
The DNA here is from genome assembly GCF_009649175.1 of Rhodovulum strictum. Lineage (GTDB taxonomy): Bacteria > Pseudomonadota > Alphaproteobacteria > Rhodobacterales > Rhodobacteraceae > Rhodovulum > Rhodovulum strictum. The sequence goes on along the minus strand of NZ_WJPO01000009.1, from coordinate 83,345 downwards.
CGCGAAACCGCGACGGCGCTGGAAAAGGGGCTGGAGGCCGTCAACCGGCGCACCCGCGAGGACCACGCCAAGCGCGCGCTGCGCGAGGCGCTGACCGACTGGGACAAGAAGGATCTGCGCGCCGAGACCGCCCGCCACTACCCGCCCTACTGGACCGGCCTGCCCGGCGGCACGCATGCGATCTTTGCCCGGCTGCTGCGCGATCTGGGCGATGACGAGATCCGCATCGACCTGGCCGAGGATGCCGACCACGACGCCACTCGCGTCTGTTTCGCGCTGGCGGACCATCCGGGCATCTTCTCGCGGCTGGCGGGCGCGCTGGCGCTGGTCGGCGCCAATGTGGTCGACGCGCGCACCTATACCACCAAGGACGGCTATGCGACCGCCGTGTTCTGGGTGCAGGATTCCGAGGGTACCCCCTACGAGGGCGCCCGCCTGCCCCGCCTGCGCCAGATGATCGAGAAGACGCTGGCGGGCGAGATCCGGCCGCGCGAAAAGCTTGCCGACCGCGACAAGCTGAAAAAGCGCGAACAGAGCTTCCGTTTCCCGACCTCGATCACCTTCGACAACGAGGGGTCCGAGATCTACACGATCATCGAGGTCGACACCCGCGACCGACCGGGCCTGCTATATGACCTGACCCGCGTGCTGGCCGATAGCAACGTGTACATCGCCTCGGCCGTGATCGCGACCTTCGGCGCGCAGGTGGTCGACAACTTCTATGTCAAGGACAGCTTCGGGCTGAAGCTGCATGCCCGCGCGCGCCAGGAATCGCTTGAGAAGAAGCTGCGCGCCGCGATCGAGCGGGGCGCGCAACGGGCCAGCGCCTGATGCAGCCGATCCGACTAGTGAAAGGTTTCGTGACGGTCGGCGTCTGGACCTTTGTCAGCCGTATCGTCGGCTTCGTGCGCGACATCCTGATCGCGGCCTATCTGGGCGCGGGGCCGGTGGCCGAGGCGTTCCTGATCGCCTTTTCCCTGCCCAACATGTTCCGCCGCTTCTTTGCCGAAGGCGCGTTCAACATGGCCTTCGTACCGATGTTCGCGAAAAAGCTGGAAGGGGGCGACGACGCGCTGGATTTTGCCCGCGATGCCTGTACCGGGCTGGCCACCATCCTGATCGTCCTGACCCTGATCGCCCAAGTGGCGATGCCGTTTCTGGTGCTGGCGATGGCAGGGGGCTTTGTCGCGGACGAGCGGTTCGACATGGCCGTTCTCTATGGCCGCATCGCCTTTCCCTATATCCTGTTCATCTCGCTCGCCGCGCTGTTGTCCGGCGTGCTGAACGCCACCGGGCGCTTTGTCGCCGCTGCCGCCGCGCCGGTGCTGCTGAACCTGCTCTTCGTTCTGGCGATGGTGGCGGCGCATCGGATCGGCTGGCCCATCGGCGACACGCTGGCTTGGACCGTGCCGGTCGCGGGGATCGCGCAGCTTGCGCTGGTCTGGGTCGCAGCCTCGCGCGCGGGGTTCCGGCTGACCATCCGGCGGCCCAGGATGACGCCCGAGCTGAAGCGGCTGGCGATCATCGCCGCACCCGCTGCGCTGGCGGGCGGCGTGGTGCAGGTGAACCTGCTGATCGGCCGTCAGGTTGCCAGTTTCTTCGAAGGTGCGGTGGCGTGGCTTTCCTATGCCGACCGGCTGTACCAGTTGCCGCTGGGCGTCGTGGGCATCGCCATCGGCGTGGTGCTGCTGCCCGACCTGTCGCGCCGGTTGCGGGCCGAGGATACCAATGGCGGGCGCGATGCGTTCAACCGCGCGGGCGAGATGGCGCTGGCGCTGACCGTCCCGGCGGCGGTGGCGCTGGCCGTCATTCCCGGCGCGATCGTCGGCGTACTGTTCCAGCGCGGCGCCTTCGATGCCGCCGACGCCGCAGCCACGGCGCTGGCGGTGGCGGTCTATGGCGCGGGCCTGCCCGCCTTCGTGATGCAGAAGGTTCTGCAACCGCTGTTCTTCGCGCGCGAGGATACGCGGCGGCCGTTCTATTACGCGCTCTGGGCGCTGGTCGTGAATGCGGGGCTTGCCATCGGTCTTGCCCCCTTCATCGGCTATATCGCGGCGGCCTGGGGCACCACGCTGGCGGGCTGGGCGATGGTCGGGCTGCTCTGGGCCGGGTCACGCCGCTATGGCGCGGCAGCGACGCTGGACAGCCGGTTCCGGGCGCGGATCTGGCGTATCCTCGCGGCCTCGGCGCTGATGGGGGTGGTGCTCTGGGCCGCGGCCTCGGCGCTGGCGCCCTGGCTGGAGGCGGGCCGGATCCGCTATGCCGCTCTGGCCGGGCTGGTGGGGATCGGGATGGTCGCCTATTTCGGCGCGGGCCACCTGCTGGGCGCGTTCCGCCTGTCCGAGTTCCGCCGCGCGCTCAGCCGTCAGCGGTGACGGATCCGTGCCCGCACCCGGCCCCAGCCGCCCGGGCTGACGACAAAGGACATCAGGAAGCCGGTGCCGAACCCTGCAAGATCGGCCAGCCAGTCATTGCTGCCGCCGAACAACAGGCCGAACACAAGCTGGATGCCCAACAGAACCCCGATCAGCGAGAACGCGCGATACTGGTTCGTCCCGGTCCCGGCCAGCCGCACCCACAGAAGGAAGGTGAAGGCCCCGATCAGCCCGTAGACCGCCGGAAAACCACCCACCAGCGGCGCAGGATCGTCCAGCAGCAGGCCATAGGCCAGCGCCCCCATGATCGCCGAGCAGAAGAACACCGCCAGCACCGCCCAGGGCCGGAAGATCTCGGCCACCATCTTGCCCAGCGCCAGGATGAAGACGACGACAAAGACAGCATGCGTCACGCCCCCATGCACGAAGGGATAGGTCACGAAGCGCATCAGATGCTGCGGCGGAAAGCGGCCCTCGGCCAGCATCCAGTCAAGCACCTGCCCCGAGAAGGCATAATCCTGAAACGCCGCCAGCCGCCAGCCCACGGCCTCGGGCCCGCCCAGGATGCCGCGCGCCCCAAGGCTCAGGACCGCCTCCATCGCGATGACCGGCAGAACCAGAAGCCAGATCACCGCGGGCAGCGGATTCAGCGGATGGGCGTTCGGATCGGGGGACATGCGGCACGGGCCTCGGTTGACGGTGTTGCCCCGCATGGGTAAGCGAGCGAGGCAACAAATTCCAGACGGAGATGACCCCATGGCCGAGGTGGTCCACACACCGCGCGTCTTTTCCGGCATCCAGCCCTCGGGCGGGCTGACGCTGGGCAACTATCTCGGCGCGCTCAAGCGCTTTGTCGAGACCCAGGACCAAGGCGGCATCGAGACGGTCTATTGCATCGTCGACATGCACGCGATCACCGTCTGGCAGGATCCCGAGAAGCTGACCCATGCCACGCGCGAGCTTGCCGCGGGCTTCATCGCCAGCGGGATCGACCCCGCCCGCTCGATCCTGTTCAACCAGTCGCAGGTGCCTGCCCATGCGCAACTGGCCTGGCTCTTCAACTGCGTCGCGCGACTGGGCTGGATGCAGCGCATGACCCAGTTCAAGGACAAGGCGGGCAAGAATTCCGAGAACGTGTCGCTGGGGCTCTTTGCCTATCCGGCGCTGATGGCGGCCGATATCCTTGTCTATCACGCGACCCATGTGCCGGTGGGCGAGGACCAGAAACAGCATGTGGAACTGACCCGCGACATCGCGGCCAAGTTCAACAACGATTTCGGGGTGGAGTTCTTTCCGCTGCCCGAACCCGTGATCGAGGGCGCGGCGACGCGGGTGATGTCCTTGCGCGACGGCACGAGGAAGATGTCGAAATCCGACCCCTCGGACATGAGCCGGATCAACCTGACCGATGACGCGGACACCATCGCGAAGAAGATCCGCAAGGCCAAGACCGATCCCGAGCCCCTGCCCGAGACGCCGGAGGGACTGGAGGGACGGCCCGAGGCGCGCAATCTGGTCAACATCTACGCCGCCCTTGCGGAACTGACGCCCGAACAGGTGATCGCGGAACATGGCGGCCAGCAATTCGGCAGCTTCAAGCCGTCGCTTGCCGATCTGGCGGTGGCACGGCTGGCGCCGATCACCGCCGAGATGGCGCGGCTGATGCAGGATCCGGCCGAGATCGACCGCATCCTTGCCGCGGGCGCCGAGCGCGCGAACGAGATCGCGGCGCCGATCCTGAAGCGCAGCTACGAGATTGTGGGCATGGTGGGCGCCCGGGGCGCCTAGACCCATGCGGCGGGCGGCGCGGGCCATCCTGACGCTGCTGCTCGCCCTTTCGCTTGCGCTTTTCCTCTGGTCGGGCTGGCGGCTCGCGGCCGGCTGGCCGGGCAGCGCCGTGATCGACGCCGGGGCCGCGCGGATCGAGGCGGGGCTGGTTCGGCAACTGGCCCGGGCCGCCGGTGACGGGCGCATGATCGCACGGCTCGATGCGCTTCTGGACGAGACCCCGCGCAACTGGCTGGCGATCGACGCCGTGGCCGAGGAACTGGCGCGGCAGGACGTGGCGCTGCCGCCGGAACTGGAGACCCGGCGCGCAAGCCTGCGCAACGCCGATAACGGCACGCTGAGGATGGCCGGGGCCTGCTTGCGCTGCGGCCGCAATGTGGCCGACTGCGAGTTGTCCGCCGCGCTGCTCTGCGGGGCGGCGGTCCAGTTGTCGCCTGTGGGCGACGTGCAGTCCCTGGCGCGCGAGGGCGTTGCCTACCTGCGCGGGGATGCGGTTGACCGCGTCGACGTTCTGCTTTCGGCCCTGGGTCTTTCGGCGGCCGTGCTGGTGCCGGCGACCGGAGGCAGCAGCAGCGCGGTCAAGCTGGGCGCGGGCGTGGCGAAACTTGCCCATGGAATGGGGCGCCTGCCGGCAAGGCTCACGCAAACATTTGCGGACGCCGCCCGGGATGGCCTTGACTGGCAGCGCCTGCCAGACGCGCGCAGCGCCGCGGACCTGAAGGCATTGATGCGACCCGAGCGGCTTCGGCCGGCGCTTGATCTGCTGGAGGATGGCGGGCGCATGAAGACCGCGGTCGGGCTCGCGGGCACGCTGCACCTGCTTGGCGCGGCCGAGGATGCAGGCGACCTGCGCCGCCTTGCGACCATCGCCGAGGCCGCGCCCGCACGTAGCATCGCCGGGCTGGAGGTGCTGGGCAAGTCGCGCCTTCTGCGCCTTGCCGTGCAGATCACTGACGCCGTGGCGCACCTCTTGGCAGCGCTGGCCGGGTTGCTTGCATCCCTGCTCGGGCTCTTTGGCCAGGCACTCGTCTCAGCGTTGCTGCGTCGCCTGCGCTGCGCCGCCCAAGGCTGATCCGCGGCGATTCGTACGGGACAACGCCCCGTCGCCATGGCAGACTACCCAAAGGGGGCTGCCGATGCGCTTTCGCTACACGATCCTCTACGTGCCCGACGTTGCCGCGACGCTGGATTTCTACGGGCGCGCATTCGGCATGACGACGGGCTTCCTGCATGAAAGCGGCGAGTATGGCGAGCTTGCGACGGGCGAGACGAAGCTGGCTTTTTCCTCGGTGCGGCTGATGACCGAGCTTGGCAAACATCCCGGCCAGCCCGATCCCGCCGCGCCGGTCTTCGAGATCGCCTTCGAGACCGGGGATGTCGCCGGGGCGGTGGAGCGCGCGCTGGCCGCGGGGGCGCGGCTGGTGCAGGCGCCGCGCGACGAGCCCTGGGGGCAGACCACGGCCTATGTGACCGACCCGAACGGCTGTCTGGTCGAGCTGTGCAGCCCGATGGGCGGATAGCGCAGCGCCAGTTTCACGAAACCGATACCGGCCCGACATGCGGACGACTCGCGGCCGGTGGAGGATGGGCGCGACCGGTCACCCATCCGGTTCCCCGGGGCCCGATTCCCCAAGTCCGGCGCACCCGATCCGCCCGCGCCTGTCCCGGGTTCTTGTCGCGCGGTCCCTGCCCTGGCCCGCGCGGTACGGCGCCCCCGGCCGCCCCGCCGGGGGTGTCTGCCTTCCGGTCTGGACGCCCCCGCAGGCCGGGTCTAGGCTGCGCCCTGGTTCAGGAAAGGGGTCAGACATGGCAACCGGCAACAACATCCGCACCTATTTCGAGGGCAGCTGGCACCGCTCGGACCTGGCGGTAATGCGCGCGGCCGACCATGGCAGTTGGCTGGGGACGACCGTGTTCGATGGCGCGCGCTATTTCGAGGGGATCGCCCCCGACCTGATGGCGCATTGCGAACGGGTGAACCGCTCGGCCGAGGCGCTGATGATCACGCCGACGCTCAGTGCGCAGCAGATGCATGACCTGATCTGGGAGGGGCTGAAGACCTATCCGGAGGATGCCGCGGTCTATATCCGGCCGATGTACTGGGCGCTTGACGGCGATTTCCTGGGGATCGTGCCGAAGCCGGGTGCGACGGGCTTTGCGATCAGCCTGGAGGAAATCGCGATGGCGGCCCCGGGCAGCGCCACGACGCTGACCACGACGCGGTTCCGCCGGCCCACGCTGGACTGCGCGGTGGTCAATGCCAAGGCGGGCTGTCTTTATCCCAACAATGCGCGGATGCTGGCCGAGGCACGCGCCAAGGGGTTCGGCAATGCGCTGGTGGCGGACGCGCTGGGCAATGTCGCCGAGACAGCCACGGCCAACGTGTTCATCGTGAAGGGTGGCCAGGTTCTGACGCCGATCCCGAACGGCACCTTCCTGGCGGGCATCACGAGGGCGCGGCATATTGCCAATCTGCGCGCCGCGGGGATCGCGGTGCATGAAACGGTGCTGGGCTTTGACGATGTGCGCGCGGCCGACGAGGTGTTCCTGTCGGGAAACATGATGAAGGTGACGCCGGTCAGGGCGTTCGACGATGTGCAGTACCAGCCCGGGCCGATGACCCAGAAGGTGCGCGAGCTTTACTGGGACTGGGCGCATTCGGGCGGCTGAGGGGGCACTCCCGCCCCCGGCCGGCGCGGGGCGCTGAAGCCCCGCTTGTCCGGGGTTGGGGGTGGCGCGGCCTTGCGGCCGCGCGCCTCCGGCGGGGGTATTTTGACCAAGAAGAAATCCGGAGGTATTCGGGGGCGGCGCCGGTGCGGTTGCGCGGGATTGCCAGCGCGGCGCGGCTCGGTCATTCTGGGGCGCGATTTCCCTGGAGGGCGCGGATGCGCAAGTTCCTCGTGATCCTCGACGACACGCGCGAATGCCTGAACGCGATGCGCTTTGCCGCGTTGCGCGCGGCGCGGACCGGGGGCGGGGTGCAGATCCTGTCGGTGATCCCGCCCGAGGAATACAATCACTGGATCGGTGTGGGCGAGATCATGCGCGAGGAGGCGCGTGAGCGGATCGAGGCGCATTTCGAGGTCTTTGCCAAGTGGATGCGTGACCGGCAGGGGGTCGATCCGGAACTGGTGATCCGCGAGGGCGAGCCGGTGCCCGAGATCCTGGCCCAGATCCGCGACGATCCCCGGATCGGCGTTCTGGTACTGGGTGCGGGCACCGACAAGAAGGGGCCGGGGCCCCTGGTGACGCAACTGACGAAAAGCGCGGGCATGCTGCCGGTGCCGATGACCATCGTTCCCGGCGGACTGTCGAAGGAGGGGCTGGAGGCGGTGTGCTGAGCCTCTGGAATCGTTGCAAACTTGACACAGCGCCCGAGCGAGCGCATATCCCACCTCTGATCCGAGGACCGTTTTCATGTTCATCCAGACCGAATCCACCCCGAACCCGGCCACGCTGAAATTCCTGCCCGGTCAGGCCGTGCTTGAGGCGGGAACCGCCGATTTCCCCTCGCCCGAGGCCGAGGGGGCCGACCGCTCGCCGCTGGCGCGGCGCATCTTCTCGGTCGCGGGCGTGCGCGCCGTGTTCATGGGGCTTGATTTCGTCACCGTGACCAAGACGGACGGGGTCGAGTGGGACCACATCAAGCCCGCGATCCTGGGCGCGATCATGGAGCATGTCCAGTCGGGCCAGCCCGCGATCATCGGCGCGGCGGCCGAGGCGCATGCCGCGCATGACGGACCGGATGCCGATATCGTGAACCAGATCAAGCAGTTGCTCGATACCCGCGTGCGTCCTGCGGTAGCCCAGGATGGTGGCGACATCACCTTTCACGGCTTCGAGCGGGGGGTGGTCTATCTGCACATGCAGGGCGCCTGTGCGGGTTGCCCGTCCTCGACGCTGACGCTTAAAATGGGCATCGAGAACCTGCTGCGTCACTATATCCCCGAGGTTACCGAGGTGCGCCCGGTCACCGAAGAGGTGTGATGGACGCCCCCACGGTCCTGGCCTTCGACACATCGGCCGCGCATTGCGCGGCCGCTTTGCTCTGCACGGGCCGGATCGTCGCCGAGCGGCACGAGGAAATGGGTCGGGGGCAGGCCGAGCGGCTGATGCCGCTGCTGCAAGGGGTGCTGGCCGAGGCCGGGCTGGGCTGGGACGCGCTGGATGGGATCGGGGTTGGCATCGGTCCGGGCAATTTCACCGGGATCCGTATTGCCGTTGCGGCCGCGCGCGGGCTGGCGCTGGGGCTTTCGGTGCCTGCGGTCGGGGTTTCGGGCTTCGAGGCGATGGCCGAGGGCGAGGCGGGGCCGGTGCTGGTGGCGCTGCCCGGTCCGCGCGGGACGGTCTATCTTCAGCCGCTGGCCGATGGCACGGCGCTGGCCCCACCCCGCCAGGTTGCGCCCGAGGATATCGCGGATGCGCTGCCGCCGGGGGCGCGGCGGATCGGGCCGGGCGGTTTCGACGGCATCGCGCCCCGGATCGCGCGGATCGCCGCCGCGCGGCTGGGCCAGAACCTGCCCCGGCCCGCGCCGCTTTACCTGCGGCCCGCCGATGCCGCGCCCCCCGCCGATCCCCCGCCGGTGATCCTGCCGTGACGCCCGAGGCGCTGGCAGCGCTGCATGCGCTGTGCTTCACTCATCCCCGACCCTGGTCGGCGGCCGAATTCGCGGCGCTGCTGCCCGGCCCCGGTGTCTTTCTGGTGACGGAGGAGTCAGGTTTCGCCCTGGGCCGTGCCATCGCGGGCGAGGCAGAATTGCTGACGATTGCGGTCCCTCCCGAGGCCCGGCGCCGGGGTCTTGGCCGCAGCCTGATCGCCCGGTTCGAAGCCGAGGCGCAGGCGCGCGGGGCGAGCCATGCCTTTCTGGAGGTCGCGCTGGACAATGCGGCCGCGCGCGCCCTCTATCAGGCGGCGGGCTATGCCGAGGCAGGCCGCAGGCCGGGCTATTGCACCGCCCCCGATGGCAGCCGCATCGACGCACTGATCCTGACCCGGGCGCTGGAGAGCTGAGGCCAGAAACCGGTTGACGCCCTGTCGGGGCTCGTCGCTAAATCAGGTCAATGCGGCCCCCTGCCCTGTCCGCCAACCAACCGGGAGTGATTTCGATGACGCTGTTTCATAAAGCCCTTGGCGCGACCGCTGCGCTGGCCCTGTGCGCGGGGGCTGCGCTGGCCGAACCGGCGCTGATCTATGATCTGGGCGGCAAGTTCGACAAGTCGTTCAACGAGGCGGCCTTCAACGGGGCGGAACGCTGGAAGGCCGAGACCGGCGGCAGCTATCGCGAGATCGAACTGCAATCCGAGGCCCAGCGCCAGCAGGCCCTGCGCCGCTTTGCCGAGGCCGGTCTGAACCCGATCGTGATGGCGGGCTTTGCCTTCGGCTCGGTGCTGGAGGAGGTTGCGGCCGATTATCCCGACACGACATTCCAGATCATCGATACCCGCGTCGATGCCCCGAATGTGCGCGCCATCGAGTATTCCGAGCATGAGGGCAGCTATCTGGTGGGCATGATGGCCGCCATGGCCTCGAAATCCGGCACTGTGGGCTTTGTCGGCGGCATGGACATTCCGCTGATCCGCAAATTCGCCTGCGGCTATGCCCAGGGGGTCAAGGCGGTGAACCCGGACGCGACCGTGATCCAGAACATGACCGGTACCACGCCCGCCGCCTGGGCCGATCCGGTCAAGGGCGGCGAACTGGCCCGCGCGCAGATCGCGCAGGGGGCCGACGTGATCTATGCCGCCGCGGGCTCGACCGGGGTGGGCGTGCTTCAGACCGCGGCCGATCAGGGGATCCTGTCGATCGGCGTGGACAGCAACCAGAACCACCTGCATCCCGGTCAGGTGCTGACCTCGATGATCAAGCGGGTCGATCTGGCGGTCTACGAGGCATTCACCGCGGGGGCCGATCTGGAAACCGGCTATTTCGTCCTCGGCCTTGCCGAAGACGGCGTGGGCTATGCGCTGGACGAGCACAACAAGGATCTGGTGAGCGCCGAGATGATCGCCGCGGTCGAGGAGGCCAAGGCGCGGATCGTCTCGGGCGATCTGGCCGTGCATGACTACATGACCGACAACGCCTGCCCGGTGAAGTAACCGGCATGGCGGGGGCGGCCGGGGGGCAGCGCGTCCCCGCCATCGAGTTGCGCGGCATCTCCAAGGCGTTCGGCCCGGTGCAGGCGAACCGCGACATCTCGCTGACAGTGATGCCCGGCACGATCCACGGCATCGTGGGCGAGAACGGCGCGGGCAAGTCCACGCTGATGTCGATCCTTTACGGCTTCTACAAGGCCGATGCGGGCGAGATCCGCATCGGTGGACAGCCAAACCAGATCTCCGACAGCCAGGCCGCGATCCGTGCGGGCATCGGCATGGTGTTTCAGCATTTCAAGCTGGTCGAGCCCTTCAGCGTTCTGGAAAACGTGATCCTGGGGGTCGAGGACGGCCGGCTTCTGCGCCCCTCGCTTGCCCGGGCGCGTGGCGCGTTGAAGCGGCTGGCCGAGGATTACGAATTGCATGTCGACCCCGATGCACGGATCGAGGATCTGGGCGTCGGCATGAAGCAGCGGGTCGAAATCCTCAAGGCGCTGTACCGGCAGGCCGATATCCTGATCCTGGACGAACCGACAGGCGTGCTGACCCCGGCCGAGGCCGATCACCTGTTCCGGATATTGGAAAACCTCAAGTCCCAGGGCAAGACCATCATCCTGATCACCCACAAGCTGCGCGAGATCATGGCGATCACCGACACGGTTTCCGTCATGCGCCGCGGGCAGATGGTGGCGACGCTTGAGACCGCGCAGACCAGCCCCGGCGAGCTTGCGGAACTGATGGTCGGCCGCAAGGTGCTGTTGCATATGGACAAGAAACCGGCCGCACCAGGACGCACGGTTCTGGCGGTCGAGAACCTGCGCGTGACCGATATCGACGGGGTCGAGCGGCTCAGGGGCGTGTCGCTGTCGGTGCGGGCGGGCGAGATCCTGGGCATCGCCGGGGTCGCGGGCAACGGGCAGTCGCAGCTTCTGGGCGTGCTGGGCGGCACGTTACGCGGCAGCGGAACCGTGCGGATCGAGGGGCGGGAAATCGACCTTGCCGCGCGCGATGCGGGCCAGTCCCGGCGCGCGGCGGGCATCGCCCATGTTCCCGAGGATCGCCAGCGCGAGGGGCTGGTCATGGAATTCCTGGCCTGGGAGAACATGATCTTCGGCTATCACCACGACCCGGCCTGCCAGCGCAACCGCGCGCTGATGGACAATGCCGCGATCCGCGCGATGACCGCCGAGCGGATGGCCCGCTTCGACGTGCGCCCGCCCGACCCCGACCTGCCCGCGCGCAGCTTTTCGGGCGGCAACCAGCAGAAGATCGTCCTGGCCCGCGAGATCGAGCGCAATCCCGCGCTGCTGATCGTTGGCCAGCCCACCCGCGGCGTCGATATCGGCGCGATCGAGTTCATCCACCAGCGCCTGATCGCACTGCGCGACGCGGGCGCCGCGATCCTGCTGGTCAGTGTCGAACTGGACGAGATCCTGTCGCTGTCCGACCGCATCGCGGTGATGTTCGACGGCCGGATCATGGGCGAGCGGCGGCCCGAGGAGACCGACGAGAAGGATCTTGGCCTGATGATGGCTGGCATGCGGGGAAAGGCGGCCTGATGCGCGATGCGATGCCGAAATGGGCCGATCTGGTGCTGATCCCGCTGGTCAGCCTGGTGCTGGCCTTTGGGCTGTCGGCGCTTGTGATCCTGGCCATCGGCGAGGATCCGGTGGCGGCGGTGCGGATGATGGTCTCGGGCGCGCTGGGGTCGACCTATGCCTGGGGCTACACGCTTTACTACGCGACGAATTTCATCTTTACCGGGCTGGCCGTCGCCGTCGCGTTCCAGGCGCGGCTGTTCAATATCGGGGGCGAGGGGCAGGCGATGCTGGGGGGGCTTGGCGTCGCGCTGATCTGCCTGTCCCTGCCCTGGCCGCATTGGGCATTGGCGCTGCCTGCCGCGGCGCTGGGCGCGGCGCTGTTCGGCGCGGCCTGGGCGGCGGTTCCGGCCTGGCTACAGGCCACGCGCGGCAGCCATATCGTCATCACCACCATCATGTTCAATTTCATCGCCGCGGCGGTGCTGAACTACCTGCTGGTGAACGTGATGCGGCCCATCGGTTCGATGGACCCGGCGACCGCGAAATTCCCGTCGGGCACGCATCTGCCCAGCCTGCATGACCTGCTGGCCCCCTTCGGCATCGCGTTCTCGCGCGCGGCGCCGGCCAACATCACCTTCCTGATCGCGATTGCGGCCTGTGTGCTGGTCTGGCTGATCGTCTGGCGCACGCGGCTGGGCTACGAGATCCGCGCCTATGGCCAGTCGGAACCCGCCGCGATCTATGCCGGGATCCGGCCGGTGCGCATCGTCATGGCGGCGATGCTGATCTCGGGCGCGCTGGCAGGGCTGATGGCAGTGAACAACGTGATGGGCGAGGCCGAGCGGCTGGTGCTGAACGCGGTCGAGGGGGCGGGTTTCATCGGCATCGCGGTCGCGCTTATGGGGCGCAGCCACCCGTTCGGCGTGTTCCTGGCCGCACTTCTGTTCGGCTTTCTCTATCAGGGCGGGGCTGAACTGGCGCTCTGGACCGATATCCCGCGCGAACTGATCGTGGTGATCCAGGCGCTGGTGATCCTGTTCACCGGCGCGCTGGACAACATGGTGCGGATGCCGCTGGAACGGCTGTTCCTTGCGCTGCGCCGGGGGCGGGCGTGATGGATTTCGCGACCGTCCTGCAAATCCTCGACTCGACCGTGCGGCTGGCCACGCCCCTGTTGCTGGCCTGCCTTGCCGGGCTGTTTTCCGAACGGGCGGGCATCTTCGATATCGGGCTCGAAGGCAAGATGCTGGCCTCGGCCTTCTTCTCGGCGGCGGTGGCGGCGGTGACGGGGTCTGTCTGGCTGGGGCTTGGTGCGGGCATCGCCGCCTCGCTGGTGATGGCGGCGATCCATGGCGCGGCCTCGATCAGTTTCCGCGGCAACCAGTTGATTTCGGGCGTCGCGATCAATTTCCTGGCCGCCGGGCTGACCGTGGTCATCGCCCAGACCTGGTTTTCGCAGGGCGGGCGCACGCCCTCGCTGATCGGCGCCGCGCGGTTCGAGCCGATCACCCTGCCGCTGGCCGAAACCCTGCAACCCGTCCCGATCCTCGGCCCCATCTATCACGAGCTGATCTCGGGCCACACGCTGCCGGTCTATCTGGCCTTTGCGCTGGTGCCGGTGAGCTGGTGGGTGCTTTACCACACCCGCTTCGGGCTGCGCCTGCGCGCGGTGGGCGAAAGCCCCGAGGCGCTGGATACCGCAGGCGTCTCGGTGGTCGCGACGCGCTATGCCGCCGTCGCGATCTGCGGCGTGCTGTGCGGCATCGCGGGCGCCTATCTTGCAACCGCGCTACAGGCAGGGTTCGTCAAGGACATGACCGCCGGGCGCGGCTTCATCGCGCTGGCCGCGCTGATCTTTGCCAAGTGGCGGCCCTGGCAGGCGCTGGGGGCCACGCTTCTGTTCGGTTTCCTGCAGGCGATCGCGCTGCGCTATCAGAATATCGACCTGGGCGGGGTTGTCGTGCCCGTGCAGGTGATGGACGCCCTGCCCTATGTGCTGACCGTCGTGATCCTTGCGGGCTTTGTCGGGCGCGCGATCCCGCCGCGTGCAGGGGGCGAGCCCTATGTAAAGGAGCGGTAAGGCGATAACCTTGCCAGGCGGGGGCGACAGGCTTTAGGGACGATACATGACGATCTACCTGCCCATCGCCGAGGTTTCCGTGAACGCCTTCCTGTTGTTGGGAATGGGCGGGCTGGTCGGCGTGCTGTCGGGGATGTTCGGGATCGGCGGCGGCTTCCTGATGACGCCACTTCTGTTCTTCATCGGCATCCCGCCCGCGGTGGCCGTCGCGACCGAGGCCGCGCAGATCGTCGCCTCGTCCTTTTCCGGCGTTCTGGCCCATGTCCGGCGCAAGACGGTCGATTTCCGGATGGGCACGGTGTTGATGATCGGCGGGCTGGTCGGCGCCGGGATCGGCATCGCCATCTTCAACATGCTGCGCCAGATGGGTCAGGTCGATCTGCTGGTCAAGCTCTGCTATGTCGTTTTCCTAGGCATCATCGGCGCGCTGATGTTCGTCGAAAGCCTGCGCGCGATCCGCCGGTTGCGCAGCGGCAAGACCGCGCCAAGGCGCCGTCAGCGGACATGGATCCACGCCCTGCCCTTCAAGATGAAGTTCCGCACCTCGGGGCTTTACATCTCGGTCATCCCACCCTTGGCGGTGGGCGCGCTGGTCGGCATACTGGCGGCGATCATGGGGGTGGGCGGCGGCTTCATCATGGTGCCCGCGATGATCTATCTGCTGGGGATGCCCACCAAGGTCGTGGTCGGCACCTCGCTCTTTCAGATCATCTTCGTCACCGCCTTTGCCACGCTTCTGCATGCCACGACGAATTTCACCGTCGATCTGGGGCTGGCGCTTCTGCTGCTGATCGGCGGCGTGATCGGGGCGCAGGTCGGTGCGCGGATCGGGGTCGGGATGAAGGCCGAACAGTTGCGCATCCTGCTGGCGCTGCTGGTGCTGGCGGTCTGCGGCAAGCTGGCGCTCGATCTGCTGCTGGAACCGGCCGAGATCTACTCGCTTTCGGTGGGGAGGTTCTGATGCGGCTGATCCTGCTTCTGCTCTGCCTGATGGCCGCGCTGCCCGCGCGGGCCGAACGGGTGGTGGCCGGGCTCAGCCAGACCCATGTCGCGATCACCACGAGTTTTTCGGGGTCCGAAATCCTGATCTTCGGCGCGGTCCGGCGCGAGGCGCCGCTGCCCGAGGGCGCGCTGCATGTCGTCGTCACCGTCGCGGGCCCCTCTGGCCCCGTCACCGTCCGGCGCAAGGCCCGGCGGCTGGGCATCTGGGTCAATACCGAAGCGGTCGAGATCGACGCCGCCCCCAGTTTCTACGCCGTGGCCAGTACCGCGCCGCTGTCCGAGGCGCTGTCGCAGACCGAGGATCTGCGCCACAAGGTCTCGATCCCGCGGGCGATCCGGGCGGTCGGCACCGCCGCCCAGGCCGCGGATGCCGAAAGCTTCGTCGAGGCGCTGATCCGCATCCGCAGCAGCAACGGGCTTTACCAGGTGCTGCCGGGCGAGGTGTCGCTGACCGAGGACACGCTGTTCCGCACCTCGGTCGCCTTGCCCGCGAACCTGACCGAAGGCGACTACCAGACGCGCATCTTCCTGACCCGCGAGGGTGAGGTGATCGACGCCTTCGAGACCGTGATCGCGGTGCGCAAGGTGGGGCTGGAACGCTGGACCTACCTGCTGGCCCACGAGCAACCGCTGCTCTACGGCATCCTCTCGCTGGCCATTGCCATCGCGGCGGGCTGGGGTGCCTCGGCGGCGTTCCGGCTGATCCGGGGCTAGCTCAGTCCCCGTCGAGCCCGGCCGACAGCGTCAGCGGCGCCGCCATCGTCACCAGATCGTCGGTTCCGAGCGGCCCGGCAGGCCGGGCAAGGCGATAGCGCGTGACCCAGATCAGCCGCGTCTCGGCCCGGGTGATCGCGACATAGGCCAGCCGCTTCCACAGGGGCTGCCCCGCCTCGCTGCGCCCGGCCCGTGCGGCGGCATAAAGATCCGGGGCAAAGACCTGCACCGTCTCCCACTGCGAGCCCTGCGCCTTGTGGATCGTCACCGCCGCCCCGTGCAGAAAGGCCGCGCCCATGTTCGCGGCATAGGGGATGAAGGGCTCCTCCTCCTCGGGCAGTTCGATCTTGACGATCGAGGCGGCCGAAATCTGCGGCTCCTCTGCCCCGATCACATGCAGCCGCGAGAACCCGGGCTTGCGGCCGGGGCCCAGATAGATCACCTGCGCGCCCTTGATCAGCCCCCGCGCCTCGAGATCGAGCCGCTTCTTGCGGTGCTTGAGCGGCAGTTCGATCCCGTCGCAGATCAACGGCTCGCCCGGCAGCAACGCATCCTCGGGGGCGCCATGGGCCTGGCGGAAGGCGTGGATCAGCCGAATCCGCGTCGCGTTGCGCCAGACCAGAACCGGCGAGCGCGCCATCAGGTCGGCATCGACCCGCGGGGCCACCACGACGCGCGAATCACGCGCCGCCGCGCGTTCGATCATCCGCTCGAACCCCTCGAACTCCAGCGCCGGATCGGACAGCGCATGGGCCAGATCAAGGATCGGGTTGTCATCCTGTTGCCGGTGGACCCGGTGCAACTCCAGCTTCTGCACCGCGGGCAGCGTGTCGAACACCATCTTGCCGGACTGGTTCACCGGAGCAAGCTGCGCGGGATCGCCGAACAGCACCAGCGCCGGGAACAGCTCCTTCAGATCCTCGAACTGGCGTTCATCCAGCATCGAGGCTTCGTCGACAAAGCCGATATCCAGGGGTTCCTCGCGCCGCTTCCAGCCGCGGATGAAATCGCTGCCCCGCAATCCCGCGGCGGCCAGCGCGCCGGGCACCGACTTGACGGATTGATAGAACGCAAAGGCACGGTCCAGCGCCGCATCGGTCAACCCCTCGACCGCGGGGCGCTCGCCCTCGCCGGTCAGCCATTGGGCGATCTTCTCGTATTCGGGGTCATAGACCGGCGTATAGATGATCCGGTGGATCGTTGTGGCGGGCACGCCGCGGGTGCGCAGCACGCTCGCCGCCTTGTTGGTCGGTGCCAGGATCGCCAGCGTCCGGCGGTCGCGTCGCCGCCGCCCCTCGTAATCCCCCGAGACGATCTCTACCCCGGCTTCCGCCAGCGCCGCGACAAGGCGCGCCAGCAGCATCGTCTTGCCCGATCCGGCCTTTCCGGTGATCGCCAGCAGCGCCTGCGCATCCTCTGCCCGCGGGCTCAGCGCCCCGGCGTCGATGTCGACACCCAGGCCGCGCAGCATCTCGGCCACGCGGTCATGGGCCTCGGCCTGGTCGTCGGAAAAGGTCAGGGGAGCAAGCGTCATGGGCGGAGCCTACAGGCGCCGCCCGCGGGGTGCCAGCGCGATCAGGCCGCCTCGAGGATCCGCTTTTTTGTCGGCGGGATGGCCGAGAAGGACTGCCGGAACCAGTCGAGCGAGGTCTCGCGCTCAATGCCCAGACGCTTCAGCGTGCGCGGCCAGAACGCATCGTCCCAACCCCACAGCCCGACCGCAAGGATATCCGATCCCTCGCCGACCTGGCCAATCACCTCGGGGGCCATGCCGAGCAGCCGGTAGATGCGGACCATGCGCGCGTCGAACACGCCGACGAAATGCTCGACCGCGAAATTCGCCATGATCTCGGCCCCACCCAGCGCCAGCGCCGCCGACACCTCGCGCCCCGCATCGGGGGCCAGGCAGAAGCGCGTGCATTCCCAGATCAGCGGGCTTTCGATACGGACGCCGCCGGTCACATGCAGGAAATGTTCGTTCACCATGGTCCGCCCGGTGGTGGGCAGGAACCGCATCGAGCCGCCATGCCGCCCGCCGGGCTGTTCCCAGATCACGTAAAGCGGGTTCAGCGTGTCGTACTGGTCGTGCTCCTCGCCGTTCTCGTCCACCGACACGTCCCAGCCCAGACGTTCGTGGAACTGGATCGCCCGGTCGCGGAACATCGTGTCACGCAGAAGGGGATGCTTGTGCAGGTCGACGCCGTAGATGTAACGCAGCATGTTGAGTAGCCCTTTGCCAGCCGATGACAGGGCAGAAGCTACGAAGGAGACCGTTACCAACGGCCTAAACCATCGCACACGCGGGAACAAAACGTGAAAAAGTTGCAGATTGCTGCCCTGCCCGTTGCAATCAGAGCACGATCAGCCCCGCATTGAGCGCCCGGGCCACGGCATGGGTGGTGTTGAGCGCGCCCAGCTTGTGCCGCGCGGCCTCTATATAGACCCGCAGCGTATGCTCCGATATATCGAGTTGATCGGCCGCCTGCGCCCTGCTCAGCCCCTTGGCCAGAAGCGTCAGAGCGCTGGTTTCCCGCGGCGAAAGTGTCGTCGACGGAGCGAGGTCGCGCTTGCCCTCGAATTCCAGGGCCTTCTTGTTGAAGTCATGCGCAATGATGATGAGATCACGCATGTTCCCCTGAACGAAGCGCGCCCATTCCACGTCGCTGCAACTGTGATTGGCCGTGAAGACCGCGAACTGGCCGTTGGGCCCGCGAATCGGAATGCTGAACCCCTGATTGCCGACCCCATGCGCCAGAGCGTCGGCCAGAAGTTCCCGGGCCACGCGCCCGGACCAGTCAAGCTGCTTCCAGTCGACAGGATGAAAGCGGTGAAGGCACCCCTGGACGACGGGGTCCACCCTCACATAGCCGCGCTCCAGGTAGCGGTCGACCCATTCGGTACTGTAGGTGCCTGCCCCGTATTGCTCCCCGACGCTGCTGACCCAGTGATAGACCACATGGGTGATGGCGTAATGGTCCCGAAGATCCTCGGTGGATTGTTGCAGATGCTCAAGCGTCGTTGCCTGTTGCAAGCGATCGAGGAACGATTCTAAGACGTCTTTCATCGCCCGACTTCAAACCCAACGGCACCCGGCAGGAGCCGCTTCCTCCGATTTCGGCCCGTGCGGGCGCAGCTTCCAGCGAAGATATCTCTACCGCTGCCAATGCCTGGCAGGTGGCAAGCTCCTCCGACAGAGCGACCAACCCGTTCTTACGGGCATAGTTCCTCAGATCCCCGAGAATGTCGATCAGCCACTCATGCTTCATGGTTTTCTTCCCCAAGTGGTTAATGAACCGTTAACACAAGCATAGCACGAGTTAACTTTTGTTGAAATTCGCCGATTTTCCCTCCCCAGATCTGGCGAGGGGGGCTTCAGCTAAAGGGTTGGCATGGTTTGGCGGCGGGGCGTCGACGCAGATCCGGACTCCAAGCGCACGCCCATAGCAGTTCGGCCCGGATCAGCTTGGCTGGTCCGGGCCGATTCGATCAGGTCGGGCGGGTTTCCCGCCCGGCGGGCATCAGGCGCCCTTGCCGGCCTCCAGCACATCCTCGAAGGTGCGCAGCCCGGTACGCGGCGCCTGCACCAGTACCGCCATATTGCCGGGCTTGTGCTCGTTGCGCATCATCTTCATGTGCGCGTCCGGGATCTCGGCCCAAGGGAAGACCTCGGACATGCAGGGATCCAGCCGACGCTGGCACATCAGCCGGTTGGCAGCCGCCGCCTGTTTCAGATGGGCAAAGTGGCTGCCCTGGATGCGCTTCTGGTGCATCCAGACATAGCGCGCGTCCATCGTCAGGTTGAACCCGGTGGTCCCGGCACAGATCACCACCATGCCGCCGCGCTTGACCACGAAGGTCGAGATCGGGAAGGTCGACTCGCCCGGGTGCTCGAACACCATGTCGACATTCACGCCCTTGCCGGTGATGTCCCAGATCGCCTTGCCGAACTTGCGCGCCTCGGCGAACCACTCCTTGTATTCCGGCGTGTTCACCTTGGGCAGTTGCCCCCAGCACTTGAAGTCCTTGCGGTTGATCACGCCCTTAGCGCCCAGATTCATCACGAAGTCGCGCTTCGATTCCTCCGAGATGACGGCAATGGCGTTGGCGCCCGCAGTGTTGATCAACTGGATCGCGTAAGAGCCGAGCCCCCCCGAGGCACCCCAGACCAGCACGTTCTGGCCCGGCTTCAACTCATGCGGGTGGTGGCCGAACAGCATCCGGTAGGCGGTGGCCAGCGTCAGCGTGTAGCAGGCCGATTCCTCCCAGGTCAGGTGCTTGGGCCGGGGCAGCAATTGCTGCGCCTGCACGTTGGTGAACTGCGCGAACGACCCGTCCGGCGTCTCGTAGCCCCAGATCCGCTGGGTGGGCGAATACATCGGATCGCCGCCGTTGCACTCTTCGTCGTCGCCGTCGTCCTGGTTGCAGTGGATCACGACCTCGTCGCCCACCTTCCAGTTCTTCACCTTGTCGCCCACCGCCCAGACGATGCCCGAGGCATCCGAGCCCGCGATGTGATAGGGCGCGCCGTGGCCGTCGAAGGGCGAGATCGGAACGCCGAGGCCCGCCCAGATTCCGTTGTAGTTCACGCCCGCCGCCATCACGAGCACCAGAACCTCGTGGCTGTCGATCGCGGGCGTCTCGACCACCTCGACCTGGAACGACTTGTCGGGCTCGCCATGACGCTCGCGCCGGATCGTCCAGGCATACATCTTCGGCGGAACGTATCCGAGCGGCGGCATCTCGCCGATCTCGTAAAGCTCTTTCTCGGGCGCCTCGTAGGGTGTGATCGACGGGTTCGTGTCCAAAGCCATCGGGGCCTCCTTGATCGGTGAAAATTCATGCCGCGGCGCAGAATCGACGCGGATGCCCCGGTCTGATAGAAGGCGTCACGCAACATTGCAACGAAATTCGGGGCGATCTTGGTAACTTTATGTCCCGTCCGATCCAGACTTGCCGCAATGCAGCGAATTGACATCGCCAGATCCTTACCCTTATCTCGGCGGAAGCGAAATTTTCTTGCCAACCGACTGCGAGGCGCGCCATGACCGAGACGACGAAAGACCGCCCCTGGCTGTTCCGCACCTATGCGGGCCACTCCACCGCCAAGGCGTCGAACGCGCTCTACCGCACGAACCTCGCCAAGGGCCAGACCGGCCTCAGCGTCGCCTTCGACCTGCCCACCCAGACGGGCTATGACAGCGACCACGAGCTTGCCCGCGGCGAGGTCGGCAAGGTCGGCGTGCCAGTGGCACATCTGGGCGACATGCGAACCCTGTTCGACCAGATCCCGCTCGAACAGATGAACACCTCGATGACGATCAACGCGCCCGCGCCCTGGCTTCTGGCGCTCTATATCGCGGTGGCCGAGGAACAGGGCGCCGACATCGCGCAGCTTCAGGGCACCGTCCAGAACGACATCATCAAGGAATACCTTTCGCGCGGCACCTATATCTGCCCGCCGAAACCGTCCTTGCGGATGATCACCGATGTCGCGGCCTACACCCGCGAGCATCTGCCCAAATGGAACCCGATGAACGTCTGTTCCTACCACCTGCAAGAGGCGGGCGCGACGCCGGAACAGGAGCTGGCCTTTGCGCTGGCAACCGCGACGGCGGTGCTGGACGATCTGACGACAAAGGTCGCGCCCGAACATTTCCCCGACATGGTGGGCCGCATCTCGTTCTTCGTGAACGCAGGCATCCGCTTCGTCACCGAGATGTGCAAGATGCGCGCCTTCGTGGAACTCTGGGACGAGATCTGCCGCGACCGCTATGGCGTCGAGGACGCGAAATACCGCCGCTTCCGCTATGGCGTGCAGGTGAACTCGCTCGGCCTGACCGAACAGCAGCCGGAAAACAACGTCTACCGCATCCTGATCGAGATGCTGGCGGTGACCCTGTCGAAGAACGCCCGCGCCCGCGCCGTGCAGTTGCCCGCCTGGAACGAGGCCCTGGGCCTGCCGCGCCCCTGGGACCAGCAATGGTCGCTGAGGATGCAGCAGATCCTCGCCTATGAAACCGACCTTCTGGAATATGGCGATCTCTTCGACGGCAACCCGGCGGTGACGGCGCGGGTCGAGGAACTCAAGGCCAATGCCCGCACCGAACTCGCCCAGATCGACGCGCTGGGCGGCGCGGTGGCGGCCATCGACTACATGAAATCGCGCCTCGTCGAGAGCAATTCCGAGCGCATCGTCGGCGTCGAGACCGGCGAGACGGTGGTGGTCGGAGTCAACCGCTGGACCCAGGCCGAGCCCTCGCCGCTGACCGCGGGCGAGGACGCGATCATGGTGGTCGATCCGGCGGTCGAGGCCGACCAGATCGCGCGCCTGAATGCCTGGCGGGCCGAACGCGACGCCGATGCCGTGCAGCACGCGCTCAAGGCGCTGCGCGAGGCCGCGGCGACGGGCGCCAACATCATGCCGCCCTCGATCGCGGCGGCGAAGGCGGGGGTCACCACCGGCGAATGGGGCGACGTGATGCGCAACGTCTTCGGCCAGTATCGCGGCCCGACGGGCGTGTCCAAGAACCCCTCGAACCGGACCGAGGGTCTTGACGACATCCGCGCCGCGGTTGACGCCGTGGCCGCCCGGCTGGGGCGGCGGCCAAGATTCCTGGTCGGCAAGCCCGGCCTCGACGGTCATTCCAACGGCGCCGAACAGATCGCTGCCCGCGCCCGAGATTGCGGCATGGAAATCCATTACGAAGGCATCCGCCTGACCCCGGCCGAGATCGTCGCCGCCGCGCGCGAGGGCGATGTGGATATCGTCGGCCTGTCGATCCTGTCGGGCAGCCATATCCCGCTGATGGAAAGCCTGATGGCCGAAATGCGCGCGGCCGGGCTGACGCATGTGCCCGTCGTGGTCGGCGGCATCATCCCCGAGGACGACGCAAAGCGTCTGCGGGCGATGGGCGTGGCCAAGGTCTACACGCCAAAGGATTTCGAACTGAACCGCATCATGTTCGATATTGTCGGGCTGATCGTCCCCGAACCAGCCGCCGCGGAATAGACGCCCCCGCGCCTTCTTCTGGCCTGAAATATTCCGGGGGAGCCGCCGCGCAGGCGGCGGCGGCGGGGGCAGCGCCCCCATTGGTCGCCTTGCCGCGCAAGGCGACCCATTGAGCGCTCTGCACTTGGCCTTGCCCAGGCCAGCCGCTACCCTCGGACGATCAGCACCGGAGCCCCCATGAGCATCCATATCGGCGCAGAACCCGGCCAGATCGCGGAAACCGTGCTGCTGCCGGGCGATCCGATGCGCGCGCAATGGGCGGCCGAGACCTTCCTGACCGATCCGGTCTGCATCAACCGCATCCGCGGCATGCTGGGCTTTACCGGCACATGGCGGGGCCATCGCGTGACGATCCATGGCAGCGGCATGGGCATGCCCTCGCTGTCGATCTATGCCAACGAGTTGATCCGCGATTTTGGCGCCAGGACGCTGATCCGCATCGGCTCGGCCGGGTCGATGCAGCCCCATGTGGGTTTGCGCGACATCGTGCTGGCGATGACGGCCTCGACGCTTTCGACGCCCTCGCGCGGCATCTTCCGCGACCTGAACTTCGCCCCCTGCGCCGATTTCGGCCTTTTGTCGGCGGCCCACGCGGCGGCCACGGACCGCGGCATCGCGGCCCATGTGGGCGGCATCTATTCGTCGGACGTGTTCTACGATGAACGCCCCGACCTGAACGAACAGATGACCCGCCACGGGGTTCTGGCGGTCGAAATGGAGGCCGCCGAGCTTTACATCCTGGCCGCCCGGCATGGCGTGCGGGCGCTGGCGGTGCTGACCGTTTCCGACCACCTGCTGACGGGTGCCGCCCTGCCCCCGGCGGACCGGGAAAGCAGCTTCGGGGACATGGTGGAAATCGCGCTTGAGGCCGCTTTCGCCTGACCAACGTCGCGCCTGTGGCACGGGCGCGACATGGGTATATTTGCCAAGAAGAAGACCAGGGGGTCAGAGCCCGTGACTGCGGTCATAGGGGGCGGGGGCGGGCGAGCGCCAGCCGGACAGCGCGCCGGGGGCGGGAGCGAGGATCTCGACCATCAGCGGGTGGCAGGTGGCGGTGGCGGGGCTGTTCGTGCCGCAATCCCCCCACGGACAGGCCGAGAGCGCGCCCAGCAGGTCGATCTCGGCGAAGAACTCGACATGATCGCCCGCGCGCGCGGGGCTGGCCTTGGTGAAATAGCGTTGCGTGTCGCGGGTGAAGCCTGTGCACATGAACAGGTTCAGTACGTCATGGACATGCGGTTCGGCCGCGTCCGGGGTCAGGCCGGTTTCGGCCGCAAGCGCGCGGATCAGATTGGAATGGCAGTGGTGGTGATACTGCCCGCCCGTCAGCAATGCGTTGGTATAGGGATCGCAGCGGGTGCCGATCACGTCATGCACCCCCGCCCCGTCGGCATCGACCCCGTACCAGCCAAGGCTGTCGGTGGTGATCGTCGCCATCGGCCGCAGCCAGGGCAGGCAGGACCAGAGCCGGTCGCCAACACCAACATGCGTGCCATGCAGCGCACGCGTCTTGCCGGAAAAGAACCGTTCGGACAGATCACCCGCCGCCCAGAGGTTCAGATCGCCCACCTGTGACCCTTCGGGGCAGGAGATGCGCAGGAACTGCCCCGCCGCGACCCGGAAACAACGTGCCTCGCGCGGCGGGACCAGCATCTCGGCGGTCTTTTCCGCGCCCGCCCGCGCCCGGGCATAAAGCGCCAGATCGGGGCGCGGCAGCGTGCCGTCCGGGTAGCAGATCACCGGGGGCGCGGCACGGCGGGCGGCGGCATCGGGGGGCGCTTTGGCGGGCTGGTCAGGGGGCAAGGCGGGCATTAGGCCTCCGGGACGACGCTTGACAGGACGCGGACAAGACAACACGCTCTTAGCATCGAAGGAGCGCGCGCATGAAGTCCCTGTTTCTTTGCTGTGTTCTCGCGGCCGCAAGCCCGGCACTGTCCCAGGACTGGGGCGATCTGGACGCCGCACTGGCGCGCGACCTTTCGCCGGGGGGCGAGACGCTGGGCAGCTACTGGCTGCCCGACAATGCCGATCCGGCCGAGGCGATGCGCGCCTTGGCCGTGCTTTATGCCCATATCCCGGGTTCGGCCAGCGGCTTCACGATCCATGCCGGGCTTTACGCGCGGGATGCGGCCGGCCTGCGCTTTGCTGGCCCGGTCGAGGGGCTGTTCGGCGCCGAGCCGCGCGATCCGGTCTTTCACGCCGAGCGGATGGAACTGACCACCTCGATGCCCGGCCCCGACGATCCGCATTGCTGCCCCAGCCTCGCGCAGCGCTGGTCGGTCGATTACTCCACGCGCAGCGTGACTGCGCTGGACTAGGGAGCGCGGAAGACCCCGGCGCCGGTTCAGGCGACCTTCCCGCCCATCTTTGCCGGCAGCGCGGGGGGCAGTTCGGGGCCGGCCTCGACCGCGGCGCGGGCATGGGTGACAAGATGATCCATGAACGCCTCGGCCGCGACCGACAGGTGCTTGCCGCGCGGATAGGCGACCTGCCATTGCCGCATCAGCGGGAAACCGGCCAGATCCAGCACCTGTAGAACGCCGGTCTGACCCTCCAGCGCGAGCGTGTCGCGCGAGAGCATCGCCAGCCCCAGCCCGCCGATCACCGCCTGCTTGATCGCCTCGTTCGAGCCCAGTTCCATCCGCATCGGCAGTGTCAGCCCGCGGGCGCGGAAGAAGCGTTCGGCGGCAAGCCGCGTGCCCGAGCCCGCTTCGCGCAGGATGAAGGGTTCCAGCGCCAGCCGTTCGGGCGCGATGTTGCGTTCACCGACCAGCGGGTGATCGTAGCGCGCGATCGCGACGATGGGGTTGTCGGCAATCGCGGTGGCGATCACGTCCAGCCCGTCGGGCACGGTGCCCAGCACGCACAGATCGTCCTCGCTGGCCCCCAGCCGGTCGAGGATCGCCTGGCGGTTGGTCACGGTCAGTGCGACCTCGATGCCGGGATTTCGGGTGCAGAAATCGCCCAGCAGCCGGGGCATGAAATACTGCGCGGTGGACACGATAGCGAGCCGCAGCCGCCCCTCGCGCAGCCCGCGCATGTCGGCCAGCCGCATCTTCATCCGCTCCAGCCCTTCGAGCGTCTCGCGCGCGCCCTCCAGCACGACGCGGCCGGCATCGGTCAGGAACATCCGCTTGCCCACCCGGTCGAGCAGCACCATGCCCAGCCGGTCCTCGAGCTGGCGGACCTGGGCGAAGACGGCGGGCTGGGTCAGGTTCAGTTCCTCGGCGGCGCGGGTGTAGCTTTCATGCCGGGCGACGGACTGGAAGACGCGGAACTGGCGGATGGTGACGGGCATGGATCATAATCTTTCGTCTATTCTGGAAATAAGAACTATTCATTTTTCCATAATGACACAAGCCGCCATAGTGCCCGCGACCCGACTCGGATCGGGCGATGACGGATCATTCGCGGAGGAGGCACCATGTCTGCCAAGAAATACGATGCCGGTGTGAAGGAATACCGGTCGACCTATTGGGAACCCGATTACAAGGTGAAGGACAGCGACGTTCTGGCCGTGTTCAAGGTGATCCCGCAGCCCGGCGTGGACCGCGAGGAAGCCGCCGCTGCGGTCGCGGCCGAAAGCTCGACCGGCACCTGGACGACGGTCTGGACCGACCTTCTGACCGATCTGGACTATTACAAGGGCCGCGCCTACGCGATCGAGGATGTGCCCGGTTCGGATGATGCGTTCTACGCCTTCATCGCCTACCCGATGGACCTGTTCGAGGAAGGCTCGGTCGTCAACGTGTTCACCTCGATCGTGGGCAACGTGTTCGGCTTCAAGGCGGTGCGCTCACTGCGACTTGAGGACGTGCGCTTCCCGTTGTGGTTCGTGATGACCTGCTTCGGCCCGCCCCACGGCATCCAGGTCGAGCGCGACAAGCTGGACAAGTATGGCCGCCCGCTGCTGGGCTGCACGATCAAGCCGAAACTGGGCCTGTCGGCCAAGAATTACGGCCGCGCGGTCTATGAATGCCTTCGCGGCGGTCTCGACTTCACCAAGGACGACGAGAATGTGAACAGCCAGCCCTTCATGCGCTGGCGCGACCGCTTCGATTTCTGCCAGGAAGCCATCGAGAAGGCCGAGATCGAGACCGGCGAGCGCAAGGGTCACTACATGAACGTGACCGCGCCGACCGTGGAAGAGATGTTCAAGCGCGCCGAATACGCCAAGGAGATCGGCACGCCGATCATCATGTCGGATTACCTGACAATCGGATGGGCGGCGCATAACTCGCTGTCGAAATGGTGCCGGGACAACGGGCTGCTGCTGCACGTTCACCGCGCCATGCATGCGGTGATGGACCGCAACCCGAACCACGGCATCAACTTCCGCGTGCTGACGAAACTGCTGCGCCTGCTGGGTGGCGACCACCTGCATTCGGGCACCGTCGTCGGCAAGCTGGAAGGCGACCGCGAGGCGACGCTGGGCTGGATCGACCTGATGCGCGACCGATACATCAAGGAAGACCGCTCGCGCGGGATCTTCTTCGATCAGGACTGGGGCGGGATGCCGGGCCTGTTCCCGGTGGCCTCGGGCGGGATCCATGTCTGGCACATGCCGGCGCTGGTCTCGATCTTCGGCAACGACTCGGTGCTGCAATTCGGCGGCGGCACGCTGGGCCACCCTTGGGGCAACGCGGCGGGTGCCGCGGCCAACCGGGTGGCGCTGGAAGCCTGCGTGCAGGCGCGCAACGAGGGCCGCGAGATCGAGAAGGAGGGCAAGGACATCCTGATCGCCGCCGCCCAGCACAGCCCCGAACTGAAGATCGCCATGGAAACGTGGAAGGAGATCAAGTTCGAGTTCGACACCGTGGACAAGCTGGACACCCAGCACCGCTGATCGCCCAGAGGGAGAGAGAATATGAGCAAGGTTCAGGACTACAATTCGCGGCTGTCGGATCCCGCAAGCCGCAAGATGGGCACCTTTTCCTATCTGCCGCCGATGGATGACGCGCAGATTCGCAAGCAGGTGGAATGGATCGTGAAACATGGCTGGAACCCGGCCATCGAACACACCGAGCCGGAATATGCGATGTCGAATTTCTGGTACATGTGGAAGCTGCCGATGTTCGGGGAAACCGATGTCGACGTGATCCTGGCCGAACTGAAGGCCTGTCACGAGGCGAACCCGGACAACCATGTCCGCCTGATCGGCTACAACAATTTCAGCCAGAGCCAGGGCGCGAACATGGTGGTCTATCGCGGCACCCCGGTCTGAGACATCTGCCCGCCGCGTGATCTGCGCGGCGGGCACCCCGAGCGGAGGCGAGAATGAACGAGATGATCGAGCAATACCGCGTGGCGGCCGAGCCCTATTACCGCCCCGTCGCGAACGAGGTCACGATGTTTCAGGCGGCCTATGCCGCCAGGATGCCGGTGATGCTGAAAGGCCCGACAGGCTGCGGCAAGACCCGCTTTGTCGAGCACATGGCCTGGAAGCTGGGCAAGCCGCTGGTCACGGTGGCCTGCAACGAGGACATGACCGCCTCCGACATCGTGGGCCGGTTCCTGCTGGATGCCGATGGCACGCGCTGGCAGGACGGGCCGCTGACCTTCGCGGCGCGGCACGGGGCGATCTGTTACCTCGACGAGATCGTCGAGGCCCGCCAGGACACGACCGTAGTGATCCACCCGCTGACCGACAATCGCCGCGTGCTTCCCCTTGAGAAGAAAGGGGAATTGCTGCGCGCGCATCCGGATTTCCACCTCGTCATCAGTTACAACCCGGGCTATCAGAGCCTGATGAAGGATCTGAAGCAATCCACCAAGCAACGCTTCGGCGCGCTGGATTTCAACTATCCCGACCATGCCGTGGAGGTCGAGATCGTCGCCCATGAGGCAGGCGTGGACCCGAAGGACGCCGACAAGCTGGTGTCGATCGCGGAACGTGCGCGCAACCTCAAGGGGCACGGGCTGGACGAAGGCATTTCCACGCGGATGCTGATCCATGCCGGGTCGCTGATGGCGCAGGGCATTCCTGCTGTCGCCGCCTGCCAGATGGCGCTGGTGCGCCCCATCACCGACGACCCGGACATGCGCGACGCGCTGGACGCGGCCGTCACCACCTATTTCTAGACCATGGCCACGCTCGCCGATTTCGCCGAGCTGACCGCCGAACTGGACGAGGCCCAGCACGCGATCCTCGACCAGTGCTGGCCCGATGCGATCCGGGTGCTGTCGCCGCGGGGGCTGGACAACTGGCTGAAGGGCGCGGTCGCGCTGGGCCATATGGGGCGCGGCGATCATATCGTGCGCACCTGGATCGAGGTGGCCCCGACGCTTGCCCGCGATCTGGGCGAGGATGTGATCCCCGATTTCGCCCAGACGCTGCTGGGCTTTGCCTCGCGCACCTCGGGGGCAGTGATCGAGCGGGTGATCGCGACCGCGCCCGTCGCATCGCGCCGGCTGTCCGACCCGGATCTGTTTCGCGCCTATCTGCAATTGCTGAACCAGCTTCTGGCCCAGGCCCCGCGCGGCCTGAGGCCCATGCTGGAGCATCTGGAGGAATTGCTGGATGTGCTGACGCTGGGCGGGCTCAGGCGCTGGGCCAATTGGGGCGCGCAGGCGCATCGCACGGATTTCGAGGAACTGACGCGCTATTTCGGGCTGGAAAGCGCGGAATCGCAGGCCGTGCTGCAAAAGGAACGCAAAGGCACGCTGTTCGTCGATATCCATCGCCGGATCGGGATGTATCTGCGCGCGCTCTGGGGCCGGGATTTCCTGATGCGCCCCACCGCGGGCGATTTCGAAAGCCGCGAAGGCGTGCGCCCCTTCATCGCGGACTGGTTCCTGCACCTGCCGGATGCCTATGACGACTGGCGGGGCGTGCCGGGGCTCGATCTCTATCGCGCTGCCGCCGCGCATGCCGCCGCCCATGTGGTTGCGACCACGGCCGCGATCCCGGGGGATGGTCTGAACGCGCTGCAACAGGCGTGCATCGGGCTGATCGAGGATGCGCGGGTGGAAACGCTGGCCATCGCGCGCTTTCCCCGCCTGCGCGATCTGTGGCGGCGGTTCCACGCGCCCACGGATGACGGGTCGATGGGCGCGCAGTTCGACCGGATCGCGCTGGCCCTGCTGGCTCCAGACTGGCCGACCGAGGATCCGCTGGCACTCTGGGCGCGGGAGCGGATCGCCGGGGCCGAACTGTCGGATTCTAGCATGTCCCGCGATCTGGGGCTGGAGCTTGCCCATCGGCTGCGCGACCGGCCCTATTCCGCGTATCGCGACGTTCAGGGTGCGCCCTATCGCGACGACAACCGCTATGTCTGGGAATTCGAAGAAATCGACTGGGACAAGGGATTTGCGCAGGCCCCGGAACAGGTTCGCAAATATGTCTCGCTGATGGAGATGGTGAACGAGGTCGAGGTCGAGACCGCGGGCGAGGATGCACAGGAAATCTGGGTCGCCGAGAACGAATTGTTCGACGATAACGGCATTTCCTTCAACGAGAAGGAAGGCAAGGAGCCGGTCGCGCCCCCGGTCTTCTATGACGAGTTCGATTATCAGATCCAGATGGCCCGCCCGGCCTGGGCGACCGTGCTGGAAAAGCGCCCGCGGCTGGGCGATCCGGCCGAGATCGACGCGATCCTGACCGAGAACCGCAAGCTGACCCAGCGCATGCGCCACCTGCTGGACGCGATGCAGCCGCAGGGCGTACAGCGCATCCGCAAGCTCGAGGACGGGGACGAACTGGACATCAACGCCGCCTTGCAGGCGATGGTCGATATCCGCATGGGCCAGCAGCCCGATCCGCGGGTGATGATGCGATCCGTGCGCAAGGTCCGCGACATTGCGGTGATGACGCTACTGGATCTGTCGGAATCTACCAATGACAAGGTGGCGGGGCAGGATCAGACCGTTCTGGACCTGACCCGCGCCGCCACCGTCCTGCTGTCCGAGGCGATCCACAAGGTCGGCGATGCCTTTGCGCTGCACGGCTTCTGTTCGGACGGGCGGCACAATGTCTTCTACCTGCGCTACAAGGATTTCGACCAACCTTGGGGCGATCTGCCCAAGGCCCGCCTTGCCGGGATGGAGGGGCGGCTTTCCACCCGCATGGGCGCCGCGATCCGCCATGCCGGGGCGCATCTGAACCGGGTGGCGGCGAACAAGAAGCTGATGCTGGTCATCACCGACGGGGCGCCTGCCGATATCGACGCGCGCGATCCGCAATACCTGCGCCAGGACGCCCGCGCCGCGGTGCAGGAGGTGGCGCGGATGGGCGTTATCCCGTTCTGCCTGACGCTCGATCCGCGCGCCGATCAGTATGTGGCGCAGATCTTCGGGCAGCGGAACTATCTGGTTCTGGAAAATGTCGAGCGCCTGCCCGAACGGCTGCCGATGCTTTACGCCGGTCTGACAAGATAAACCCCGCCCCGGCGCGTGGCCGGGACGGGGCTTCTTGTTCAGGACGTCCAGGCCACGCGGGCCGGATGGGCCTTATTGCGCCAGCGTGGCGAGATAGGCGTAGACGTCAAAGGATTCCTGCTCGCGGCGGACCTGGTGGGTCATGGCACCACGCGCGCGGGGATCGGCAAGGTATTCGCGCAGGAACGCGGTCGGGTTGCCCGCATAGCTCACGAACTGGTCCTCGGTCCAGACAAGACCCGCAGCCCCGGCCGCCGCCATGGAAGCCGAGTATTTGAAGCCCTCGACCTCGCCGGCCGGACGGCCTGCAACACCGTAGAGGTTCGGACCAACCGCCAGGCCACGGCCCGCCAGCATTTCGCCCGCCGGGTTGGTGACCGTGTGGCAGGTGGTGCACTGACGGAACGCCGCCTCGCCCGCGGCCGGATCGCCGCTGAAGGCCACGGCCATGACGGCGGGGGCAGCTTCCTCGGCCGCAGCTTCTTCCGCGGCTTCTTCGGTCACTTCCTCGGCCGCCGCCTCTTCCGCAGCTTCCTCGGTCACTTCCTCGGCGGGCGCCTCTTCCGCAGCTTCCTCGGTCGCTTCCTCGGCAACCGCTTCTTCCGCAGCTTCTTCGGTCACTTCCTCGGCGACCGCTTCTTCCGCGGCTTCTTCGGTCACTTCCTCGGCTACCGCCTCTTCCGCAGCTTCTTCGGTCGCTTCCTCGGCGACCGCTTCTTCCGCGGCTTCCTCGGTCACTTCCTCGGCGACCGCTTCTTCCGCGGCTTCTTCGGTCACTTCCTCGGCGACCGCTTCTTCCGCGGCTTCCTCGGTCACTTCCTCGGCGACCGCTTCTTCCGCGGCTTCTTCGGTCACTTCCTCGGCAGCCGCTTCTTCCGCGGCCTCTTCGGTCACTTCCTCGGCGACCGCTTCTTCCGCCGGTGCCTCGACGATGGCGGCGGACAGGCCGGCAAGCGCCGCGGCGCGGGCGGCAAGGTCGGAATACTCCGCGGCCAGCGCAGCGGCCTGCTCGGCCAGGCTCATGGCAGAGGCGACGGCTTCCGGCGTGTCGACCGCGGGCGCCTCGACGGCGGCTTCCTCGGCAACGTCCTCGACGGCTTCCTCCTCAACGGCCTCTTCCGCAACTTCTTCTTCCGCGGCAGCCTCTTCGACGGCTTCCTCGGCGACCGCTTCGGCAGCCTCTTCCGCGACGACTTCTTCCGCAGCGGCTTCTTCAGTGACCTCTTCCTCGGCCGGCGCCTCTTCGGCGGCGTCCTCGGCGGCTTCTTCCTCGGTCACTTCCTCGGCAACGGCCTCTTCGGCGATCGCGTCCTCGACGACCGCGTCCTCGGCCGGAGCCTCGACGGCGGGGGCCGGGGCGGGCGGCGGGGCAGAGCTGTAGTTCACGGCGACGATCGCAAGACCGATCGCCGGAGCGGCAACGATCAGCCGGATCAGGTTTTGAGAGTTATTGGCCATCTTCCATCCTTTTTCTGTCCGCTGCCCGGGCGCAGCACACACGCCCCACGGCAGGACGTCCTCCTGAGGGTTCCGGCGGGGGCCCCAGATACCGCCCGCGCAGGCCATGAAGCATCAGCCCGTCCCGAAGGGGCCTTTCCCCTCGGGACAGCGCAGCGCCGCCGACCACGCGGGACAATAGCGCGCCCCGACGCCAATGGCATCCAGAGTCGGCCCCCCTGCGACGCTGATACGCGGCCCCGGGGCGTTGTGAGGGCTTGAAACCGGTTCAGGCAGGGGTGCCAGGCCGCCCGCAGAGCGTCAGGAGCAGAAAATCGGGCCGGATGAACGGGTTGCCCCGATTCGGATCAGCAGGTTGCCGGGCCAAGAATTGGGTAGGGAGAGGTGGTGCGCTGGCCGAGGCGGGCGCCACGCCCCACCAGATCGCCGTCTGGACGGGCCACGTCACTCTGGAGGAGGCCGAGCACTGCACGCGCGCGACTCAGCGCCAGGCGGCCGTGATGGGGGAGGAACAGGAACAGAACGTTGCAAACTCCCCCGCGCAAAGTGCAAACGCCACAAAAAAGCGCCGCTAAATCAGCTCATTGCGGGAGAGGTGGCGCGCTGGGGAGGATTCGAACCCCCGACCCCTTGATTCGTAGTCAAGTACTCTATCCAACTGAGCTACCAGCGCGTGGAAGGGGGATGTAACGCCCGCGCCGGGGCATTGCAAGGGGCAAACCGACCGCGCGGTGCAACGGATCACGAAGCCTTCTGGTCCTGTCCGAACAGCACCGCTTCGGATTTCGGCAGCCTGATCTCGAAATCGGTGCCGGTGGCGTCCGAGCGGCGCAGCACCAGCGCTCCGCCATGGCCGCGCACCAGTTCGACCGAGATCGCAAGGCCGAGCCCCGTGCCGCCCTTGCGGGTGCCGCCCTGAAAGGGCTGGAACAGATGCTCGCGCGCCTTGGGCGGCAGCCCAGGGCCGGTATCGGTGACATGGATGGTCCAGGTGGCCTCGTCCTCCTCGGCGCGGATACCGATCTCGCCGGGCTTGCCGCTGGCCAGAATCGCCTGACGCGCATTGCGGATCAGGTTGGTCAGGACGCGGTGCAGCTGTTCGGGATCGGCGCGCAGCACCAGCCCCGCGGGCACATCCTCGGCAAAGCTGATATCCTCGTCGCCCGCAGCCAGCCGTTCGGCATCCACCACATCGTTGACGATGGCGGCCAGCCGCACCCGTTCCAGCCGGGGCGGCGGTTCCTGCGCGCGGCCAAAGGCCAGCGTCGTCTCGCACAGGTTCACCGCGCGGCTGATCGCGCCGACGATCTTGGGCGCGGCACGCTTGACGCCCGGATCCTCGCTGGCCTCCATCCGGTCGGCGAACAACTGGGCGGTGGCCAGGATGTTGCGCAGATCGTGGCTGATCTTGGCGACGGCGGCGCCAAGCTGGGCCAGCCGTTCCTTCTGGCGCAGCGCGCCGGTCAGTTCGTTCTGAAGGCTTTGCAACGCGGTTTCGGCCTCGTTCAACTCGCGCACCCGGGCGGTGGGCGAGATGATGCGGCGGGTGTCCTCGGGCGCCTCGGCGTAAAGCTGCATGGCGCGCACGACGCGCCGGATCGGCGTCACCATCAGCCGCTGGACCGCAAGGAACAGCAACAGCGCCGTCATCACCGAGATCACCGCAGAGAGCCACAGGATGCGCAACCCGTACTC
The DNA here is from genome assembly GCF_009649175.1 of Rhodovulum strictum. GTDB lineage: Bacteria > Pseudomonadota > Alphaproteobacteria > Rhodobacterales > Rhodobacteraceae > Rhodovulum > Rhodovulum strictum. Next base: position 49,214 of record NZ_WJPO01000009.1, on the reverse strand, counting down.
GATCATCGCCGCGCGCAGCGATTCGGTGCCCATCGTGACCTCGATCAGCAGGCCCGCATCGCGCACCGGTTCGCCGATCACGCGGATCACGCGCGGGACCGGATCGGTAAGCTCGTGCAACGCATCCACGATCAGTTCGACCGCGCCCGGGTCGCGCAGGTCATAGCTCTGGTGGACCGGCTCGGGGATCGGCGAGGACAGGACCAGTTCGCGCGCCTGATCGCGGCGCAACGCGACGTTGTAGACGCCCGCATTGGCCAGCAGTTCCGCCTCGATATCCTCGTCGATCATCTCGTCGGTGACCAGAAGTGCAAGCGAGGCGATCTGCGCCCGTTCCAGCCGCGACAGCAGGTAATCCTCGCGGAACCGCGCAATGGAGGGCAGGAAGATCAGCACTTCGGCCAGCATGACGAACAGGATCGTCAGCATCAGGAACCGGCCGGAGAGCGAATTCAGGAACATCACACACGCCCATGCCCCCCAGGGCTCAGGGCAAGAGGCGCTGCGTGATGCGAACGGCCCGTTTGACCCAGGGATTCTCGAACAATCTGGGCGAGAAGTACGCACCTGCCGCCCGCTTGCTAACCTCGCCCAGCGTCGGATAAGGCGCAACCATCTTCGCGATATCGGCCATCTTCAGCCCATTGGCGAGCGCGAACGCCCACAGCCCGATCAGATCCCCCGCCCCCTCGCCCGCGATGGACACACCGATGGGGCGGCCCCGGAGGACCATCACCTTGATCAGCCCCTCGGTCCGGCCGGTGGCGATGGCGCGGTCATTGCCCGAAAAGGCGAAGCGGGCAATTTCCAGCCGCGGGCCATGCGTCGCGCGGGCCTCGGCCTCGGTCGGGCCGATCCGCGCAAGTTCGGGGTCGGTATAGGTGACCTGGGGAATATGGGCGGTCCCGGCCCTTGCGGGCAGGCCCAAGAGGATCGGGCGGATCACGACGCCCGCGTGATAGCCCGCGACATGGGTGAACTGCATCCCCCCCGCCGCATCGCCGATGGCATAGACGCGGCGATTGGAACTGCGCAGGTCGGGGCCGACGCTGACCCCGGCTTGCGTGGCCTCGATCCCCGCCGCGGCAAGGTCCAGCCGGTCGAGCGCGGGCAGGCGGCCGGTCGCGACCAGAAGATGGGTGCCGGTGAGCGGGCCCCGGGCGGTCTCGACCGTTACGGCGCCGGGCTGGCCGCTGATGCGCTCGGCCCGGGTGCCCTCGATCAGCCGGACGCCTTCGGCGCGCAGACGGTCCAGAACGATGGCGGCAAGTTCGGGGTCTTCGCGGTTCAGCGCGCGCTCGGCCTCGATCACGGTGACTTCGGCGCCCAGCCGCCGATGCGCCTGCGCCATTTCCATGCCGATCGGGCCGCCGCCAAGGATCAGCAGGTGGCCGGGCCGCTCGCGCAGGTCGAACAGCGTTTCGTTCGTCAGATAGGGCACCTTATCGAGCCCCGGGATCGGCGGGATGGAGGGGCGCGCGCCGGTGGCGATCACGAAGCGGCGAGCGCGGATGATGTGCCCGCCGGCCTCGACCTCGCCTTCGTTCAGGAAGCGGCCCCAGGCCGGGATGACGCGCACGCCCAGCCCCTCGAACCGTTCGACGCTGTCATGGGGTTCGATGGTGGCGATGGTGGCCTGCACATGGGCCATGGCCGCGGCGTAGTCGATCTGCGGCGCGACCCCCGGGATGCCGCAGCCGCCCTGCCGCATGCTCTGGGCCTGTTTCGCCGCCGCCAGCAATGCCTTGGAGGGCACGCAGCCATAGTTCAGGCAATCCCCGCCCATCCGGTGCCCCTCGACCAGCACGACGCGGGCGCCCATCTGCACCGCCCCCGCCGCCAGCGACAGCCCGCCCGAGCCTGCGCCGAGGATGCACAGATCGGTCCTGATGCGCGCCATCTCAGCGGGCCTTGCGGACAAGGCGGACCATCATCGGCAGCGCGGCCAGCGCGGCAAGGCCGAGGAGGGGTCCGAGTATATGCGGCTCGAAGATCAGGCCCAGATTCGGGCTCTCGCCGCGGGCCAGCACCTCGCCCAGCCCGGCGCCGACCCAAGTGTAGACCAGCGCGCCGGGCATGATGCCGAAGAAGGTGGTCAGCGCGAACCGGTCGAGCCGCACGCCGACCAGCGCGGGCAACAGATTCGCCACGAAGAAGGGCACGGCAGGCACCAGCCGGATCAGGAACAGGACCGACAGTTCGTTCTCGCGCAGCCCCTCGCGCAGCCGCTTGACCCGGCCTTCGGAGGCGTCGAGCCGCGCGGCCAGCCGTTCGCCCAGCCCGGCGCGGGCCGCAAGGAAGATCAGGACGGCGCCAAGGGTCGCGGCGCTGACGTTGAACAGCACGCCCGGGAACAGCCCGAACAGGAAGCCCCCCGTCAGCGTCGCCACCAGCGCCCCGGGCAGCGAGAAGGCGACGATCAGCACATAGGCGGCCAGAAAGCCCAGGACGGTCGCAACCAGATGGGTGTCGCGAAACGCGATCAGCGCCTCGCGATGCTCGGCCAGCGCCTGGAAGGACAAATGCTCGCGCAGCGTCAGCGCCCCCAATGCCGCGACCAGCAGGATCGCGATCAGCGGCAGGCGGCGGGCCAGGCCGGGCCTTGGCGTGTCGGTCATGTCGCTCATCCTTCGGGCTCTTTCCGGCTTGTCTCGCGCCCTCGCAAGATGCGCCGCGGGCCATGCTCCTGACAGGGGCCTCACGCGGCCTTGATCGGCGGTGACGAAAGGGACAGGCTTTGGCAGGGATTCGCAACGCGGCCGTAACATTCGGGGCCATGGAATCCGCCATCTGTTGCAACAATTCCGTGCAGGGATGAATTGACTTGTCCGGCCCGACCCCCTAAAGACCGGGCTTCGAACAACATGGGGCCTTCGAATCCGCACGCGGTTTGGGCCTGAGCGAACGGAGCGAAGCGCGATGAAACGCACCTTCCAGCCCTCGAACCTGGTCCGCAAGCGGCGCCATGGCTTCCGTGCGCGCATGGCCACCAAGGCCGGCCGCAAGATCCTGAACGCCCGCCGCGCCCGCGGCCGCAAGCGGCTGAGCGCGTAAGACACGCGCCGACCAGTCCGGACACAATGAGACCGCCGGGGGCGAACGTGGCAGGCGAAACGCCGGGGTCCACGGAAACGCCTGCGGCGGCTTCTCTGTGTCCGAAGGTGCTGTGCAAGCGCGTCGATTTCCTGCGTGCCGCACGCGCCCTACGTCAGTCCGCGCCCGGTTTCATCCTTCAGGCCCGCGAACGCGCCGAGGGCGAGGCCGAGGCCGAGCGCATCCGCGTCGGTTTCACCTGCTCGAAGAAGGTCGGAAACGCCGTCGCCCGCAACCGCGCCAAGCGCCGCTTGCGCGAGATTGCCCGCTTGGTTCTGCCCGCCCATGGCCGCGAAGGCTGGGATTACGTCCTGGTCGGCAGGCCCGAGATCACCGCCACCCGCGATTTCGCCGCCATGCAGGCCGACCTTAAACGCGCGCTGGCCAAGGTGCATGGGCGCGCGCGATGACCCCGCTGGCCCGCCTGCTGGCCTTGCCGATCCGGGCCTATCGGCTGATCCTCAGCCCATGGGTCGGGTTCAACTGCCGCTATCAGCCGACCTGCTCGGCCTACGCGCTGGAGGCGCTGGAAAAGCATGGCGCGATCAAGGGCGGCGCGATGGCAGCCTGGCGCATCCTGCGCTGCAACCCGTGGGGCGGCTGCGGCTATGATCCGGTGCCCGAACCGAAGAACAAGGCGCAGGACGGCTGAGGCTCAGGGCCGGAGCGCCAGATTGCCCTGGGTCGTGGGCAACCGGGTCGGGAATTCGTGCCGGTCCATGGCGCCCTGCACCGTCAGGAACACGTCCTGCAGGAAATGGGCATCGTCGAAATACCAGCTATGCGCGACGTTCGGATGGTCGCCCAGCATGTCCTTGTGGCGGTCGAAATAATCACCGCAATAGATGTTCACCGCCTTCTCGGGCCGCCGGTCGGGCAAGCCGACCCGCCCCGCCCGCGGCGACACGCCGATCCGCTTGATGTGCGACAGCGAGAGAACGTTGTCATAGGGGTTGTAGTAGTTCGTCAGCCGGACGCAGTGGCGATAAAGCGACGAGCTTTTCGGATTGCCCTCCTCCATCGAGTCGACCGACACGTCGGCGCCGACCAGCATGATCTGGCTGACCGACCAGCTATGGGCGGCGACGGCCGGGCGGTCATCGGCATCGTCGAACGCCTCGCGCAGGACATAGCAGCCCATGGAATGGGCCAGCAGGTGCATGTTGATCCGGCAATCGGGGCGTTGCAGCGCCGCGAAGGACGCGATGCCCTCGTCCACCAGACGGAACGCGGTCTTCTTGGCGTCGGTGCGGTCCTCGAGATAGTTCAGCGCGCTGTCCGCGCTGGGCCAGTCAAAGCTGACCACGACACCGCCGAAGCCATGCGCCTCCAGCCCCCTGCGGATCTTGCGGTGGCGGGCCAGCATCGTGGTCTGGCTGTTGTTGTAGCCATGGACATACATCACGATATCGCCCGCCGGATGACCGTCGAGCATGCCGGATTTCGCCTTGTCCTGGACCTTGGCGAACCAGTCGCGCTTGGTGATCCGGTGTGCGGGGTCGGGCGCGGCGGCGTCTTGCGGCACCTCGAGGAAATGGCTCGCTCCGGGTTCCGAGCCGAACGTGCCGCGGCGGATGTTGCGCACGCTGAAGACGTAATCCATGGCCTATCTTCTCCCGTAGCCTGCAAGGACGCCCCACTCTCGCCCCGAAGGCGCGAATCGCAAAGGACTTTACGCGCGGCCCGGCGCTTGCGATATGGCGTGCAATTCCGACCCCAGGATGCGCGCGCCATGCTTGACGATGCCGAAGACGATATCCACCCGCTGTTCTTCGGTGCGCCCTCTTCGATCGAGTTCCGCAAGCTGCGCAAGCGGATCGTGCGCCAGACCCGCGAGGCGATCGAGCAATACGGCATGATCGAACGCGGCGCGCGCTGGCTGATCTGCCTGTCTGGCGGCAAGGACAGCTTCACGCTGCTGGCCGCGCTTCACGAATTGCAATGGCGCGGGCTGTTGCCCGTGGACCTTCTGGCCTGCAATCTCGACCAGGGCCAGCCGGGCTTTCCGGCGACCGTGCTGCCCGAGTTCCTGACCCGAATGGGGGTGCCGCACCGGATCGAGTATCGCGACACCTTTTCCATCGTGATGGACAAGGTGCCCGAAGGCCGGACCTATTGCGCGCTCTGCTCACGGCTGCGGCGCGGCCATCTTTACCGGATCGCTCGCGAGGAAGGCTGTTCGGCCATCGTGCTGGGCCATCATCGCGACGACATCCTTGAAACCTTTTTCATGAACCTTTTCCATGGCTCGCGGCTGGCAACGATGCCGCCCAAGTTGGTGAACGAGGAAGGCGATCTGTTCGTCTATCGCCCGCTGGCCCATGTCGCCGAGGCAGATTGCGAACGCTTCGCGCGCGCGATGAACTATCCGGTGATCCCCTGCAACCTGTGCGGCAGCCAGGACGGGTTGCAGCGGATGCAGGTCAAGGCGCTGCTCGACCAGTGGGAGGCGAACCATCCCGGCCGCCGCCAGAAGATGTTCCGCGCGCTGATGAACGCGCGACCCTCACACCTTCTTGACCCGGCGCTGTTCGATTTCGCGGGGCTGACGCGGCCCGCCCCCGCAGCCGGAAACGTCCCGCCCCTGCCCTGACGGCGCGCCTGGCCGCACGGTCGAGATTTGGGTATTTTTGCCAAGAGGAAAGCCGGACTGTTCGTGTCCGGGACAGCGATGCGCCGGGCGCGGGGACAGGCAGGCGCGAACCCGCCCGCATGCGTCGGCAAAACCGCTTGACCTCGCCGGGCGCAATCTGTTGAACCACGCACACCTCCAACGGACAGGGCGGCGGTTTCCCATGGACGAACAAGGCAAGAACCTTCTCTTTGCGACGGCGCTGAGCTTTCTGGTGATCCTTCTGTGGTACACCGTCGGGCCGAGGGTCATGCCCGAGTGGTTCCCCGAACCCGAGCAGGTTGCGGTCGAAAGCAGCGAGGCCGTTCCTGGCACGCCCGCCGAAAGCGCCGTGCCCGGCATGGCACTGACGCCGCCTGCCGCCACCACCGGAGAGGCACCGCCCGCGGCCGCCGCCGAAACCGCCCCCGGGACCGATGTGCCGCGGCTCGAGATCGACACCCCGCGCCTGACCGGGGCGATCTCGCTGCTGGGGGGGCGGATCGACCAGCTTGCGCTGAAGGATTACAACGAGACGATCGACCCGGATTCGGGCATTGTCGGGCTCTTGTCGCCGGTCGGCAGCGCGCGCCCCTATTACGCGCTGCATGGCTGGGCCCCGGCCGGGCAGTTGAGCTATGAGCAGGTGCCGGGCGCCAATACCGAATGGACCGTCGAGAGCGGCAGCACGCTTGGGGTGAACCGTCCCGTGACGCTGGTCTGGGACAACGGCGCCGGGCTGGTCTTCCGCCGCACGATCAGCGTGGACGAGGATTACCTGTTCACCATCGCGCAGAGCGTCGAGAACCGCAGCGGCGAGACCGTGCGTCTGGCGCCCTATGGCATCGTCGCGCGTCATGGCAAGCCTGACACGGTGAACTTCTTCATCCTGCACGAGGGCGTTGTACGGCAGGCCGACAACGAGCTGTCGGAACTGAAATACAAGAAGCTGGTCGACCTGTCCTTCATGGACCGCGAGGCCGCGCGCGCCGAGATCGTGCCGGTCGAGCAGAACGGCTGGATCGGCTTCACTGACAAGTACTGGATGACGACGCTGATCCCGCAGCCGGGCCAGCCATTCACCTCGGTCGTGAAATATGTCGAGGGCGCGGACATCTATCAGGTGGAAACCCGCATGCCGCTGTTCACGCTGGCGCCGGGCGAAAGCGTGACCTCGGAATCGATGCTGTTTGCCGGTGCCAAGGAGTGGGAGACGATCCGCGGCTACGAGCGCGAGCAGGGTATCTACCGCTTCATCGACTCGATCGACTGGGGCTGGTTCTTCTTCTTCACCAAGCCGATCTTCTGGCTGCTGCACTGGCTGCATGCGAGCCTGGTGCAACTGGGCGTGGCCGGTGCGATGGGCTGGGCGATCATCGCGCTGACGCTGATCATCAAGGCTGCGGTGCTGCCGCTGGCCTACAAGTCCTACACCTCGATGGCGAAGATGAAGGAACTTCAGCCCGAGATGGAGAAGATCAAGGAGCGCGCAGGCGACGACCGCCAGAAGCTTCAGCAGGAGATGATGGCGCTTTACAAGAAGGAAAAGGTGAACCCGGCGGCGGGCTGTCTGCCGCTGCTGGTGCAGATCCCGATCTTCTTCTCGCTCTACAAGGTGATCTTCGTCACCATCGAACTGCGGCATGCGCCCTGGATCGGCTGGATCAAGGATCTGTCGGCGCCTGACCCGTCCTCGATCTTCAACCTGTTCGGGCTGCTGCCCTGGGATGCGCCGGTGCCCGGCTCGATCCTGGCGCTGGTCTTCATCGGTATCCTGCCGCTGATCTTCGGCGTCTCGATGTGGCTGCAACAGAAGCTGAACCCGATGCCGACCGATCCGACCCAGGCCATGGTCTTTGCCTGGCTGCCCTGGATCTTCATGTTCATGCTGGGCGGCTTTGCCTCTGGCCTGATCATCTACTGGATCGCGAACAACCTGATCACCTTCGTCCAGCAATACGTGATCATGCGCAGCCATGGCTACAAACCGGACGTGTTCGGCAATATCCGATCGAGCTTCCAGAAGAAGAAGCCCGAGCCGAGCAAGAAATGACGGCCCGCCTCGCGCAAATCTGGCGCCATCCCGTCAAGGGGCACGGTGCAGAGGCGCTCGGGGCAGTCACGCTGGAGCCGGGGCGCCCGCTGCCCTGGGACAGGGAATGGGCGGTGGCGCATGACGCCGCCCGCACCGATGGTACCGATTGGGCGCCATGTGCGAATTTCTCGCGCGGGGCGAAGGCGCCGGAACTGATGGCGATCATGGCGCGGCTGGACGAGGCGGCGGAAACCGTGACGCTGAGCCATCCGGCGCGGCCCGACCTGACCTTTTCCCCCGACCGCGAGGCCGCGGCCTTTCTCGACTGGGTGGCGCCGCTGATGCCCGCGGACCGCGCGGCCCCGGTACGAATCGTGCGGGTGCCGGGGCGGGGGATGACCGATACCGATTTCCCCTCGGTCAGCATTCTGGGCCTGTCCTCGCTGCGGGCACTGTCGGATGCGGTGGGCCGCCCGCTTGATCCGCGGCGGTTTCGCGGGAATTTCTGGGTCGAAGGTTTGGCCCCCTGGGAAGAATTCGACTGGATCGGCCGGCGGCTGCGTCTGGGCGCGGCCGAGGTCGAGATCTGCGAGCGGATCGGGCGTTGCATGGCAACCACCGTCAACCCCGAGACCGGCAAGCGCGATACCGACACGCTGGGCGTACTGGACTCGCATTGGGGCCATACCGATCTGGGCGTCTATGCAAAGGTGGTCGCCGGCGGGCGCGTGGCGCTGGACGACCGGGTGGAGCTGCTCTGATGGCCCCCGATCCGAACCGCCTGCACCCGATGGCGGCGGCCCCCGCCGTTACCTTCCTGCGTCCGCTGGCCGAGGGGCGCGCCAATGTCGCCGTGGGGCGCTATTCCTATTACGACGACCGCCACCAAACCGGCGATTTCTTTGACCGCAACGTGCTGCATCATTTCGATTTCGTCGGCGACCGGCTGGTGATCGGCGATTTCGTTGCCATTGCCCATGGCGTGCAGATCCACATGAATGGCGGCACCCATGCGATGTCGGGCTTTTCCACCTTTCCGTTCAACATCTTCGGCGGCGGGTGGGAACAGGGGTTCGACCCCGCGACATGGGAAGCCGAGAACCGCGGCGACACCGTGATCGGCCCCGATGTCTGGATCGGAACCGAGGCGCGGCTGATACCGGGCGTGACCATCGGCGCGGGTGCGATCATCGCCGCTGGGGCGGTGGTCGCCTCCGACGTACGGCCCTATGCCGTGGTCGTCGGCAATCCCGCGCGCGAGGTTCGGCGCCGCTTCGACGACGCCACCATCGCGCGGCTTCTGGCCATCGCGTGGTGGGACTGGCCAACCGAAAAGATCGACCGCAACCTGAACGCCATACGCGGCAGCGACCTGACCGCGCTGGAGGCCGCACGATGACCACCCTGCCCTTCCCGCTGGCCCCCGAGCCCGACACAGAGGCCGCCGAATACGGGCGCAAGCTGTTCGCCGGACCCGTCGATTTCCTGAAAGGCGTGGTCGCGATGGACGGGCTGCCGCCTGCCGACCGAGCCGAGATCTGTTTCGCGGGCCGCTCGAATGTGGGCAAGTCGAGCCTGATCAACGCGCTGACAGGGCGCAAGGCGCTGGCGCGGGCCTCGAACACGCCGGGGCGCACGCAGGAAATCAACTACTTCACCCTGGGCGAGCGCCATTACCTGGTGGACCTGCCCGGCTATGGCTATGCCGAGGCGCCGGTGGCGGTGGTCGAGAAATGGCAGCGGCTGCTCAAGGCCTATCTGGCGGGCCGCCAGACCCTGCGCCGCGCCTTCGTGCTGATCGACACGCGCCATGGGGTCAAGGCGGTGGACGAGGAGATCCTGCGCCTGCTCGACGGGGCGGCGGTGACCTTTCAGGTGGTGATGACCAAGGCCGACAAGGTGAAGGACAAGGACCGCGAGAAGGTGCTGGACCAGGTGCGCGGCGCGCTGGCCCGCCACCCGGCGGCCTTTCCCGAAATCGTGCTGACCTCGTCGGAAAAGGGCGACGGCATCGCCACGCTGCGCGCGATCATCGCGGGCATCGGCTGAGGCCACCGGCCTCAGACGTGCTGCCCGGCATTCACCTCGATCTCGGTTCCGGTGACATAGCTCGACTCGTCGGAACAGAGGAAATGGATCACGCTTGCCACCTCGTCGGGCTGGCCAAGGCGGCGCAAGGGCAGGGTCTCGACGATCCTTTCGGTACCGGGCGACAGGATAGAGGTATCGACCTCGCCCGGTGCGATGGCGTTCACCCTGACCCCCAGCGGCCCGAAATCATGCGCCATCTCGCGGGTCAGCGCGGCCAGCGCGGCCTTGGACGTGGCATAGGCCGCACCCGCAAAGGGATGCACCCGGCTGCCCGCGATCGAGGTCACGTTCACGACCGCACCTTTCGCCGCGACAAGTTCATCCTGAAGCCCGCGCGCCAGAACGATCGAGGCAAAGAAGTTCACGTTGAACACATGTCCCCAGGTGCGCAGGTCGGTTTCCAGCGTGTTCAGCCGCCCGCCCGTTTCCGTCTTGGGCGAGATCCCGGCATTGTTGACCAGCGCATGCAACTTGCCCTCGGGCAGCTTGCCGCGGATCACCTCGATCGCGCGTTTCGTCGCGGCGGCATCGGCCAGGTCGATCTGGATATGGTTCTCGGCCCCGCCGGGCCAGGGGCAGCGCGGGTCGAAGGGCTGGCGCGAACAGGTCAGAACCCGCCATCCCTCGGCCGAGAAGCGTTTGACCGTGGCATGGCCGATTCCCCGGCTTGCACCGGTCAAGAGCAGGATCTTCTGGTCCATCGCGCATTTCCCTCTGGCCGCGCAACCCTACGCGCGCATTGCAAAAAGACAATCACCCTTGGCGCGCGGGTCCGGGCGGGATAACACATGCGCCCAGAAGCCGGACATGCCAGATGAGAAAACAGACCGCCATGAATCGCGACTGGATCGCCACCGCCCGGACGCTGTCCGAGGCGCTTCCCTATCTTCAGCGCTATACGGGCGCCATCGTCGTCATCAAGTTCGGCGGCCATGCCATGGGCGACGACAAGGAGATGGAGAGTTTCGCGCGCGATGTCGTCCTGATGCGCCAGGTCGGCGTGAACCCGGTTGTGGTGCATGGCGGCGGGCCGATGATCAACGAGATGCTGGCCAGGCTTGGCGTGCAGTCCGAGTTCGTGCGCGGCAAGCGGGTGACCGACGCCGCCACCGTCGAGGTGGTGGAAATGGTCCTCTCGGGCCGCGTGAACAAGCGCATCGTGCAGGCGATCAACGATCAGGGCGGCCGTGCGGTGGGGCTGTCGGGCAAGGATGGCGGGCTGATGATCTGCGATCAGACCGACGCCTCGCTGGGCTATGTCGGCACACCGTCGGAGGTGAACCCCCGCGTGCTGCACAGCCTGTTCGACGCGGGCATGATCCCGGTCGTGGCCCCCATCGGTGCGGGCCGCGAGGGCGAGACCTTCAACGTCAATGGCGACACCGCGGCGGGTGCGATTGCCGCTGCACTCAAGGCCGACCGGCTCCTGCTGCTGACCGATGTGGCCGGGGTCAAGGATGCGGGCGGCGAGGTGGTGACCGAACTGACGCCCGACCATATCCGCGCGCTGACCGAAGAAGGCGTGATCGCGGGCGGCATGATCCCCAAGACCGAAACCGCGCTGGCCGCCATCGAAGGCGGTGTGCGGGCCGTGGTGATCCTGGACGGGCGCGCGCCGAACGCCTGTCTTCTGGAACTTTTCACCGATCACGGGGCGGGATCGCTGATCCGCGCGCCGCGTCAAACGGGCTAGTCGGCCCGGGAAAGCTGTGACAGGATGCCCCCACCCGACGAGCAGCAAGACGGCCCGCCGATGACCCTGCGCCTGATCCTGGTCCGCCATGCGAAATCGAGCTGGGACGACCCGGGGCAGGATGACCATGACCGCCCGCTGAACGCGCGCGGCCGCGACGCCGCCCCCCGGATCGCCGAATGGCTGGCCGCGCGTGGGCATGTCCCGGCCGAGGTGGTCGCCTCGACCGCGCGGCGCACGGTCGAGACCTGGGAACTGATGGCCCCGGTGCTGGGCGATTGCGCGGTGATGCGGCGCGATCCCGCTCTTTACCACGCGCCTGCGCAACGCATGCTGGACGTGCTGAAGCATTGCGCCGCATCGCCGGTCCTGATGCTCGGCCACAATCCCGGCATTGCCGAATTCGCCGCGCGGCTGTTGCAGCGGCCGCCTGGAACGCAGCGTTTTGTGACCTATCCAACCTGTGCGACGCTGGTGGCCGAATTCGACGCCGCCGACTGGAGCGAGGTCATCCCGGGCACCGGCCGGGTCGTCGAGTTCGTCACACCGCGCGACATCACTCCCTGACCCGGCCGGAAGCCGCACCTCAATCGGCGCCGCCGGGCGTTCCGGTAAAGGTAATGGTAACGTCCTCGTCGCGCGCGATGAACTGGCAGGCCAGCCGGTAGCGGGGCGGCATGTCGCGCACCTCGGCATCCTCGATCTCCTGCGCGGTCAGCTTGCCCAGCTCCTTCAGCGTCGTCTTTTCCTTTTCGGTCAGCATGATGGCCTTCTTCCGCTCGGGCTCGTCATAGCTCACCTCGATCAGGCAGGACGCGCAATTTCCGTCCCGGCACTCAAAGGGAATCGGGATCCGGTGCTCTTCGGCAAGGGCAAGGATGGTCTTGGTGTCGCCTGCGATGGCGTAGACCGCCTTGTCCTTGTGCATCAGCGGCGAAGAGAAAGTCACGATGGCCATTTGCTTTTCCTGTCTGTGGCTGCCCGGCGGGCGGATCTCTGGGGGGCGAACCGGTCGAAGCTCGCTACCCGCCCCAAGCAGGAATCATGCCAAGGCACCGGATGCCCGAAACCGCCCCTATTTCCGGCTGTCGTCGGCTTTTCTGTCCGATCCGCGTCGCAAAGCCGACATCCCCTTCTTCTTGGCCAAAATACCCCGGGGGGTTCCGGGGGGCAGCGCCCCCCGGCCGCGTCGGCTTGCCAGGGCAAGCCGAAACCCGCCTCAATTCCCGAGGATCTGGCTCAGGAACAGTTTCGTGCGGTCCGATTGCGGATTGCCGAAAAACGCCTCGGGGGCGTTCTGCTCGACGATCTGGCCCTGATCCATGAAGATCACGCGGTTCGCGACCTGCCGGGCAAAGCCCATCTCGTGGGTGACCACCAGCATCGTCATGCCCTCTTCGGCCAGCGCGATCATGGTGTCGAGCACTTCCTTGATCATCTCGGGATCGAGCGCCGAAGTCGGTTCGTCGAACAGCATGATCCGGGGCCGCATGCACAGCGCGCGCGCGATCGCGACGCGCTGCTGCTGGCCGCCCGACAACTGGCCGGGATATTTCAGTGCCTGTTCGGGGATGCGGACCTTTTCGAGGAAATGCATCGCCGTCTCGACGGCCTCCCTGCGGGGTACCTTGCGCACCCAGATCGGCGCCAGCGTGCAGTTCTCCAGAATCGTCAGATGCGGAAAGAGGTTGAAATGCTGGAACACCATCCCGACTTCGGAGCGCACCTTGTCGATATTCTTCAGATCCGAACTCAGTTCGATCCCGTCCACGACGATGCTGCCCGACTGATGTTCCTCCAGCCGGTTGATGCAGCGGATCAGGGTGGACTTGCCCGAGCCGGAGGGGCCGCAGACCACGATGCGTTCGCCGACATGCACGGTCAGGTCGATGTCGCGCAGGACGTGGAAGCTGCCATACCACTTGTTCATGCCGGCGATCCGGATCGCGACTTCGTCGCGGACGGCCATGCGCGAGCGGTCGATGTCGCGGGCATTGCTCGGGTCGGACATGGCGCGGACCTCCTCAGCGGTGTTCGGTCGCGAGCTTGCGCTCGAGATACATCGAATAGCGGGACATGGCGAAGCAGAAGACAAAGAACAGCGCGGCGATGAAGCCGTAAAGCTCCCAGACGATGCCGTTCCAGGCGGTATCGGCGCGGATCGCGTTGGAGAAGCCGAGCGGGTCGAGAAGCCCGATGATCGAGACCAGCGTGGTGTCCTTGAACACCCCGATGAAGGTCGAGACGATGCCGGGGATCGAGATCTTCAGCGCCTGCGGCATGATGATGAGCCGCTGCGCCTTCCAGTAATCCAGCCCCAGCGCGGCGGCGGCCTCGTACTGGCCCCTGGGCAGGGCGGCAAGCCCGCCGCGGATCACCTCGGCCATGTAGGCGGCGGCGAACAGCGTCACCATGATGATGACGCGCAGGATGATGTCGAAACTGGTGCCCGGCGGCAGGAAATAGTTCAGCAGGAGCGAGGCCACGAACAGGAGCGTGATCAGCGGCACGCCGCGGATGAACTCGATGAAGCCGACGCAAAGCGTCTTGACGATGAACAGGTCCGATTGCCGCCCCAGCGCCAGCAGGATGCCGATGGGCAGCGAACAGGTGATCGCGACGATGCCGATGGTGATCGACAGCATGAAGCCGCCGAAGGCGCGGCTTTGCACGCTGTCGATGGCCAGCGGCAGTGCCGATTGCAGCAGACCGGTCGCGGGACCGGCGCCGAAAAGCCACCAGAGCACCGGCACCAGCCCCGCCGCGATCACCCCCGCCAGCGACCCGGCCAGCGGCGTGACAAGCCGCAGGGCGGCATAGCCCAGCACGGCCCCCAGCGCGATCGAGACCGGCAGCCAGAGCGAGCCACCCCACAAAAGCCAGGGCACGAGGAAGGGCACCGTGGACGAGAGCCAGAGCAGGCGGCGCGGCAGCGCGGGGAACAGGATCGGGGCCAGCGCGGCCAGCGTCAGGCCGAAGGCAAGGATCGGCCGCCAGTAGAGCCGCGAGGGATAGAAGCCGAAGATCAGTTGCAGATAGCGTTCGCGGATCACCGCCCAGCAGGCGCCGGAGGTGCCCGGCCCGTGGCTGGCGGCGATCTGCTGGCGGCATTCGGTCAGCGAATTGGCGGTCCAGCTCGACTGCACGATCCAGGGCAGCGCATGGGCCAGCACATACCAGACGAACCCCAAGGATAGCAGCGTCAGGATCGCGTTGAACCAGGAGGAAAACAGGTTCTCGCGCAGCCACAGCAGCGGTCCCGCGGCGGTTGCGGGAGGGGCGCGTTCGGGCAGCATATGGCTGCGGACGAAGGGTTGGCCCGGCATCTCAGCGCTCCACCAACCGGACACGGGCATTGTACCAGTTCATCACCGCCGAGATGATGAGCGAGATCGCCAGATAGACCAGCATCAGCAGCAGCACGCATTCCAGTTCCCGCCCGGTCTGGTTCAGCGTGATCCCGCCCAGCGTGCCGGTGATGTCCATGTAGCCCACCGCGATGGCGAGCGAGGAGTTCTTGGTCAGGTTCAGGTATTGCGAGATCAGCGGCGGGATGATGACGCGCAGCGCCTGGGGCAGGATCACCAGCCGCATGATCCGGCCCGGGCGCAGGCCCAGCGCGGCGGCGGCCTCGGTCTGGCCCCGGTCGATGGCCAGAATCCCGGCGCGGACGATTTCGGCGATGAAGGCGGCGGTGTAGAAGGAGAGCGCCAGCCAGAGCGCCAGCAGCGAGTTGCGCAGATGGATACCGCCCTGGAAATTGAAGCCGCGCAGTTCCGGGTAGCCCAGATGGAAGCCCAGCGCGGCCAGCAGCGCGGCCTGCGGCAGCACGATCACGCCAAGCCGCAGATGCCATGTTGCGGGGCGTTTGCCGGTGGCGTTCTGGATCCGCTCGGCCCGGCGGCGGATGGCGGCACTGGCGGCAAGCCCGCCCGCCAACAGCGCGAGGATCGCCACAAGATCGAGGCTGATCGCGACGGCGCCGGGCAGGGGCAGATCGCCCAGCGAGCGGGAGAACAGCGGTTCGGGGATGTAGACGCCGCGATTGGTGATCGCGATGCTGTCGCCCAGCAGCATCGAGGCAGTCGCCTCCTCGCCGCGGAAGTCGCGCGGGGTGGGCAGCGTCTCGATCAGGATCGCCATGGCGAAAACGATCCAGAGCAGTACCGGGACATTGCGGAAGATCTCGACATAGGCCGTCATCAGCCGCGCCACCAGCCAGTTCTTCGACAGCCGCAGCACGCCGATCAGCACGCCCAGCACGGTGGCAAGCGCGCAGCCCAGCACCGCCACCAGCAGCGTGTTCAGAAGCCCGACAAAGGCGGCGCGCAGGTGGGTGTCCTGGTTGGTATAGGACACAAGCATCTGGTTGATGTCGTATTGCGCGGCCGAGGACAGGAAGCCGAAACTGATCGGCTTGCCCAGCACGGCAAGGTTCTGGATCGTGTTGTTGATGAGCCAGGCGGCCATCAGCATCGCGGCGCTCAGCACGACGATCTGGATCGTCAGCGACCGATAGCGCGTGTCATGGATCAGCATGCCCACACGGAAGGTCTGCTTCGGCGGGGCTGTCATCATGGTCATGGCGGGCGCTCCCTGTGGCTGCCCCCGGGCGATGACCTGTCCTGGGCACCCCTGCCGGTGGCGCACCCTGCCCGGGTTTTTCCTGTCCCAGTGCCAGATAGGCGAAGGGCGCGGGATGTCCCGCGCCCTTGTGATCTGGCCCTACCGGAACGGCGGGGCGTAAAGCAGCCCGCCATCGGTCCATTGCGCGTTCAGCCCGCGCGGCAGGCCGATGGGGGTGTTCTGGCCGATGAACTTCTCGAACAACTCGCCGTAATTGCCGCCGGCCTTGATCGCCTTTACGGCCCAGTCGACGGAAAGGCCCAGCATCGGCCCCAGATCGCCCTCGGTGCCAAGCAGGCGGCTGATCTCGGGGTTGGAGGCCGGATTGGCAACCAGTTCGTCGATATTGGCCGAGGTCACGCCATATTCCTCGGCCGCGATCAGCGCAAACAGCGTCCAGCGCACCACATCGGCCCATTCATCATCGCCGTGGCGGACCAGCGGGCCCAGCGGCTCCTTGGACACGATCTCAGGCAGGATCACATGGGCGGTCGGATCCTCGAACGTGGCGCGGGTCGCGGCCAGCCCCGAAATGTCGGTGGTATAGGCGTCGCAAGCCCCGGCCAGGTATTGCTGCTGGCCCTCGGCATTGGTCTCGATCGGGACGGGCTCGTAGCTGATGTTGTTGGTGCGGAAGAAGTCGGCAAGGTTCAGTTCGGTCGTGGTGCCGGTCTGGATGCAGATGGTCGCGCCATCGAGTTCCTTGGCCGAGGTCACGCCCAGCGATTTCGGCACCATGAAGCCCTGGCCGTCATAATAGTTGACGCCGACGAAGGTGAATTTCAGGTCCACATCGCGGGTGAAGGTCCAGGTCGTGTTGCGCACCAGAAGGTCGATCTCGCCCGAGGCCAATGCCGTGAATCGCGTCCGGCCGGTGGTCGAGACGAACTCGACCGCGCTGTGATCGCCGAGGACGGCCGCCGCAACGGCCCGGCAGAGCGCAACGTCAAAACCCTGCCACTCGCCATTCGCATCCGGCGCAGCAAAGCCTACAAGCCCGGTATTGGTGCCGCAATTCACCTTGCCGCGGGCCTTGACGTCGTCCAGCGTCCCGGCCGCCACTGCCCCGGCGGCAAGACCGGCACCGGTCAGCGCGCCCAGAAAAACGGAATACTTCATGTTTACCTCTTCCTGAATATCCACCTCTCGGGCGGCTTTTCTTGACCCCTGCGGGGTTTGGAAGGGAGGCAGACATAAGGCCGCTTCCCCCTCGGCGCGCCAAGTTTGGGCAAATTCCCGCCGACAGGTCAAGGCCGCACTGCCCCATCCGGGCCTGCGTCGGCACGCCATTCGCCGCAGCAGCGGCCCCGCCCGAAGAATGGGCAGTCAGGCGCCGGGACCGGGTCTCAGGCGGGCGGCGCGGCCAGATCGAGGAAGCGGCGGGCCTGAAGGAAGTCGCGCCGCCGGGCCGCCGCAACCTCGGCGGCCTCGTCATCAACGCCCCATTGCTCCTGCTGCCAAGTCTCGTCGATGCGCGAGAGATCCCACAACCGCTCGATCGGGGCCACAGCCCCTTCCAACGCCGCAAGCCCGATCACCAGCGACCCCGACAGCGCCACAAGGTCATGCAGCGCGGTCAGCGCAAAGGCGTCCTGCGCCGCGACCCGCCCGCCCAGCACGGCAAGACTTTCGCCGGGCTGGGCACAAGGCAGAACCCCGCGGCCCGGCCTGAGCGGCGCGCCCAGCGCCGTGCGCGCCCAGTCAAGCAGCGGATCCCAGCCTGCCGCCTGACGGGCGACCAGTTCGGCAGGGCTTTCGGCACGGTGACAGATCAGGTCGCTTTCGCCATACGCCGCGATCAGTGCCGCGACCTCGGCATGCTGGACACGCACCTTGTCGATGGCGGCATTGGCGGCGCGCGTGACGGGCATGGTCTGGGGCCGCAACGCGCCCTCCTGCGCGTTCCATTCCGCGGCCGCGGCCTCGGCCATGGCGCGGGTGGGCAGCACGAACTCGGCCTTGGCCGGGGTACGCACGGGCCGTCCGTCCAGCAGCACGGTGAACCCGTCCCCGGCCTCGGCCACATCGGCAGCCGTCCAGAACCGTTTCGCGGTCCATCCGCTCATGCGCTGCCTCCCCAGAGCCGGTCAAGCGCCGCGGGCAGCGCCCCGAAACCGTCGATCCGCGCATCCGCCCCGGCCAACCGGTCAGCCGGATGATATCCCCAGCCCACCGCCAGGGTCCGCACCCCCGCCGCGCGCCCCATCTCGATGTCGAACTTGGTGTCGCCGATCATCACCGCAGCGCCGGGCGCCACCCCGGTTTCCTCAAGCGCGGCCAGCACCATCGCGGGATGCGGCTTCGAGGGGTGATCGTCGGCATGTTGCAGCGTGTCGAAAAGCTGCGAAAGGCCATGCGCGGCAAGGATCGCCTCGAGCCCGCGGCGCGACTTGCCGGTTGCGATGCCCAGAACCACACCGGGGGCACCGGCCAGCGCATCAAGCGCCGCACGCGCACCGGGGAAAAGCGGCGATGCCTCGGTGCCGACACGCAGGCCGAAATAGGTCTCGCGATAGGCGTCCAGCATCCGGGCCCGGGCGGGTTCGGACTGGGCGGGAGCAAGCGTGGCGATGGCCAGCGGCAACGAAAGCCCCACCACGGACAGGATGGCCTCTCGCCGGGGGGCGGGCAGGTTCTCGGCGGCAAAGGCCGCCTCCATCGCCCCGGCGATATGGGACTGGCTGTCGACCAGCGTGCCGTCCACATCGAACAGCGCCAGCCTTGGGCCGGTCATGCGAGATCCTCGAACGGGTCGGCGGGCACGTCGCTTTCGGCCCAGCCCAGCATGTCCCAGGTGCGTTTCATGTGCTCGGGCAGCGGCGCGGTGAGGCTGAGCGCCTTGCCGGTGACCGGATGGACCAGCCGCAGGTATCGGGCATGCAGGTGCAACTTGCGGCTGATCTCGCCGCCAAGCTGCGCGCCCCAGCCCTCGCCCTCGTTCACCTGGCCGGAGCCGCCATATTTGCCGTCGCCTACGACGGGGTGGCCGATCTCGGCCATATGCGCGCGCAGCTGGTGGGTACGCCCGGTGACAGGAACCAGCGCACACCAGGACACCCGCTTGGCCAGCGACGACAGCACCGCGTAATCGGTGACGGCGCGCTTGGCGTCGGGGGTCTTGTCCACCTTGTCGGGATGGATGCAGCGCATCTTCTCGCCCTCGCCCCCGGTGCCATGGCCCGGCGCCTTCACAAGCCCGAACCGGATCGTGCCCATGGCCGGGCTCGGCACGCCCGCGACGGCGGCCCAGTAGATCTTGCGCGTCTCGCGCGCCCGAATGGCGGCGGTCAGCGCAGCCGCCACCGCACGCGTGCGCGCCAGCAGCAGCACCCCCGAGGTGTCGCGGTCCAGCCGGTGCACCAGCCGGGGCTTCTCGTCCAGCCCGAAGCGCAGCGCCTCGGCCAGCCCGTCGACATGGCGGGTCTGGCCGCTGCCGCCCTGCGTCGCCAGCCCCGGCGGCTTGTTCAGCGCGATGATATGGTCGTCGCGAAAAAGCACGGCCGCGCGGATCATCGCGGCATCGGCCTCGCTGACCGCGGCGCGCGGCGGCGCCTCGCCGGGCGCGGGCAGCGGCGGGACGCGCACCTGCTGGCCCTCTTCCAGCCTCGTGGCGGGTTTCACCCGGCCGCCATCCACCCGGATCTCGCCCTTGCGGCACATCTTCTCGATGCGGGTCTGGGGAACATGCGGAAAGCGCCGGCGGAACCAGCGGTCCAGCCGCTGCTCGCCCTCGCCCGAGGCGACGGTCAGGGTCTGCACGCCGGTCATGGCATCGGCCTCCGCGCCGCCGAAAGGATCGTTCCATTGCCTGTCATGGGCTTCCCATCTGCGCCTTGGCCGCAATTGTCAACCGCCCGCTCTTGCCTTCTTCTGGCCTCAAATATCCCGGGGGGTCTGGGGGGCAGCGCCCCCCAGCCGGTCGCCCTGGCGCAAGCCAGGGCGAAACCCCTGCCGCTACGACCCGCCGTCCTGCCGCTGCGCGCGCAGCTTGGTGAAATAGTCCAGCCGGCGCTTCAGCTCGCGCTCGAAGCCGCGCTCGACGGGATTGTAGTAGACCCCGCGCTTCATCGCCTCGGGGAAATAGTCCTGCCCCGAGAAACCGGCCTCGGTATCGTGGTCGTATTCGTAGCCCGCGCCATAGCCCTGCTCCTTCATCAGCCGGGTCGGCGCGTTCAGGATGTGCTTGGGCGGCGGTTCGGACCCCGTGCGTTTCGCCGCGGCCCGCGCATTCTTGTAGGCTGCATAGCCCGCATTCGATTTCGGGGCGAGCGCCAGATACAGGACCGCCTGCGCCAGCGCCAGTTCCCCTTCGGGGCTGCCGAGCCGCTCATAGACGGCCCAGGCATCCAGACAGATCGTCTGCGCCTGCGGATCGGCAAGCCCGATATCCTCGATGCTCATGCGGGTGATGCGGCGGGCCAGGAAGCGGGGATCCTCGCCCCCCTCCAGCATCCGCGCCAGCCAATAGAGTGCCGCATCGGGGTCCGAGCCGCGCACCGACTTGTGCAGCGCCGAGATCAGGTTGTAATGCGCCTCGCCCGACTTGTCGTATTGCGCGGCACGCCGTTGCAGCCGTCTGGCCAGCGCCTCGGGCGACAGCGCGCCCTCGACCGTCCACGCCGCGATCTGCTCGATCAGGTTCACCAGCGCCCTGCCATCGCCATCGGCCATTTCCAGCAATTGCTCGCGGGCCGGCCCGGTCAGCGGCAGCGCCCGGCCCAGCTCGTGTTCGGCGCGCTGGGCCAGCAGTTCCAGATGCGCCAGATCCAGCCGGTCCAGCACCAGCACCTGCGCGCGCGACAAAAGGGCGGCGTTCAACTCGAAGGACGGATTCTCGGTGGTCGCGCCGACCAGAAGGATTGTCCCATCCTCCATATGCGGCAGAAAGCCGTCCTGCTGGGCCTTGTTGAAGCGGTGGATCTCGTCGACGAACAGCAGCGTGCCCTGCCCGTTGGCATGGCGGATCCGGGCGGCCTCGAACACCTTCTTCAGCTCGGCGACCCCGGTGAAGATGGCGCTGATCTGGACGAAATGCAGATCGGTCTCGTCGGCCAGAAGCCGGGCGATGGTGGTCTTGCCCACGCCGGGCGGCCCCCACAGGATCAGCGAAGACAGGCTGCCCGAGGCAAGCATCACGCCAAGCGGCCCATCGGGGCCCAGGATATGCTCCTGCCCGATCACGTCCGCCAGCCGTCTCGGCCGCAGCCGGTCGGCAAGCGGCCGGGGGCCAGCCTTGTGGGGCTGCTCGGGCTCGATGCGGTCGAAAAGATCGGCCATGCCTGCCGCCTAGACCCGGAAGCGCAGCAGGCCGCGCCGGCCGTTCCGCAGGTATTCCACCTGCCAGTTGCGCCCGCCCGCGCGCGCGGCCTCGGCGACATCCCGGGTAGTCTGGATCGCGCGGTCGTTCATCTGCAACAGGATATCGCCCGCGCGCAGGCCGACCCGCGCGCCGACTTCGCCCGGATCGGTGACAAGAACGCCGGTCGCATCGCCGGGCAGGCCGGTTTCCTGCGCGACGGCGGGGTTGAGGTTGACCACCGACAGCCCCGCCAGAACACTGCGCCCGGCAATCGTCACGGGCGCGCGGGGCGGCGTCTCGGGCGGCGCGATCAGGACAACGCGCGCCTCTGCCTCGCGTCCCTTGCGCAGGTAGCGCAGGGCGATCTTGCCGCCGACACCCTCGGCCGACAGGCGAAACAGCATTTCCTGCGGCGTGTTCACCGGCGCGCCGCCAAGCTCAAGCACCACATCGCCCACCTTGAGCCCAGCCTTGCCGAAGGGGCTGTCGGCATGAATCTGCGTCAGCACCACCCCGCGCGGCAGGTCAAGACCGAATCCCTCGGCCAGCGCGGCATCGACCGACTGACCCGACACACCCGCCCAGGGGCGCTGAAAGCGGTCGCGGCCCTCGCGCGCCTGATCGACAAAGCGCATCACCAGGTTCGCCGGGATCGCAAAGCCAATGCCGTTCGACCCGCCCGAGCGCGAAAGAATCGCGGTATTGATGCCTACCAGCCGACCGGCCATGTCGACCAGCGCACCACCCGAATTGCCGGGGTTGATCGCGGCATCGGTCTGGATGAAATAGCCCCGCCCGCCCCCGATCGACAGGCCCGAACGCGCCAGCCCCGAGACGATGCCCTGGCTGACCGTCTGGCCCACACCGAACGGGTTACCGATGGCCAGCACCAGATCGCCCACCTCGACCGTGTCGGAGTCGCGCAATGCCAGCGCGGGCAGACCCTGCGCGCCCTTGAGGCGCAGGATGGCAAGGTCGGATTCCTCATCCGCCAGAAGCACCTCGGCATCGAACTCGCGCCGGTCCGACAGCACCACGCGAATCTCGGTCGCCTGGCCGACCACATGGTAGTTCGAAACCACCAGCCCGTCGCCGGACACGATCACACCCGAACCCAGCGAGTTCTGGACACGCGGCTGGACCCGGCCGAAATCGCGGAAAAGCTGAGAGAAAAACGGATCGTCCGCGAACGGGCCCAGGCGTTCGGCCACCACCCGGCGGGCGTAGATATTGACCACGGCGGGCGCACTCTGGCGCACCACGGGGGCAAAGGACAGCGCGATCTCGGCCGGGCTGCCCGGCACGCGCGGTTCCTCGGCCGCAAGCGGCGGGGCAAGGACAAGAAGGCAGAGAAGGACAGCGAGGCGGGTCATCGGCACAATCCGTTTTTTTGCGCTCGCCCAAGGATATGCGCGTGCGGACTGCCAAGTGCAATGACCGGACGGCCCCCGCCCTCGCGGCGGAGGCCGACACGCGGCTAGTGCAGGTTCGAGGCGAAGTTCATCGACACTACCTGGTTCTTGATGCCGTCGATTTCCATCACCGGGCCCTGCGCGGTCATGTCGATGCCGACGCGCTTGTACCACATGGTCCAGTTGGCGTTCAGCAGCGTCAGGCATTGCGTGGCGCCCAGATTGCGGGCCGCCTTGGCCAGTTCCTGCACGAGGTTGAAATAGATCGGCCGACGCTGGGCCAGCGGCACCCGCTGCGACACGAAGAGCCGCGAGCTTTCCCAGACGGTTTCGGCCACCGGTGCCTCGTCGTGCAGAAGGTTCGCCGGGATCGTGTCCAGCAGCCCCTTCTGCGCGTCGCGGATCATGTAGGTGTAGATGCCGCAGCGCGCCGTGGTGGGCGTCAGCCGGTTACCGGCCAGCACCTGCCCCAGCTCGTCATGGACGACGACCCAGCGGCTGGCGGGGGTGTCGTACTGATCGTATTCCATGCCCAGCGCCTCGGGCAGGTCCCATTTGTTGCGCTCGATGAACAGCTCGCGCCGCGCACGAAGCATGTTGGCGAACAGCTCGCCATGGTTGTGGATGTTTTCGAAGGAAAGGGTCGTGGTCTGCATAAGAGCCTCCTGCAGGGTTGGTGGTGTTGTCGAAAACCTTGCGGAGGGCGACGGCCGTCAAAGCAGCCTGTAATCCTTTGCGCGCTGAATCGCTTCGGCGGTCGTGCGCGCCATCAGCCGCTCGCGGGCAGATGCCAGACGAGCCTTGAGCGCACTTTCCGAGATCCCCAGCTTGCCGGCAGCGGCCGCATGGCGGTCGCCGTCCGCGATGCATTTCAGCGCCTCGATCTGAGCCTTGGTCAGCTCTTGCGGCGGCTCGGTCATGTCGTGCAACCGACGCACGAGGGACTCGATCTTGGCGATCTCGGCATCCTCGAATTCCCGATCTGCTCGTGCCGCGCTCGCAATGGTCCTGGAGGTGATCGGCCCCCAGGAGATCGTCACGCCGTACCTCAAGCCGAACCGCGCCGCTTCCTTGAGGATGCCGAACGGGTCGGGGATTGTCTGATTGCTCCACCGTGTCGCGCCGGTGGTTGAGAAGCCCCACGCCACCATCGGGTCGCGCAGGACATATCCATGTTCGGTGTAGTAGACCAGCCACTCCGGATCATACGTCTGGAAGGTCATCAGGGGGGACGTGAACCTGATATGTAGCCCGATGTTGTACCCCTGAGGAGCCAACGAGTCGAGAACCCTCAATTCCCTGTCAAACACCGATTTCTCGAACATGACTTTTTAGACAAGTTGCAGGATTTTCAGTCAACCTTAAATTGTCGCTGCGGAGACGCGCGTGAAGTCATAGTCTAAAGGAGTATTCGGTGCGTACAATCCACCCCAACCATTTCAATCGCCTCATGCGGCTGCCCGCCGGCATCCGCACCGACATTCTGGAATATCTGGGCGCGACGCCCGTTGCAGACGTCCAACTCGAACGAATGTTGCTCGATGTGGACCGCATGATCGAGGACAACCAGCCCCGGGCGGGCGCCGAGATCATGGCCTGAGAGGCACGGCCGGGGCGCCCGGCACGGACTGACCCCCGAAATGAAGAAGGCCCCACCGGCATGTGGGGCCTTCTTCGTATCCGGTGCCTGCGACGCTTAGTCCTCGGACTCGGCCTCGGCTTCGACCCGGGCGCGGTCGGCGGCGCCCTTCGCCTCGGGGTCACGGTCAACCAGTTCGACGATCGCCATCGGCGCCATGTCGCCATAGCGGAAGCCCGCCTTCAGGACGCGGACATAGCCACCCTGACGTTCGGCATAGCGCGGGCCCAGAACCTCGAAGAGCTTGGCAACATGCGCGTCCTGTTTCAGCTGCGCCGCGGCCTGGCGGCGGGCATGCAGGTCGCCGCGCTTGCCCAGCGTCACCAGCTTGTCGGCGATGCGCTTGAGTTCCTTGGCCTTCGGCAGCGTGGTCTTGATCTGTTCGTGTTCGATGAGCGATCCGGCCATGTTGGCGAACATCGCCTTGCGGTGCTCATGGGTGCGGTTCAGGCGGCGATAGCCGCGAGCGTGACGCATGTGTTTTCTCCGTCATTGCCCTCGTTGGGGCGGTTTTGCTTTGTCCGGCAGCCCATGCGTGCGGGCCGCTCTCCTTGGGGCGGAATGCCCGTATCGTCGCGGCGGTGGGTTGGCACCCACCCTACCCGTCTGGCGTAGGGTGGGTGAAATCCACCGTCCTTCAGAACTGGTCCTCGAACTTCTTGGCCAGATCCTCGATGTTCTCGGGCGGCCATTCCTCGACATCCATGCCAAGGTGCAGCCCCATGCCCGACAGCACTTCCTTGATCTCGTTCAGCGACTTGCGGCCGAAGTTCGGGGTGCGCAGCATCTCGGCTTCGGTTTTCTGGATCAGATCGCCGATATAGACGATGTTGTCGTTCTTCAGGCAGTTGGCCGAACGGACGCTGAGTTCCAGTTCGTCCACCTTCTTGAGCAGGAGCGGGTTGAACTCCAGCCCCTCGTCGTCGGATTCGCGGCTCGACGATTCAGGCTCGTCGAAATTGACGAAGATCGACAGCTGATCCTGAAGGATGCGGGCGGCGAAGGCCACCGCGTCATCGGGGGTCACCGAGCCGTCGGTCTCGATCTTGAGAGTCAGCTTGTCATAGTCGAGCACCTGACCCTCGCGGGTGGGCTGCACGTCATAGGCGACCTTCTTGACCGGCGAGTAGATCGCGTCGATCGGGATCAGGCCGATGGGCGCATCCTCGGGGCGGTTCTTGTCGGCAGCGACATAGCCCTTGCCGGTATTCACGGTCAGTTCCATGAACAGGTCGGCCCCGTCATCGAGATGGCAGATCACATGCTCGCGGTTCAGCACCTCGATCCCGGCGGTTTCCGAGATGTCGCCCGCGGTGACCACGCCCGGCCCCTTGGCCGAAACCGACAGCCGCTTGGGCCCCTCGACCTCCATCCGGAGCGCGACGCCCTTGAGGTTGAGCACGATGTCGGTCACGTCCTCGCGCACGCCTGCGACCGAGGAGAACTCGTGCAGCACGTTGTCGATCTGGACGGACGTGATCGCCGCGCCCTGCAGCGAGCTCATAAGCACCCGGCGCAGCGCATTGCCCAGCGTCAGGCCGAAGCCGCGTTCCAGCGGCTCGGCGACGACGGTCGCCTGGCGCGCGGGATCGTTGCCCGGCTTGATCTCGAGCGCCACCGGCTTGATGAGTTCCTGCCAATTCTTGTGGATCATGTGCGTCTCCTCAATTCCTGTCCTTCGCCCATGTCCGCAGCGAAGAACGCCCGAGGGAAATAGCGACGAACCCGGGCCGGGAATCCGGCCCGGGCAAAGAAGTCCCGATCAGACCCGGCGGCGCTTCGGCGGACGGCAGCCGTTATGCGCGATGGGGGTCACGTCGCGGATCGAGGTGATGTTGAAGCCGATCGAGGCCAGCGCGCGCAAAGCCGATTCGCGGCCAGAGCCGGGGCCCTGGACCTCGACCTCGAGGGTCTTGACGCCGTGCTCCTGCGCCTTGCGGCCAGCGTCCTCGGCGGCCATCTGCGCTGCATAGGGCGTCGACTTGCGCGAGCCCTTGAAGCCCATGGTGCCCGCCGACGACCAGGCAATCGCGTTGCCCTGCACATCGGAGATCAGGATCTTGGTGTTGTTGAACGAGCTGTTCACATGCGCCACGCCAGCGGCGATGTTCTTGCGTTCCTTGCGGCGGATGCGGGTCTTGTCGCGTGCCATCTGTCCTGCCCTCCCTTATTTCTTCTTGCCGGCAATGGCTTTTGCCGGGCCCTTGCGGGTGCGGGCATTGGTGTGGGTGCGCTGACCGCGGACCGGCAGGTTGCGGCGGTGACGCAGGCCGCGATAGCAGCCCAGATCCATCAGGCGCTTGACGTTCATCTGCACTTCGCGGCGCAGGTCGCCCTCGACGGTGTAGTTGGCGTCGATATGCTCGCGGATGGCCAGCACCTCGGCATCGGTCAGGTCGTTGACGCGGCGGGTGAGGTCGATGCCGACGGCCGTGCAGATCGCGTCGGCCGAGGCCGGGCCGATTCCGTGGATATAGGTCAGGGCGATGGGGACGCGCTTTCCGGTGGGGATGTTTACGCCAGCGATACGTGCCACGCGTGTCTTTCCTTTCGTTGCGGCTCCGTTGCGCCAGAGCCTTTTTTCACAACTGAGGCCCGAAAGCATGCTGCCTTCGGGCCGCTCTGCCCCTGCCACCCCGGCTTCCACCGCGTGCGACAAAAGGTCGATTCCTGTTCGAGACGCCGTGCCTAGGGCGAATCCCGTTTCGCGTCAAGGGGGAGTGTCAAGCCTTGTCAAGCAAAGCCTTGATCTCGGCCGAAACGGAGTCGATCTCGCCCAGCCCGTCCACGCCGGACAACTGACCCTTGGCGTGGTAATAGCCGATCAGCGGCGAGGTCTTCTTGTAATACTCCATCAAACGCTGGCGCAGGCTGTCGGCATTGTCGTCGGCGCGGCGGCTGAACTCGGTCCCGCCGCATTTGACGCATCTGCCATCGGCCGGAATCGGGCGGGTGTTGTCGTTATAGACCTCGCCACAGCTTGCGCAGGTCGAACGCGCGGTGATCCGCGCCACCAGGGCCTCGTCATCCACGCGCATCTCGATGACCGCATCCAGCCGTTGGCCGATGCTGTCCAGAAGCGCGCCCAGCGCGTCGGCCTGGGCCAGCGTGCGCGGGAAGCCGTCGAAGATGAAACCGCCGCCGGCACCGCCCTCGAGCTTTTCGGCGATCAGGCCGATCACGATCTCGTCGGTCACCAGTTCGCCGCGATCCATGACCGCCGCCACCCTCTTTCCCATCTCGGTGCCGGAGCTGCGCGCCTCGCGCAGCATGTCACCGGTGGAAAGCTGGGTCATGCCCCGTTCCTCCACGAGCCGGCGGGCTTGCGTGCCCTTCCCGGCCCCCGGGGGGCCCAACAGGATGATGTTCATCTGCGCGCTGTCCCTTTCCTTGCGCCTTTGCGCTTGCGTCTTAGTTGCGATTTCTCGATCAGCCCCTCGTACTGGTGCGCCAGAAGGTGGGACTGAACCTGCTGGATGGTGTCCATCGTCACCGAGACGACGATGAGCACCGAGGTTCCTCCGAAATAGAACGGGATGGCAAGCTGGGCGCGCAGGACTTCGGGCAGCATGCAAACCAGCGCCAGATAGCCCGAGCCGAGCACCAGGATGCGGGTCACGACATAGTCCAGATATTCCTGCGTCCGCTTGCCCGGTCGGATGCCCGGAACGAACCCGTTCTGGTTCTTCAGGTTATCTGCCACGTCCTCGGTCTTGAAGGACACGTTGAACGTGTAGAAATAGGTGAAGAAGATGATCATGCCCGAGAAGAAGGCAAGGTAAAGCGGCTGGCCGGGCCCGAAATAGGCCAGCAGCGCCGACATCACCGGGCCAGCCTGATTGTGCGAGAAGGTCGCGATGGTGGTCGGCAGCAACAGCAGCGACGAGGCAAAGATCGCCGGGATGACCCCCGCCGGGTTCACCTTGATCGGCAGGTGCGACGAGCCGCCATCATAGACCTTCATGCCGACCTGGCGGCGCGGGTACTGGATGTGGATCTTTCGCAACGCGCGTTCCATGAACACCACGAAGGCGATCGTCACCACCACCATCACCATCACGCCGATGATGATCGCAGGCGACAGCGCACCCGACCGGCCCTGGCTGAAGAACTGCGCCAGCGCCGCGGGGATTTCCGCGATGATGCCGACGAAGATGATCAACGAGATGCCGTTGCCGACGCCGCGCGCGGTGATCTGCTCGCCCAGCCACATCAGGAACATGGTGCCGCCGACAAGGGTGATCACCGTGCCCGCGCGGAAGAACCAGCCGGGATCCGAGGCAAGCCCCCCAGCCTCGAGGCTGACCGCAAGCCCGTAGGCCTGGAAGGTCGCCAGGAACACCGTGCCGTAGCGCGTGTACTGGTTCAGTTTCTTTCGACCCTGCTCGCCCTCTTTCTTGAGCTGTTCGAGCTGGGGCACCATCGCGGCCAGAAGCTGCACGATGATCGAGGCCGAGATATAGGGCATAATGCCGAGGGCGAAGATGCCCATCCGGCCCAGCGCGCCGCCGGTGAACATCGACAGGATGCCCCCCAGACCGGCCGCCGCCTGATCCATGAAGTTGCGCAGCTCGACGCCGTCGATGCCGGGCACCGGGATATAGGTTCCCAGGCGATAGACGATCAGAAGGCCGAGTGTATAGAAGATCCGCTGGCGCAGCTCGGTGGCCTTGCCGAAGGCCCCCCAGCTCATGTTCGCGGCCATTTGCTCTGCTGCAGATGCCATGCTGAGCCTCTGTTCAAGGACAACGCCGCCGAAACCGTCTTCCGGCTCCGGCGGCGCAATGGAAAACTAGGTCAGGATGTAAGCGGCCCGGGGCCTGCGAACAACCACTTATTCGGTCGCCTCGGCCGGGGCGGCGGTCTTGAGCGTGCCGCCCGCCTTCTCGACCGCCTCGACAGCCGCGCGCGAGGCACCGGTCACGTCGAGCGTCAGCTTGCCCGTCACCTCGCCCTTGGCAAGGACGCGGATGCCGTCGAGCTTGCGGCGCACGAGGCCCGAGGCCACCAGCGCGTCCTCGGTGATCGCGACCGTGCCGTCGAGCTTGCCGGCATCGACGAATTTCTGGATCAGGCCCAAGTTCACCACGGCATAGGCCTTGCGGTTGGGCTTGTTGAAGCCGCGCTTGGGCAGCCGCTGGTACAGCGGCATCTGACCGCCCTCGAAGGCGTTGATCGACACGCCCGAACGCGATTTCTGACCCTTGATGCCGCGCCCGGCGGTCTTGCCCTTGCCCGAGCCCGGGCCACGGCCGACCCGCTTGGCCTTTTTCGCGGCACCCGGGTTGTCACGGAGTTCATTCAGTTTCATGTCGCTTCTCCTTGGCCGGACGCGCCCCCGAAGCGAGTTGGGCGGCCACGGCGTTTCCTGATTGTGGATGGGCGGCCCGAGCGGGCCACCGGGGGCGTATACGCGTGGCGCTGCGCGAGATCAAGGGCCGCGTCCATTGCGTGCACAATCCCGCCAGCCTCGTCGGCCCTGGGGCGCATGCGCCGCTTCGCGGAAGGGCGATGAACGCCCATGACGGCGCGGCATCCCGCGCAGATCAACCTTAAGTAGCTGTAACCAATGTTCTATTCGCGTAGACAGCAAGCACTTTCCGGGATAGCCTTAACAGAGGTTAAGGTTCATTCCGGATGGTTCTCATGTTGCGTCCTCTTTTGCTGTTGCCTGTTATCGCTGTTACTTTTCCCGCTTCCGCCGATGCCGCCACTCTCGTCTATCAGGGCTCTCCTTTCGAGACCGCCTATAATGCCGTTATTCACCCGGACTTGAGCGGCGGGATAACTCCGAAAATCTTCGACAATCCCACGGCGCTGACCTTCAGCCTCGATGTCGACACGGATTTCGCCCTCGCCCCCGAGACCTATTATTGGGCCGGGGCCAACGGAATCTCGTTCGCACCACTGGCATCGGGCGGCTTTCACAGCTCGACATGGCAGTCCGCAAACGCCACACTGACCGAGTTCACTTTCGACGATGGGGACTGGACGCACCATTACAGCAACTTCTTCTTCGTGGAATTTTCAACGGATGTGTCGGCAAACATAACGTCTTGGTGGCTGTTCATCCAGACAGGGGCCATCGACTACGATTTGATCACGGCCTCTTCCACCGCAGGCGACCACGTCCGTTCCTACGGCGAATATTCATATTCCTGTCCACCCGACCCCGATTGCGTCGTCGGCGACGCCTCGGTGGCAATGACCGCACAGCCCGGAATGTGGTTCCTGTTCTCCGACGAGACCGGCGACGATTTCTTCACCGAGACCCCCAGCGTGGTGTCGGCGCCCCTGCCCGCGTCGTGGTTCGGGCTGCTGGCGGCGCTCGGCGGACTTGCGGCGTTGCGGCGACGGGCCTGACGGGACCAAAAGGCAACGCCCCGGCGCGGGGCCGGGGCGTGCGATGGGGTGAGAGGCGTAGGGTGGGGTGAGAGGCGTAGGGTGGGTGTCAACCCACCACCTGCAAGGGTCACGCCGGTTCGGCCACCCGCGGCACCCAGTCATGACCGGCCCGGCCGCGATAGAAACCGTTGACGAAGGGCGCCTCGATGCCGAGACCGCGCAGGCGCGCCTCGCCCTCGGCCATTTCGATCCGGCCCGCCAGCACGTCGTCGAAGGCCCGTGTCACCGCGATCATGTCACAGGTATGCGGCATCACCCGGAAATGCGTCACCCCGATATCGCGCATGTCGTCAAGATCGGCCATCAGGTCGAGATAGCCGTAACTCAGCGTCTGGATGCCGTTGATCGTCAGGAACGGCTTTTCGTCCATCGTCATCAGCGTCATGCCGTCCGGGTCGTCGCCGCAGACGAACTGGCAATTGTCCTTGGTCCGCTCATGCGCGCGGGCGTGATAGCAGCGGGCCGACAGCGCAAGCGACGCCCGGCCAAAGACCTGCACCTCGACGCCGACACCCAGTTCCCTTGCCTTTTCGCCAAGCCGCGCGATGGCCGCGCGCGGCAATTCGGGCAGCAGGCTGAAATGGGTTGCGCCCTGGCCTGCCAGATAGGCCATGGTGTCCTCGTTATAGACGTTCAGAAGCCCGCCGATCCGGTGCGGCTTGTCCTTGAGGTGCAGAAGGGCCGCGGTATTGTTCACCTCCAGATCGCGTCCTTCCTGCTGGGACCATTCCATCAGGATGTTGCGCTCGCGCTTGATGACCACCTCGGAGAACGAGCAATAGACCACTTTCTTGCCCGCGCGTTCCAGCCGCTCGGCCACCGCGGGCAGGTGCTCGTCGTCGAAATAGGGGGTGCGCTTGGAACAGATCACCTCGCCCAGATAGACGGTCGAGACCGGGCTTTCATCCGCGATGCGATTGTAGAAGTCGATCTTCTGCTCGGCCGGCCAGTGAAACAGGTTCGGCCCCAGGGTCAGAGACGGGTTCATGCCGTCACCTCCATTTCTTGGTCTTGAGCGCGCCCTCGGTCTGCTTCTGACCCTCGGTCAGCGCGACGAGATCGGCAAGCTTCGGCTCCTGCCCGGCCATGATCGAATCGACCGCCTCGCGGAAGGCGGCGACCACCTTCTTGACATAGGCGCGCGACCGCTGCCGCCCCTCGATCTTGAAGGCATGCACCCCCGCACTGATAAGGTCGGGCAGCATGGTCGAGGCGTTCAGGCTGATCGGCTCCTCGAAGGCGTAGTAGCCGCCGTCGCGCGCGTCGCATTTGTAGCGGCCCTTGCAGATCGTCGGGTAGCCTGCGGTTTCCTCGGGGCCAAAGCGGTCGATCATGTAATCGCCCAGGATCGTCGACATGCTGCCATCGGCGGCGCGTTCGTATTTCACGCAGGCCGCGGGCGAACAGGCGCCGTCCATGTTGGTCGACTGGCCGGTGACATAGTTGGTCAGCGAACAGCGCCCCTCGACCATCAGGCCGTGATTGCCGAAGATGAAGGTCTCGACCTCGCAGGGGATTTCCTGAACCAGCCCCTTGATCTCGCTGATCGTCATGATGCGCGGCAGCACCACACGCTTTACGCCGAATTCGCGGACGTAATACTCGATCGCCTCGGGCGACGAGGCGGCGGCCTGCACCGACAGGTGAATCCGCAGGTCAGGATAATTGTCGCGGATATAGGCGGCCACCGCGATATCGGCGACGATGCAGGCATCCGCGCCCAGCCGCGCC
The DNA here is from genome assembly GCF_009649175.1 of Rhodovulum strictum. Taxonomy (GTDB): domain Bacteria; phylum Pseudomonadota; class Alphaproteobacteria; order Rhodobacterales; family Rhodobacteraceae; genus Rhodovulum; species Rhodovulum strictum. Next base: position 16,579 of record NZ_WJPO01000009.1, on the reverse strand, counting down.
GACAGGTCGACCATCTCCTTCCACAGCTCGACCTTGCCCGCGGGCGGGAAGGTGTTCAGCGTGATCAGAACCTTGGTGCCGCCGTCATGGGCGTAGCGGATGGATTTCTCCATCTCCTCGGGCGTGAAGTTCAGCCCGACGAAATTGCGCGCATTGGTGGCGTTCTGATAGCCGCAATAGACGGCATCCGCGCCTGCATCGACCGCCGAGCGCAGCGCGGCGGGGGTGCCCGCGGGGCAGATCAGCTCGGGCTTGACCATGGCGTTCATGTCTTGGCCCCTTTCCGTTTCTGGGCGTTTTCGGCGGCACGGCGCAGGGCGTTCAGCGCGGCGCGCCCGGGCGGGCCGAACATGTCGGCCACGCTTTCGGCAATCGGATCGTCCACATCGTCCAGCGCATTGCGCAGGCAGACCACCGCCTCGGTATCGCCGGTCACGATCAGATCGCGCGAGAAGAACAGCGCGTCGCCATCCTGCTCGGTATCCATCAGCGTCAGCAGATCGAGGAACTTGCCCGAGATCCGCGCGGCATGCGGTGGCGGATTCCTGCGGCCGACGGCGCGGAAATCCAGCGCCTCGGGATCGGGGCGCAGATACAGCATGAACGGGATGTCGACCGGGTCGATCAGGAAATAGGCATGCCGGTGCGGCCCGAGCCGATCGAACATGTCGGGGTTCTGCACCGCGATACGGTGCACGATCCGCCTGAGGATGGGGTTGAGAAGGAACAGCGGAAGCGGCGGCGCGAACGGAAAACCGCCGGGCCCGCCGGAAAGGCGCGAGGACTGGGGATCGGGTGTCATGGGAGATGTCGATACAGCGATGTTCGTGCGAAGGACTTGACCTACGTCAAAAGTCAGGTGCTGTCCGGGGCACGAATTGTCACATCCGGCGGGTTTTCCCGGAAACGCACCGTTCTCGGCCGGGCGATCACGGAACCGTGAAGCCTGGCCCGAAGCGGCGCTCGAAAAGCGGTCGGCAGGCGGTGCGCCCGTGAACCGGCAGGAAGTTGCGCCCGGGCCGGCCTACATCCATCGTCAGTCCCATGGGCAGTGCCTCGGCCGCGGCCAGAAGGGCCGCATCGGGTGCGACGGTGAAGACGACCGATCTGGCCCCGGGCCGGGCCGCGCTGGAGCCGCGCGGGGTGACGACATAGATGCGCCGGTTGACCGGCACGCGCAATTCGCGCTCGGCAAACTCAGATGCCGCGCACCACAGATCCGCACCGGAATCGCCCGCCCGGGCAAAGACCTCGAACCGGCCGGGATCGGAGGGGTCTGGCAGCACCAGATTGCCCCGCATGGTGCGCATCGGCCCGGGCGCGGCTGTCGGATCCGGCGGCACACAGGCGGCCAGGGCAAGGGCGGCAATCAGGGCAAGGGCGCGACGCATCGGAACCTCTGTCCGGGCCCGGTCCGCAAACCGGGCCGATGGTTCCGGGATACGGGGCGGCAGCCCGGCGCGCAAGCGTCCTCGCCCGGGAATGGGCCCGCAAACGGCACATTGCGGCCATCTTCTGCGGCAATGCTGCGGTCGCGGGGAACAGAAGGAAAGGAATGACGGCATGACGCTGATCCGCTCTCTCTCGCTGGCGCTGAAGGCAGCCGCCTTGACACTGACTGCCTCTGTTGCGTCCGCGCAGGAGGTTCGGCCCTGGATGCCGTCGGAAATCGGTCAGGCGTGGAGCCTTGGGTTCAAGGGGCAGAACACCACGATCACCGTGATCGACGATTTCAACAGCACGCAAACCTATGGCGGCAATCTCCGCGGCACGACCGAACGGCTTCGTCACGGGGAATGGACCGCACTCGAGGCCCAGCTGATGGCACCGAGCGCGACGGTACGCACGCAAGACTTCACCAATACCCGCGCCGTGACGCTGCAAAAGGGGCTGAACACCCTCAACCTGAGCTATGGCATGGTCGCCAAGGCGGGGTATTCGACAATCGGCTGGAGCGCGCGCGAGACTTCGATCATCGCCTATGCCCGGGACGGCAAGGCGGTCGTCGTCAAGGCCGCCGGCAATGACGGGGTTGCGGTCGGCAGCGCCAACGCATCGGGCAATATGGACTACCTGAACCGCGATCTGATCGGCAAGCAATCGGCGATCTTCGTGGGCGCGCTCAGCGCGCATGGCTCGGTGGACCGGCCGGCCTCGCTGGCCTCCTATTCGAACACCGCGGGCAACAACGCGACGGTTCAGAATCAGTTCCTTGTCGTCGGCGTCACCGGAAACACGACCGGGCTTTACGGCACATCCTTTGCCGCCCCGATCGTGTCGGGCTATTCGGCGGTTCTGGGCAGCAAGTTCACCAATGCAACGCCGACGCAGATCACCAACCAGTTGCTGAACACCGCGCGCAAGGACACGATCAAGGACTATTCCGCCGCTCTGCATGGCCGTGGCGAGGCCAGCATTGCCCGGGCACTGGCCCCCGTCGCGATCAAGTGATCAGAACCGGAACTCGAAATCCAGACTGATCCGGGCATCGCTTCGCCCCTTCATACGGAGCAGGTAGTTCAGCGTTTCCTCTGGCGGCAGCAAGTCTGCCGCCAGCCTGCAATTGACCGGCACGACACCGCCGATATCGCCGTAATCCGCTACGCAGGCCGATTCCCTCAGCCGCCCGCCGATCGGGTGGGTCGCCTTCAGCGACAGGGTCGCGCCGTCGAAGGGCCGGGTCTGGTAGACAAAGCCCAGATGAAACGCGGGCTCGATCCGGTACTTGGGGGCCCGCTCGCCTGTGCCGAACCCCCAGATCACCCCGAAATTCGCGGAAACCTGGGTCAGCAGAAGCACCGACAGGTCGGGGAAACGCGGGGTGTACCAGTCGCGGAACGACACCCGGCCGCCATCTGCCAGTTCGTATCCCCCCACGCTCAGCCCCTGCGCCGCCGAGGATCTGTTCGATCCGGCCTGGATGTCGATGAGATGGGTATCCTCCAGCAGATCGAGGGCAGCCGCCCCCGAAGCCCCGGCAAGGACCATGGCCCACGCGGTCAGAACGATCCCGGCGAAGTTCCGTCCCATCGAAATGCCGCCCCGCCCATCCGCCGCGCCGTATCGGCCCCGGGACGCCGCTGCGAACGGCAATCGCTGCAAAGCCCGCCGGTCCCCTGCCCGCATCCTGACGGCAAGTGGTGTTCAAGGTGTTTACGCAGATGACGGTTTAACGCGCGGCAGGGCACGCTCAGCGGTTGGCGCGCGCCAGAAGCCCGACCGCGACCAGCCCGACCGCGCTGACCAGCAGCGCAGCGGGTGCGGCATCGCCCAGATTCTCGAGGCTGGCCTTTTCATAGACCCGCGTCGCGAGGGTGTTGTAGTTGAACGGCCTGAGCAGCAGCGTCGCAGGCAGTTCCTTGACGCAATCGACAAAGACCAGCAGCAGCGCGGTGCCGACCGAGGTACGGATCAGCGGCAGGTGGACAGCAGTCAGCGTGCCCCGCGCCGAACGCCCCAGCGAGCGGGCCGCCATCGGCAGGCTGGGCGCGATCCGGCCCATCGCCGCATCCGCGGCCCCCTGCGCGATGGCAAAGAACCGCACGCCATAGGCATAGATGATCGCAAAGGCCGAGCCGGTCATCACCAGGCCGATATCGACGCCAAAGGCGCCCTCGACCAGATCGGCAAGCGCGTTGTCGGCCGCCGCCATCGGGATCAGCAGACCGACCCCCAGTACCGCGCCCGGCGCCGCATAGCCGATGGTGGTGATCGGCAGCAGCAGCTTGGGCAGGGTGCGCCCGGTCAGCCGCACCGAATAGACCAGAAAGAGCCCCGCCGCGACCGTGCCCACAGCGGCGATCCCGCCCACCGTCAGCGTGTTCGCCAATGCGCGCAGCAACCCCGGATCGACCCAGGCCGCGGTATTGGCCAGCGCATGCGACGCCATCACGCCCACCGGCAGCACGAAGCCCACCGCGACGGGCAGCGCGCAGGCCAGCGTCGCGGCCCAGGCAGCGGGGCCGGTCAGCCGGACCGGAACCAGCGGACGATGCGCCCGGCCCAGATTGTGAAAGCGCAGGTTGCGGCGGCTGATCTTTTCCAGCGCAACCAGCACCAGGATCAGCACCAGGATCACCATGGCGATCTGCGCCGCGCCGCCCGCATTGCCGCCCTGAAGCCAGACCGAGAAGATGCCCGTGGTCAGCGTCTGGACCGAGAAATACTGGACCGTGCCGAAATCGTTCACCGTCTCCATCATCACGATGGCCGCCCCGGCCGCGATGGCAGGCCGGGCCAGCGGCAGGCCGATCCGGCGGAACAGCGCAAACGGCCCCGCCCCCAGCGCGCGCGCCACCTCATAGGCGCCGCCCGACTGCTCGCGAAAGGCCGCGCGGGACAACAGATAGACGTAAGGGTAAAGCGCGGCCGCCAGCACGATCACCGCCGCCTCGCGCGATCGGACCTGCGGGAACCAGTAGTCCCGCGCGCTCTGCCAACCGAAAAGATCGCGTAGCGCGGTCTGCACCGGCCCCGCATATTCCAGGAAATCGACCAGCGCATAGGCGCCCACATAGGCCGGGATCGCCAGCGGCAGCAGCAGCAGCCATTCCAGCCAGCGCGAGAACGGAAAGCGGTAGACCGAGATCAGCCAGGCCGCCCCCGCCCCCACCGCCGAGGCCAGCGCCGCCACGCCCACCATCAGAAAGGCCGTGTTCGACAGATAGCGCGGCAGCGTTGTCGAGACGAGATGCGGCCAGATGTTCTGCTTGGGCGTGAACGCGATCCACATCACCGACAGGATCGGCATCAGCACCAGCGCCGCGATCAGAAGCGCGCCCAGGGACCACGGATCGGGCCGCAGGCGCAGCAGGGCCAGACGCCCGAGCCCGGATTGCGGACGGTTTTCCGGATCAATTCTCGCTGCCATGCCCGGCGATTACAGGAAAGGCATTTTCCTGTCCAGAACGGCCCGTATACTCGCGCGCAACGAAGACCGAAGAAACGGGGCGCAGGCAGCATGGAACTGGTCTATCACATCGGCGCGCATTGCACCGATGACGAGCGGCTGCTGAAGGGCCTGCTCAAGAACCGCGGCATCCTGGCAAAGCAGGGCATCGCCGTACCGGGCCCCGGCCGCTACCGCCCGATCCTGCGCGAAATGATCGTCTCGTTGCGCGGCCGCCCGGCGACGGCCGAGATGCAGCAGATGATCTTCGAGGCGACGACGAATGGCGAAAAGGCAGAGCGACTGATCCTGGTGAACCAGTCCTTCCTGTGCGTGCCGCAAAAGGCGCTGGGCGAGGGCACGCTTTACCCGATGGCGGGCACCAAGGCGCATTGGCTCGCGCAACTCTTTCCCGACCAGCCCTGCGCGTTCTTTCTCGGGCTGCGCAACCCCGCGACCTTGCTGCCTGCGCTTTTTGCGAAGTCACCCGAACGCGATTTCCGTGACTTCCTTGCGGGGACAGACCCCCTTTCGCTGACTTGGTCGGACGTGGTGCGCCGGATCCGCGATGCGGTGCCCAAGGCGCGGCTGACGATCTGGTGCAACGAGGACACGCCGCTGATCTGGCCCGCGCTGATGACCCGCATCGCGGGCCTGCCCGAAGGCACGCAACTGCGCGGGACCGACGATCTGCTGGACACGATCATGCAGCCCGCCGGCATGAAACGGCTGCGCGCCTATCTCGACGAGAAGCCGCCGGTCAGCGAGGCGCAGCGCCGCCGCGTCGTTGCGGCCTTTCTCGACAAATATGCCCTGCCCGACGCCGTGGATCAGGAAATCGACGCGCCGGGCTGGTTCGGCGAGTTGGTCGAGGACCTGACCGCCCGCTACGAAGCGGACCTTGATGCGATTGCCACCATCAAGGGCGTCGAGGTCATCACCGTCTGAGTACCGCGCAGGGGCGTTGCCCGCCCGGTCACGGCATCCCGAGCGCCTGCTTGTAAAGCTCCAGCATCGCCTCTTCCTCGGCGATCTCGTCGCGGTCGCGCTTGCGCAGCGCGATGATCTTGCGCAGCACCTTGGTATCATAGCCGCGCCCCTTGGCCTCGGCCATCACCTCTTTCAGCTGGTCGGCGATGTCCTTCTTCTCGGCCTCAAGCCGTTCATAACGCTCGATGAACTGGCGCAATTCCTCGGCGGTGACGTTATAGCTGATATCGGTGGGCGTCTCGGTCACGCTCGCGGCTCCTCTCTGGCGGGTCGGAGGCCTGACCTAGCGCCGCGCCCGCCCGCCCGCAAGCCCCCTGCCCCTTGCGCCCCCGCGCCCCATGAACTAGGCGCTGGGCCAGTCCAAGGCGGAGGGTGCGATGGCGGCATTGATCTGGATCGGGGCGGCGTTGTCGCTGGCCGGGCTTGCGGGGATCGTCCGGGTGATCCTTCAGGTGCGTGCAGCGCGCGGCGCCAATCTGTCAGAATCCGAACTGCGCGCGCGGCTACAAAAGGCGGTCGCGCTGAACATGGCCGCGCTGGGCATGTCGGCGCTGGGGCTGATGATGGTCGTGATCGGGATCATGCTGGGCTGACATCGGCAGGGGCGGCCGCGGCCCTCCCGTCGAAATCGCAGAACTGACGTCCGGTCTTGATCAGATCGCCGATCAGCGGGTCGGGCGTCCAGATCGCGGCGCCGCCGGGCCGTTCGGCCATCAGCCGCAGCGTGCGCCGCAGCCAGAGCAACCCGCGTTCGTCCGCCGCCCGCATCGGCCCGCCACGCCAGCGCGCCAACCCGGCGCCATGGACCAGCGCCAGGTCGATCTCGACCGCCCGGCGCAGCACACCCCGCCGCAACAGCCCCGCACCGGCCTGCGCCATGCCCGCCAGCACCTGCGCGCGGATCTCGGCATCGGTGACCGGGCGCGGGTTGCGGCCCAGCACCGCGCGCGCCTCGGCCAGCAGCGGATCGAGCGCGGGATCGGGCTGACCGCGGGCGCCGGGCTCGCAATAGACGTAATAACCCCGCCCGGTCGCATGCCCCCCCCGCCCCTCGGCGACAAGCTGCGCCGCCACAAGGATCGGCCGCGCCTCGGGATCGGAACCGCCGGGTAGGTCTGCGCGCAACGCCAGAAGCGTCTGAAGCCCCAGCCGGTCGGCGATCTCGTAAGGGCCATGGCTCAGCCCCCAATCGCGCAGCGCGCGGTCCACCGCATAGGGCGAGGCGCCACCCTCGACCAGCGCATCCGCCGCTTCGAGCGCACCGATCAGGACGCCCAGAACCGGGCTTTCCCCATGGGCGATCAAGCCAAGGCGCTGGGTTGCATGAACGATTTCCCCCAGAGTCGCGATCGCGGCCTCGCTGGTCGCGGGCGTGCAGACCATCTCGGCCAGCGTGGCCTCGGGCACCAGATCGGGCAGGTTCAGCCAGATCGTCGCCTCGGGCCGCTGCCCGCTTTCGGCCAGCAAGGCGGGCGCGACCAGCGCACCGGTACCGACCAGAACCGCCTGGGGCGCCGCGACACCGGCCAGCGCCGAAAACCCGCCCGCGCGCTCCGACCACGGCCCCGCCCCCGCCTCGATCACCACGCTGCAACGCGCCAGTCCCGCGGGCCCGGTGCGTGCCGAAAACCGCGCCCAGGCTGCGTTTCGCGCCGTCGCATCCTTGGCCCCGCCGCCGCTTGCCGCGCCCAGAATCGCATCGACACGGGCCGCGCCTTCGGCCAGCGCCGCTGCATCGGGCGCGGCCATGCACACAGCCCGGCCCGCTGTCAGAACGCTTGCCGCCAGCGCCGCGGCACCTATTCCCCAGCCCCAGATCCCCACCGTCTCGACCGGGCGGGCGGCCTTGGCCCAGCCGGTCGCCCGGCGCCGCGCCGCCGCCTCGCCCAACGCGATGTGGCGCAAGGCCCGGAACGTGGGGCTGTCGCGGCAATCCTCATGCGCCGCCGCCTCGTAGTCGAGCGCCGCCGCAAAGGGCAGCATCGCCGCCGAATCGACGCAATCCAGAACGCGCGCGGGCGCCTCGACCGGCCCGGCCGCAGGCAGCGCCTCGCGGCGGGCGGCCACGGCGGCATGCAGCCGCTCGAAGGGCGGCAGGGCAAGGGCGGGGGCGGGGCGGGGTCCGGCCCGTTCCTCGATCAGGCCAAGGGCAAAGCGCAGCCCCGCCGCGTCGAGATCGCCATCGACCACTGCATCGACCAGACCAAGCCGCCGCGCCTTCGCCGCCCCTACCGGCTGGCCCGACAGCAGCAGATCCAGCGCCGCTTCGGGCGGGATCAGCCGCGGCAGGCGTTGGGTCGTTCCGGCCGCGGGCGGCAGGCCGATGGCGATGTCGGGCAGGCAGAATTCGGTGACGGGCAGCACCACCCGGTAATGGGCGGCCAGCGCCAGTTCGCACCCACCCCCCGACGCCATCCCGCCGACCAGCGCGACCACCGGCATATCGGCGGCGTCGAGCCGGGCGCAGATCGCGCGCAGCCGCGCGGCATCCCCGGCACCCGTGGCGGTCGGGCTCAGACCCAGCGAAAACACCCGCCCGCCCCGCGCCGCGATCAGCACCGCGCGCGTGCCCCGCGTCGCAAGCGCCCCTTCAAGCGCGGTGTCGAGCGCGCCAAGCAGTTCGGGCGTCATCGTGTTTGCCGGGCCGTTCTGCAAGACCAGCCGCCGGATGCCCGGCGCAGGCTCTTCCACCGCAACAAGATGGCTCATCTGTCCGGTCCCCTTGACGGAAAGCGGCACCGCCAAAGGCGGGCGCTCAGACGCTGGGCGCCATTAGGGGACAGCGGGACCGGAAACGCAACATCTGGATGACACCCCCCGCGCTTGCAGGCAGGGGCCGCGTCAGACCGGCATGTTGTCGTAGATGTCGTCGGCGTCGTCGTCGCCAAGTTCCTCTTCGAGCCGCAGGATATCCTCGGGTACCGGCAGGCCCAGCGCCCGGAATTCGGCGATCTTCTCGCGCAACTGTTCCTGAAGGATATGGCGGTCGTCGGGACGCTTCTCGATCTCTTCGAGGATCAGAGCGATTCCCGCCTTGAGTTGTTCGAACGCCATCCGCATCTCCCTTCGCTGCTGCGTTCCGCGGGACGGGTGCCGACCATCCTGGACGGGTCCGGCGTGTCGGACCAGGGGCTCTGACAGCCCTTGGTGACCAGGCGGCGGCTGACCTGACTGGCCACCGCCCCCGAGGTCAGAAGCGTCTCGATCCGTGCCCGGATCATCGCCCGCGTTTCATCATGCATCATGCTGTTGGAATAGGCTGGCATACGGCTGCCTTGGCTCGCGTTGCTCATTTTTCGGTCGTTCCCTTACACCTGCAGTCACCGGGCACAGATGCGGCAAAACGGCGTAGCCGGCACGACATCCAGTCGTTCCTCGGAGATCTCCTCCCCGCAACGCACGCAATAACCGTAACTGCCATCCTCGATTCGCGCGAGAGCTGCATTTATCTGCTTAACTTCGGCGAGACCCGAGATGCCCATGCCTTCCAGCACCTCGTCCTCCTCACGCTCGACCGCGAGCTCGCCCCAGTCCTTGGACTGATGCGTGTCAAGCTCGGCCTCGATATCGTGGAGTCGGCCGTCCAGCTCCGCCAAACGGTTCAGAAGCTGTTGCTTTCTGTCGCCAAGCGTCGCCATGACTGTCCCCCGTTCGCTCTGCGGCAGACCTTTGCACCGCCCGGACGCCTCCGGCTTTGACACACGTCAATTCCCGGACGTGTTCCGCTGCGCAGGCATTGATTCTCGACCGGAAATGCCGGAAATCTCTGGTGGGATTCCAAGGAGACGCCTGAAAATGCGCAGTTTTTCCGACACGAGCGGAGCTTGTTTCCAGAACCGCTCCGCAGGAGCGAAAAGATGAGCAATCTTCCGCCGATGGTTCATCTTACGGATGATTTCTCTGCCGCCCCGCAGGTTTCGGCCGAGCATATGGCGGCGCTGGCGGCCGCGGGCTACCGCACAGTGATCTGTAACCGCCCCGATGCCGAGGTTGCCCCGGGCGAGCAGGCGGCCGATATCGAGGCGGCGGCGCGCGCGGCCGGCTTGGATTTTGCCGTGGTCGAGGTGACCCATGACGGGATCACGCCCGAGACCATTGCGGCCCAGCGACGGGCGCTGACCGACCTGCCGGGGCCGCATTTCGGATATTGCCGGGCGGGGTTCCGTTCGTCCGTGATCTGGGCACTTGCCATGGCCGGAGATCGGCCCACCCCCGAGATCATGGCGGCGCTGGCCCGCGCGGGCTTTGCCGCACCCGGGCTCGAACAGCGGATCGAGGCGCTGGCCGCAGAGCGGTAGCCGCGGGCGCGGCGGCTCAGTTCTGCGCCATCGCCGGGAAGTCGAAGCCGAAATCTGACTCCTCGGCGTCGAAATCGCCCATCGCGGGAAAGTCCGCCATTGCGGGGAAATCCGTCTCGTCCGGAAGATCCGCCATGGCCGGGAAATCCGTGGCAAGGGGGAAACCTGAATCTTCCTCCTCGGGCGCGAAACCGGGCGGCGGCGCACCATGATCCGGCGCGGCGGACAGCGCAGACAGGCCCGGCTGGTCTTCGTCCGGGCCCGCGATCTTGACCGCGCGCTCGCCATTGGCCTGCCCAAGCCGCCCCTCGGTGATGACGACCCGGCCCGGCCCTTCCAGACGGACGGCGCCCAGCGCGGTTGCGGGCATCGGCACCAGATCGCCCGGCCGAAGCCGCCCGATCTCGGCCGCCGACAGCCGCGTGCGCCACAGAACCGCGTTCAGCACCAGTTCGGCCCCCAGCACGCCCGAGCGCAGCGCCTCGGGCCAGGGGGCGCTGTCCTTCTCGGGGGTCTTCTGCTGTTCGGGCTGGGCCGATTCGGGCAACGCAAGGAACAGTTCGCCCCCGCGCAACCCCTCGCCCAGCTTCAGCGTCAGCCGGTAGCCGTGATAGCCGCACTGGGCCAGGATCAGCGGCAGGTGGCGCACATCCTCGATCACGTTGCCCTGCGCATAGCCCGCCGCCCAGTCCCCGCCCGGCAGCGCCGCCATCGCCGCGCCGAAGCGCGACAAGAGCGGGTCGGTCAGGTCGGCCAGAATCGCGGCATCGGTCGCGGTCAGGCTGCGCGGCGCAGCGGCCTCGGACGCCAGTATCCCCAGAAGACGCCATTCCAGCAACGCCAGTGCCAGTTCCGGCGAATAGACGGCCAGCCCCAGCCGCCCCTTGCCGTTGCGCAGCACCATCGACAGCCGCTCGGGCGTTACCTGCTCGCCCAGATCCTCGAGCCGCAGGCGCGACAGGGCGCAATCCTCGACCATGCCGGTGATGCCGAAATCGTCGCGGATCGCGCGCGCCGCTTCAAGGCGCAGCGCGAAACGCCCGTCGCTGCCCGACTCGGCCGTGCGGACCGAAGGCATCGAAACCCGGGCATCGCCCAGTATCTGTCGCAATATCGCGCGATGTGCGTTCTCGGTCATCTGCCGCCCACAGGTCTTGCTTTCCAGAGCTTTCGCACGATCCCGGTTTACAAACCGTTTCGCCGGGCTCAGGCCGCTTCGGCGCGGACCTGCGGAAGGCTGACGCGGAAGGCCGCGCCGCCCTGCCCTGGCAGATAGACGATCGAGCCGCCGAGCCGGCCCATGATCTCGCGGCAGATCGCCAGTCCCAGCCCGGCGCCGCCCGCCTTGCGCGGATCGGTCAGGCGCGAGAACTTCTCGAAGATGATCGCCTGGCTGCGCTCGGGGATGCCCGAGCCGTTATCCACGAAATCCACCGCCACAGCACCCCGCGCCGCCCGCACCCGTATCGTCAGTTCGGGCCCTTCGGCATCGCAGTATTTATGCGCGTTCGAGATCAGGTTGATGAAAACCTGGCTCAGACGGTCGCCATCGGTCATCAGTCGCACCCGTTCGGCCGCCGCATCGCGCCGGATCGTCAGCCCGCCCTGAAGGCTGCCGGTCGCCGCCACCGCCCGGTCGATCAGATCGGCCAGCGTCACTTCCTGAAGGTTCAGCGAGACCTGACCGTTTTCCAGCACCGACAGATCCAGCAGATCGTCCAGCAACCGGGTCAGCCGCAGGCTTTCCTCGTGGATGATGCGGGAATACCTGCCCATGTCCTCGGGCCGCATCCCGTCCGCGCCCATCAGGATCTCGGAAAATGCCCGGATCGAGGTCATCGGCGTGCGCAGTTCATGGCTGATCTGGCTGAGAAAGGCGTCCTTCTGCACGCTCAGTTCGGTCAACTTCTCGTTGGCCTCGCGCAATTGCCGGGCGGTGCGGGCCAGTTCCTCGGACTTGGCCTCGAGCTGGCTGGAATATTCCATCATCTGGGCCGTCTCGTCGGCCACGCGCATCAGATCCTCGACCGAAACCGCCGAGCGGCCGACGATCTGGCCGACCATCGCATGCGCCGTCGCCGCCCCGACCGAACCTGCCAGCGCGCGTTCCAGCCGTTGCAGGAAATCGGGGGTGATGTCGGGCAGGAAGCCCTGCTTGCCCTGATCGGCGGCGCTTCGCCGGAACAGCGCCTGCGCCTCGTCCGCGCCCATGATGCGCTGGGCCATCAACAGCAGATCCTCAGCCTCGGCGCCGCCCTGCCGCCAGCCCGGCCCGGCCGAGGAATGGTCGAAGACATTGACGAATTGCGCGGCCTGGATGCGCTCGATCGGATCGGGAAAGGTCATCAGCGAAACGGTGACGAAGCCCAGCACATTCGCCGCCATCGACACCACCAGCGCATGGACAAGCGGATCGAGCCCATCGAGCCCGAACAGCCCCTGCGGGCGCAGCCAGGAAATGCCCCACGGGCCCTCGGCCAGCAGCGCCGGACCCATCACCGCCCCCCCGCCAAAGCTTGGCAGCAACAACGTATAGGCCCAGAGCCCGAAACCCAGCGTCAGCCCGGCCAGCGCCCCCAGCCGGGTGGCGCCGCGCCACATGATGCCGCCGACCAGCGCGGGCAGCACCTGCGCGATGCCTGCAAACGAGATCAGCCCGATCGCGGCCAGCGCCTCGGAGCCGCCCGACATCCGGTAATAGAGATAGCCCAGCAGCAGCACCCCGCCGATCGAGAACCGGCGCGCCCGCAGCACCAGCATCCGCACATCTCCCGACATCGGGGCGCTGGTTCTGGTCAGGCTCAGGAACAGCGGCATGACGATATGGTTCGACACCATCGTGGACAGCGCGATGGAGGCCACGATCACCATCGAGGTGGCCGAGGAAAACCCGCCCAGAAAGGCCAGCGCGGCCAGCCCGTCATGGCCATGCGCCAGCGGCAGGGTCAGCACGAACAGGTCCGGGTTCGCGCCCGCAGGCATCTCGGCCAGCCCCACCACGGCGATGGGTACGACGAACAGGCTCATCAGGCAGAGATAGGCCGGAAAGGCCCAGGAGGCGGTGGCAAGGTGGCGCTCGTTCTCGTTCTCGACCACAAGAACCTGGAACATCCGCGGCAGCGTCAGGATCGCCGCGGCGGCCAGGAAGGTCAGCCCGATCCAGCGTCCCGGCTGGATCGGCATGCCCGCCAGCGGCGAGGCCTCGATCCGCTCGATCATCGCCGAGACGCCGCCCGCAAGGCCCCAGACCACGAACACCCCCACCGCCAGCAGCGCGATCAGCTTGACCACGGCCTCGACCGCGATGGCGATCACGACGCCGTGGTGGCGCTCGTTGGCATCCAGGTTGCGGGTGCCGAACAGGATGGTGAACAGCGCCAGCCCCCCCGCCACGGTCAGCGCCGTCGAATTCAGGTCGGTCAGCGCCCAAGGCCCGGCGCCGCTGGGCGCAAAGACAGCAAAGGACAGCGTCACCGATTGCAGTTGCAGCGCGATATAGGGCGTCACACCGACGACCGCGATCAGCGTGACGATCACGCCCAGCGCGTTCGACTTGCCATAGCGCGACGAGATCAGATCGGCGATCGAGGTGATCCGCTGGGTGCGCCCGATCCGCACCAGCTTGCGCAGTGTCCACCACCACCCGATGAAGATCAGCGTCGGCCCCAGATAGATGGTGACGAATTCCAGCCCCGAGCGTGCCGCATAACCCACCGCGCCGTAAAAGGTCCAAGCGGTGCAATAGACCGACAACGACAGCGTGTAGATCAGCGGCGAGCGCAGCCAGCCACCCCGGCCCGCCGCCGCGCGCCGGTCGGCCAGAAAGGCGACACCGAACAGCAGCGCGACATAAAGGAGGCAAATCGCAACGAGCAGATCGAAGGCGATCATGGCGCGTCCTCGGGCGCGCGCACGGCATCGTCCATCGCGCCCGAACGGCACAGAAGCCGCGCCACCAGCGCCGACAGCGCGATCAGCCCCCCCCAGACGGCGAACAGATAGATCAGCATCGCCGCCGTAAGCCCGTCCTCGGCATCGAGCACCGGCACCAGGAACAGCGCCAGCCCCAGGAGCGGCAACAGCCTTGCCATGTCCGCCAGACGCCGCCGCCGATACCCTTCGCGGGCCAGGAACAGCGTCGCGCGCCCCATGCCGTCAGGCCCCCGTCAGTTCCCGCACCGAGGCCAGCACCTCGGTATTCGAGAACGGCTTGGCCATGAACCGGCTCGCGCCCACCCTTTCGGCCATCTCTCGGTCCTTGACCTGCCCCTTGGCGGTCAGCATCAGCACCGGCAACCCGTTCAGCCCGGCATCGGCGCGGATGTCGCGTAGGATGTCAAAGCCCGACCGGCCGGGCAGCATCACGTCGAGGATGACGATATCCGGCCGGACCGCGGTCACCCGGTCAAAGGCGGTGGTGCCATCGGAATGGGTGTCCACCCGCCAGCCTTCGCGCGACAGGATGAAGCGGATCGCCTCGATGATGTTCGGTTCGTCCTCGATGAGCAGGACACGCTTGCCCATGGTCCGTCATTCCTCCCCCCGGGCGTTTCTTCGCCGGCCTTTCCCCCGAATATCCGCGCAAAGCGCGGCGCTGTCAAAACCCGTCAGAACCCATCGGCCAGGATCGAGGGCTCGCGCCGGGCCACACAGCTCCGCCGGGGGCAGATCCGGCAGGATGTTCCGATCGGCTGGGCCGGGCTTTCGGGGATCGCGACCGTCTCGGCGGGCAGGATCAGCATTGCCGCCTCCAGCACCTGCGGGCCATCGAATCCGGCAGCCAGCGCGGGCTGGCACAACGCATAGGTCAGAAAGCGCGGCGGCATCGGCCCGCCCGGCTCGACCACCGCGCGCAACGGCGCCATCGGCCGGGCCAGCGCCTGATAAAGCGGCCAGAGCGGGCAGGCCGCGCCGAAACGGGGCAGCGCGAAACCCTCGACAGGCTTGCGGAAGGTCAGCGTGCCGGACCCGTCGCACATTGCCAGCCCCACAGGCCCGCCCGCCAGCGCCGCGGGCAAGGCCGCGAGACGGCGAAAGGCTGCGGCCGGATCGACACCGAAGCGCGCCGCCAGCCGGCCGGGATCCAGCCCCTCCTCCCGCGCCGCCGCGGCGAACTCCGCCAGCGGCATCCGCTCGGCATCGCGGCGATAGCGGACAAGGAATCCCAGCGCCAGCTCGCGCGCCGGGGCAGAGGTCAGTTCCTGCGACGCCGCCACCATATCCGCGGGATCGGCGGGCCGGGCGTCTTCCAGTTCCGGCAGATGATACTCGCGCGCCTTCAGGAACGCCTCGACCTCCTCCTGCGGCGAGGATTGGGTACCCGGATCCTCGGCGCCTTCGTCCAGATAGGCCACCAGCGCCTGCGCCCCCTCGGCCAGACGGCGGCTGTCATCCGACAGGTTGCGGTGGAACCGCCGCCGCCAGTCGGGGTCGATATCCTCGGTCTCGGCCAGAATCGCCGCGGTCGAGCGGATCGCCGTGACCGCCGAAATCACCTCGTGCAGCGAGGCCGACAGGAACGGGTCATGGGTCATCCGGTCGGTCAGCATCTCGACGGTGCGTTCCAGTTCGCGCACCCGGCGGTGACGCGCGGCCAGCAGCGCCGCCCAGCCGGGGAATCGCCCGGCGAGTTCCTCGATCCGGTCGATCTCGGCGCTGCCGCCCTCCTGCACCGCGGCGGCCTCGCGCAGCGTCTCGATCAGCGCAGCCCCCGCACCCTCGGTCAGCGCACTGGCCTCGACTCCCAGATGGCGGGCCAGTTCAACCAGAAGCCTGCCCCCGATTCTGCGGCGGTTATGCTCGATCAGGTTCAGATAGGACGGCGAGATACCCGCCAGGCGCGCAAGATCGGCCTGACGCATCCCCAACAGGGCGCGCCGCTCGCGGATGCGCGTGCCGGTCAGCGCGCTGCGTGGCATGTCCTCTCCCTCCGTGGCCTGTGCCTTTACAGAACCAGTCCCCAGATTTACCGGAAAACACTTTCCTGAAAAGCTCTTGCCGTCTTGTTTTCCATAATGCGTTCCAAAGGCCGGATCGCCGTAAAGTATCGCGCCGGGCCAGACCTGCCCCGGCGGCGCGCGCGGACCGGCCGCAACCCGGGGCAGATCCGCGCCGACCGGCGGATCGGGCAGTTGCGCCAGCCCGGGCAGATGCGCAACATCGCCCGCAGGGCCCGTGCACGGGTCGGCATGGTCGTGCACGGGCTGCCTGACGCGATTTGCCCCGGGGTCCGGCCCCGGACAGGAAATGTTCAAGAGGAACCGGGGCGCCCGGGCGGGTGCGGCATCCGTCCCGGCAAGCCCGAAGGGAGGAATGACGATGATGACCAGACTTTACCCCCCCTCGCCTGATTTTGCGCGCGGAGCGCATGTTGACGGGGCGTTGTATGAGGAGATGTATCGCC
>NZ_WJPO01000097.1 GCF_009649175.1 Rhodovulum strictum | reverse complement strand
ACCGAATGGGTCGAGAAATACGACCTCTCCGCGCTCAAGGTGCTGGGCTCGGTCGGCGAGCCGATCAATCCCGAGGCTTGGGAATGGTACAACACCCATGTGGGCAAGGGCCGCTGCCCGATCGTCGACACCTGGTGGCAGACCGAGACGGGCGGCCATCTGCTGACACCCCTGCCCGGTGCCATCGCGACCAAGCCCGGCTCGGCCACGCTGCCCTTCTTCGGGGTGCAGCCGGTGGTGCTGGAACCCGAATCGGGGCGCGAGATCACCGAGACCGAGGCCGAGGGCGTGCTCTGCCTCCGGGACAGCTGGCC
>NZ_WJPO01000096.1 GCF_009649175.1 Rhodovulum strictum | reverse complement strand
ACCGAATGGGTCGAGAAATACGACCTCTCCGCGCTCAAGGTGCTGGGCTCGGTCGGCGAGCCGATCAATCCCGAGGCCTGGGAATGGTACAACACCCATGTGGGCAAGGGCCGCTGCCCGATCGTCGACACCTGGTGGCAGACCGAAACGGGCGGCCATCTGCTGACACCCCTGCCCGGCGCCATCGCGACCAAGCCCGGCTCGGCCACGCTGCCCTTCTTCGGGGTGCAGCCGGTCGTGCTGGAACCCGAATCGGGGCGCGAGATCACCGAGACCGAGGCCGAGGGCGTGCTCTGCCTCCGGGACAGCTGGCC
>NZ_WJPO01000095.1 GCF_009649175.1 Rhodovulum strictum | reverse complement strand
CTGATCTCCGACAACCCCGCCTATCCCCCCGAAACCGTCGGCCGCGACATGATCGACCAGCTCCGCATCGTCGGCCGCGTGGTCTATTACTGCAGGACGCCGTGACCGTGGCGCACGAACAAGGGGTTCCGGGCCGTCAGGACCGCCCGGCTAAGCCCCGTTTCTGACGCCCGGAACGCGATTCCTCAGTTCCCACCTTGTCCGACTTGGGCGCGGGCGGGGCGCATCTGCTAACCTGTTGGTAGACTGTCGTTTTGCTCAAGGTGGGAACCTCTTGGCCAAGGTGGGAACTGAGTTCCCACCTTGGCGTCTGCGGATCGCGCGTCCTGGCCCGCGCCGAACGCACCGCCGTCCGCTTTTTCCCCTTATGTCACAAC
>NZ_WJPO01000094.1 GCF_009649175.1 Rhodovulum strictum | reverse complement strand
CGCGTCGGTCAGCCAGAAAAGGTTGCTCATCTCCACCCCCGTCAGTTCGGGAGCTTGAATCACGCAGGCCGGACAGCCTCAAGTATATCAATGGGTCCTGACCCTAGTGTGATCGGTCAGCGGAACGGTGCCAAGTGGCAAACTTTGCCACTTGGCACCGACGGGACGGGTGGGAAAACTTCTCCCATTTATCAGATGTCAGCGGACGAAAGGTTTTCGCTGGCAGAGGCCGGCCCCTGTGACCCGAGGGCCGGCCTCTCTGGTTTCATCGGCGGCGATCCTGGGCACCGCGATCCACCAGCAGCGGGGGACGGGAACCAGCGCGGAACCATCCCCCGGCCACGATCAGCACGAGCAAGGGACGTGACATCCCGACCGTAGACCGGGGCCAT
>NZ_WJPO01000093.1 GCF_009649175.1 Rhodovulum strictum | reverse complement strand
GACGGCTGCGGGGTCGAACTGATCAATCCCTGGACTGCCGCATGAACGCTGTCGAGATCGATCAGGCCATCTCCGAAGTGATCGTCGGGAACACTTCTAATGCGGCAAGCACAGATCCTGCGGGAACACATCAGGCGAGGCAATACGGAGTCTCATCTTGCTTGTCGCGCGGCAGTCAGACGCCAAGGCTGGTGGAGCGCGCAACGATAACCATGCAGAGATAGTGACATAACAACCATTATCGGACTTCGGCCTGTGGCCCCTCAACAAGTTTTCCCAGTTTTCTTGCGCTTTCTGACCGGTCCTGGGATCCTAACTTTGAGCTATCTGTGCGATGCCCTGCTCGCGGGGACGTGCTGGTGTGCGCATTCCGGAGCATCCGGTCGGGCATTCCGACGACATCCGGTCAGCTGTTCCGAAGTATCCGGTCACCGCGAGA
>NZ_WJPO01000092.1 GCF_009649175.1 Rhodovulum strictum | reverse complement strand
TCGTTTGCGACGTCGCTATGCACGTGTCTTAGGAGCTCACGCCGAAATCTGGCAGGCGGTGCCAACCGGGTGGTTACGGATGTTCGCTTGGCTCGATGTGTTCCCCATCGCCCATGTCGAACTCGACTTTGCTCTCTACCCCGAACATATCCCTGAAAACCGCTTTCATGGTGTCTTCCAGAACATCCCGCATGTCGTGATGCACGATGAAACTGTCATGCACCGGCAAGCACGCATAACCCATGCGAGCAAATCGCAGCATCACGGCTTCGGCCAGATCACTGTCCATGCGTTGTAGCCGCAACCCGGCACCGGTCCCGAAGTGGTCCGCGCATTCCGGGTAGCTTTCGACTATGAAACGCTTGAAGTCTTCCCAGTTTCGACCGGTAAGCGTTTCGTCATACTTCTTGATCTTGCTTATGCCCTCGACGCTATCAGCATTCAGCAGCGCATTGAATGTGGTCTTCACAAGTTTGCGCTCAGTGTCATTCCCCTTGTTCGTGACACAGCGTGCATAGGGTCAGGACCCATTGATATACTTGAAGCTGTCCGGCCTGCGTGATTCAAGCTCCCGAACTGACGGGGGTGGAGA
>NZ_WJPO01000091.1 GCF_009649175.1 Rhodovulum strictum | reverse complement strand
GTGCTGGAACCCGAATCGGGGCGCGAGATCACCGAGACCGAGGCCGAGGGCGTGCTCTGCCTCCGGGACAGCTGGCCGGGCCAGATGCGCACCGTCTGGGGCGATCACGACCGCTTCCAGGAGACCTATTTCAGCCAGTACAAGGGCTATTACTTCTCCGGCGACGGCTGCCGCCGCGACAAGGACGGCTATTACTGGGTGACGGGGCGCGTCGATGACGTGATCAACGTCTCGGGCCACCGGATGGGCACGGCCGAGGTCGAATCGGCCCTCGTCGCGCATGCCGCGGTCGCCGAGGCGGCGGTGGTCGGCTACCCGCACGACATCAAGGGCCAGGGCATCTATGCCTATGTCACCCTGATGAACGGCGTCGAACCCACCGACGAGCTGCGCAAGGAGCTCGAGAAATGGGTCCGCACCGAGATCGGCCCGATCGCCAAGCCCGACCTCATCCAATGGGCCCCGGGCCTGCCCAAGACCCGCTCGGGCAAGATCATGCGCCGCATCCTGCGCAAGATCGCGGAAAACGACTTCGGAGCACTCGGCGACATCTCAACACTCGCCGACCCTTCCGTCGTCGAGCAGCTCATCGACAACAGGATGAAC
>NZ_WJPO01000090.1 GCF_009649175.1 Rhodovulum strictum | reverse complement strand
ACGTCAGCACCCGGCTCAATCGCATGTTTCACGTCGGCCTAGGGATCAACGGGGAACCTGGCGCCGAGATTGATCAGCGTCGGCACGCCGGATCCCGAGTTGTGGACGATCTGTCAGTTGGCATGCGTGCCACGCAGGTGAACGTCAGGCTCTTCCCCGAGGGCAGCGACCGACCTCGGCGCGCAAGTGCGCGATCTTCCGCGCCGCTTCGGAAGCCCAGAAGGCGGTGGATGTCATCATGGCGCCGGCCGGAGAGGAAACGGAGGCGGCCGCGTGAGCAGCCGCCCTGCGCCGTGGCGCATTGCCCTCGGGCGGGAACCACGGATCGGCCTCGGCCCGCGGGGCCGGATCATCGGGGGTATTGGAGGGTCAGCGGGTCGTCTTTCATGGCTATAAGAGCAATGGGTTATCGTACCAGGCCGCAGAATAGTATGGATGCGCGGATTACATGAGGGAATTCCGATTGCGGCGTTTTCCACCCCCTCGGCCCCCTGCCCCGCACAATCCCCTCACGCCCGAAAAAGGCTCTGTTCCGGCCCGAACCGCAGGAAACCGGGCCCCCGCGCACCCCGCAAACACCCTTGCATGCGATACCAACTGGCCGTTTA
>NZ_WJPO01000008.1 GCF_009649175.1 Rhodovulum strictum | reverse complement strand
GGCGATACATCTCCTCATACAACGCCCCGTCAACATGCGCTCCGCGCGCAAAATCAGGCGAGGGGGGGTAAAGTCTGTCGGTATCGTCCCCGGCCGCTGTCGCGTTCATCCTGTCGGTCTCCTCTTCCTACCCACCGGCGGACGCGGCCGCGTCACCGGTCTTCACGTTTTTGGCATTTACCACGGACTGTAAAAAATCAACGAAGCAATGCGCATGCGCCTGCTGAATTGTGAAGGTTCTGACCGAAGCGGCCAAATCCATGTAAATTCGTTGACAAATCGCGCCGCTCCCGATCATCCATGCGCGCTCAGCTTTCATAGCGGGTCGCTCCGCGGCGGCGTTCGTCAACGGGATTGGCCAGGATCGCCGCGTGATGGGCGCGCTGGTCGCAACTGGCGCGCGGGCAGACCCGGCAGTTGATGCCGATCGGTGTCACGCGCGCGCCGGTCAGCCCCTCGGAATAGCCGATCTCGGCGGCATGTTCGATCGCGCAGCCCATCGCCACCGCCAGCCGCATGTCCTGGCTGTGGCGGGTGAAGGTCGGCCGGTCCACGGTGCGCGAGAACACGAAGAACTGGCTGGAATCGGGCATTTCGACGAATTGCGGCACGATCCGGCCCGGCGTGCGGAACGAGGTGTGCACATCAAGCCGCGGGCAGGCCCCGCCATGTTCGGCCAGGTGGAAATCGGTGGCGTTGAACCGTTTGGTGACATTGCCCGCCTTGTCGATCCGCAGAAAGAAGAACGGCACCCCCTGCGCGCCCGAGCGTTGCAGCGTGGTGGCGCGGTGGCAGGCCTGTTCGAAGCTGACGCCGAAGCGGATCGCAAGATGGTCGAAATCGTACTTGCTGGCACGGGCTTCGGTAAGGAAGCGGTCATAGGGCATAAGCACGGCGGCGGCGAAGTAGTTGGCCAGTTCCACCCGGCAGCGCGACAGCCCCTGCGGATCGGCGATGCCGGATTGTTCGAGCAGCCCATCCAGCGTTTCGCGCTGTTCCATCAGTCCCGCCACATGGACAAGCTGGAAGACGCGGTTGGGATGGTCGAGCCCTTCGGACAGCAGGATTTCGCGCCGGCTCTCGTCATGTTCGCGCAGGCCCTGGCGCAACTCGTCCACCGGCACGATGCGCACCGCAAGGTCCAGCCGGTCGCGCAGCCGGGCCTTGAGCGCGGGGTAAAGGTCGTCGGGCGCGACGCGCAGCCCCTCGCAGAAGGTTTCGGCGGCGGTTTCAAGCTCGGCGAAATGGTTGTGCTTGCGGCGGAAGAAATTGTGAACCACCGCCTCGGGCGACGAGGCAAGCAGCGCATCGC
Source organism: Rhodovulum strictum (assembly GCF_009649175.1). Taxonomy (GTDB): domain Bacteria; phylum Pseudomonadota; class Alphaproteobacteria; order Rhodobacterales; family Rhodobacteraceae; genus Rhodovulum; species Rhodovulum strictum. Next base: position 137,850 of record NZ_WJPO01000008.1, on the reverse strand, counting down.
CATCCTCGCGGGTGGCATCGGTGACCGCGAGCAGCCGGTCGGTCGCGGCCAGATAGGCGCGATGCAGGTGCAGAAAGCAGGATACCAGTTCCGGGCTGTGAACCTGGGCCGCGCGCAGTTGCGTGATGTCGGGGCGGCGGGCATCGAACAGCGGATCCTGCACGGTTGCGCGCAGATCGGCCAGAACGGTCGTATCCTCGTCCTCGGCGATCTCGCGCCAGTCGACGCCATAGGTTTCGAACAGCCGCAGCATGACCGCAGCCGAGACGCTGCGCTCGTTCTTTTCCAAGAGGTTGACATAAGAGGTGCTGATCCCCAGCGCCTTGCCCATCTGCGCCTGGGTCTCGCCGCGCTCCAGCCGGAGCCGCCGAAGATGCGGACCGATGAAGGTCTTGAGCATGTCTCCCCCTCCGCGCCCTCCCCGGCGCGTCGTTTTCACGTTTTCACAGTTTTTCGTAAATGTAAAACCTCGCATTCACAGCAGGACCCGTATTCGCTTCGCCTTTCTCTTGGCTTGTGGGCAAGTCGGCGCAGATCAGGCCGAGACAACGCCGCGCGAGGAGGATCCTGACATGAAGACCGGCTTCACCCACCTGTTCATCCCCGGACCGACCAACATTCCCGAACCCGTCCGACAGGCCATGAACGTGCCGATGCAGGACATGCGGGCGCCGGATTTCGGCGATCTGACGCTGGGGCTGTTCAAGGATCTCAAGCGGGTGTTCCGCACTGACACGGGCACGGTGTTCCTGTTCCCCGGTTCGGGCACGGGCGCGTGGGAGGCGGCGATCACCAACACGCTGAACCCGGGCGACAAGGTGCTGATGTCGCGCTTCGGGCAGTTCTCGGCGCTTTGGGTCGAGATGGCGGAACGGCTGGGCCTGGATGTCGAGGTGATCGACGTGGCTTGGGGCGCGGGCTGCCCGGTCAAGGAATATGCCCGCCGTCTGGGTGCCGACAAGAAGGGCGAGATCAAGGCGGTCTTCGTCACCCATAACGAAACCGCGACCGGCGTGACCTCGGATGTCGAAGGCGTGCGCAAGGCGCTGGATTCCTGTTTCCACGAAGCGCTGCTGTTCGTCGACGGGGTGTCCTCGATCGCGTCCATCGACTTCCGGATGGACGAATGGGGCGTCGATCTGGCCGTGACCGGCAGCCAGAAGGGGCTGATGCTGCCCGCGGGGCTGGGCGTCCTTGCCGTCAGCCAGAAGGCGATGGCAGCGTCGAAGACCGCCACCATGCGGCGCGCCTATTTCGAATTCTCCGACATGGAGAAGCTGAACGCCACGGGCTATTTCCCCTATACCCCGCCCACGCAGCTGTTCCACGGCTTGCGCCGGTCGCTGGACCGCATTTTCGCCGAGGGGCTGGACAATGTCATCGCCCGCCATCACCGGCTGGCCGAGGGGGTGCGCCGGGGCGTCAGGGCCTGGGGGCTGAACCTGGTGGCCGAGCATCCGGCGTTCTACTCGGACACGGTGTCCGCGATCCGCACGCCTGCCGATGTCGATGCGCGCGAGGTGATCCGCATCGGATACGAGCGTTACAACATCTCGTTCGGCACGGGGCTGGCGCAGCTTTCGGGCAAGGTGTTCCGCATCGGCCATCTGGGCGATCTGAACGAGGGGATGTGCCTGACCGCGCTTTCGCTGGCGGAACTGTCGCTGGCCGCGGCAGGTGCCAAGGTCGAGTTCGGCTCGGGCGTGGCCGCGGCGCAGAAATGGTATGCGGAAACCGCCCCGGCCTGCCGCATCCATATCGCGGCCGAATGAGGCATCGCAGAAACATCCGGAACGGAGAACAGGCATGAGCCACACCCTTCACCCGCTCAGGCGGCAACGCTTGCAGCGGTCCGAACTGGCGGTCCCCGCCTCGAACCCCACCATGGTCGAGAAGGCCGCCGACAGCGCGGCCGATTACGTCTTTCTCGACCTAGAGGATGCGGTTGCGCCGCCCGAGAAGGAACAGGCCCGCAGGAACGCGATCCAGGCGCTGAACGACATCGACTGGGCGGCCAAGGGCAAGACGGTTTCGGTGCGGATCAACGGGCTTGATACGCATTACATGTATCGCGACGTTGTCGACGTGATGGAACAGGCGGGCGACAAGGTTCACACCCTGCTGGTGCCCAAGGTGGGCGTGCCTGCGGATCTTTACATGGTCGAGGCGATGGTCAACCAGATCGAGCAGGGCAAGGGATACCAGACCCGCGTCGGCCTTGAGGCGCTGATCGAAACCGCGCTGGGCATGGCCAATGTCGAGGACATCGCGCGGTTCGGCGGGCGGCTTGAGGCGCTGCATTTCGGGGTGGCGGATTACGCGGCCTCGATGCGGGCGCGCACGGTGAATATCGGCGGGCTGAACCCGAACTATCCGGGCGATCAATGGCATGCCTCGATCACCCGGATGGTGGTGGCCTGCCGCGCCTATGGGCTGCGCGCGGTCGATGGCCCCTTCGGCGATTTCTCGGACCCCGAGGGTTACAAGGATGGCGCGCGGCGTGCCGCAGCGCTGGGTTGCGAGGGCAAATGGGCGATCCATCCCAGCCAGATCGCGCTGGCGAACGAGGTTTTCAGCCCGCCCGAAACCGAAGTGACACGTGCCCGGCGCATCATCGAGGAATTGCGCAAGGCCGAGGCCGAGGGGCGGGGGGCCGCAGCATTGGACGGCAAGATGATCGACGCCGCGTCGGAACGGATGGCGATGAACGTCATCACGGTGGCCGACGCGATCGCGGCAAGGGGCTAGGGCAGCAGGTTCGCAGCTTGCGGGAGAAAAGAGATGGACATTCACGAATATCAGGCCAAGGAAATCCTTGCCGGTTTCGGCGTGCCGGTGCCGCGCGGCGGGCTGGCCTACAGCCCCGAACAGGCGGCCTTTCGCGCGCGCGAACTGGGCGGAAACGCCTGGGTCGTCAAGGCGCAGGTTCATGCGGGCGGCCGTGGCGCGGCGGGCGGCGTCAAGCTCTGCAAGTCCGAGCGCGAGGTCTACGACTTCGCCAAGGGCCTTCTGGGTCGGCAATTGGTGACACGGCAGACCGACCAGAACGGCAAGGGCGTCTACCGGCTCTGGGTCGAGGAAGCCACCGACATCGCCAAGGAACTGTACCTGGGCTTCGTGCTCGACAGGAAGTCCGAGCGCATCATGCTCGTCGCCTCGTCGAGCGGCGGCATGGAGATCGAGGAGATCGCCGAGGAAGACCCCGACAGCCTTGTGCGCATGGTGGTCGATCCCGCTCATGGGCTGGTCGAGTATCAGGCCCGCGAACTGGCGTTCCGGCTGGGGCTGAAGGGCGATCAGATCGGCCAGATGGTCAAGGCGGTGCGCGCCTGCTACCGCGCCTATCGCGACCTTGACGCCACCATGGTCGAGATCAACCCGCTGGTCATCACCGGCGCGGGCGATCTGGTGGCGCTGGATGCCAAGATGAGCTTCGACACCAACGCGCTCTATCGCCGCCCGCAGGTCGCCGCGCTGCGCGACCCCAGCCAGGAGGATGCGCGCGAGGCGATGGCCCATGACAATGGCCTCGCCTATGTCGGGCTCGATGGCGATATCGGCTGCATCATCAACGGCGCCGGGTTGGCCATGGCGACGATGGACATGATCAAGCTGTCGGGCGGCGAGCCTGCGAATTTCCTGGATATCGGCGGTGGCGCCAGCCCCGAACGGGTGATGACCGCCTTTCGCACCGTGCTGTCGGATGCCAATGTCAGCGTGATCCTTGTCAACATCTTCGCGGGCATCAACCGCTGCGACTGGGTCGCAAAGGGCGTGGTCGAAGCCTACCGGGCCGAGGGGCTGACGCTGCCCGTGGTGGTCCGGCTGGCGGGGACCAATGTGGACGAGGGCCGCAGGATCATCGACGACTCCGGCCTGCCGCTGATCACCGCCGAGACGCTGGCCGAGGCCGCCGAAAAGGCCGTGGCCGCGCGCCCGAAAAAAGCTGCCTGAGGGAGGACCGGATGGCCATTCTGATCGACGAGAAGACCCGCGTAGTGGTGCAGGGCATGTCGGGCCGCATCGGCAAGTTCCATGCCCAGGAAATGATCGAATACGGCACCAATGTCGTGGCAGGCGTCACCCCCGGCAAGGGGGGCGAGACGGTGCTGGGACGGCCCGTCTTCAACACCGTGCGCGAGGCGGTCGAGGCGACGGGGGCCGAGGCCGCGTTGCTGTTCGTGCCGCCGCCCTTTGCCGCGGATGCGATGATGGAGGCGGCGGATGCCGGTATCCGCACCGCGGTCAGCGTGACCGACGGCATCCCCGCGCAGGACATGATGCGGGTGAAACGCTTCCTGCGCCGCTACCCGCGCGAGAAGAAGATGCAGCTGATCGGGCCGAACTGCGCGGGCGTGATCTCGCCCGGCAAGGGTTTCATGGGGATCATGCCGCCGCATATCTACATGCCGGGCCGGGTGGGCATTGTCGGCCGCTCGGGCACGCTGGGCTACGAGGCGGCGAGCCAGATGAAGGCGCTGGGCATCGGCGTCTCGACCAGCGTGGGCATCGGCGGCGACCCGATCAACGGCTCGTCCTTCAAGGACATCCTCGAACTGTTCGAGGCCGATCCCGAGACCGATGCCGTGATGCTGATCGGCGAGATCGGCGGCCCGCAGGAGGCCGAGGCCGCCGCCTATGTCGAGGCGCATATGAAGAAACCCGTGGTCGCCTATATCGCGGGGCTGTCCGCGCCCAAGGGCCGCAAGATGGGCCATGCCGGCGCGATCATCTCGGCCTTCGGGGAAAGCGCGCAGGAAAAGGTCGAAATCCTGACGGGCGTCGGCATCACGGTCGCGCCGAACCCCTCTGCCATGGGCCAGACCATGGCCGATGTGCTGGCAAGGCGCGTGGCGGCCTGAGGCGCAAGAGCCCGGGGGCGCGCGGTTGCGCGGCTCCGGGCGCCCCCTATATCCTGCGCAAGTGGTGCAAGGAGAGGGGATGATCCATGGGCTATACCAGAACCGCGATGCTGATGGCGGCGATGACCGCCCTGTTCATGGGCATCGGCTATCTGCTGGGCGGCAGCGGCGGGGCGACCATCGCGCTGGTGGTGGCGGCGCTGATGAACGTCTTCACCTGGTGGAATTCCGACAAGATGGTGCTGCGGATGCACAACGCCCAGCCCGTCGGCCCGAACGACCGCTCGGGCCTGTCGCAGATGGTGGCGGATCTGGCGCGCAACGCGAACATGCCGGTGCCTGCGGTCTATCTGATCGACACGCCCCAGCCCAACGCCTTTGCCACCGGCCGCAACCCCGAGAACGCGGCGGTGGCGGTGACCACGGGGCTGATGCAGACGCTCTCGCGCGAGGAACTGGCGGGCGTTGTCGCGCATGAGCTGGCCCATATCCGCAATCATGACACCGCGATCATGACGGTGACGGCAACCTTTGCCGGGGCGATCACGATGCTGGCCAATTTCGCGCTGTTCTTCGGCGGCGGGCGCGACAACCGGCTGGGGCCGATCGGGACCATCGCGCTGATGATCCTTGCGCCGATGGCTGCGGCGCTGGTGCAGATGGCGATCAGCCGGACGCGGGAATATGCCGCCGACAAGGCCGGGGCCGAGATCTGCGGCCAGCCCCTGTGGCTTGCCTCGGCGCTGGAGCGGATTCAGGTGGGTGCGGCGCGGATCGACAATGACGCGGCCGAACGCAACCCCGCGACCGCGCATATGTTCATCATCAACCCGCTGCACGCCCACAAGCGCGACAACCTGTTCGCAACCCACCCCGCGACCGAGAACCGGATCGCGGCGCTGCGCGCGATGGCGGGGGCTGCGCCGCGTGCAGGTGGCGGCGCGCCCTGGGGCGCTGCCTCGCGCGGGCCGTCCGCAGGGCCTTGGGGCTGATTTCAGCCCCCGCGCCAGTCGGACAGCCAGCCCAGACCGGCCGCGATATCCCCCCGCGGCCGGTATTCCGCGCCGAAGGGGCGGGTCCAGCCCTCGGCGGCGAATTCTGACAGCAACCAGCGGAAATCCACCTCGCCCCGGTCGGGTTCGGCCCGGTCGGGCACGCCTGCGAACTGGATATGGCCGATGCGGTCGCGCGCGGCACGGAACCGGGTCAGCAGATCGCCGCCGGTGATCTGCATGTGATAGCAATCGAACAGGATCTTCAGGTTCGGCCGATCCAGCGCCGCGACGATCCGCAGGGCGTGATCGAGGCTGGCCAGATGATAGCCCGGCACGTCGCGCGGGTTCAGCGGCTCGATCAGGATCGTGATCCCCCGGGCCGCGGCCAGATCGCAGGCATGGGCCAGATTGGCGCGGAATGCCGCCTCTGCCCCCGCCGCGCCATGGCTGATGCCCGCCATCACATGCACCGCCCCCGTGCCAGTGGCCGCGGCATAGTCCAGCGCCTGCGCGATCCCGGCCCGGGCCTGCGGTTCGCGGCCGGGCAGGGCGGCCAGCCCGAATTCGCCGCGCGCGCGGTCCCCGGGGCTTGTGTTGAGCGAGAGCATCGGCAGACCCGTTTCGGCCAGCGCGGCCGCCACCTCGGCCACCGGAACCGCATAGGGGAAATGGCACTCGACCGCGTTGAAACCCGCCCTTGCGGCGGCGCGGATCGCATCCGGCAGGGCCGGGTCGGTGAACAGGAAGCCCAGATTGGCCGAGAACCGCAGCCGCCCCATCAGCCGCCCCGCATCAGCATCTCGACCGGCCAGAGCGTGATCGCGGGGACATAGGTGATGACCATCAGCGCGGCGAACACGGTCAGCACGAACCACAGAAGCTGGGGAATGATCCTTTCGACCGGCAGCCGCGCCACCGCGCAGGCGGCGAACAGGTTCACCCCCAGCGGCGGCGTGATCATCCCCAGCGCCAGGTTCACCACCACGATCAGCCCGAAATGCACCGGATCGACCCCATAGGCCACCGCGATGGGCGCAAGGATCGGGGCCAGCACAAGGATCGCGGCCGAGGTTTCGATGAACATCCCCACCACCAGAAGCAGCAGGTTCACCGCCAGCAGAAAGGCGATGCGGCTTTCGAAGACATCCTTGAACCAGGCCGCGATCTCGTTCGGCAGGCCCGAGCGGGTGACAAGAAAAGAGAACAGCGCCGCCGCCGCGATGATGAGCATGATTGCCGAGGTGGCGATGACGGTCCGTTTCAGCACGCCGGGCAGGTCGCGCAGCCGCAGGTCGCGGTAAAACCCCATGCCGACGATCAGGGCGGTCGCGACCGCGACGGCGCTGGCCTCGGTCGGGGTGAAGATGCCGGAATAGATGCCGCCAAGGATCACCACCGGCACCGTCAGCGCGGGCAGCGCCGCCCAGAGCGCGGGGCCAAGGCGGGGGCGGTCGGCGCCATCCTCGCGCCCGATGCCGCGTATCCGGCACAGGATCAGCACCAGCGCCATCAGCGCGCCGCCGACCAGCAGGCCGGGGCCGATGCCGGCAAGGAACAATTGCCCGATCGAGGTATCGGTCGAGACGCCATAAAGGATCAGCGGGATCGAGGGCGGGATCAGCACGCCCAGTTCCGCGGAACTGGCCTGTACCGAGGCGGCCATGGGGGCGGGATAGCCATGGCGCACCATGGCCGGGATCAGGATTGCCCCGATGGCAAAGGTCGTCGCGACCGACGAGCCCGAGACCGAGGCGAACAGCATGCAGGTCAGCACGCAGGACGCCGCCAGCCCGCCCTGGATGCCGCCCACGATGGATTTCGCCAGTTCCACCAGCCGATGCGAGATGCCGCCCGCCGACATCAGGTTGCCCGCCAGGATGAACAGCGGAATCGCCATCAGCGGAAAGCTGTCGAGTCCGGTGAACATCCGCTGCGCCACCAGCAACAGCGGCAGCCGCCCCTGCACCTCGATCCCGATGACCGAGGCCAGCCCGATGGCGACCGCGATGGGCACGCCCAGCAGGAACAGGATCGCCAGCGACAGCGCAAGTGCCGCGTTCATCGGGGGGCCTCCAGCGGGTCGTCCTCGCCCCGCCAGGCGCGGATCATGCAGCCCAGAACGGCGATCAGGATGAAGGCCGAGCCGACCGGCAACGCGGCATAGACCCAGGCGATGGAAATCTCCAGCGCGGCAAGCTTCTGGCGCATCACCCGGCCGGTCATGGCCCAGCCCTGCCAGAGCAGGATGGAAAAGAAGCTCAGCGTCAGGACCATCGACAGCTGGTAAAGCGCGCGGCCCAGGCGGCGGGGCAGGGCGGTCTGGACGATCCCGACCGAGATCATCGCGCCTTCGCGAAAGGCCGGTGCCACGCCCAGAAAGACCGACCAGATCATCGCAGAGCGCGTGACCACCTCGGACCAGGTCGAGGGATTGCCAAGGACGAAGCGCGCCGTCACCTGATAGAGCGCGAGTGCGGCCGCGATCAGCAGGAACAGGATCGCAAGCCACAGCGCGATGCGGGTGGTGACCGCCTCGATCCGCAGGAACAGGGTCATGGGCGTGCCGGTCCTGCCGCAGCACCGGCGCAGGGGGCTGCGCCGGGCCGGGCCGTGGGGTGCGGGGTCACTCGACCGCCTTGATCCGCTCGACCATCCCGGTGCCGTACTGGTCGGTATAGACGGCATAGGAGGATTGCTCGGCCAGCGCGGCAAAGGGGGCGCGGTCGATCTCGGTGATGACCTCCATCCCGTTTGCCAGAAGCATGGCGACGCCTTCTTCCTCCAGCCGGTTCACCTCGGCCCGGGTTGCGGCGGCTGATGCCTTTGCCGCCTCCAGGAACCATCCCTTCTGCTCGTCGCTAAGCCCGTCATAAAGCGCGGGCGAGGCCAGCACGACGGCAGGCGAATAGACATGCCCCGTGAGCGAGACGTATTTCTGCACCTCCCAGAACTTGGCCGCGGTGATGACGGTGACCGGGTTTTCCTGCCCGTCCACGACGCCCTGTTGCAGCGCGCCGAACACCTCGGGCCATGCCATCGGCGTGGGCGCCGCGCCCATGCCGGTAAAGGCGGCCATGTGGACCTTGTTCTCCATCGTGCGCAGCTTGAGCCCTTGCAGATCCTCGGGCGTGCGGATCGGGCGCTGGGAATTGGTCACATGGCGAAAGCCGTTTTCGGTCCAGGCCAGACCCACAAGGTTGTTCTCGCCGATCCGGTCCAGCAATTCCTGCCCGATCTCGCCATCCAGCACCTTGCGGGCATGGTCGTAGTCGCGAAACAGGAAGGGCAGGTCGAGCGCGAAGATCTCGGGCACGAAATTGCCCAAGGGGCCGGTCGAGGTGATGACGACATCCATCGACCCGATCTGCAACCCCTCGATCATGTCGCGCTCGCCGCCCAACTGGCTGGCAGGCGCCTGTTCGCCGGTAAAGGCGCCGCCCGAAAGTTCGGTCAGCGTGTCGATGAAGGCTTGCGCGCCGACGCCGTAATGCGAACTCGGCGACAGCGCGTGGCCGACGACGATCTTTTGCCGGGCCTCGGCGCCGGTGGTCAGCGCAAGCGCGGCGATGCTGCCGATCAGGACGTGTTTCATGGGTCTCCTCCCTTGGTTTTTCCGGTCTTTCAGGCCGCAGCTACCCCCGTGCGGTCCATGTGTTCGCGCAGAAGTTCGGCGAAATCGGCGTTCGGTGCAAAGCCCAGCGCGCGGGCGCGGGGTGTCTCGATCCCGCCGGGCCAGCTTGCGACGATGGCTTCGGTCGCGGGGTCGGGGGCGGGGCGGATCAGGGCGGCGGTTTCGGGTCCGGCCAGCCGGGCAAGCGTGTCGATCATCTCGTCCACGGTCACGGAAATGCCCGGCAGGGTGATCGTCGGCTCTCCGCCCAGCGCCTCCTGCGCCAGCGCCGCGGCCGTCAGGATATGGTTTAGCGCCCGTGCGGGCGAGCCAAGATGCAGCCGCAGCTCGCGCCCCACCGGGAGGTCTGCGGGCAGCCCGGCCAGCGGTTCGCGCAGGATGCCGCTGGCAAAGCCCGAAGCCGCGCGGTTGGGGGCCCCGGGCCGCACCGCGATCGTGGGAAAGCGCAGCGACCGGCCATGGATGAACCCCCGGCGGGTGGCATCGCGCACCAGCAACTCGCCCATCAGCTTTTGCGTGCCGTAAGAGGATCGCGGCGCGGGCGGGGTGTCTTCGGTGATCGTGGCATTGCTCGCGCAGGAGAAGACCGCCACTGACGAGGCGAAGATCAGTACCGGCGGGCGGCGCATCGCGCGGCAGGCATTCACCAGATCGACGGTGCCGTGCAGGTTGACCGCCATGCCAAGGTCGAAATCGGCCTCGGCCTGGCCCGAGACCACGGCGGCCAGATGGATCACCAGATCGGGACTGTCCTCGGCCAGCCGGGCCAGCGTGGCGGGATCGGACAAGGCGCCGGGCAGGGCATGGACGCGGCGCAGCCGGGCCAGCCGGTCAAGCGGCTCGGCGGCGATGTCATTGGCGATGATCGCCGAGATCCGGCGCGGCTCGCCGTTCAGCGCCATGGTGTTGCGCGTCGACAGCGTCTTGACGAGCATCTGCCCCAGAAATCCGGCGGCACCGGTGATCGCGATCCTCACGCCCCGCATCCTCCCAATGCTTGCGCGGGGAGGCTGGCATCCTATCGGCGGGGCGTCAATCGCCTGTACAGGGGGCCGGCGGGCCTATTCCTGAAGGCTTGCGACCTCGATCTCGCCTTCTTCGCGCGATTTCATGGCCAACGCGGCGGCATGGCTGCCCGCGGCGGTGGTGAAATAGGGGATGCGGTCCATCAGCGCGACGGTGCGCATCGAGCGGCTGTCCTCGACCGCCTGCGCGCCTTCGGTGGTGTTCATCACCAGATGCACCAGCCCGTCCTTCATCACATCGACGATGGTGCGCCCGCCCTCATAGGCCTTGTTCACGATCTCGGACGCGATCCCGTGCTCGGCCAGGAATTTCGCCGTGCCGCGGGTGGCAAGGATGGAAAAGCCCAGTTCGGTCAGGATCTGCGCGGTTTCCAGCAATTCGGGCGTCTTGTCGGCATCCTTGATCGACAGGAACACCGTGCCCTCATGCGGCAGATGCGTGCCCGCGCCCATCTGCGCCTTGAGGAAGGCGCGGGGGAAGGTGCGGTCATAGCCCATCACCTCGCCGGTCGAGCGCATTTCGGGGCCCAGCAGCGTATCGACACCGGGGAAGCGGGCAAAGGGCAGCACCGCCTCCTTCACCGCGAAACCCTCGATCTGGGGATCGACCAGATCGAAATCGGCCAGCTTCTCGCCCGCCATGACCCGCGCGGCAATGGACGCGATGGGCGAATTCACCGCCTTGGCGACGAAGGGCACGGTGCGGCTGGCGCGGGGGTTCACCTCGATCAGGTAGATCTCGCCATCCTTGACCGCGTATTGCACGTTCATCAGCCCGACGACACCCAGTTCCAGCGCCAGCGCGCGGGTCTGGCGTTTCAGTTCCGCGACGATCTCGGGCGCCAGCGAATAGGGCGGCAGCGAACAGGCGCTGTCGCCGGAATGAACGCCCGCCTCCTCGATATGCTGCATGATGCCGGCCACATGCACGTCCTTGCCGTCGCAAAGCGCATCGACGTCGATCTCGGTCGCGCCCGACAGATAGCTGTCCAGCAGCACCGGCGACTTGCCGGAGACCACCACCGCCTCGGCGATGTAGCGTTCCAGATGGGCCATGTCGCGCACGATCTCCATCGCGCGACCGCCAAGGACGTAGGAGGGGCGGATCACCAGCGGAAAGCCGATGTCCCCGGCGGCCCTGACCGCCGCTGCGGCAGATGCGGCGATGGCGTTATGCGGCTGCTTCAGCCCCAGACGGTTGACCAGCGCCTGGAACCGCTCGCGATCCTCGGCCAGGTCGATGGCGTCGGGCGTGGTGCCCAGGATCGGGATGCCCTCGGCCTCCAGCGCATTGGCCAGCTTCAGCGGCGTCTGCCCGCCGAACTGCACGATCACGCCATGCAGCGTGCCGCGCTCCTGCTCGACGCGCAGGATTTCCATCACATGCTCGAAGGTCAGCGGCTCGAAATACAGCCGGTCCGAGGTGTCGTAATCGGTCGAGACGGTCTCGGGGTTGCAGTTGACCATGATGGTCTCGTAGCCCGCATCGGTCAGCGCGAAACAGGCATGACAGCAGCAATAGTCGAACTCGATCCCCTGGCCGATCCGGTTCGGGCCGCCGCCCAGGATCACCACCTTCTTGCGCGTGCTGGGCCGCGCCTCGCACTCGACATCGCCCATAACGGGCGTTTCATAGGTCGAATACATGTAGGGCGTCTGCGCCTCGAACTCGGCCGCGCAGGTGTCGATGCGCTTGAATACGGCGGTCACGCCCAGATTGCGGCGGGCGCGGCGCACCTGATCCTCGTCCCGGCCGGTCAGCTGGGCAAGGCGGGCATCGGTGAAGCCCATCATCTTGAGCTTGCGCAGGCCCTCTTCGGTGACGGGCAGGCCGTCCTTGCGCAGCTTGTCCTCGGTCTCGACGATCTCGCGGATGCGGGCGAGGAACCAGGGGTCGTATTTCGTGGCGGCATGGATGTCGTCATCCGACAGCCCGTGCCGCATCGCCTGCGCGATCACCCGCAGCCGGTCGGGCGTGGCCTTCGACAGGGCGGCCACGACCTGCGCATGGTCCGGCGCGCCCTCGATCTCGATCTCGTCGAACCCGGTCAGGCCGGTTTCCAGCGAGGCCAGCGCCTTTTGCAGCGATTCGTGGATGGTCCGCCCGATGGCCATCGCCTCGCCCACCGATTTCATCGCGGTGGTCAGTTCCGGCTTGGCACCCGGAAACTTCTCGAAGGCAAAGCGCGGGATCTTGGTCACGACATAGTCGATGGTCGGCTCGAAACTGGCGGGCGTGACCTTGGTGATGTCGTTGTCCAGTTCGTCCAGCGTATAGCCAACGGCGAGCTTCGCGGCGATCTTGGCAATCGGGAACCCCGTCGCCTTGGACGCCAGCGCAGACGACCGCGACACGCGCGGGTTCATCTCGATCACCACCATGCGCCCGTCTTCGGGGTTGATCGCCCATTGCACGTTCGACCCGCCGGTTTCGACTCCGATCTCGCGCAGCACGGCGATGCTGCCGTTGCGCATGATCTGGTATTCCTTGTCGGTCAGCGTCAGCGCGGGCGCCACGGTGATGGAATCGCCCGTATGCACCCCCATCGGGTCCACGTTCTCGATGGAACAGACGATGATGGCGTTGTCCGCCTTGTCGCGGACCACCTCCATCTCGAATTCCTTCCAGCCCAGCAGGCTTTCGTCGATCAGGATCTGGTTGACCGGCGAGGCGTCGAGGCCGGTCTTGCAGTAATGCACGAATTCCTCGCGGTTATAGGCGATGCCGCCGCCCGTGCCGCCAAGCGTAAAGGCCGGGCGGATGATCGCGGGCAGGCCCACATGATCGAGCGCGGCGATACATTCCTCCATGCTGTTGGCGATGGTGGCCTTGGGGTTTTCCAGCCCAATCCGGTCCATCGCCTCGCGAAACAGCTTGCGGTCCTCGGCCATCTCGATGGCCTGCCGGTTGGCGCCGATCAGTTCCACCCCGAAGCGGTCCAGCACCCCCATGTCGGCGAGCTTGAGCGAGGTGTTCAGCCCGGTCTGTCCGCCCATCGTGGGCAACAGCGCGTCGGGCCGTTCCTTTTCGATGATACGGGCGACGATTTCGGGCGTGATCGGCTCGATATAGGTGGCGTCGGCCAGACCCGGATCGGTCATGATCGTGGCCGGGTTCGAGTTCACCAGGATGACCCGGTATCCTTCCTCGCGCAGCGCCTTGCAGGCCTGGGCGCCGGAATAGTCGAACTCGCAGGCCTGGCCGATCACGATGGGGCCCGCGCCGATGATCATGATGGACTTGATATCGGTTCTCTTCGGCATGGGTCTTTCCCCCGGGGCTGGCAAATTGCTGGGGGTTATAGACAAGCGCCGGGGGCACGCAAGGGTGCGGCTCAGGTTTTTGCGCTGGGCGCCGGTCCCGCCCGGGCCGGGAACAGGAAGGCCATGCCAAGGATCAGGAACAGCAGCGCGCCCAGAAGCTGGAAGTCGACGCCCAGCTTGAACATGAGTGGCAGCACCGAGGCGTGCATCGGACCGAACACGACCAGCAGCACGCCGCCGCCGCGCAGCCAGCCCTGGCGCGACAGGATCGCGGGGGCGAATGCGGTGGCCGCGATGAAATAATAGCCCCAGGCAATCGGCCCGATCAGCGGGAACAGCGCCAGTGCCGCAGGCCAGAGCGCGGCGTAACGTGCCGTCGGCCCGGCCCGGGCCATCGCCAGCGCGAAGCCCGCGGTCAGTGCCGCGAATGCTGCCTGTCCGGCAAGGGCCAGCGCCGGGCCCTTTTCGGCCACGGTGATCGCGCGCGGCAGGTCTGCGGTCGGGGTGGTATGGCCCAGCAGAACCTCGATCGGCGCATCGGTCAGCTGCCTGACCATCACCGCATCAAGGCTGAAGGACAGCGGACTGAAGAACCCGGTCCGCCCTATTGACGCGACATGGCCCAGAAACTCGGCATGCAGCGGCCAGCCCGCGACCGCAACCGACATCAGCCCCAGCCCCAGCCCCAAGGCCGCAAAGGCGCCAAAGGCCCGCCGCTCGCCCGAGGCCAGCCAGAACAGCGCGAAGACCGCCGGGAACAGCTTGAGCGACGCGGCCAGCGCCGCCCCGGCGCTGACCGGCCGGTTCGCGCGCGTCCGCTCCAGCGCCAGCACGATCAGGAAGGCGACAAGGATCTGAGCCTGGTTCTGCATGATCGCGATCCTGCCGACCGGCGTCATCAGCAGAAGCGCCAGCGCGATCGCCACATGAACGACAACGCCCTGCGCGCTGCCGCTGGCCCGCCATGCCAGCAGGCAGGTCGCCAGCAACAGGGCCGGGTTGACGAGGCTGGCCAGCGCGGCAATCGCCTGGAAATCGGCGACCTGCCCGATCAGCCCGAAGACCCAGGCCCAGAGCGGCGGGTAGACGAAGGGATAGACGAACCCCTCATAGCCCGCCGCGCGCGCCCGTTCGGCCCAGCCGTCTGGGGGCAGCATCCGGAAGACGGGTTCGACCGGGGCATAGACCTCGCCCGGCGCGCCGTCGGCAAAAGCCTGTCCGGCCAGCCAGAGCGGTAACAGATCGCCCGACAGTCGCGGGATGGTCAGGACGGTCAGAAGGACGGTGCCCAGAACGCCCATCGCCAGAACCACGAGCGCCGCCCGCCGGATCATCAGGCGAAGCGGGATGGGACGGGTCAGGATCATGCGCAATGTCATCCTTGGAAATACCCCATGCCGGGGGCGTCAGGATAGTCCGGTGCGGGTTTACGACTCCTTTCCCGCGACCATGCCCATGGCGCGGCGAGGGCCAGTGCCGCGGAATCGCCCCTGCGCGGGGCAGGACGAGTCGGGAACGCCCCGCGGCAGAGGCTCGGCGCCGCCACGCGGGCCGGAGCCTGTTCGACGACGAGCCGGAAATGCCATTTTTTCCAGAGTGATGGCGCCGCCATCCGGCGCCCCGCCCTGCTGGCAGACGAACCTGACAGCGATTTGACTTGTGTCAATTCAGGTTGACAGCGGATGTGTCATGTTGTCCCGCGAAACAGGGGAGTCGATCCATGCGCATTGTCTTTTTGCATCCCAACTACAAGTCCGGCGGTGCCGAGATCGCGGGCAACTGGCCCCCGGCCTGGGTGGCCTATCTGACCGGCGCGTTGCGGGTGGCGGGATACGATGACATCGTCTTCATCGACGCGATGACGAACAACCTTTCCGAGGATGTGGTCCGCGCGCAGTTGAAGCAGTTGCGGCCCGACGTCGTCGCCACGACCTCGATCACGCCGTCGATCTATGCCGCCGAGCGGCTGCTGGAAATCGCTAGGGAAGAAGTGCCGAACGCGGTGCGCGTGCTGGGCGGCATCCACGCCACCTTCATGTTCAAGCAGGTCCTGTCCGAGGCGCCCTGGATCGACGTGATCGTTCGCGGCGAGGGCGAGGAGATCATCGTCGAGCTGATGAACGCGATCCGCGACAAGCGCTGGCCGGAAAACCGGCGCGACATCAAGGGTCTGGCCTTCCTCGATGGTGACGAGATCGTGGCCACCGCCGCCGCGCCCACCATCAAGAATGTCGACGCGATCAAGCCCGACTGGGACATCCTGGAGTGGGAGAAATACATCTACATCCCGCTCAACTGCCGGGTGGCGATCCCGAACATGGCGCGCGGTTGCCCGTTCACCTGCTCGTTCTGCTCGCAGTGGAAATTCTGGCGCGACTACCGCATCCGCGATCCGAAACTGGTGGTCGACGAGATCGAGGAACTGGTGAACAAGCACCAGGTCGGATTCTTCATCCTTGCGGACGAGGAACCTACGATCAACCGCAAGAAGTTCATCGCCTTCTGCCAGGAACTGATCGACCGCGGCCTGCCCGACAAGGTGAAATGGGGCATCAACACCCGCGTCACCGACATCCTGCGCGACGAGGAATACCTGGCCTTCTACCGCAAGGCGGGGCTGGTGCACATCAGCCTTGGCACCGAGGCCGCGGCGCAGCTGAAGCTTGACCAGTTCAACAAGGAAACCCGGGTCGAGGACAACAAGCGCGCGATCCAGCTTCTGCGCGAGGCCGACATCCTGACCGAGGCGCAGTTCATCGTCGGGCTCGACAACGAGACCCCCGAGACGCTGGAAGAAACCTTCCAGATGGCCTGGGACTGGCAACCCGACCTTGCCAACTGGGCGATGTACACGCCCTGGCCGTTCACGCCGCTGTTCCAGGAACTGCACAACAAGGTCGAGGTGTTCGACTACAGCCGCTACAACTTCGTGAACCCGATCATGAAGCCTGCGGCGATGGATCGTGCGGAACTCCTGGACCGGGTGATGAACAACTATCGCCGGTTCTACATGCGCAAGGCGCTGTTCCATTACCCCTGGCGCGGCACCGGGTTCCGCCGCCGCTATCTGCTGGGCTGCCTCAAGGCGTTCCTCAAGGCGGGTGTGGGGCGGACCTTCTACGATCTGGGCAAGAACAACTACTGGGGTCCGCAATCCAAGGACAAGGTCAAGTTCGAGTTCGACATGGATCGGCGTCCCGCCCAGGCCCAGATCGACGACTGGGTGTCGAACGCCGACAAGGCCGCGCAGGCCGCGGCCAAGCGGCAGTCCAAGGACAACAGCTTCAAGATGCCGACCGAAGGCGGCGCATCTGCCGCCGATGTCAGGGTCTGCGGCGGCGGCGACCAGCAACTGGAAGACGCACGATGAAAGACACCCTGTCCGGCCACGGTTCCGGCCGGATCGGACCGAATGCCGTGCTCCAGCTTCTCCCTGTGCTGGAGGCGGCGGGCGGTGCGGCGCTTCGCGACGAGATGCTAGATGCGGCGGGCCTTTCAGCGCCCCCGTCGGATACCGGCCTCATGGACGAGGGACCGGCCGCCGCCATGCATCGCGCGTTGCGCCGCCGCCTGCCCGGCCGCGCGCCCGACCTCCTGCGGGAGGCGGGTGCGCGGACCGGGGATTACATCCTTGCACACCGCATCCCGCCGCTTGCGCAAAGGCTGCTCAAGGCGCTGCCGCCCGCGCTGGCCGCGCCGGTGCTGGCCAAGGCGATTGCCAAGCATAGCTGGACCTTTGCCGGTTCGGGCGCGTTCCGCGTCGTCTCGACCCGGCCTCTGGTCTTCGAACTGACCGACAACCCGCTGATCCGGGGCGAACATGCGCCCCACCCGATCTGCGGCTGGCACGAGGCGGTGTTCGACCGCCTGTTCCAGACATTGGTGGACAAGCGCCTGCGCACCCGTGAAACCGCCTGTGCCGCGACCGGCGCATCGCTCTGCCGGTTCGAGATCACCCGCGGCTGAGGGCCCTGCCTCCCCTTGACTTCGGCCCCCATCGGGGGTGTATCGGCGCGGACCTGTCCCATACCCGAAGGATCGCCCCATGCACCCGTTCCGCAGCCATACCTGCGCCGGCCTGACCAAGGCCAATGTCGGCGAAACCGTGCGCCTGTCGGGCTGGGTGCATCGCGTGCGCGACCATGGCGGCGTGCTGTTCATCGACCTGCGCGACCATTACGGCGTGACGCAGGTGCTGGCCGACAGCGACAGCCCTGCCTTTGCCGCGGTGGAAAAGGTGCGCAGCGAATGGTGCATCCGCGTCGACGGGGTGGTGAAGGCGCGCGATGAAAGCCTGGTGAACCCGAAACTGCCCACCGGCGAGATCGAGGTCTTCATCCGCGAGGTCGAGGTGCTGGGCCAAGCCGAGGAGCTGCCGCTGATGGTCTTCGGCGATCAGGACTACCCCGAGGAAACGCGCCTGCGCTACCGTTACCTCGACCTGCGCCGCGACAGCATGCAGGCCAACATGAAGCTGCGCTCGGACGTGGTGGCCAGCATCCGGCGGCGGATGTGGGACAAGGGCTTTCGCGAATTCCAGACCCCGATCATCACCGCCAGTTCGCCCGAGGGGGCGCGCGACTTCCTCGTGCCCTCGCGGCTGCATCCCGGCAGGTTCTATGCGCTGCCGCAGGCGCCGCAGATCTTCAAGCAGCTCATCATGGTCTCGGGCTTCGACCGCTATTTCCAGATCGCGCCGTGCTTCCGTGACGAAGACCCGCGCGCCGACCGCAGCCCCACCGATTTCTACCAGCTCGACATGGAGATGAGCTTTGCCACCCAGCAGGACGTGTTCGACACCGTCCAGCCGGTGATCGCGGGCATCTTCGAGGAATTCGGCAATGGCCGCCGGGTCGATCAGGACTGGCCGCAAATCTCTTATGCCGACGCCGCGAAATGGTACGGCACCGACAAGCCCGACCTGCGCAACCCGATCAGGATGCAGGACGTGTCCGAGCATTTCCGCGGCTCGGGCTTTGCCATCTTCGCCAAGCTGCTGGAGCAGGACGGCACCGAGATCCGCGCGATCCCCGCGCCCGGCGGCGGCAGCCGCAAGTTCTGCGACCGGATGAACGCCTTTGCCCAGAAGGAAGGGCTGCCGGGGATGGGCTACATCTTCTGGCGTGAGCGCGGTGACGGAGACACTGAGAACTTGGTAGTGCGTGCTTTGGTGGGGGCAGAGGACTACGACAAATTCAAAAATCGAGAACTTGAAGGTGCAGCTGCTGAAGGAAAGCTCAAGATTCTTGAAGCTCTGGATCAAGGTGATCTTGATAGAGTTCACTTCCTAACCAACGCATACTTTGGCGAGATTGAGGCCGCCGGCCCCCTGGCGAAAAACATCGGCCCCGAACGGACCGAGGCGATCCGCCTCCAGCTTGGCCTTGGCAAGGGCGACGCCGCCTTCTTCCTCGGCGGCAAGCCCGCGGCCTTCGAGGCGGTAGCGGGCCGCGCGCGCAACGTGATCGGCGAGGAACTGGGCCTGACCGAGAAGGACCGCTTCGCCTTTGCCTGGATCGTCGATTTCCCGATGTACGAGAAGGACCCGGAAACCGGCGCCATCGACTTCAGCCACAACCCGTTCTCGATGCCGCAGGGCGGCATGGCGGCGCTGGAGGGCGATCCGCTGGACGTGCTGGGCTATCAGTACGATCTGGCCTGCAACGGCTATGAACTGATCTCGGGCGCGATCCGCAACCACCGCCTCGACGTGATGTTCAAGGCTTTCGCGCTTGCGGGCTATGCCGAGGACGAGGTGCGCAGCCGCTTCCCCAGCCTTGTCAACGCCTTCCGCTTCGGTCCGCCGCCGCACGGGGGCTGTGCCGCGGGGATCGACCGGATCGTGATGCTGCTGGCGGACGAGCAGAACATCCGCGAGGTCATCATGTTCCCGATGAACCAGCGCGCCGAAGACCTGATGATGGGGGCGCCCACGCTGCCCACGAACGAGCAGTTGCGCGAACTCAGGCTCAGGGTCTTGCCGCCCGAGGAATGAGGCGATGTTCGCACGCCTGAGGCAGGCGGGCTTCGACGTGATGGTGAAGAACCACGCCGAAGCCATCCTCGGCGTCGATTTCCCGGCCGAGACGGCGGAACTGATCGACGCGCTTCTGGCCGTGTCGATCCCGGCGGGCGAGCTTATCGCCTCGGGCGGGGGCGAGGCACGCTCGACCCAGCGGCTGCGCCGTGAACTGGCGGCGCTGGGCTGGCGCAAGCACAATTTCCGCATCGAGACCACGGTTGACGGCGTGGCGCTGGGCGACGGCACCAGCCACGAGATCGACCATATCAGGCGCGGCGCGGCGGGCACGCTGGCGCTGGAAATCGAATGGAACAACAAGGATCCGTTCTTTGACCGCGACCTTGAGAATTTCCAGCGGCTGCATGCGCAGTCGATCATCAGCGCAGGCATCATCGTCACCCGCGGCGCGGCGCTTCAGGCGGGGCTGCCCGGGCTGGTCGAGGGGGTTCTGCGCGGCGCGGGCATCGACGGAGAGGCGCCGCTGGTCGCGATGGGCATGAAGGACCGGACCGCGCGCCAGCGCGCGGCGGTCGCCCGCGCGGTCGATGCGGGGATGGACTTTGCGTCGGCCTTTGCCCGTCAGTTCGTGGCCGACAAGTTCGGCGTGGCGACCACGCATTGGTCGAAACTGGCCGACCGCGTTGCGCGCGGGGTGGGGAACCCGTGCCCGCTCCTGCTGATCGGGCTGCCGCTGACGGCGGTCGTGCCCTATTCGGCCGCCAGCGAGGAATTATAGGCGTAGGTGGCCCAGTCGGGGCGATAATCCTCGTCCGCCTGATTGCCCCAGACCGTCCATCCCTGCCGGACACCGCGGCCGAACAGTTCCAGATAGGGGCCCCAGGAACAGCTTTCGATCAGGTCGTATTGCTCGTCCGGCTTGCGGGAATGTTCACGCTTGCGGGTTTGCAGCATGTTGACCTGCCGCCGCCCTGCATCCAGCGTTCGCGCATTGCGCCCCCGCGTGCCGAACAGAAGGATCTCGGTCACGTTGCGGAAATAGAATCCCACGCCGCGCCCGTCCGAGCCGCCATCCTTGCGGACCTTGTGCCAGACGATGTTCGACTTGTATTCGAACCCCCAGGCCGAGAGCACCTGCAACCCCTGCGGCAACAGCGCGTTCGGCACCCACAGGTAGCAATGCGCCCGCTCGGCCAGATGCTCGGCCACGGGCAGGGCACAGATCTCGTCAACCTCTAGCGTGGGATAGCGCGACAGGCGGCGATGTTCCGGCGCGACCTTGCCGGTGCGGTTGACGAATCGCCAGGGCGGGTCCGCCAGCACGGTGCCGAACCGGCCGCCGCCCAGAAATCGTTGCAGGTCTTGTGCCGGAGAGATTGTCATATCCAACATATTGGCGGATTTCCCCCGATGCTCCAACTGGAACAATAAGGGAACATATCCGGATTGACAAACCCTTTCCGTGCGCGCGGCCGGGATCAGGCGGGCCAGACCGTTCCCAGAAGCGCAAGCGTGAGCGAACTGGCGCCGCCCCAGAACACGGCACGGTCGAACAGGGTCTTGACGCGGTCGACGAACATGGCGGCGCTCCTTCTTGGTAGGGCCGACGTTGCCCGGGGATTCGGGCGCGAATTGGACCCGGGCCGCGCAGGATCCGGGCAGATGGGGCTTGCAGGCGGCCCCGGAACCGGCAGGAATGGCGACGACAGTTCGGAGGGCGGGTATGGATGCGGCGTTACCCCTGGGCGCAGAGGTCGCGGGCTGGACGCCCCCGCCCCGGCCCGCGCGGCAGGCGATGGCGGGGCGCCATGCGGTGCTGGAACCGCTGGACCCCGACCGGCATTGCGCCGAGTTGCACGCCGCGAACCTGGCCGATCCCGCGATGTGGACCTACCTGCCCTATGGGCCGTTCGCCTCCGAAGACGCCTATCGCCACTGGGCCGAAAGCGCCGCGACGACCGATGATCCGCTGTTCTTCGCCGTCCGCGATGCCCGATCAGGGCGTGCAGGTGGCGCGATGAGCTATCTGCGCATCGCGCCCGAGGCGGGCTCGATCGAGATCGGGCATATTGCGCTGTCGGCGGGGATGCAGCGCAGGCCCGCGGCGACCGAGGCGATGACGCTGATGATCGGCTGGGCCTTTGGGGCGGGCTATCGGCGCGTGGAATGGAAGTGCAACGCGCTGAACCTTGCCTCGCGCCGGGCGGCGGAACGGCTGGGGCTGAGTTACGAGGGCATCTTTCGGCAGGCCACCGTGGTCAAGGGCCGTAACCGCGACACCGCCTGGTTCGCCGCCATCGACAGCGAATGGCCGGCGCTGAAGGCGGCCTATGCGGCCTGGCTTGAGCCCGCCAATTTCGACGCGGACGGGCGGCAGCGGCTGCGGCTGTCGGACCTGACCCGGCCCATCCTTGCGGCGCGCGATCCGGCGCTGGCCTGAGGGCTTGCGCCGCGGCGCGGCGTGACGGATAACCCCCACGACCAAGCCCGAGGAGAAAGCCCATGATCGGACGTCTGAACCATGTCGCCATCGCCGTTCCGGATCTTGCCGCTGCGGCCGCGCAATATGCCGACACGCTGGGCGCCAAGGTCGGCGCGCCGCAGGACGAGCCCGACCATGGGGTGACCGTGGTGTTCATCGAACTGCCGAACACCAAGATCGAACTGCTTTATCCGCTGGGCGAGAACAGCCCGATCAAGGGGTTCCTGGAAAAGAACCCCGCGGGCGGGATTCACCATATCTGCTACGAGGTCGAGGATATCCTGGCCGCCCGCGACCGGCTCAAGGCGCAAGGCGCGCGGGTGCTGGGCACTGGCGAGCCCAAGATCGGCGCGCATGGCAAGCCGGTGCTGTTCCTGCACCCCAAGGATTTCAACGGCTGCCTGGTCGAACTGGAACAGGTCTGACCGACCGGTTGCGGGGGCGGTGCCCGGCCGCCCCGCTCAGCCCGCCTGCAAGCGGTTCACCATATGGGTGAAGACCGCAGCGCCCAGGATCGGGATCAACAGGTTCACCACGGGCACCGACAGCGGCACCGCCATCAGGACACCGGCCACGAAGATCATGCCCGCATGGCGGCGGCGCAGCGCCTTCGCCCCCTTGCGCCCCAGCCGCCGCATGGCCGCCATCTGGAAATACTCCCGCCCCAGCAGGAACCCGTTCACCGTCCAGAACAGCAGGGGCGCCAGCGGACCGACGAAGAAATAGGCCACCAGCGCCACAAGGTTCACCCCCACCACGACCGCCAGAAAGCCCAGCGAATCGCGGATCTGGTCCAGCACGGGCACGGGCTTGACCGGCGGCAGCGACGGGTAATGCCGCGCCTCGACCGCCTCGGCCACGTCATCGAGGAAAATGCCGATGAAGGCCGAGGCCACGGGCACCATCAGGAACACCGACAGCACGATCATCAGGATCAGCGAGGCCCCCGACAGCAGATTGTCCACCCAGGCCACCGTGCCGATCCAGGGCAGGGTGATGCTGTCGGGCACCAGCCAGCCGATCAGCAGGAAGACCACCGCATAGATCGCGGCCAGCAGCCCCACCGACAGCCCGATTCCCAGCAGCAGCACCTTGCGGAAGGTGCGGTCGCCAAGCTGGCCCAGTGCCTTGAGAAAGGCCGAGAAGATCATTCCGACACCCATCGCGTGATCGCGTCCAGATCGGGGCGGGGGCGGTCGGGCGGGGCGGCGGTCTCGGTGCCGATATGGATCAGGCCCGCGACCCGTTCCTGCGGTGCAAGCCCCAGCCCGGCCTCGACAAAGCCGCGGTCATGGGCGGGCCAGCCCGACAGCCAGTTCGCCCCCCAGCCCGAGGCATGCGCCGCGTTCAGCAGCGCAAGGCAGACCGCGCCCGCCGAATAGACCTGTTCGATCTCGGGGATCTTGTCCGACGGCTTCGGCGACGAGATCACGGCAACCGCCAGCGGGCTTGTCTCATAGGCGGCGGCCGCCTTGTCGATCGCCTCGGCCGCATGGCCCAGCTCTGTGCCGCGGGCGCGCACCAGCCCCGCGAGTCGGCGCAAGGCGGGTGCCTCCAGCACGATCAGCCGCCAGGGTTCCAGCTTGCCGTGATCGGGGCTGCGCAGCGCCGCGGTCAGGATCGGCCCCAGTTGGCCACGGTCGGGCGCAGGCGCGCACAGGGTCTTGGCGGGGCGCGAGCGGCGGGTCAGCAGGAAGTCCATCACCTCGGGGCGGGGGGCGGGCATGCGCGTCTCCATCTTGTCGCCCCTGATGTCGGATATCGCGGCGCGCGGCGCAAGCCCGGCTTGACGCGCCGCGCGCCTGTGGCAAGCAAGGGGGATGGACCTTGCCCATCTTGCGACCCCCGGAACCGAGATCGCCCTGCGCGTAACCCCCAAGGCGTCGCGCGACCGCATCGTGGCCGAGGACGGCCTGTTGCGCGTCTATGTCACCTGCGTCCCCGAGGACGGCAAGGCGAATGCAGCGGTCATCAAGCTGTTGTCCAAGGCGCTGGGCGTGCCGAAATCGCGGCTCGAGATCATCCGCGGCCACACCGCGCGGGACAAGCTGATCCGGGTGCTGGGCTGAGGGTTGTCAGTCGCGCTCGGGACCGATGCGGTAGATCCCTTCGGGCAGGTCCAGCGCGGCGCCCAGTTCGTGCACCTGGCCCAGCGACAGCGTGATCTTCTGCACCTCGCCCGTGCGCGCATCAAGCTGTTCGATGGTCACGCAATCCTCGAAGGCGGTGATCGTCACATCCTCCTGCAAGCCCTGCCGCCCCTCGTCGACAAGGGTGATCACGGTGGCGTCGAAATCGTGCTCGATGGTGAACATGGGCTCAGGCTAGCCGCCGCCGCGCGCCTTGTGAAGCGATTGCGGCGGGTCCGGCCGACTTGACACGCATCAAGGCGCCCGCCTGCGCCTTTCGCTTTAGTGGCGAAGTCAAGAGCCAACGGGAGATCGCGGATGTCTGGCCAGACGAAATACGGCGAACATGCCGCATTGGTGGAAAAGATGGCCGAGGCGCTGGGCCTCGATCTGACCGAAGAGATGATGGCCGGCAACTGGACGCCCGAGGACATGCAATCGACCGTGTCCCGCTGTCTGGGCTGCACCGACCCGGCCCATTGCAAGGGCTGGCTGGGCGAGCACGCGGAGGGCACCGAGGAAACGCCGGACTATTGCCGCAACAAGGATCTGCTGGAGGCGATGCGGACACGGCTGGTGTCTGCCTGAGGCGCGATGGAAGAGCGGGGCAGGCTGTCAAAGCATTTCTGGCTGACGCAGGGTATGGCGCGGACCATCGGCGTCAATGTCAACGGCGCGCTTCAGGCCGGGCGGCTGGCCCGGGGCGAGTTTGCCGGGATGGTCGCGACTTGCTGCCATTGCGACCGGACCGAACGCTGCATGCCCTGGCTCGCCCGGCAGGGTGCGGGGGCCGAGGCCGTGCCGGACTGGTGCCCGCTCAAGTCCCGGCTCGAGGCGCTGAAACCCCGCGCCTGACCCCGGAACGCTACAAGGCCCCGCCAACCGGACGGGGCCTTGTGCATTCTGGGGGGCGTTCAGCCGCGCGGCGTGGCAAGGATGACCTTGATCAGTTCCATTTGCGCCGGCCGGTCGCCGCCCGCCAGCGCCGCGATCGAGGCGTCGTAATCCGCGCCCGCATAGCCCGCATCGCGCAGCCGTTCGGCCAGTGCCTCGGGGCTTTCGTTCAGCACCACCGCCAGCGTGTCGAGCGGCGCGGCCGCAACCCGGTTCAGCAGCGCGAAATCGGGCCGCCCGCCCTGGCCCTGCGCGCCCCCCAACGGCAGGAAGGTCAGCGCCAGCAGCACCGCGAACAGCGCCGTCGCGGCCTGCCCCGTCGGGCGCTTCAGATGGCCGAGAAAGGGCCGCCAGTTCACCGCCACATGCAGCGCCACGATGGCCACGAAAGCCAGCCCCACCCATTCGTGGGCCAGCTTGTTCAGCCCCGTATTGGCGTGAAAGAACAAAAGGATACCTGTCACGCCAAGGAGCAGCGAGGCCCCGATGGTCAGCGGCGTGGCGAATTTGCGAAGGGTAGACTGGGCGGACATTGCGGAAACCTCGATCCGTGTGGGAGTATCGAGGCGTCATACGGACCGCCCTTTCGGTTCCGTCGGGGTGCGACAAGCTGTCAGCCCCGGCGCGTTTCCCAGGCCAGCCAATCCTCGGCTTCCTGCGTGCTGGCGACGGTTTCCCAGGTGATGACGGGCAGCTCGTAGGGGTGTTCGACCTCGATCAGCGTGACCAGATCGGCGCGGGCGGCCTCGGTCGTCTTGAAGGTGATCTGCACCTCCTCCTCCTCGGACATTTCGCCCTGCCAGTGAAACAGGCTCAGAACGCCCGGGGTGATGTTCGCACAGGCCGCCAGCCGTTCGGCCAGCGCCGCCTGCGCGATGGCGCGGGCGGTGTCGAGATCGGGGCAGGTGGTGGTGACATGGATCATGGGCATCCCGGCTGACTGGTCGCGTTGATCATAGCCGTTTGCGGGTGGACCTGCACGCCGGTCAAGACGCGCTCTTGTCCGGCGTCACCGCAATCCCCGGTTCGGACAGCCCGGATGCAAGCCGGACTATAGCGCCCGCCAGCCGATATCGCGGCGAAAGAACCCCTCGGGCCAGTCGATCCGGTCGACCATGCCATAGGCGCGCTGCCGTGCCTCGGCCAGGCTTGCCCCCCGCGCGGTGACGTTCAGCACCCGCCCGCCCGTGGCCACCACCTGCCCGTCGCGCCGCGCGGTCCCTGCATGGAACACCATATGCGCGCTGTCTTCGGGCAGGCCATCGAGCCCGCGAATGGCCGAGCCCTTTTCATACGCCCCCGGATAGCCCCGGGCGGCCATAACCACCGTCATCGCGTGATCGTCGGCCCAGTTCACCCGCGCCTCGGCCAGCCGCCCCTCGGCACAGGCCAGCAGCAGATCCAGCACCTGCCCACCCAGCCGCATCATCAGCACCTGACATTCCGGATCGCCGAAGCGGACATTGTATTCCACCAGCCGCGGCACCCCGTCCTTGATCATCAGCCCGGCATACAGCACGCCGCGATAGGGCGTTCCGCGCCGCGCCATTTCGGCAATCGTGGGTTTCACGATCTCGTCCAGCGCGCGGGTGCAGACGGCATCTGTCATCACCGGGGCGGGGGAATAGGCGCCCATCCCGCCCGTGTTGGGGCCGGTATCGCCGTCGCCCACGCGCTTGTGGTCCTGCGCGGTGCCGATCGGCAGCACGGTCTCGCCATCGCAGAGCACGAAGAACGAGGCTTCCTCGCCCTCCATGAATTCCTCGATCACCACCTCGGCGCCCGCACCGCCGAAGCTGCCGCCGAACATCTCGTCGATGGCGGCAAGCGCCTCCTCGACGGTTCCGGCCACGATCACGCCCTTGCCCGCCGCCAGCCCGTCGGCCTTGACCACGATGGGGGCGCCCTGCGCCCGCACATAGGTCCTGGCCGCATCGGCATCGGTGAAATGGCCATAGGCCGCCGTGGGGGCGCCGCAGGCGTCGCAGATGGCCTTGGTGAACGCCTTGGAACTTTCCAGCGCTGCGGCGGCCTGTGAGGGGCCGAAGCACAGGATGCCCGCCGCCGCCAACCGGTCGGCCACCCCTGCGGCCAGCGGCGCCTCGGGGCCGATCACCACGAAATCGACGGCGTTTTCCTCGGCGAAGACCGCGACCGCGCCGCCATCCTCGATGTCGAGCGCCGCGCATTCCGCCAGTTCGGCGATCCCGGCATTGCCTGGCGCCACGATCAGCCGGTCGCATTTCGGGTTTTGCAGGATCGCCCAGGCCAGCGCATGTTCGCGCCCGCCGCCGCCGAGGATCAGGATGTTCATGGGGCTCTCCGCTTGGCCTTCGACCCCGGGCGTTCTAGGCTCGCGCCGAGGCAGAGGCAACTCGGATTCCCGGGCGGAGGCGCAGCGACGGATGACATGGGCAGAGCTTTTCGCACCGGCCATGCTGCGCGATCTGGTCGTGGCGCTGGCGGCGATCGGGCTGGGCATCTGGCTGCCCGGCCTTGTGGCGCTGCGCCGCTTGCGCAGCCGGCACTGGTGGGAGAAGAAGGCGGCCTTCTACCAGGAGGTTGTCGCGGTGCTGGGCCAGCTCAAGCAGTTCGAGGATGCCGCCTTGCAGGACGAGACCGACGGCCGGGCGCAGGACGGGGATGCGGCGGACCGCGCCGCCTGGGACCACGAGGAAGCGCGCCAGCACCTGCGTCGGCTTGCCAATGAGGGGCTGTTGCTGATGTCGCCCGACAGCCAGGACGCGATCCGGCGCTATTTCCGCGGAATGGATCTTGCGCGCGGCAAGGAAAGCGGCATGGAACGGCTGATCGAGCGCGCGACGGTCACCAATGATGCGCTGGTCGAGGTGATCGCGGCGGCACGCAAGGATCTGGGGGTGCGCGGGTGATGTCCGATCTGATCGAGGACGAGGGGCCGGGCGGCAATGCCCCGGAATTCACCGTTTCCGAAATCTCGGGCGCGGTGAAACGCACCGTCGAGGGCGCGTTTTCCCATATCCGCGTGCGCGGCGAGGTCGGGCGCGTCAGCCGCCCGCGCTCGGGCCATGTCTATCTCGACCTCAAGGATGACCGGAACGTGCTGGCTTCGGTGATCTGGAAGGGCGCGGCCGCCCGTCTGGCGACCCAGCCCGAAGAGGGGATGGAGGTGATCGCGACGGGGCGGCTGACCACCTTTGGCGGGCAGTCGCGCTATCAGATGGTGATCGACGACATCCAGCCCGCCGGGCTGGGCGCGCTGATGGCGATGCTGGAAAAGCGCAAGGCCGCGCTGGCCGCCGAAGGTCTGTTCGCCGCCGACCGCAAGCGTCCGCTGCCCTATCTGCCGCAGGTGATCGGGGTGGTGACCTCGCCCTCGGGGGCGGTGATCCGCGACATCCTGCACCGTTTGCGCGACCGCTTTCCCCGCCCCGTGCTGATCTGGCCGGTGGCGGTGCAGGGGGCGGCCTGTGCGCCCGAAGTGGCGCGCGCGATCCGCGGCTTCAATGCCTTGGCCCCGGGCGGGCCGATCCCGCGGCCCGATCTGCTGATCGTGGCGCGCGGTGGCGGCAGCCTGGAGGATCTGTGGGGTTTCAACGAGGAAATCGTGGTGCGCGCCGCGGCCACGTCGGCGATTCCGCTGATCTCGGCGGTGGGGCACGAAACCGATACAACGTTGATCGACCTTGCCGCCGACCGCCGCGCGCCCACGCCCACGGCCGCCGCCGAAATGGCGGTGCCGGTGCGGCTGGACCTGCTGGCCGGGCTGGACGGGCTGGAGGCGCGCCGCTCGATGGCGATTGCCCGGGCGCTGGGCCAGCGCCGCCAGCGGCTGACCGATCTGGCCCGCGCGCTGCCCCGGCCCGAAACGCTGGTGCAGGCGGCGGCGCAGCGGCTGGACCGCGCGTCGGACCGGCTGCCCATGGCGATCCGCGCCCGCGTCAGCCGCGAGCGGCTGCGCCTGTCCGAGGCTGCCGCGGCCCTGCGCCCCGCGTCGCTGCGGCGGCGCATCGCGCAGGAGGCCTGGCGGCTCACGGATCGCGCGGGACGGGTGGCGCCCGCGCTCGAACGGCTGATCGCCCTGCGCCGCCAGCAACTCGACGCCCGCAGCGCGCGGCTGCGGCCCGAGGCCGTGGGGCGCCAGATCGCGGCGCGGCAGACGGCGCTTGCCGCGCTCGACCGGCGGCTGGCCGCAGCCCTTGTCGCGGGACTCGAACGCCGCCGCACCCGGCTGGAGGCGCTGGACCGCATGCGCCAGGGGCTGGGCTATCAGGAAACGCTGCGCCGGGGCTTTGCGGTCGTGCGCGGCGATGGCCGGGTCGTGACCACCAAAGCCGCCGCCGAAGCCGCCGGGGCGCTGGAGATCGAGTTTCAGGACGGCACACTTGCCATGGGCGCCGCCGCCGAGAAACCCGCCAGACGCCCCCGCAAGGCAGGCGATCCGCCGGATCAGGGCTCGCTGTTCTAGGCCCGTTGCCTCAGACGCCGACCTCGGGGCCGGTGCACATCAGCGGCTCGCGGCTTTGCTCCACCTCGATCAGTTCTGTCTGGGTGGGGTCATTCTCGAACCGCGCCATCAGGCCCGTCGCCGAGCGGTAGAAGCTCCAGCATTGCGGGTCGTCGGGGCGGTGTTCATAGGCAAAGCAGATCTGGCCGTTCGACTCGTACCACACCCCTTCGGTGCATTCCCCGTCAAGGAAGGTCCAGATCACCCGCCGCCCGCTGAGATATTGTTCAGCCCCATAGGCAATCCCGCGGGACGCATAGAACAATGTCTTGCCCGTCGCATAGCGCTCGAACTCGTCGCCGCTCATCAACTGGGGCTCTGCCGCCTGGACGGGGGCTGCCAGGGCAGCGATCAGGGGCAGGGCAGTCAAAAGGGGGCGCATTCCGTTTCCTTTTCGAACATCAGGCCGCAGTTTGCCAGAGCGGGGGGGGAATGGCCAGTAGCCCCGGGGTGCGGCGGCAGGCGGCATCGCGGCCCAGCGGTGTCCGGGGCAGGATGGGGCGCGCAGCGGCCGGGGGTGGCCCTCTTCCCATGGGCGCCGTTTGCGCTTAGGTCATGCGAGTTCGGCGGCAAGACCCGCAGGAGGCAAGATGGCGTTCTTCAAGAAGCTCAGGGACAAGCTCCGGGGCTCGTCCTCGAAGATCGAGGAAGGGCTTGAGGCCATCGTGCGCGACGGCGGCAAGGAAGAGGTGATCGAGGTCGAGGAGCCCGGCCCCGATCTGCCCGAAAGCCCGGCCGAGGCCGAGCCGCCCCCCGAACCGGATCGCCCGGCAGAGCCCGCCCCCGCGCCCCTGGTGCTGGGCGCAGAGTTCGCGGTTGCTCCGGGGCCGGTGCCGGTGGAGCCGGTTGCCGCGCCGCAAGAGCCCGAGGCGCAGGCGCATGCCGCAGAAGCGCCGATTGCCGTTTCCGATCAGGACGGGCCATCACCAGCCGAACCGCCTGCGCCGTTCGAGGTTCCCGCCGAACCCGAGCCCAGCGCGGAATTGCCGGAACCGGAGGCCGCGGAGCCCGATTCAGGCGAGCAGGAAATCGTTGCCGAGGCGGAACCTGAGCCAGAGGTTGCGCCCGAACCCGTTGTCGCGCCGGAACCCGTGGTCGAACCCGAGTCCTCGGTTCCGCCCCCGCCAGCCACCGGTTGGGAACCGGCGCCTGCCTTGCCCGCAGCGCCCGAACCCGCGACTGGCTGGGAACCCGCGCCCGCCTGGCCGCCCGCCCCCGAACAACCAGCCACGGGCTGGGCGCCCGCCCCCGCCTGGCCCGCAGCGCCCGCCCCGGCCGAACCTCCGGCGCAAGCCGTGGAACCTGCGGCCGAATCGGGTCCGTCCGAACCCGAACCCGGGACGGCCGCCGACGAGATTGCCGAAGCGGAGGTCGAGGCCGAACCAGAGATCGTTGCGCAGCCCGAACCTGAGCCCGAGCCCGAAGCAGAAGCGGAGCCTCTGACGCAGGCCGTTTTGTCGGTCGAACCTGAACCTGAACCTGAGCCGGAGGCTGAGCCTGAACCGGAGCCGCTTGACATCGCGGCCGCAACAGAACCGACAGAGCCCGAGGCCCAGGAACCGGCGGCGGGGCCCGAGCCGGAACCAGAGGCAGAGCCGTTGGCGCAGGCCGTTCCGGAGCCAGAGCCAGAGCCTGAACCCGAGCTTGTGGACCTGTCGCCCGAAGCTCCAGTCTTGGCTGAACCGGGCGAGCCCGAGATCTGCGAACCGGTCGTCGAGCCTGAGCCCGAGCCAGAACCAGAGCCTGTGACGCAGGCCATTCCGGAACCCGAGCCGGAGCCAGAGCCTCAACCTGCGCCAGAGCCCGAACCAGAGCCTCAACCGGAACCGGAACCCGACTTGCCGCCGGAACCCGAGCCGGAACCCGAACCCGCGCCGGTCGAGCTGCCGCCCGCAGAGCCCGAGGCGCCTGCGCCCCCGCCTGTCGAGTTGCCCGACCTGCCCGCCGAACAGCCCGACTGGACGCCGCAGGAAATGCCGCCGCCCGAAGCCCCGGTCGAGATGCCCTATGAGCGCGGCGTCTCGGCGCTGGAGGCGCTGGAACGGGGCGGGGTCGTCGAGGAGGTCGAGGAAGAGGAGGAGGCGCCGCGCCGCGGTTTCTTCGGCCGCGTCCTTGGCCGCACGATCCGCAAGAAGACCGTGATCCGGCGCGAGCTGGATGACGACATGCTGGAAAGCCTGGAGGAATTGCTCATCACCTCGGATCTGGGGGTGGACACCGCGATGCGGGTGACGGCGAACATGGCCGAAGGCCGGTTCGGCAAGCGGCTGTCGGTCGAGGAGATCAAGGAGCTTCTGGCGCACGAGATCACCCGGATCATGGAACCCGTCGCCCGCCCGATGCCGCTTTATCCGAAGAAGCCGCAGGTGGTGCTGGTCGTCGGCGTCAACGGCTCGGGCAAGACCACGACGATCGGCAAGCTGGCCAGCCAGTTCCGCGCGGCCGGCAAGTCGGTGATCATCGCCGCGGGCGACACGTTCCGCGCAGCCGCGGTCGAGCAGTTGCAGGTCTGGGGCCAGCGCGCGGGGGTGCCGGTGATGACCGCGGCGCAGGGCACGGACCCGGCCTCGCTGGCCTTCGACGCCATGGCGCGGGCCGAGGCCGAGGGCGCGGATCTGCTGCTGATCGACACGGCGGGGCGGTTGCAGAACCGGCAGGACCTGATGGCCGAGCTGGAAAAGATCGTGCGCGTGATCCGCAAGCGCGACGAGACCGCGCCGCATAACACGCTGCTGGTGCTGGATGCGACCACCGGGCAGAACGCGGTCACCCAGGTCGAGATCTTCCGCAAGCTGGCGGATGTCTCGGGGCTGGTGATGACCAAGCTCGACGGCACCGCCAAGGGCGGCGTTCTGGTGGCGCTGGCCGACAAGTTCGGCCTGCCGATCCATGCCATCGGGGTGGGCGAGCAGATCGACGATCTGGCCCCCTTCGAGCCCGAGGATTTCGCGCGTGCGCTGGCGGGGCTGGATGCCTAGGGGCCGTCAGGGCCAGCGATGACCGACTGGCTGATCTCGATCGAGGGAACCGCGACCGGGCATCGGGTCGCGGTGATGCTGGCGCTGATGGCGGCGGTCCTGCATGCGGTCTTTGGTGCGTTGCAGAAGGGGCGGCACGATCCCTGGCTGTCGCGCGGGGCCATCGACTTTTCCTATGGTGCGATGGCCGCGCCGCTGGCGCTGTTCGTGGTTCCATGGCCCGAGCCGCATATGTGGCCGATCTTTGCCTGGGTCTTCGTGATCCATCTGGGCTACAAGATCGCGCAGGGCCATGCCTATGCGCGCGGCGCCTACACGGTGGTCTACCCGGTGGTGCGCGGGACCGGGCCGCTGTTCACGGTGATCGGGGCCTATCTGCTGTTCGGCGAGGTGTTCACGCCGGTGCAATGGCTGGGGGTGGCGGTGCTGCTGGCGGGGATCTTCGGACTGGCGGCCTATAACCTGATCCACTGGCAGCTTGACCGCGAGACGTTGAAACCCGCGCTGATGCTGGCCGTGCTGACCGGCGGGTTCGTCGCCCTTTACACCACCTATGACGCCTATGGCATAAGGGCCACGGCGGATCCGTTCACCTTTCTGGCGTGGTTCTTCTTCATCGACGGGCTGACGGTGATGCCCTGGCTTGCCGCCGCGCGCTGGGCAAGGATGGCGCATCGGCCTGAACTGGGGCCGTTGATGCTGCGCGGGCTGGCGGGGGGCGTGGTGGCGTTCTTCAGTTTTGGCGCGGTCATGCTGGCGACGCGGCTGGACAAGGTGGGGCAGGCGGCGGTACTGCGCGAGACCTCGACCGTGTTTGCGGCGCTGATCGGCTGGCTGGTCCTGCGCGAGACGGTCGGGCCGCGGCGGCTGGCGCTGATGGCATTGATCGCGGCAGGCGCCGTGATCGTCGAGATGGGAGGCTGAAGCCCGATGGATGACAGGAAACCGATCAAACCCGGCCTGAAACTTGCGCTGGAACTTGGCCCCATCGCGGCCTTCTTCATCGCCTATCTGATGCTGCGCGAGCATGTCTTCACCATCGCGGGCAGGGATTACGACGGCTTCGTGCTGGCGACCGCGGGCTTCATCCCGCTGATCCTGCTGACCACGGGGCTTCTGTGGCGGCTGACCGGCCATGTCTCCAAGATGCAGGTGGCAACGGCCGTGCTGGTCGTGGTGTTCGGCGGGCTGACGGTCTGGCTGAACGACGAACGCTTCTTCAAGATGAAGCCCACGATCATCTATGCGCTGTTCGCGGGCGTGCTGGGCGTAGGTCTGTTGCGCGGCCAGTCCTACCTGCAATTCGTGATGGAAGAGATGGTGCCGATGCAGCGGGCGGGCTGGATGATCCTGACCCGGCGGCTGACGGGGTTCTTTGCCGGGCTTGCGGTGCTGAACGAAGTGATCTGGCGCACGATGTCCACCGATATGTGGGTCAATTTCAAGACTTTCGGCCTGACCATCGCGATCTTTCTGTTCTTCATGACGCAGGGCAAGCTGTTCGAGAAATACGGGATCGAGGCCAGCAAGAAGGACGGCGTCTGAACCGGCCGTCCCCTGCCCGCGGCGCGCGGTTCGGTCGCTTGCGGCCCATGCCCTGCCGCGCCGGGGCTGTCCCCGGCGGACGATCCGGCGTATCAGGGGGCAAGACCGGCCCAGCATCCGGCCCGGAGGCCCCATGAGTGACGACATCCGCCTTGCCTTTGCCCACCCGTCCGAGCGGGCGGCGGCGCTGGACCCCGCGCGGCCCATGCGCGACCGCATCTCGCTGCGCGATCATGTGGTCGAGGTCGAGATCGGTGCCTTTCAGCCCGAGCGCGGCACCACCCAGCGGGTGCGCTTCAACGTGGTGGTCGAGGTGCGCCCCCATCCCGCGCCGCTGGACGACGACGTGGACCGGGTGCTGTCCTATGACACCATCGCCGAGGCCATCGCGGCGGAACTGTCCTGCGAGCGGCTGAACCTGCTGGAAACGCTGGCCGAACGCATCGCCGAGCGCATCCTGACCGAGCCGCAGGCGATGCGCGCCTATGTCCGGGTCGAGAAGCTGGACCGCGGTCCCGGCGCGCTGGGGGTCGAGATCGTGCGCGACCGCCGCCCCGATGCGCCGCGGCTGGTGCAGTCCGCCGATCCCGAACAGGAGGCGCTGCATCACCCGCTGGTGGTGTTCCTGTCGAACGCGGCCATCGCCGATCCGGCGCTGCCGCACTGGCTTGACCGTATGGGGGCGGGGGCGCATCCGGTGGTGCTGTGCGTTGGCGCGGCCGATACGCCTGCGCCGCGCTCGGCCATCGCGCCGGCTCAGCGGCGGATCGACCTGCTGGCCATCGAACAGAATGCCTGGGTGCTGGCAGGCCGCGATCCGCGCTGTGTCGTGCGCGGCAGCCGGACCGAGATCGACTGGGCGATGAAGCATCGGCAGTTCACTGTCTGGGCGCCCTCCAAGATCGTGCTCGATTCCGTCGAACACCCCTCTGCCAGCCCGCGCGACGCGGTGGCGCTGGCGCTGTGGCTGGCCCGCCAGTTACAGGCCGCGCGGGTGCTGGTGGTGGGCATGGGCGAGGTCGCGCCGGAGGCCGGGCCGGGCGTCGCGGCGGTGGCGCCGGGCGCGCTGCTCGACGCGCTCTGAGGGCTTGCCAAGGCGCGGCGCATCGCCCATTCAACCGGCATGCGCTACTTTCGCCCCCTTGTTCAGACCGACGCCGCGCGGCCGGCCGATGCCTTGCCGCTGGCAGACGGCTGGGCCTGGTTCACGCTGGCCGAGGAGTTGCGCCGCGACGCGCCCCCCCGGCTGCTGCGCGCCACCGACCTGCCCGAGGAGGTGCGCGCCACTCTGACCGCCCCACGCCCCGCGCTGGCCGGGCTGAGCCTGGACCGGCCGCGGATCATGGGCATCCTCAACGTCACGCCCGACAGCTTTTCCGATGGCGGCCGCTTTGCCGATCCGCAGGCGGCGCTGGCCCATGGCCGGGCGCTGGCGGCTGGGGCCGACATTCTGGATATCGGCGGCGAATCGACCCGGCCCGGCTCGGCCGCGGTGCCCGAGGCTGACGAGATCGCCCGCACCGCCCCGGTGATCGCGGCACTGCGCGCGGCGGGGGTGACAACGCCCATTTCCATCGACACGCGCAAGGCCGCGGTCGCCGCGGCGGCGCTGGCCGCAGGGGCCGACATGGTGAACGACGTGGCTGCGCTGGGTTTCGATCCCGCGCTGGCGGGGGCCGTGGTGCAGGCCGGGGTGCCGGTGTGCCTGATGCATGCGCAGGGCGACCCCGCGACGATGCAGGACGATCCGCGCTATGATGACGTGCTGCTGGATGTCTACGATTTCCTTGCCGCCCGCATCGCCGCGGCCGAGGCCGCAGGAATTCCGCGCGCGCGCATCATGGTCGATCCGGGCATCGGCTTCGGCAAGACCGTGGCGCATAATCTGGCGCTGATCCGCGGCCTCAGCCTGTTCCACGGGCTTGGCTGCCCGATCCTGCTGGGCGCCTCGCGCAAGCGGTTCATCGGCACGCTGGGCGGGGCAGAGCGGGCGGATCAGCGCGGGCCGGGCTCGATTGCCGTGGCGCTGGCCGGAATCGCGCAGGGGGCGCAGATTGTGCGCGTGCATGACGTCGCCGAGACGCGACAGGCGATCCGGCTTGATGGCGCGCTGAAAGGATATGGAGAAGTCATATGACCAGAACGATTTTCGGCACCGATGGCGTGCGCGGGCGCGCCAACAGCTATCCCATGACCGCCGAGATGGCGCTGCGTCTGGGCGCGGCGGCGGGGCGGTATTTCCGCAAGGACCGATCCGACAAGCACCGCGTCGTGATCGGCAAGGACACCCGCCGGTCCGGCTACATGCTGGAAAACGCGCTTACTGCGGGGCTGACCTCGACGGGGATGAACGTGCTGCTGCTGGGGCCGGTGCCGACGCCCGCGGTGGGGTTCCTGACGCGGTCGATGCGGGCGGATCTGGGCATCATGATCTCGGCCAGCCACAACCCGCACCATGACAACGGCATCAAGTTCTTCGGCCCCGAAGGCTTCAAGCTGTCGGACGAGGCCGAGGCCGAGATCGAGGCGATCCTGAACGGCGAGATCCAGTTGGCCAAGCCCGAGAATATCGGCCGCGCCAAGCGGATCGACGACGGGCTGTGGCGCTATGCCGAATATGCCAAGACGACCTTCCCCGCGGGGCGGCGGCTCGACGGGCTGAAGGTGGTGATCGACTGCGCCAACGGCGCGGCCTATCGCGTCGCGCCCGAGGTGCTGTGGGAACTGGGGGCCGAGGTGATCCCGCTGGGCGTGTCGCCCAACGGTCTGAACATCAACGACAAATGCGGCTCGACCCACACGGATGCGGCGGCCGCGGCCGTGGTGGCGCATGGCGCGGACATCGGCATCTGCCTTGATGGCGATGCCGACCGGGTGATGATCCTCGACGAAACCGGCGCGGTGGCGGATGGCGACCAGATCATGGCGCTGTTCGCGGAACGCTGGGCCGAGGAGGGGCGGCTGAAGGATGGCACGCTGGTCGCCACGGTGATGTCGAACCTCGGGCTGGAACGGCATCTGGGCGCCCGCGGGCTGCGGCTGGAACGTACCGCTGTCGGCGACCGCTATGTGGTCGAGGCGATGCGGCGGGGCGGCTGGAACCTGGGCGGCGAGCAGTCGGGCCATATCGTGATGACCGATTACGGCACCACCGGCGACGGGCTGCTGGCCGGGTTGCAGTTCCTTGCGGCGATGGTCGAGACCGGACGCAAGGCATCAGAGCTTGCCCGCCGGTTCGCGCCCGTGCCGCAGATGCTGCAAAACGTCCGCTATGGCGCAGGGGCGGATCCGATGGGCGCGGCGCCCGTCAAGGCCGCCATCGCCGCCGCCGAAGACCGGCTGACCGGCTGCGGGCGGCTGTTGATCCGCCGCTCGGGCACCGAGCCCCTGATCCGCGTCATGGCCGAATGCGAGGACGAGGCGCTGCTGGCCGAGGTAGTGGGCGGTGTGGTGGAGGCCGTCAGTCGCGCGGCGGGCTGAGGCCACGAAAAAGGGCGCCCCGCAGGGGGCGCCCTTTCGCTGGCCGGGGGACCGGCTCAGTTCTTGGCCTTGTCGACCATCTTGCCCGCGGAGATCCAGGGCATCATCGCGCGCAGCTTCTCGCCGACCTGTTCGATCTGGTGCTCGTCATTGATGCGGCGGGTGGCCTTGAAGAAGGGCTGGCCGACGGCGTTTTCCTGCATGAAGTCGCGCACGAACTTGCCGGTCTGGATGTCGGTCAGCACGGCCTTCATGCGGGCCTTGGTTTCCTCGTAGGGCAGGATGCGCGGGCCAGAGACATATTCGCCGTATTCGGCGGTGTTCGAGATCGAGTAGTTCATGTTGGCGATACCGCCTTCGTAGATCAGGTCCACGATCAGCTTCACCTCGTGCAGGCACTCGAAATAGGCCATCTCGGGCTCGTAGCCGGCTTCCACCAGCGTTTCGAAGCCCATGCGGATCAGTTCGACCAGACCGCCGCACAGCACCGCCTGTTCGCCGAACAGGTCGGTTTCGCATTCCTGACGGAAATTGGTCTCGATGATGCCCGAACGCCCGCCGCCGATGGCCGAGCAATAGGACAGGCCGATTTCCAGCGCCTTGCCGGTGGCATCGTTATGAACCGCGACCAGACAGGGCACGCCGCCGCCCTTGACATATTCGCCGCGCACGGTGTGGCCGGGGCCCTTGGGCGCCATCATGATGACATCGACGCCGTGCTTGGGCTCGATCAGGCCGAAATGCACGTTCAGACCATGGGCAAAGGCGATGGCCGAGCCTTCGCGCAGGTTGTCATGGACGTATTTCTTGTAGGTCTCGGCCTGAAGCTCGTCGGGCATGGTGAACATGATCAGGTCGCACCAGGCGGCGGCCTCGGCAATGCCCATCACCTGAAGCCCTTCGGCCTCGGCCTTCTTCGCCGAGGGCGAGCCTTCGCGCAGCGCGACGGCGACGTTCCTGGCACCCGAGTCGCGCAGGTTCAGCGCATGGGCATGGCCCTGGCTGCCATAGCCCAGGATCGCCACCTTCTTGTCCTTGATCAGGTTGATGTCGCAGTCACGGTCGTAATAGACGCGCATGTCTTGTCCCTCGTTGCAGCGGTAGGCGGCGCGGCGCGCCGGATGGATTCCGGGCTGAATACCGGAATCTGCGCGAGTTGCAACGCCAACCGGCCCCGGGTTCAGGCGAGCCGCACGCCCAGCCCCGCCCGCATCAGGGTCTTGCGCACCGGGGGCAGGCCGTAAAGTGCTGCGATGCCGGCGGCGCGCAGGTCGCGGATCGCGGGCGCACCCTGCATCGAGACGCGGTTGAGCATGTCGATGCCCGTGACGCGGGCGGCGATCTCGGGATAGCGGCGGCGGTGATACATTTCCAGCATGGCCGCTTCGCCGATATGGGCGGGGGCGCCGCGGCACAGTTCCAGCAGCACGCGCAGATCGGCAAGGCTCATGTTCAGCCCCTGCGCGCCGATGGGCGGGACTACATGCGCCGTCTCGGCCACCAGCGCGGTGCGCCGGGCGGACAGGCGATGCGCGATCTGGCTGATGATCGGCCAGATCGTGCGCCGGGTGATAAGCGTCAGCGGGCCGTAGATCGCGCCGGAACGCGCCGTCATCTCGGCGTTGAACTCGGCCTCAGGCATCGCGAAAAGGCGCAGCGCCTCGGGGCCGCGTTCCATCCAGACGATGGCCGAACAGGGCCGCCCGTCACGGTCGGGCAGCGGGACCAGCGTGAACGGCCCGCCCGAGCGGTGGATCTCGGTCGAGACATTGCCATGCGGCTGGGGGTGGCTGACGGCGAAGGCCAGCGCCTTCTGGCCATAGCGAATGGTGCGCGCGCCGATCCCCACCGCCTCGCGCACGGGGGAATTGCGCCCGTCCGCGGCAACCAGTAGCCGGGCCGAGACGCGGGTGCCGTCGCTCAGCGTGACCAGCGCCTCGGCATCGCGGGTCAGCACCGATGTCGTGCCGATGCCGGGGCGGAACTCGACATTCGACAGTTCGGCGACGCGCGCCACCATTTCGCGGCGCAGAAGCCAGTTGGGCAGGTTCCAGCCGAAGGGCAGGTCCGACACATCGGCGGCGTTGAAATCGCGGGTGATGCGGGGGGCGGGCGTCTTGCCGCCTGCATCGACGATCCGCATCACCTGCAATTCGGTTGCATGCGGTGCCAGCCGATCCCACAGCCCCGCCTCGCGCAGCACCTTCAGAGAGGGTTGCAGAAAGGCCGTTGTGCGCAGATCGGCGCCGTCCGCGGTCTCTTCGGTGACGGGCGGCGCGGGATCGACGCAGATCACCCGGAACCCGGCCGAACCGAACAGGGCCGCAGCGCTCAGCCCGGCGACCCCGCCGCCGGAAACCAGAATGTCGGTGGAAATGCGCGTCATGGGATGCCTCCTGCCCCGGACATAGCCCGCCGGGCCGCCCGGTCCAAGAGGCGATCCGGGGTCAGCCGCGGCTGATCCAGACAAGGATCAGCAGGATGATCGGAACCGAGATCACGGCGGGCATGTAAAGCCCCAGCACGCCCCATTTCACGATCGAAAGCGCCCAGAGCCCCATCGCCGCCAGAACGACCAGCCAGATCCCGGCCTCTGTCCAGATGCTTGTCTTTTCCTCGTGACCGTCAGCCATATTCGTCCCCTTGGAACCTCTGCCGCCCGAAGCTTATGGCCCCGGACGGTGCATTGCAACATATTGCATACCTATGCATGCCGAAAACCCGCGGACCAGACAGACCTTGGGATAGGGTGCCTCAGCCCCGGTCCAGCCGGGCAAGGAAGGCGGCCAGATCGTCGGTATGATGCTGCACATGGGGGGCGGGTTCGGGCGCGGGGGCGACATGGACGGTGCGCATGCCCATGGCGTGGGGTTCCGCCAGGTTGCGCGGGTCATCCTCGAACATCGCCGCCTCGACGGGCACGATGCCGCCCTGGGCAAGGACCGTCTCGAAGGCCGCGCGGCGCGGTTTGGGCTGGAAACCCGCATGTTCCACCCCGAAGACCG
This sequence comes from Rhodovulum strictum, assembly GCF_009649175.1. Taxonomy (GTDB): domain Bacteria; phylum Pseudomonadota; class Alphaproteobacteria; order Rhodobacterales; family Rhodobacteraceae; genus Rhodovulum; species Rhodovulum strictum. The sequence goes on along the minus strand of NZ_WJPO01000008.1, from coordinate 97,094 downwards.
CATCGAACACCCCCGACAGCCCGCGCGCCGCAAGCACCCGTTCGGCATAGGGGGCGCTGGCATTGGTATGCACGATCCGGCGGCCGGGCAGGGCGGCGATACGGGCGCGCAGGTCCGGATCAGGCGTCAGCGCGTCGAACGAGATGTCATGCACCGCGGCCAGATAGGGGCCAGGCTCGATGCCATGCCGTTCCATCAGGCCCGCCAGCGTGGTGCCGTATTCCGCCCAGTACAGCCTGCGCAGTCGGTCGGCCTCGGTCCGGTCGACGCCCAGCAGATCCATCACGAATCCGGTCATCCGCTGTTCGATCTGGTCGAACAGACGCACCTCGGGCGCATAGAGCGTGTTGTCCAGATCGAACACCCAGCCCCGGACATGCGAGAAATCATCGACCACCATGGATCCTGCCTAACCGACTGCGGCAACGGAAACAATCACGAAGCCTTGAACTTGCACGGGGTCACACATTATTGTGGACCATCGTATGCAGGAGCCACCCCGAGATGAAGGACGCCCGCCCCGCGCAGAAGGACGCGTATGAACTTATCCTCGAGGCGATCGACCTGGGCGTGTATTGTCCCGGCGACCGTCTGGTGGAAAGCGAACTGGCCGAACGCTTCGGCGTGTCTCGTACCCCGATCCGCGAGGCGCTGCAACGGCTGGAAACCCAGTCGCTGCTGACCCGCGACGGGCGCAGCCTGATCGTCGCCGCGCTGAGCCATGACCAGATGGCCGAGCTTTACGTCGTCCGCGCCGAGCTGGAGGGGCTGGCCGCCCGCCTTGCCGCGCGCCATGCCACCGCCGAGGAAGTGCGGGTTCTGCGCGCGATGGTCGAGGATGACCGCCGCCTGTTGCGCGATCTGTCGGCAATGGCCCGCGCGAACCGGCGGTTCCACAAGCAGATCCATCTGGCCTCGCACAACCGCTATCTGGTGCAGCAACTTGACCTTGTGCATCGGACCATGGCGCTGATGGCGACCACCTCGCTGGCGATCGAGGGGCGGGACCGGGATGCGCTGGCCGAGCATGACGCCATCGTTGCCGCCATCGAGGCAGGCGACGGGGATGCCGCCTATGCGGCGCTCAAGGCTCACATCTCGCTGGCCTTCGAGGCCCGCCTGCGCCATGACGCCGAGGCTCTGATGGGCGAGGGCTGAGGCCCGGCCTGTTCCTTGCCCGCGTGCCGTCCGACATCGACGGCGCCCCCCCGCGCAAGCGCGGCACGCACGCGCGCCCTTGTGGCCGCGGCGGCTGCGGTCTCGCCGCCCTCGGGTTCGTCAAGCCCATGGCGCGTCTTGTCCCAGTAGAACGGCCGCACCGCCATTTCCCACAACGCCTTGTAGGACGCGATGGCTGCCAGCGGGCAATACAGATGCAGCGTCGGCAGCCACGGGATCAGCCCGCGCTTGCCCGCCCGTTCCAGCCCCATCGCCCCCACGCCCAGCGTGACCAGTTCCGCCGCGATGAACAGCGCGAACAAGGCGACGAACCCGCCCGCCGGGATCACCTGCGTCAAGGGATGTGTCACCCCCATCGGCAGCAGCCAGAACGACCAGATCAGCGGCATCAGCGCGAATTGCGTCAGCGTGCCCAGGAACAGCACCTGCATGCCGACAAAGCCCAGCGGCCCGAACTGACGCAGCAGCAGGACGGGGTGGCGCATATGGGTGGCCCAGGTCATCGCATAGCCCTTGAGCCAGCGCGAGCGTTGCCGCACCCAGGGCCAGGTCCGGCAATTGGCCTCCTCCTCGGTCACGCTGTCCAGGAATTCGGTGCGATAGCCGTGCCGGGCAAGGCGCAGGCCCAGATCGGCGTCCTCGGTCACGTTATGCGCGTCCCAGCCGCCCAGATCCTCAAGCACCCGGCGGCGAAAGAACAGCGTCGTGCCGCCCAGCGGCACCGGCACGCCCAGCCGCGCGAGCCCCGGCAGCACGACACGGAACCAGGCGGCGTATTCGATGGTAAAGCAACGTGCCAGCCAGTTGGCGCGGGGGTTGTAGAAGTCCAGAACCCCCTGCACGACCGCCACATCCGGCCCGCAGCTGTGGAAATGCGCGACCACCTTGCGCAACTGGTCGGGGGCGGGGGCGTCCTCGGCGTCGTAGATCCCGATGATCGAGCCGCGGCAGAAATCGAGCGCATAGTTCAGCGCGCGCGGCTTGGTCTTCAGCGCACCCGCGGGGACGCTGAGCCGCCGCATCCAGGGCGGCAGCGGTGTTGCGTCAAGCATCGCGCGGGTTTCCTCGTCGCCCGCTTCGGTCACCAGGCAGATATCCAGAAGCGCGCGCGGATAGTCGAGCCGCGACAGCCGCGCGATCAGGCGCGGGGCGATTTCCGATTCGCGAAACAACGGCACCAGGATCGAGATCCGCGGCAGCCGCGCTATGGTGGGGGCGACGGGCGGGGGCATGTGCCGCGCCCGCATCAGCGCGCGCGCCTGGGTCAGCGCGGCGACCGCCCTCAGCAGGCTTCCGGCCAGCATCCAGCCCAGCGCCCAAAGCGTCAGCACCGTTAGCACCGTCAGCGGTGCCAGCACCGCCGCCAGCCCGATCACGGCCAGCATGGCCATAAGCGCCGCGCGCGGACCGGCGCGCAGCCAGGCGCGGCAGCTTTCATGTTCGGGCACGCGGGTCTCGGCGGCGCGGGCCAGGACATCGGCCCGGCACCCGGCCAGCGCCGCCTGCAACTCGTCCTCGCGGCAGATGACCATGATCGCGGGGGCCAGGTCGGGGGGGAGTGTCGGGGCAAGCTGCTCGAACCGGTCGGGGCGCGATGTGGCGATCAGCGTCGCCCCCGCGAATCGGCGCCAGGGCAGCAGCCCCTGTTTCAGACAGGTCCGCGCGCCCAGAACGTCGATCAGCCGCGGATCGGGCGGGTAGGCGGCGAAATCGGCGCGGCCGGTGCCGAACTGGCGGCACAGCGCCTCGGCCACGTCCTCGGCTGTGGTGTCGCCCTCGGCGACCAGAAGCTCGCCAAGCTGAACCTCCATCCGCGCATGGTCGGCCAGCGCGCGGTCAAGCGCCTCGGGGGCGACCGCACCGGCGGCAAGCAGATGCTCGCCCAGGCGCAGGGCGCTGTGGTTCGGCTGCGGGATGAATTCGGCGGGCGCGGCAGAGGATTGCCGGACTGTTGCAAGGGAAATGACCGGCGGCATGAAAGGGCCTCTCGCACAAGACCCAGACTTAATGGCCGGTTAAGGTTAATGAGCCGTAAAGGGCTGCCTTGCGCGGGATGCGCCCCGCGCAGGCGTGGCTCAGACCTCCTCGATCCGGATCGCCACCGGCTCGCCCACCACGACGCCGGTTGCGGCAAAGCCCTTGCGCGCATGATCCAGCGCGTCGCGCGTGGTCTTGTGGGTCACGAACAGCACCGGCGCGGTCGGGGTGGCATGGCCATATTGCCGCATCCGGTCGATCGAGACGCCCGCCTCGCCCAGCACCGCGGCCACCTTGGCCAGCGCGCCGGGCTTGTCCTCAAGCTCCATGCGCAGGTAGTAGGGCGCCGCGGCCGAGGCCCGCGCCCCGCGCGCCTGTTCCAGCCCGGCGGCAGGCTGGCCGAAGGTCGCCACCCGGAAACCGCGGGCGATGTCGATCACATCCGCCATCACCGCGCTGGCGGTCGGCCCCTGACCCGCACCGGGGCCGCGCAGCACGATCTGCCCCACCGCATCGCCTTCGAGAACCACCATGTTGGTCGCCCCCTCAAGCTGGCCCAGCGGCGATGTCGCGGGCACCAGACAGGGCGACATGCGCTGTTCCAGCCCCCGCCCGGTCATCTGCGCGACGCCCAGCAGCTTGATCCGAAAGCCCATGTCGGCGGCGTGGCGGATATCGCCGATCGAGATCCGCTCGATCCCCTCAAGCTCCATCGCGGCGAAATCGACCTTGGTGCCAAAGGCGATGGCAGCCAGAAGCGACAGCTTGTGGCCCGCGTCGATCCCGCCCACGTCCAGCGTGGGATCGGCCTCGAGATAGCCCAGCGCGCGCGCCTCCTCGAAGACGGTTTCGTAGGGCAGCCCCTCGGATTCCATGCGCGTCAGGATGTAGTTGCAGGTGCCGTTCATCACGCCCATGACCCGGGTGACCCGGTTGCCCGCCAGCCCCTCGGTCAGCGCCTTGATGACCGGGATGCCCCCCGCCACCGCCGCCTCGAACCGGATCACCCGGCCTGCGCCCTCGGCGGCCTCGGCCAGCGCCTGGCCATGGATCGCCAGCATCGCCTTGTTGGCGGTCACCACGTCCTTGCCCGCGGCAATCGCGGCCTCGGTCGCGGCCTTGGCGGGGCCGTCCGATCCGCCCATCAGCTCGACGAAGATATCGACATCCTCGCGCCGGGCCAGCGCCACGGGGTCGTCCTCCCAGGCATAGGCGGACAGGTCCACGCCCCGGTCGCGATCGCGGCTGCGGGCCGAAACGGCCGTGACCGTCACCGGCCGCCCGGCGCGCTGGGCGATCAGATTCGCGCGGGTCTGGACGATCTTGACGACACCGGCGCCGACGGTGCCAAGCCCGGCGATGCCGAGGCGCAGGGGGGTGGTCATGGGGCGTGCTCCGGGTTGGTCTCGGGCCAAGGCTTCGCGGGGGTGTTAGCGCGAAGGCGCGGGGCTTGCAACGCGGCCGGGGCTCAGATGTCGCGGGCGCGCAGGGCAGCGGCCCGGGCGCGCAGGGCGGCGGCGCGGGACTCGAGCGCCTCCGTCTCCGCCGCGGTGGCACCGGGTTCGGCGGCGCGGTCAAGGATCGGCTCGACCGGCACGAGCCGGGGATAGGCGCCGGTTGCGGGTGTGGGGCCGGGCGCTGCGCAGCCTGCCAGCGCCACGACCAGCGCCGCCCCCGCCATTCTTCCCGCGATGCCTGCCGTCATCCCGCCGCCCTCTTGTTGCGGGCCGACCATATCCCCGCATTCCGCCCCGCGGCAAGCCGCGCTGCCCGCGCACTCGCGCAGGGATTGAAATGAACGGCTGTTCAGATAACACTGACCCCATGGCCCGCACCTCCGGTTCCCATTCCGAGATCACCGGCCCGCGGCTGCGCGAGGCCGCGCAGCGGCTGTTTGCGCGCCATGGCTATGCCGCCGTCACGATGCGCCAGATCGCGGCCGAGGTGGGGGTGCAGGCGGGGGCGCTTTACAATTACATCCCCGACAAGCAGGGGCTTCTGGCCGACCTGATGCGCGCCCATCTCGAAGACTTGCTGGCCGCCTGGGCGGACGAACCCCGGGGCGAGGGGCCGCTGGGCGCGCTTGAGGCGTTCACGCGGTTCCATATCCGCTTTCACCTGGAACGGCCCGATGCGGTCTTCATCGCCTATATGGAATTGCGCAACCTCGCGCCCGAGAACTTTGCCGGGATCGAGGCGCTGCGCAAACGCTACGAAACCGAGCTGGAGGATATCCTGCGCGCGGGTCAGGCGGCGGGGGTGTTCGACCTGCCCGATACCAAGCTGGCGACGCTTGCGGTGATCGCGATGCTGACCGGCGTGACCACCTGGTATCGCGATGCCGGGCGGCTCAGCCGCGAGAGGGTGGCCGGGCTTTACTGGGACATGGTGCGCAAGGCGGTCGGCGCCTGAGACCCCCGGGGGCGCAGCCCGCCGAAAAGACAACACCCGGCGAAGCGAATCGCCGGGTGCTGGAAACGGTCAGAGGCGCGTGCTTACTTCTGCACTTCGCCGGTCATGATGCCGCGCAGGAACTTGCTGAAGCCGCCATCGCCGGTGCTGCTGCTGCCGCCGCCCTGGGTGGTGTTCAGCTGGGTGTCGAACATGGTCGGCTTGTCGCTGAGCAGCGGCCAGCCCATCTTGCTCGAGAAGATGGTGGGGTTGCCGGTCATCAGCTCGACATTGCCTTCGCCACGCCCGCCGATCAGCGGCCAGTTCATCTTGGACGAGAACGGGGTCGGATCGTCGGTCTTCAGTTCGACATTGGTTTTCCGGCCGCTCAGCAGGGGCCAGTTCATCTTGGACGAGAGCGGGGTCGCTTCGTTGGAAAGCTGCGAGGGCATTTCAAGTTTGTCAGTCATGGTCCACCTACGTTGATCCTGTCCACCAAAACGAATTGGCTTCCGTCCCAAGATGCCGCGTTATGCGCTGCGGGCAAGGTGCCTTTTCGCCGCGTCTGGGGTTCTTTGGCTTGACGACCCCCCTTTCGCCCGCTGCGCTTGTAATCTAGGCGATTGTCCGCCGGATTTCGAGTCGCTGTTTGGCCTTGGCGCGGTCCGCGCCCGCCGCTAGACGGTCCCGGGTGATCCCGGCAGAGGAGGGGCAAGGGCCGATGAGCGACGAACTCGCCGTTCTGAACGTGTCAGCGCCGCGCCGCATCTTCGCGCTGGGCATTCTGGTGATTCTGGCCGGTCTGCTTCTGTCGGTGGCGCTGGTCCGCCCGCCCGAGGACGCGCTGTGGCGCGGGTTCCTTGCGGCGCTGGGGGTCGCGATCCTGGCGCTGGGTGAGGCAATGCGCCGCGCCACGACCTGCCGGCTGCGGCTGACCCGCGACGGCCTGTTCGACAGCACCGGCCGCGAACTGGCCCGGATCGACGAGATCGCGCGCGTCGAACGCGGGGCATTCGCGCTGAAACCCTCGAACGGGTTCACCGTTCTGCTGGTGGCAATCAGGCCGCCGGTCTGGGTGCCGGGCGTCTGGTGGCGGATCGGCCGCCGGATCGGCGTGGGCGGCGTGACCTCGGCGGTCGAGGCGCGGGCCATGGCCGACATCCTCGCCCTGCACTTGCAGAAACGCGAGCGCGACGGTGCGCAGGATAGCGGCGCCGGGCGCTGAGACCGGCACGCCGCATCCCTGCGCGCTGCGCCCGTCCTGCCGCCGATCGGCACCGCGGGACGATCGCATCCTGCCCTGCTTCGGCGAAACTCCTGGCCGTGGTCAAACCCGGCGCGGCGCGGGTCAGCCTCCGGACCATTCCAGCTTGGGAACGAAGCGGGGCCGGGTGACGACGAAGCTGTCCATCTGCATGGTCTCGACCCCGAACCAGATCGACGTGACCGGCGGCCGGTAGAGCAGTTGGGTTTCGACCAGAATCGCGCGTTCGTTTGACGGCATGATCGGAATGTTGGGCTCGAAGGTCGTGTTCAGGTCGTCCGTGGTCATCGGGTTCAGACCGCCCGTGCCGTAGGACCAGTCGATTTCCAGGACGCGGCCGGTATCGTTCACCCCGCAATTCTGGGTGCATGTGACCAGCGTGACGCGCAGCCGGCCCAGATCGTCGGCCGTGTTGGTGATGTAGTTGAAGACATTGTCCAGCCCCTCGATATAGGCGGGGGTCACCGGGCCTTCCATTTCCCGGCTCAGCAGGTCGGAGACCGTGTAGGCGCCCTTGAGGTTGATCGTCTTCATGTGAAAGCCGTAGAAATAGGTGATGATGCCAAGGATCGCCCACAGGAAGAAGGGCAGCATCAGCAGCAGTTCGATCACCATGTTGCCCTGTGTATCGCGGGCGAAACGGCGGAACGGGGCGAGAATGGCGCGCAGCATGGCTCAGGTTCCGGCGCCCGGTTCATTGACGAAGGCAGACGTGGCCACCAGCGCATAGCCGTCGCCAGAGGTGGTGTGCAGCCGCAGGCCAAGGCCGATCCCGGGAAAGAACGGGTCGACCACGACGCAGGCACGCACCATCATCAGGCTGTTCTGGGGGCCTTGGGTGAAATTGGTCACCGGCTGCATTTCGGCCCGCCGGTCCACGCAGGTCGCAGCCTGGCCGGGCAGGGTCCAGGTGGTCTTGGAGATCGGCGACAGTTCGATCCTGACGACGTTCCTGCAATCGGGGAACAGGTTGGCCTGACTGCAAACGATATCCTTGAACTTGTCATGGTCCAGGCCGGGATGCTTGCCCAGCCTGATGTCCCGCATCGACACGTCCAGCGCATGTTCAAGCAGCATCTGGCGGGTCATCAGGATCGACGCCTCCAGCCCCATCAGGAACACCAGCATCACGATCGGCAGGGCAAGGACCACCTCGACCGTGGCGGTCCCGTCCTCCCGGCGCAGCGCAGGGGCGATCCGGGGCAGCAGGCGGGGCCGCGTCCTCATTCGGTCAGCCTCAACTGATTGAGCGACGAGGCGATGGCGCCGAACGTGTCGGACAGGTTCAGCCCGTCGGCAAGGAAGAAGTGGTTCACCGTGGTTGCGCAGCTGCGCAGGACGCGCTCTTCCTCGCTGTCCTTGCCGACCTCGAAGCCGATCGTGTAGACGAGGATGTTCTGCTTCTTCGCGGCGTTGCAGATCTCTTGCAGGCGCGCGTTCTTGGTGGCGTTGCCATGGGCGAGCAAGGGATTGCTGAGCCAGGCGAACCGGCTGTACCATCTGGTCGTAAAGGTCGCCCAGACCTCGGGGAAGGTCAGCTGATAGGGTGTCCCGACGGGAAGGGGCGTGCAGACAAGTTCCTGACGCGTCCGCAACCGCCACCAGGGGTCGTAATAGGTAACGGTCTGGTAGCTGCAGGTTTCCGCATCGCCGACATAGACATTGTCGAAATCGCCGGTCTTGAACGTGCTGCCGTTCTTGTTGACCCAGCGGTACTTTTTTGTGCCGGGATTGTAGACCGAATAGACGGGATCCCCGGGCGTGCCGTCCGGATTCCTGTAGTGCCAGACCTCTGACGGGCCGGAGCGGTACTGGTCCTTGAGGTAATGCTGATCGGTGTTCACACCATCCGTCATCAGCACCACGGCCTTCATGTTGTAGCTCTGGCCGTAATTGTAGGGCCGCCCGGCCAGCTTCGGGTCGATCACCGTCTTGGGCGAGCCGGCGGCCACGGGTGTTGCGGTCAGGGTCGTCACCGGAAGCCTGAGCCCGGGGTCAAGCAGGGCCGTCCCCCATTTCATGCCGACATCAATCGAGGTGTTGCCCTCGGCAACAAGCCCGTCGATCACCGTATAGGCGGCAAGGTGGGAATCGATCAGTGGCGCGATCCAGCGCCCGCTTTTGACATCGCAGGTCCAGGACGAGGGCGTGGATGAGTAGGATTTCCAGGGATCGAAATGGCCGGTGCGGCGCAGGATGTCCTGAGGTGCCGGGATCAGGGCCGACAAGGGGTCGGTAACGTAATTGCCCATGCTCACTTCGGAATAATCGTCTTCCGAGAAGTCGACGCAGTAGGAACTGCTGTGCTCGTTGGTGACGTTGAACTGGGACAGCAGGAGCGGACCGGCGTTCACCTGTTCGGAATAGGGCACGATCGAGATCGAGACCTTCCCGTGCTCGACCTCGCACGACTTGGCCGAGGCGCGGCTGGCGTTGGGGTTGCACTGCATGTGATAGACGAAATCCTTGGCCGCCTCCTTCAGGTCATGGATCCGCGTGTTGCCCGAGGCGGCAGCCCAGGCCATCGAGCCCGAGACGTCCAGCACCATCGAGATCTCGAGATCGCTGATGCCTTCTTCGGCTGAACTGCTGGTGATGACCGGCATTTCCTCCATGCCGATGAAGGACAGGAAGATCGGCCGCAAGGTCGCCCCGGCGGTGACGCGCACCTTGCGGTACGAGGTTATCCCGGCGGCCTTTTCCTCGTCGACCGAGATCGGGCCGAGATAGTCGGCAAGCCCGGCCTTCTCGAAATAGTCCCGCACCACCGCCTCGGCGTCCTGTGTCTGGCTGAGGCTGGCGGCGGCCAGCACCGCGCGGTCCATCGTGTTCTGAAGCCGCGATCGCGTTGATTCGTAGCGCATGAAGTCGATTGCCAGCCCGGCGGTCAGCAGCATCGCCACGAGGATGAACAGCGAGAAGGCGATCAGCCCCCCGTCCTCGTCCCGCCGGAACCGGGCAAGCCGCCGGTTCAGGGCGCCACGCCAGCCCCGGCCTGCCGGGGCGCCGCAAGTTTTCGGAACGATCGACATCATCAATATCCTCGGTCTCTGAGCCATGCGGGCCGGTTTGGCACACACCGCGCGGGCGCAGTATGATGGGCAATCCGGGGCGAAATTGAGGCGGAAAACCTTGCGTTCAGGTGAATCTTCGGCCGAATCCGTGCGTTTTTGCGGCCGTTCTCCGGCATTGTGGTTCGCCCCGGGACAATCGCCCGCCGGGGACGGGACAGGCGTTGCACAGGGCCGCAGGGCGACTGGACAGAACCCCGCCCGCGCCCGATATAATGCGCCATGAGCCTGCCCCCCGGATTCCTCGAAGAATTGCGCAGCCGCGTGTCGCTGGCGGGTGTGGTCGGCCGCAAGGTCACCTGGGATCTGCGCAAGTCGAATCAGGGCAAGGGCGATCTGTGGGCGCCCTGTCCGTTCCACGAGGAACGGACCGCCAGTTTCCATGTCGATGACCGCAAGGGCTATTACTACTGCTTCGGCTGCCACGCGAAGGGCGACGCGATCTCGTTCCTGCGCGAGACCGAGAATATCGGATTCATGGAAGCGGTCGAGATCCTCGCGCGCGAGGCCGGCATGCAGATGCCCGCGCGCGATCCGCAGGCGCAGCAAAAGGCCGACCGCCGCGCGCAACTGGCCGAGGTGATGGAACAGGCGCTGCGCCATTACCGCATGCAGTTGCGCAGCGCTGCGGCGGCCGAGGCGCGGGCCTATCTCGACCGGCGCGGGCTGGACGAGGCGGCGCGCGACCGTTGGGAAATCGGCTTTGCCCCGCCGGGCTGGCAGGGGCTGTGGGAACATCTGCGCAGCCGCGGCGTCGCCGAGGATCTGATCCTGGGGGCGGGGCTGGCGCGGCCCTCCGACCGCGGGGGCACACCCTATGACATCTTCCGCAACCGCATCCTGTTCCCGATCCGCGACGCGCGCGGGCGTGCCATCGCCTTTGGCGGCCGGGCGATGGACCCGGCGGATGGCGCGAAATACCTGAACTCGCCGCAGACCGAGCTGTTCGACAAGGGGCTGAACCTTTACAACCACGGCCCCGCGCGCGAGGCGGCGGGCAAGGGCCAGCCGCTGATCGTGGCCGAGGGCTACATGGACGTGATCGCGCTGGTCGAGGCGGGGTTCCCGGCGGCGGTGGCCCCCCTGGGCACCGCGATCACCGAGGCGCAGTTGCACCTGCTCTGGCGCATCCATCCCGAGCCGGTGATCGCGCTTGACGGCGACAAGGCGGGGATCAATGCCGCGCGCCGCCTGATCGACCTGGCGCTGCCGCTGCTAGAGGCGGGCCATGCGCTGCGCTTTGCCCTGATGCCGCCCGGGCAGGATCCCGATGACGTGATCCGCAGCGGCGGGGCGGGGGCCATGGGCAAGCTGATCGAGGCCGCGCGCCCGATGGTGCAACTGTTGTGGGAGCGCGAGACCGAGGGCAAATCCTTTGACAGCCCCGAACGCCGCGCCGCGCTGGACCGCGACCTGCGTCAGGCGCTGGTCCGGATCAAGGATCCCTCGCTGCGGCGCCATTACGGCGACGAGATCAACCGCCTGCGCTGGGCCCTGTTCCGCCCCGCCCGCAGCCCAGCCCGCAAGGGCGAATGGAAGGGGCGCCCGGCCCCCGCCGCCCCGCGCCCCAGCACGCGCGGCTCGGCGCTGGTCGCCGCCCCCGCGCGGTTCGAGGAAGAACTGCGCGAGGCGGTGATCCTGGCCACGCTGATCGCCCATCCCGCGCTGATCCCCGAATTCGAAAGCGAACTGGAACGGCTGGACTGCGCCTCTGCCGAACACGCGCGCCTGCTGGCCGCGCTTCTGGCCGAGGCCCATGCCACGCCGCATGACGCGCCTGCGGCATTCCGCGCCGCGCTGACGGCCCGTGTCGGCGCCGCGCCCCTTGAAAAGCTGCATGCGCTCGGCCATGTCCGCATAGCACCGCCGATCCGCGACCCCGGTGATGCCACCAAGGCTGCGCTGTGTCTGGCCGAGGAACTGGCCAAACTGTCGGCAGAGCGGGGTGCGGAACGGGAGATCGAGGAAGCGATGCACGATCTTCAGGGTCTGGCGGACGAGGGGCTGACCTGGCGTCTGGGCCAGGCGGCCGAGGCGCGCAACCGCGCGGGCCGCAAGCAGACCGAGGATCGAACCGACTTCCAGATCGGGCCGAACGGCGCCCGGATCAGCCGCGACGAGAAGGACGCCTTTGACGAATTGCTGGAACGAATCGACTACAGCCGCGGAAAGCGACGCATTCCGGGCGCAGGAGGTCGGGAAACGTCGTGACAACCAGGGGAATCGGGTGGCCTTCCCGATGATTCGCGCTAATGAGTCGGGTCCAGTAGCCTGAACGAATCAGCCTCCCCCGCAAGGAGCACTCCATGGCAGCGAAAGACGCCGACGACCGCAAGACCGACGAGCAGGATCCCGAGATCTCGCTCGACATGAGCCAGGCCCAGGTCAAGAGGATGATCGCCGACGCCAAGGAGCGCGGCTACATCACCTATGACCAGCTCAACCAGGTCCTGCCCCCCGAACAGGTGTCGTCGGAGCAGATCGAGGACGTGATGTCGATGCTCTCCGAAATGGGCATCAATGTCATCGATTCCGACGACGACGCCGAGGAACCCGACGAGGGCTCGACCGAAGTGGTCGAAACCTCCTCCTCGCGCGAGGTCGCGGTCGCCACCAGCCAGTCCGAGACGCTGGATCGCACCGACGACCCGGTGCGGATGTACCTGCGCGAGATGGGCTCGGTCGAGTTGCTGTCGCGCGAGGGCGAGATCGCCATCGCCAAGCGGATCGAGGCCGGGCGCAACACGATGATCGCGGGGCTTTGCGAAAGCCCGCTGACCTTTCAGGCGATCACCATCTGGCGCGACGAGCTTCTGAACGAGGACATCCTGCTGCGCGATGTCATCGACCTTGATGCCACCTTCGGCCGCTCGGTCGAGGGCGACGACGACGTGCCGGTGGTCGACGGGCTGGATGTCGAGGCGGCGGCCAACACCAATACCCGCCGCGATGCCGAGCCCGAGCTTGATGCCGACGGCAACCCGATCCGCCGCGACGACGAGGACGAGGACGACGAGCAGGCCAACATGAGCCTTGCCGCGATGGAGGCCGCGCTGAAACCGCGCGTGCTGGAAACGCTGGACCGGATCGCGCGCGATTATGTCAAGCTGTCCCAGATCCAGGACAAGCGCATCCAGGCGACGCTGAACAAGGCGCTGCAATTCTCCCAGCGCGACGAGACCGAATACCAGAAGCTGCGCGCCGAGATCGTCGAGCTGGTGAACGAGCTGCACCTGCACAACAACCGGATCGAGGCGCTGATCGACCAGCTTTACGGCATCAACCGCAAGATCATGCAGATCGACAGCGCCATGGTGAAGCTCGCCGACGAGGCGCGCATCAACCGGCGCGAGTTCATCGACGAATATCGCGGCCACGAGCTTGATCCGCACTGGATGGAGCGGATGGCGGGCAAGGCCGGGCGCGGCTGGCAGGCTTTCGTGGAACGCTCGGGCTACAAGGTGGCCGAATTGCGCGCCGACATGGCGCAGGTCGGCCAGTATGTCGGCGTCGACATCCAGGAATTCCGCCGCATCGTCAATCAGGTCCAGAAGGGCGAGAAAGAGGCCCGTCAGGCCAAGAAGGAAATGGTCGAGGCGAACCTGCGGCTGGTGATCTCGATTGCCAAGAAATACACCAACCGGGGCCTGCAATTCCTCGATCTCATCCAGGAAGGCAATATCGGGCTGATGAAGGCGGTGGACAAGTTCGAATACCGCCGCGGCTACAAGTTCAGCACCTATGCGACCTGGTGGATCCGCCAGGCGATCACCCGCTCGATCGCCGATCAGGCCCGCACCATCCGCATCCCCGTCCACATGATCGAGACGATCAACAAGCTGGTGCGCACGGGCCGCCAGATGCTGCACGAGATCGGTCGCGAACCCACGCCCGAGGAACTGGCCGAAAAGCTCCAGATGCCGCTGGAAAAGGTTCGCAAGGTGATGAAGATCGCCAAGGAACCGATCAGCCTCGAAACCCCCATCGGCGACGAGGAGGACAGCCAGCTTGGCGATTTCATCGAGGACAAGAACGCCGTCCTGCCGCTGGACAGCGCCATTCAGGAAAACCTCAAGGAAACCACGACCCGCGTCCTCGCCTCGCTGACCCCGCGCGAGGAACGGGTGCTGCGCATGCGTTTCGGCATCGGCATGAACACCGACCACACGCTTGAGGAAGTCGGCCAGCAATTCAGCGTCACCCGCGAACGCATCCGCCAGATCGAGGCCAAGGCGCTCAGGAAGTTGAAGCACCCGAGCCGGTCGCGGAAGTTGCGGAGTTTCCTGGATCAGTAGGATTGACACGAGCAAGCTACGCCCGATCCATTTGCTGACATGCCGCGGAAGCTCCGATATGTGGTCTATAAAATCTCCTTCCCCAACGGGAAAATCTATGTTGGCAAGGACATAGGCGAGCCCGGCCATTCCCTGCGGTATTTCGGCTCCTGGAATGTGCTGGATGTCGAGGCCGACTTCTCTGTTGAGGAGTTGCGCGACTTCTCGTTGCGAAAGGAAATACTGTTTGAAAGCGACGACAAGGCAGAGATCTCGCGCAAGGAATCCGAGTTCATCATTGCCCTGCGTTCGAACGATCCGGAAATAGGCTATAACAAGACGCATAGACGGGTGCTGCAAAGGACGCGGCCCGAGAAGGCGTAGGGTGGGTGCCAACCCACCGCCCCCCTTCCCGTCGCGCACCGTCTACCCCGCCGACCGCAGGAAAACCTCAAGGAAACGATGCGCCGCGTCCTGGGGGCCCTCATGCCGCGCGGAACTGGCTGGCCTGCTTGCGCCCATGGCGGGTGATCGTTTTGTGGGCAGATGCCGACGATCCGGGCGGGTTGCGGGCCGGATGCGGCCCGAGACCGTTGCAGGGGGGCGCACGGTCGGTCTAGTAGACGAAAGGAAGCAAGGACCGCTGGGGACGCCGCCGGGTGACAGCACTACTGAAAGTCGAGGGCCTGACCAGGGCCTATCCCGGGGTGGTCGCCAATGATCGCGTCAGCTTCGATATCGCCGAAGGCGAAATCCACGCGCTTCTGGGCGAGAACGGCGCGGGGAAATCCACCCTCGTCAAGATGATCTACGGCCTTGTGCAGCCGGATGCGGGTGGCATGACGCTGCGCGGCCGGGCCTATGCGCCCGCCGAACCCAGTGCGGCACGCAAGGCGGGCGTGGCGATGGTGTTCCAGCATTTCAGCCTGTTCGACGCGCTCAGCGTGGCCGAGAACATCGCGCTGGGCATGGAGACGCCGCCGCCGATGCGCCAGCTTGCCGCCCGGATCCGCGCGGTCAGCGAAACCTATGGCCTGCCGCTGAACCCCGCGCGGCTGGTCGGCGATCTGTCCGCCGGCGAACGCCAGCGGGTCGAGATCATCCGCTGCCTGCTTCAGGATCCCAAGCTGCTGATCATGGACGAACCGACCAGCGTGCTGACCCCGCAAGAGGTGTCGATCCTGTTCGCAACGCTCAGGAAACTGGCCGCCGAGGGGACCGCGATCCTTTACATCTCGCACAAGCTCGAGGAAATCCGCACGCTCTGCGACCGGGCGACGATCCTGCGCCGCGGTCGCGTTGTCGAAAGCTGCATCCCGCGCGAGAAAAGCGCCGCGGATCTGGCCGAGATGATGGTGGGCGCGCGGCTTGACACGCCTGCTCGGGCGGGCGGCAGCCCCGGCGAGGTGGTGCTAGAGGTCACGGGGCTGTCGCTGCCCTCGGCCACGCCGTTCGGCACATCGCTGCGCGACATCTCGTTCAGCGTCCGCGCGGGCGAGATCCTGGGCGTCGGTGGGGTCGCGGGCAATGGGCAGGACGAATTGCTGGCCGCGCTTTCGGGCGAGACGCCGGTCACGCCGGGGGCGGTGCGGCTCAAGGGGCGGCCGATCGGGGCGCTGGGGCCAAGCCCGCGGCGGCGCATCGCGGTGCTGGCCGCGCCCGAGGAACGGCTGGGCCATGCCGCCGCGCCAGACATGAGCCTGACCGAAAACGCGCTGCTGACCGCCGCGATCCGCGAAGGGCTGGCCGCGCGCGGTTTCCTGAACTGGCCCGCGACGCGCGCCTTTGCCGAAAGGGTGATCGCGGATTTCGACGTGCGCACGCCGGGGCCGGGCAATGCCGCGCGCTCGCTTTCGGGGGGCAACCTTCAGAAATTCGTCATCGGCCGCGAGGTCTTGCAGCGCCCCGAGGTTCTGGTCGTGAACCAGCCGACCTGGGGCGTCGATGCGGCGGCGGCCGCCGCGATCCGGCAGGCGCTGCTTGATCTCGCGCAAGCGGGCGCGGCGGTCATCGTCATCAGCCAGGATCTGGACGAGCTGATGGAGATCTCGGACCGCTTCGCCGCGCTGAACGAAGGTCGGCTGTCCCCCCCGCGCCCCGCGCAGGGCCTGACGCTGGAGGAAATCGGCCTGATGCTGGGCGGCGCGCATGACATGGAGGTGGCCCATGTGGCCGACTAGGGGGCAGCCATGATCCGCCTTGAAAAACGCCCCCAGCCCTCGCGCATCTGGACGGTGGCCACCCCGGTTCTTGCCGTGGCGCTGACCATGGTGGCGGGCGGGCTGATGTTCGCCGCACTGGGCAAGGATCCGGTCGTGGCGATCCGCACGATCTTCTGGGATCCGCTGTTCAACGAACAGTTCGCCAGCTATTCGCGCCCGCAATTGCTGGTAAAGGCGGGGCCGTTGATCCTGATCGCCACGGGGCTGTCGCTGGGCTTTCGCGCGGGCATCTGGAACATCGGCGCCGAGGGGCAATACATCATGGGCGCGCTTGCGGGGGCGGGCGTGGCACTGGCGCTTTACCCGCTGGATGCGTGGTTCCTGTTCCCGCTGATGGTGCTGGCCGGGGCGCTGGGCGGCTGGGCCTGGGCGATGATCCCGGCGATCCTCAAGACGCGGTTCCGCACCAACGAAATCCTCGTCTCGCTGCTGCTGGTCTATGTGGCCGAGCAGGTGCTGGCCGCGATGGCGCTGGGGCTTATGAAGAACCCCGAGGGCGGCGGCTTTCCGGGCAGCCGCAACCTTCAGCATTATCCGGCGGCGGCCAATACCGAACTGATCGCGGGCACCGGCATGCATTGGGGCGTCGCCGCCGCCTTCATCGCGGTCATCGCGGCCTATGTGATGTTGACCCGGCACATGCTGGGCTTTCAGATCCGGCTGGCGGGCCAGAGCCCCCGCGCCGCGCGCTTTGCGGGTGTCAATCCGAACGCGCTGGTGCTGATCTGCCTGGGGCTGTCGGGGGCGCTGGCGGGGCTTGCGGGCATGTTCGAGGTGTCGGGGCCGGCCGGGCGGGTCAATATCGGCTTCAACCAGGGCTATGGCTTCACCGCGATCATCGTCGCCTTCCTGGGGCGGCTGCATCCGGTCGGAATCCTGCTGGCGGGGCTCTTGATGGCGCTGACCTATATCGGCGGCGAGCTTGCACAATTCATGCTTGGCATCCCGGCTGCTGCAATCCAGGCCTTTCAGGGAATGTTGCTTTTCTTCCTGCTGGGGGTCGATGTCTTGTCCAATTACCACATTCGCCTTGGGCGGCGGAGGGTTGCCTGATGGATCTGTCCGCGATCAATCCGGCGGTGCTGGCGGCCTCGCTGATGGTGGCGGCGACGCCGATCCTGCTGGCCGCGATCGGCGAACTGGTGGTCGAGAAATCGGGCGTCCTGAACCTAGGCGTCGAGGGCATGATGATCACCGGCGCGATCTGCGGCTTTGCCATCGCGGTCGAGACCGGAAGCCCTGTCCTGGGCTTTCTGGCGGCGATGCTCGGGGGGGCGGCGCTGTCGCTGGTCTTCGGCTTCCTGACCCAGGTGCTTATGTCGAACCAGGTGGCGACGGGGCTGGCGCTGACGCTGTTCGGGCTGGGTTTTTCGGCGCTGATCGGGCAGGGCTATGTCGGCATCAAGCCCCCCGCGATGGCGAAACCCGATCTGGGTCCGCTGGCCGATATCCCGGTTCTGGGCCGCATCCTGTTTTCCCACGATCTGATCGTCTATCTCAGCCTTGGGCTGGTAGTCGCGGTCTGGGTCTTCCTGCGCTTCACGCGGCCCGGGCTGATCCTGCGCGCGGTGGGCGAAAACCACGACGCGGCCCATGCGCTGGGCTATCACGTGGTGCGCATCCGGCTGGCCGCCATCGCCTTTGGCGGTGCCTGCGCGGGGCTGGGGGGGGCCTATCTCAGCCTGATCCGCGTGCCGCAATGGACCGAAGGCATGACCGCGGGCGCAGGCTGGATCGCGCTGGCCATAGTGGTCTTTGCCAGCTGGCGGGCGGGGCGGGTACTGCTGGGTGCCTATCTGTTCGGCGGGGTGGCGGTGCTGCAACTGAACCTGCAAGCCGCAGGCGTTGCCGTTCCGGTCGAACTCTTGTCCGCCTCGCCCTATCTGGTAACGATCCTTGTGCTCGTCATCATGTCGGCCGACCGGGGCCGCGCGGCACTGAACGCGCCCGCCTCGCTGGGCCGGGTGTTCCACGCCTCGAATTGAGGCCTTGCCAACCGGCGGCCCGTCAGCCGCCGCCAACACGGGAGATCACGATCCATGAACCGCAGAACACTCCTTGCCTCGGCTGCCTTCGCGTTGGGCCTTGCCGGGGCCGCGGCTGCCCAGGACAAGATCAAGGTCGGCTTCGTCTATGTCGGCCCGATCGGCGATGGCGGTTGGACCTATGAACATGACAAGGGCCGGCTGGCGATCGAGGCGCAGTTCGGCGATGCGGTGGAAACCGTCTATCAGGAAAGCGTGCCCGAAGGCGCGGATGCCGAGCGGGTGATGACCCAGATGGCGCTGTCGGGGGCGGATCTGATCTTTGCGACCTCGTTCGGCTACATGGATCCGGTCATCAATGTCGCGCAGAAATTCCCCAATGTGAAATTCGAGCACGCCACCGGCTACAAGCGCGCCGACAATGTCAGCACCTATTCCGCCCGCTTCTACGAAGGCCGCGCGGTGCAGGGTCTGATCGCCGGGCGCATGACGGAATCGAACATCATCGGCTATATCGGCGCCTATCCGATCCCCGAGGTGATCCAGGGGATCAACGCCGCCTACATCCATGCAAAACAAGTCAATCCCGACGTCCAGTTCAAGATCGTCTGGGCCTATACCTGGTTCGATCCGGCCAAGGAGGCCGATGCGGCAACTGCACTTATCGAACAAGGGGCCGATGTGATCCTTCAGCACACCGACTCGACCGCGCCGCAGGCCGCGGCCGAGCGGGCGGGCAATGTCTATACTTTCGGGCAGGCCTCGGACATGGCCGAATATGCGCCGAAACCGCGGATCTCCTCGATCATCGACAACTGGTCGCCCTATTACATCGACCGCGTTCAGGCGGTGATCGACGGCACCTGGGAAAGCACGGACACCTGGGACGGGATCGGTCCGGGCATGGTCGAGATCGGCGAGATCTCGGAGGCAGTGCCCGCCGAGGTCAAGGCCGAGGCCGAGGCGCTGATCGCCGCGCTGGCAAGCGGCGAGTATCACGCCTTTACCGGGCCGCTGAACCGGCAGGACGGCACGCCCTGGCTGGCCGAGGGCGAGGTGGCGGATGACGCGACGCTTCTGGGCATGAACTTCTATGTCGAGGGGCTGACCGCCGAAGTTCCGAAATAAGGCAGGGGGGCGCTGCCCCCGCCGCCGCGGGCGCGGCGGCTCCCCCGGGATATTTCCGGCCAGAAGAAGGGCGCGCGGCGGGGCTTTGGCTTTGCCGCGCGCTTGCGTTATGTCGGGGGCATGGACAACGATTTCATCGTGATCGGCGGCGGGATCGCCGGGGTGTCGGTCGGCGCGCGGCTGTCCGATCTGGGGCGCGTCGCGTTGGTCGAGGCCGAGGCGGGGCTGGGCTATCACGCCTCGGGGCGGTCGGCGGCGCTGTTCGACATGTGCCTGGGCGCCCCGCCCATCGTGGCGCTGAACCGGGCCAGCCATGACGCGCATGCGGCAATGGGGGGCCTGTCCGAGCGCGGGTTGATGGTGGTCGGCCGTGCCGAGGACGCGGCGGCGTTTGCGCGCGATGTCGCGCATATGGGGCTTGTGCGCCTGTCGCCGGAGGAGGCGCGGGCGCGCATGCCGGTGCTGAACCCCGCAAGCCTGGCCTTTGCCGGGTTCAACCCCGAGGCCTGGGATCTGGACACCGACCGGATGATCCAGGCCCATGTCCGCGAGATCCGGGCCGGGGGCGGCAGCGTGACGACCGGCGCGCGGGTCACGGCGATCACCCGGATTGCCGCTGGCTGGCGGGTCGAGACCGGCAAGGGCCCCGTCGAGGGGCGCGTTCTGGTCAATGCCGCGGGCGCCTGGGTGGACGAGGTGGCGCGGATGGCGGGGGTGGCGCCGCTGGGCTTTGTCCCGATGCGCCGGTCGATGGCGCGGCTGCCTGCACCGGGGGGGCAGGATCTGCGCGGCTGGCCCATGGTGGTGGGCGCGGGCGAGCGGTGGTATTGCAAGCCCGATGCCGGAAAGCTGCTGGTTTCGCCCGCCGAGGAGGATCCGGTGGCGCCGCATGACGCCTTTGCCGATGACATGGTTCTGGCCGAGGGGCTGGCGCGTTACGAGGAAATGGTGACCGAGCCCGTCACCCGGGTCGAGACGAACTGGGCGGGCTTGCGGACCTTTGCGCCGGACCGGCTGCTGGTGATCGGTTTCGATCCGGCCGAGCCCGCCTTTTTCTGGCAGGCGGGGCAGGGTGGCGTGGGGTTTCAGACAGCCCCCGCGGCCAGCAATCTGGCGGCCGATCTGGTCGCGGGGCGCGCGCCTGCCATCGGGGCCGAACTGGCCGCGGTCTTCAGCCCCGGGCGGTTCGCGCCATGAGCCGGCGGTTGAGCCTTCCCGACAGCGCCTCGGTGGCGCAGCCCGGCGCGGATGGGCGGATGCACGCGCCGTCTGCCGCGCGCAATGCCGACGCCATCTGCGCGGTGATCGCCACGCGGGCGCCGCAAACGGGCCGGGCGCTGGAGATCGCCAGCGGGACGGGCGAACATGCGGTGCGGATCGCGGCGGACCTGCCCGGGCTCGACTGGCAACCCACCGAGATCGACCCCGCGCGACGGGCCAGCATCGACGCCTGGGCCGCCCATGCGGGACTGGCGAACATCCGGCCCGCCATTGCGCTGGATGCCTGTGCGCCGGGCTGGGGGGCGGCGTATCGGGGCCAGGATCTGATCTTTGCCAGCAACATCCTGCATCTTGTCAGCCAGACCGAGGCCGGGACGCTGGTGCGCGAGGCCGCCGCCGCGCTGGCGCCGGGGGGCGTGCTGATGATCTACGGCCCGTTCCGCCGCGACGAGGGATTCGCCAGCGAAGGCGATGCGGCCTTTCACGCGAGCCTTGTCGCGCAGGATCCCGGTATCGGCTACAAATCCGTCGCCGAGGTGCTGGGCTGGATGCAGGCAGCGGGGCTGGTGGCCGAGCCCCCGGCCGAAATGCCCGCGAACAACCTGACGCTGATCGCCGGGAAACCCGTCTGCCTTGACCCGGGTCAAGGAAAGGGGGCAGGAAAACTGGTGTGAGGGATGCGAGTTTGAGCCGCAGGGAGACAGGCATGGACTGGACGGCAAAACGCGACACGACCAAGGATCAGCTCAAGCGGCTGAACAAGGCGATCCCCGAGGCGACCAAGGCGTTCGGGGCGCTGGGCAAGGCGGTCAAGGAGGGCGGCACGCTCGATTTCAAGACCAAGGAATTCGTCGCGCTGGGCATTGCGGTCGCGACCCGCTGCGAAGCCTGCATCGTGCTGCATATGGAGGCGCTGGTGCGTGTGGGCGCCACCCGCGACGAGGTGGGCGATGTGCTGGCCATGGCGATCCAGATGGGGGGCGGCCCGGCGATGATGTATGCGGCTGCCGCGATGGAATGTTACGATCAGCTGACCGAGGAAAAGGCGCAGGCGGTCGAATAGGCGTCTGCGGCGCCGCGGTTGCCTGACCGGCAGGACTGGCCTACAGCTTTGGGGTCAGATCCCTGCAAGGAGCCGCGCCCATGCCCCGTCCTGTCCCGGCCGCCCTGATCCTAGGTCTGTTTGCCAGCGCCGCCGCGGCGGGCAGTCCCGGCGGGTTGGAGGGGCGCTTTGTTGCGGAATGGGACCGCAACGGCGATGGCATCGCCACCCTGGCCGAGATCATGCAGATCCCGCCCGGGGTGTTCGCCCGGTTCGACAGCGACGGCAACGGCATCCTCGACCCGCACGAGGCCGCCCGCTTCGATGCGGCGCGGCAGTCCGATCTGCGTGCCGTGGGCGGGCGCAGCGGGGCCGAGATCGCGCGGCTGGCCAGCGGGCTGCGGCTGAAGCGCAACGACCTTGACGGCAATGGCCGGATCAGCCCGGCCGAGCTGCGGCTGGCCGGGGCGGACTGGCTGGCGCTGCTTGACCGCAACGGCGACGGGGCCATCAGCGCGGCGGATTTCGTCCCCCGCTGACCCCGCGCCTGTCCGCGGCTCAGGCCGCGCGGCGGCGGCGCGGGCGCCGTGCCTTGCCCGGGGCCGGGTTCTCGGCGCGCGGGCGTGCGGCGGGTTTGCCACCGCGCGGCTGCGGCTTGCCTGCCGTTCGGGGGGCACCGCTGCCGGACGGGCGGTCGCCGCTGGCCACGGGGATCTCGATCTTCATCAGGCGTTCGATCTGTTGCAGCAGCCCCACCTCGTCGGGGGCGCACAGCGCGATCGCCTCGCCCTCGCGCCCGGCGCGGGCGGTGCGGCCGATGCGGTGAACATAGTTGTCCGGCACTTCGGGCAGGTCGAAATTCACCACATAGGCCACGCCGGGAATGTCGATGCCGCGCGCGGCGACATCGGTGGCGACCAGCGTGGTGATCGTGCCCTCGCGGAACGCCTTGATCGCGCGGTCGCGCTGGCCCTGGCTCTTGTTGCCATGGATCGAGGCGGCGTTGTGCCCGTCGGCGACCAGCCCCTTCATCAGCTTTTCGGCGCCGTGCTTGGTGCGCGCGAAGACCAGCGTCAGCGCGCCGGGATCGCGGGCCAAGATGTCGCGCAGGCGGGCGGGTTTCTCGGCCTTGTCAAGGAAATGCACCGACTGGGTGACCTTGTCGGCGGCCTTGCCCGGGGGCGAAACCTGCACCCGGCGCGGATCGGTCAGATAGGCGCGGCTCAGTTCCTCCATCTGTTTCGGCATCGTGGCCGAGAACAGCATGGTCTGGCGCGGCGTGCCCAGTTTCGGGGCGATCCGGCGCAGGGCATGGATGAAGCCCAGATCCAGCATTTGGTCAGCCTCGTCCAGCACCAGATGGCGGGCCGTGCCCAGATCGACCGCGCGGCGGTCCATCAGGTCGATCAGCCGACCCGGTGTTGCGACCAGGATATCGGTGCCGCGTTCCAGCAGGCTGACCTGCCGGTTGATCGACTGCCCGCCCACCACGGTCGCAACGCGCAGTTTCGTGCCCGCGGTCAGGGCGCGCAGCGCGTCGGCGATCTGGGTGACCAGTTCGCGCGTCGGTGCCAGGATCAGCGCCTTGGCGGATTTCGGCGCGGGCTTGCCGGGGCTTGCCATCAGGTTCTGGATCAGCGGCAGGCCGAAGGCCAGCGTCTTGCCGGTGCCGGTCTGGGCAAGGCCCAGGATGTCGTGGCCTTCCAGCGCCAGCGGGATCGCCTGGGTCTGGATCGGGGTGGGGGTCGCAAAACCTGCCTGGTGCAGCGCATCGGTCAGGGTCGACACGAGGCCGAGGGTGGTGAAATCGCTCAAGGGACGTCCTTTTCTGGTCGCGCAAGGGCATGCGGCCCCGCGCGGGAAAACCGGAACACCGCGCGGATCGCGCGGCGCAAGTGGGTTGGCGCGGCCTCGGGACAGACGGGAATCGCCCGCGCCATCCGGCCGTCGCGTCGTGAACCCTGCGTGATGGGGAACGGAGATGTCTTTTGCGCTGATACGCCCCGCACCGGGGCGTGGCCTGCTCACGCGGCAGCGCAGCGATCCCTGTCAATGGGCCATCGGCGCCGACAAGTCAAGCGTCATGGTCGGGCGGCGTGCCGGTTCATCCGACCGGCAGGACGGTGGTCGCCTTGATCTCCTCCATCGACAACAGGGCCGTGACGTTGAAGATGCGCACATCCGCGATCAGCGCCTGATAAAAGGTGTCATAGGCCGCGGCATCCGACACGCGCACCTTCAGGATATAGTCGATCTCGCCTGCCAGCCTGTGCGCTTCCAGAACCTCCGGGCGTTTCAGCAGCGCGGCAAGGAAACGGCGCTGCCAGTCCGCCTCGTGTTCCGAGGTGCGGATCAGCACGAAGAAACAGGTGCCGCGATCCAGCGCCCGCGGGTCGACGATCACCGTCTGCTGGCGGATCACGCCTGCCTCGCGCATCTTGCGGATGCGGTTCCAGACCGGCGTCTTGGACGAGCCGACCTTTTTCGCGATATCGTCCAGCGACTGGGCGGCATCGGCCTGCAACTCGCCCAGGATGCGCCGGTCCAGCGCGTCAAGCTCGGGTCTGTCATCGGTGCGGGCCATGGTCCTCTCCTTGCGGGGTCGGCCTACAATCGGAACGCCGTTCCCCGGATGCAAGGGAAATCCGCAGCCTGTCGGGACAGCGTTCCGCCCGGCGCCGGGCTGGCCTTGACCTTTCGCGCGCGCGGCGGACATGGTGGCGCGGGGCAGCGGGGCAGGGACATGGGCGGCTGGGAATTCTGGATCGACCGGGGCGGTACCTTTACCGACATCGTGGCGCGCGCGCCCGATGGGCGGCTCATGACCCACAAGCTTCTGTCCGAGAACCCCGAACGCTACCGCGATGCCGCCGTGCAGGGCATCCGCGATCTGCTGGGGCTGGCGCCGGATACGTCCTTGCCCGAGGGCGCGATCCGGGCGGTCAAGATGGGCACGACGGTTGCCACCAACGCGCTTCTGGAGCGCAAGGGCGAGCGGGTGCTGCTGCTGATCACGCAGGGCTTCGCGGATCTGCTGCGCATCGGCTACCAGACCCGGCCGCGGCTGTTCGACCTGCATATCCGCCGCCCGGACCTGCTCTACGAGGACGTGGCCGAGGTGGCCGAGCGGCTGGATGCCGACGGCAATATCCTGCTGCCGCTGGACGAAGACGCGGCGCGGGCGGCGCTGCGGGCGGCGCATGGCCGCGGCATCCGGGCGGTCGCCATCGCGCTGATGCATGGCTACCTGAACGGCGCGCATGAGGACCGGCTGGCCGAAATCGCTGCCGAGGAGGGATTCACCCAGGTCTCGGTCAGCCATCGCGTCTCGCGCCTCATCAAGCTGGTGGGGCGGGGCGATACCACGGTGGTCGATGCCTATCTCTCGCCGATCCTGCGCCGCTATGTCGATCAGGTGGCGGGCGCGCTGGATGTCGGCGCGGGGGGCTGCGAGCGGCTGTTGTTCATGCAGTCGAATGGCGGGCTGACCGATGCCGCACTGTTCCAGGGCAAGGACGCGATCCTCTCGGGGCCCGCGGGTGGCATCGTCGGCATGGTCCGAACGGCGGAGGCCGCGGGTTTCGACCGGCTGATCGGCTTCGACATGGGCGGCACGTCCACCGATGTCAGCCATTATGCCGGAACCTATGAGCGCAGCTTCGAAACCGAGGTGGCGGGCGTCCGGATGCGCGCGCCGATGATGGACATTCACACCGTTGCCGCGGGCGGCGGGTCGATCTGCCGCTTCGCCGATGGCCGGTTCCAGGTCGGTCCCGAAAGCGCGGGCGCCGATCCGGGGCCTGCCTGCTATCGCCGGGGCGGGCCGCTGACGGTGACCGATTGCAACGTGATGCTGGGCAAGCTGAACCCCGCGCATTTCCCCGCCCTGTTCGGGCCGGGGGGCGATCAGCCGCTGGATGTGGATATCGTGCGCGAGAAATTCGCCGCACTGGCCCATGACATCGCGGCCGCCACGGGCGAGACCGCGCGCAGCCCCGAAGCGGTGGCCGAAGGCTTCCTGCGGATCGCCGTCGACAACATGGCGAACGCGATCAAGAAGATATCCGTCCAGCGCGGCCATGACGTCACCGGCTACACGCTGCAATGTTTCGGCGGCGCGGGCGGGCAGCATGCCTGTCTGGTGGCCGATGCGCTGGGCATGAAGCGGGTGTTCCTGCATCCCTTTGCGGGGGTGCTGTCGGCCTATGGCATGGGCCTGGCCGAGATCCGGGCCATCGAGGAAACCCAGTTCGACGCCTCGCTTGCCGATATCGCCGGGGCCGAGGCCGCCGTTGCCGCGCTGCGGACCCGGGCGATGGCGCAGGTCGCCGCGCAGGGTGTGCCCGAGGACGCGATCCGCACCGTGGCCCGGGCGCATCTGCGCTATGAGGGTTCGCACCAGACGCTGGAGGTGCCCTTTGCCCCCCCGCCCGGAATGCAGGCGGCGTTCGAGGCCGCGCATCTGGCGCGCTTCGGCTTCACCTCGCCCGAACGGGCGCTCTGCTTCGACATGCTGGATGTCGAGGCGATCGGCGCCACCGGCGAGGCGCCCGCCGCGATGGTGCCCGGGGCTTCGGCGCAGGTCATGGCGCGCGTTCCGGTGCATCTGGACGGCGCATGGGCCGAGGTGCCGCTTTACGACCGCACAAGCCTTGGCGCCGGGGTGCGGATCGACGGCCCCGCCATCATCGCCGAGCCCACGGGGACCAATGTGGTCGAACCGGGCTGGGCCGCCGAACTGGATGCCCTTGGCAACCTGATCCTGACCCGCGTTCAGGCCAAGTCCCGCCCCCGCGCGCTGGGCACCGAGGCCGACCCGGTGCTGCTGGAGGTGATGTCGAACCTGTTCATGTCGGTGGCCGAGCAGATGGGTGCTACGCTGGCGAACACGTCCTGGTCGGTCAACATCAAGGAGCGACTGGATTTTTCCTGCGCGATCTTCGACGCCAGGGGCGATCTGGTGGCCAACGCCCCGCATGTGCCGGTGCATCTTGGTTCCATGTCGGACTCGATCAAGGCGGTGATGCGCGAGAATGCAGGCGCGATCCGGCCGGGCGACGCCTTCATGCTGAACTCGCCCTATAATGGCGGCACGCATCTGCCCGACGTGACGGTGGTGACGCCGGTCTTTGTCGGCGACGAGATCCTGTTCTGGCTGGGCTCGCGCGGGCATCATGCCGATATCGGCGGGCGCACGCCGGGATCGGCGCCGCCCGACTCGACCGTGATCGAGGACGAGGGCGTGCTGATCGACAATGTCCGGCTGGTGGATCAGGGCCGATTGATGGAGCAGGAAACCGCTGCGCTGCTGGCCTCGGGGCGCTGGCCCTGCCGCAACGTCGCGCAGAACATGGCCGATCTCAAGGCGCAGGTCGCCGCGAACGAGACCGGGCGGCGGGAATTGCTGAAGGTGGTCGAGCAATACGGCCGCGACGTGGTGATGGCCTATATGGGCCATGTGCAGGACAATGCCGAGGAAAGCGTGCGCCGGGTGATCGGCACGCTGCGCGATGGCAGCTTTTCCTACCCGATGGATCACGGCGCGGTCATCAAGGTGGCGTTGCGCGTGGATCGCGACCGCCGCGAGGCGGTGATCGACTTCACCGGCACCTCGCCGCAGGATGCGGGCAATTACAACGCGCCCCTGGCGATCTGCCGGGCGGTGGTGCTCTATGTCTTCCGCACCATGGTCGGCGCCGAGATCCCGCTGAACGAGGGCTGCCTGAAACCGCTGAAGATCATCGTGCCCGAAGGCTCGATGCTGAACCCGCGCTACCCGGCGGCCGTTATCGCCGGCAATACCGAGGTCAGCCAGGCCGCCTGCAACGCGCTATACGGCGCGCTGGGCGTGATCGCGTGCAGCCAGGGCACGATGAACAATTTCGCCTGGGGCAATGCGCGGTTCCAGAACTACGAAACCATCGCGGGCGGCACCGGGGCCGGGCCGGGCTTTCCGGGCTGCGACGCGGTGCAAAGCCACATGACCAACACCCGGATGACCGACCCGGAAGTGCTGGAACGGCGCTTTCCCGTGCGGCTGGAGGCGTTCGCGATCCGGCGCGGCTCGGGCGGGGGCGGGCGCTGGCGCGGCGGGGACGGGGTGATCCGGCGGCTCAGATTCCTTGAACCCGTGACGGTGACGACGCTGTGTTCGCACCGGGAGATCCCGCCCTTCGGGGTGGGCGGCGGCGATCCGGGTGCGGTGGGCGAGAACCGCGCCGAACTGCCCGGCGGCCAGCGGGTCGAGTTGAGGGGCAATGACCGGATCGACCTTCCGGCCGGGGCGCTGTTCGAGATCAACACCCCCGGCGGCGGTGGCTGGGGCACGCCCTAGGCCACGGGCGGGCCGGAATCAGCCCGGCGGCGTGCCCCCGATGGCCGCCGTCACGCTATCTGCGGCGCGGCGCACCTCCTGGCCGATCCGGGTGGCCTCGGACAGGGTCATGCGAAAGGCCGGTCCCGAGACGGAAAGCCCCGCGACCGGCTCGCCATAAGCGTTGAAGACCGGCGCGGCGACGCAGCGCATGCCCTCGGCGCGTTCCTGGTCGTCGATGGCGAAGCCGCGTTCCCGCGTGCGGGCAAGGTCGCGCCCAAGGCTTGCCTCGGAGGTGATCGACAGCGAGGTGAAGCCCGTCAGCCCCTTTTCCGCAACGATGGCCGCCACCCGCGCCTCGGGGTAATAGGCCAGCAGCGCCTTGCCGATCCCCGAGACATGCATCGGGCTGCGGGTGCCGGGCGGAAAGAAGGCGCGGATCGCCTCATGCGTCTCGACCTGGGTCAAAAACAGCACCTCGTCGCGGTTCTCGATGCCCAGATTTGCCGTCTCGCCGGTCGCGCGCATCAGCGCCTGCATCGCCCCGCGCGAGCGTTCCGCGACATTGGCCCGGCGCAGGAAGCCCGAGCCGATGCGGAACGCGCCTGCGCCCACATGCCAGCGCTGGGCGCCCTCCTCGAACTCGACGATCTCATGGCCCTGAAGCGTGACCAGAACGCGGTAGACCGTGGCCGCGCTTTGCCCGGTGCGGTCGGCCAGTTCGCTCAGCGTCAGGCCGTTGGTCTTGGCCAGCGCACGCAACAGCGACATCGCCCGGTCTAGCGACTGGATGGTGTTCTGGTCGGTCTTGTCATGAAAGGCGCGGGGGCGGCCGCGGGGCCGGGGCTGGGTCATGCGAATCGGTCCTTTCGCGTGCTGCGCTGCAAAATGAAATGTTTTTTCATTTTCGGGAAGGTAAAAATCGCATGAATTATAGCGGGTTGGGTGTTTTTTCGTCAGGCGGATGAATTTTTCAAAAAAATTGCCCGCCCCACCCCGCCCGCGCTATCCACAAGCCGCGACACAGGGAGGATCGACCGCATGTCCAGCCAGAACCCCGTCTTCATCCCCGGCCCGACCAACATCCCCGAGGCACTGCGCCGGGCCTGCGACATTCCCACGATGGACCACCGCTCGGCCGCCTTTCCGCCGCTGTTCGACCGCGCCAAGGCGGGCGTGAAGCGGGTGCTCAGGATGGACGAGGGCGAGGTGATCCTGTTCCCGGCCTCGGGCACCGGCGGCTGGGAGGCCGCCGTCACCAACACGCTGAGCCCCGGCGACAAGGTTCTGGCCGCGCGGCATGGCATGTTCTCGATGAAATGGATCGACCTGTGCCAGCGCCATCGCCTGGATGTCGAGATCGTGACCTGCCCCTGGGGCGAGGGTGCCCCGGTCGAGCGCTTCGCCCAGATCCTGGCCGCCGATACCGCGCACGAGATCAAGGCGGTTCTGGTCACCCATAACGAAACGGCGACGGGTGTCGTCTCGGATGTGGCGGGGGTGCGCCGGGCGCTGGATGCGGCGCAGCACCCTGCGCTTCTGATGGTCGATGGCGTCAGTTCCATCGGGTCGATGGATTTCCGGATGACGGAATGGGGCGTCGATCTGGCGGTCGCGGGCTCGCAAAAGGGCTTCATGCTGCCGGTGGGCCTGGCCATTGTCGGCGTCAGCCCCAGGGCGCTGGCGGCGATGGAGGGGGCCAGGCTGTCGCGCTGCTTCTTCGATTTCCGCGACATGCTGAAACTCGGCACGCCCTATACCCCTGCGGTGGGGCTGTTGAACGGGCTGGGCGTGGCCTGCGACATGCTGCTGGAAGAGGGGCTTGAAAACGTCTTTGCCCGTCATCACCGCATCGCCGAGGGCGTGCGCAAGGCGGTTGCGGCCTGGGGGCTGCGGCCTTGCGCGGTGGCGCCTGCGCTCTATTCCAATTCGGTGACGGCCATCGTCCTGCCCGAGGGGATCGACGGCAACGCGCTCTGTCGGCACGCGGCCGATGCCTATGGCGTGGCCTATGGCGCCGGACTGGGCGAGGTCGCGGGCAAGGTGTTCCGCATCGGCCATCTGGGGATGCTGACCGATGTTCTGGCGCTGTCGGGGATCGCGACGGCCGAGATGGCGATGGCGGATATGGGCGTTCCGGTCACGCTGGGCAGCGGCGTGGCGGCGGCACAGGCGCATTACCGGGCAACCAGGGCAGCCCCGGTGCGGGCGGCAGCGTGAGGGTGCGATGAAGGATCAGAGCCAGATGTATATCCCGACCTATGACGACGTGGTGGCGGCGCATGCGCGGATCGCGCCCCATATCCACCGCACGCCGGTCCTGACCTCGAGCTATTTCAACGAGCTGACCGGCGCCGAGCTGTTCTTCAAATGCGAGAATTTCCAGAAGGCTGGCGCCTTCAAGGTGCGCGGCGCCTGCAACGCGGTCTTCGGTCTGGACGACGAGACGGCGCAGAAGGGCGTGGCGACGCACAGTTCGGGCAACCATGCGCTGTCGCTGTCCTACGCGGCCGGGCGCCGTGGCATTCCCTGTCATGTGGTGATGCCGCGCACCGCGCCGCAGGCCAAGAAGGACGCCGTGCGGGGCTATGGCGGCTCGATCACCGAATGCGAACCGTCCACCTCCAGCCGCGAGGCGGTGTTCGCCGAGGTGCAGGCCCGCACGGGCGCCGAATTCGTGCATCCCTATAATGACTGGCGGGTGATCGCGGGGCAGGGGACATGCGCGCGCGAGTTGAACGAACAGGTGCCGGGGCTGGACGCGGTGATCGCGCCGATCGGCGGCGGCGGCATGGTGTCGGGCACCTGCCTGACGCTGTCCACCATCGCGCCGGGGATCAGGATCTATGCCGCCGAGCCGGAACAGGCCGACGATGCCTGTCGCAGCTTCAAGGCCGGTCACATCATTGCCGACGACGCCCCCGAGACGGTGGCCGACGGGTTGAAAGTGCCGCTGAAGGAACTCACCTGGCATTTCGTGTCGAACCACGTGACCGACATCCTGACCGCATCCGAGCAGGAGATCATCGACGCGATGAAGCTGACCTGGCAGCGGATGAAGATCGTGATGGAGGCAAGCTGCGCCGTGCCGCTGGCCACCATCCTGAAGAACCGCGACGTCTTTGCGGGCAGACGCGTGGGCGTCATCATCACGGGCGGCAATGTCGATCTGGACAAGCTGCCCTGGATCAAGGGCTGAACAGGGAGAAACGCCATGAAGGACGTGACGGATTTTCAAGGGCTCGAAGTGGGCTATGACATCCCCGCCCTGCCGGGGATGGACGCGGCGGACATCCAGACCCCGTGCCTGGTGCTGGATCTCGACGCGCTGGAGCGCAACATCAGGAAGATGGGCGACTGGGCCAAAGCGCATGGCATGCGCCACCGGGTGCATGGCAAGATGCACAAGTCGGTGGATGTGGCACTGTTGCAGGAACGCCTTGGCGGATCCTGCGGCGTCTGCTGCCAGAAGGTCAGCGAGGCCGAGGTCTTTGCCCGCGGCGGCATCAAGGATGTGCTGGTCTCGAACCAGGTGCGCGACAAGGCCAAGATCGACCGCCTGGCGCGTATCCCGAAGCTTGGCGCGCGCACCATCGTCTGTGTCGATGACCTGGCCAACGTGGCCGACCTGTCGGCGGCCGCGGTCAAGCACGGCACCCAGATCGAATGCCTTGTGGAAATCGACTGCGGCGCCGGGCGCTGCGGGGTGACGAGTACGCAAGCCGTGGTCGAGATCGCCAGGGCGATCGACGCGGCACCGGGGCTGAAATTCGCCGGTATCCAGGCCTATCAGGGCGCGATGCAGCACATGGACCTTTACGAGGACCGCAAGGCCAAGATCGACATCGCGGTGGCGATGGTGCGCGATGCGGTCGAGGGGCTGAAGGCCACGGGGCTGGACTGCGACATCGTCGGCGGCGGCGGGACGGGCAGCTATTATTTCGAGGGCAATTCGGGGGTCTATAACGAGCTGCAATGCGGCTCCTACGCCTTCATGGATGCCGATTACGGGCGGATCCTCGACAAGGACGGCAAGCGGATCGACCAGGGCGAATGGGAGAATGCGCTGTTCATCCTGACCAGCGTGATGAGCCATGTGAAGGCGGATCGCGCGATCTGCGATGCCGGGCTCAAGGCGCAATCGGTCGATAGCGGGCTGCCCTTCATCTTTGGCCGCGACGATGTGGAATACATCAAATGCTCGGACGAGCATGGCGTGATTTCGGATCCGAAGGGCGTGCTGAAGGTCGGCGAGAAGCTGAAACTGGTGCCCGGCCATTGCGACCCGACCTGCAATGTCCATGACTGGTATGTGGGCGTGCGCGGCGACAAGGTCGAGGTGGTCTGGCCGGTTTCGGCGCGCGGCAAGGCATACTGACGGGGCGCTCCCGCCCCCGGCCGGCACGGGACGCATGCGCCCCGCTTGTCCGGGGTTGGGCGTGGCGCGGCCTGACGGCCGCGCGCCTCCGGCGGGGATATTTATGGCCAGAAGAAGACAGGGCGCGGGGACGCGGTCCCGGCGCCTGTTTCGGTGTCACAAGGAGGGGCAGGGATGATCATCGTTCCCGAGAAGGAGATCGCCGGGCTGATCTCGGCCGAGGAGTGTTTCGAGGCGGTCGAGGCGGTGTTTGCCGCGATGGCGCGGGGGGAGGCGTGGAACTTTCCCGTGGTGCGCGAGGCGATCGGCCATGCGGATGCGCTATATGGTTTCAAGTCGGGCTTTGACCGGGCGGGGCTGGTGCTGGGGTTGAAATCGGGGGGCTACTGGCCGGGCAACATGGCAAGGGGGCTGACCAACCATCAATCGACCGTGGTGCTGTTCGATCCCGATACCGGGCAGGCCAGGGCGCTGGTGGGCGGCAACCTGTTGACGGCGCTCAGGACGGCGGCGGCGAGTGCGGTGTCGATCCGGCATCTGGCGCGCAAGGATGCGAGGGTCCTGGGCATGGTCGGCGCGGGGCATCAGTCGGCCTTTCAGTTGCGGGCGGCGGTGCGCGAGCGGGAGTTCGAGAAGGTGGTGGGCTGGAACTATCACCCCGAGATGCTGCCCCGGCTGGCCGAGACCGCCGAGGAACTGGGCCTGCCCTTCGAGGCGGTGTCGCTGGAGGAACTGGGCGCGCAGGCGGATGTGATCGTCACCATCACGTCGAGTTTCGAGGCGCAACTGAAGGAGGCCCATATCCGGCCCGGCACGCATCTGGCCTGCATGGGGACCGACACAAAGGGCAAGCAGGAGGTCGATCCGGCGATTCTGGCGCGCGCGCGGGTGTTCACCGACGAGGTCGCGCAATCGGTCAGCATCGGCGAGGCGCAGCATGCGGTGGCGGCGGGGCTGATCGGCGCGGGCGACATCACCCAGATCGGCGCGGTGATCGCGGGGCTGGCGCCGGGGCGGCAATCGGCCGACGAGATCACGCTGTTCGACGGGACCGGCGTGGGCTTGCAGGATCTGGCGGTCGCGGCCCGGGCGGTCGAGATCGCGCGGGCGCGCGGCGTCGCAGTCGAGATCGACTTCTGATCGGGCCGGGTGGCGGGGGGCTCAGCCCCCCGCGCCCGCGACGCAATCGGCGATGGTCCGGGCAAGTCCGGTCAGGAGTGCGGGGTAAAGGTCGGGGCCGAATTCCATCGTGCTGCCCGACGGGTCCAGCAGCCCGCCGATGCGGGTGTCCGTGCCCTCGACGATGGCGGTGACATGGGCCGGATCGTGCTGGGCCTCGGGGAAGATGCAGGCGATCCCGCCCTCACGCAGCTGGCCGCGCAGGTCCGCCAGCCGCCCGGCACCCGGAGAGGCGGCATCGCCCAGCGCGATGGAACCGGCGACCGTGATGCCGAAATGATCAGCGAAATAGCCATAGGCATCGTGAAACACCATGATCGGGGCATCGCCCACCGGCGCCAGCAGGCTGCGCGTCTCGGCCTCGGCCGCGTCGATCATCGCCAGTGTCGCCTCGGCATTGGCGGCATAGGCGGCAGCGTTGTCGGGGTCGAGCGCGGCCAGACGCGCGGCGATGGCCCGGGTCCAGACCCGCCCGTTCTCGGGGTCGAGCCAGGCATGGGGGTCGAGCCCGGTATGGTCATGTGTGTCGGCCGCCTCATGCGCGTGGTCATGGCCATGGCCGTGATCGTGAGCGTGATCATGGTCGTGATCATGCCCGCCCGTGTCGCCGAAATCGCGCCGGAACGTGCCCGGCAGGTCCAGGAGCGCAACGCTTTCGCCCGAAAGCCCGACGCCCGCGATGGCGCGTTCCAGCCAGGGCGTCATGCGCGGCCCGATCCACAGCACCAGATCGGCCTCGGACAAGGCCCTGGCCTGGGACGGGCGCAGCTGGAAGTGATGCGGGTCGGCCCCCTTGTCGAGCAGGATGTCGGGCGTGCCAAGCTCCCCCATGACCGCGGCGGTCAGTGCATGGACGGCGGGGATGTCTGTCATTACCTTGGGCGGCGCGGCCAGTGCCGGGGCGGCGGTCAGGACAAGGGCGAGGGCGGTCAGCGAACGCATGGGGGCTCCGTCATTTCCGGGTTGTGCGGCTTGGTTGGCAAGGAATATGTTATAAGATAACTAGTCAAGAGGGAATCGGATGGACCCCGACGGCACGCTGGCCTTTGCCAGCCATGACCACGCCGCCTGCCGCGACGGGGCGATGGCCCATGCCGAAGCCGTGGCCGAGGCAAAGGGCCTGCGCCTGACCCCCGTGCGCCGCCGTGCGCTGGAAATCCTGCTCGAGTCGCATCAGGCGCTGGGCGCCTATGATGTGCTCGACCGGCTGGCCGAAGAGGGGTTCGGCCGCCAGCCGCCCGTGGCCTATCGCGCGCTGGAATTCCTGGTCGAGCATGGCTTCGCCCATCGCATCCGGCGGCTGAACGCCTTTGCCGCCTGCATGCACCCGGGCGAGGCGCATGTGCCGGTCTTTCTGATCTGCTCGGCCTGCAACGGTCTGGCCGAGGCGCCGGGGGCCGCGGTGGCCGCGTCCCTTCGGCAGGCCGCCGGCCCACTCGGCTTCCGGGTCGAGCGGATGAGCATCGAGGCGGTCGGCCTCTGCCCCGCCTGCCAGGGGGCCAGCGAATGACGCTGATCGCCGCGCGCGGGCTCGCGGTGCGCTATGGCGGGGTGACGGCCCTGCGCGATGTCGCCTTCGCGATCGAGCCCGGAGAGATCGTGACATTGGTCGGCCCGAACGGATCGGGCAAATCCTCGCTGGTGCGCGCGCTGCTCGGCGTGGTCCGTCCGTCCGAGGGGCAGGTGACGCGCCGCGCCGGGCTGCGCATCGGCTATGTGCCGCAGCGGCTGGCGGTGGACGACCGCATGCCGCTGAGCGTGGCGCGCTTCCTGTCGCTGCCTGACCGCCGCGGCCGGGCCGAGATCGCGGCGATGCTGGCCCATGTCGGGGTGCCGGGGCTCGAGGGCCGCCAGATGACAGCGCTTTCGGGCGGGCAGTTCCAGCGGGTGCTGCTGGCGCGCGCCTTGCTGGCCGAGCCGGAACTGCTGATCCTGGACGAGGCGACGCAGGGCCTCGACCAGCCCGGCACCGCATCCTTCTATCAACTGGTCGAGGATGTCCGGCACCAGACCGGCGCGGGCATCCTGATGGTCAGCCATGACCTGCATGTGGTGATGGCGGCCTCTGACCGGGTGATATGCCTGAACGGCCATATCTGCTGCCAGGGCCAGCCCCATGTGGTCACCGCCGCGCCGGAATACCGCGCGCTGTTCGGGCTGGGCACGCTGGGGACCATGGCGCTTTACCAGCACGCGCATGATCACGACCACGACGCCTGCGACCATACCCATGGCGACGCCCACGCGCATGCCGCGGAAAAGGAGCCCGCCCATGCTGGATGATTTCCTGGTCCGCGCCGGGCTTGCGGGTCTGGCGGTGGCCATCGCCGCCGGCCCCCTGGGCAGCTTCGTGGTCTGGCGCCGGATGGCCTATTTCGGCGAGGCGACGGCCCATGCCGCGATCCTGGGCGTGGCGCTGGCGCTGGCCTTCCAGATTTCGCTTTTCGCGGGCACGCTGGCCACGGCGCTGGCAATGGCGCTGACCGTGACCGCGCTGGCGGGCCGCGGCCTTGCGATCGACACGGCGCTTGGCGTGCTGGCCCATGGCGCGCTTGCCATCGGGCTTGTGGCGGTTTCCTTCCTGCCCGCGGTGCGGGTCGATCTCTCGGCCTATCTCTTCGGTGACATCCTCGCCGTGGGACGCAGCCAGCTTGCGGTGATCTGGGCGGGCGCGCTCGGCGTTCTGGCGCTTCTGCTCTGGCGCTGGAACGCGCTGCTGACCGTCACCGTCAGCGAGGAACTGGCCAAGGCCGCCGGGCTCGATCCCGGCCGCGAACGGCTGGCGCTGACCGTTGCCCTTGCGCTTGTCGTCGCTGTCGCGCTCCAGGTCGTCGGCGCGCTGCTGATCGTGGCGATGCTGATCATCCCCGCCGCGGCCGCCCGCCCGCTCTCCCGCTCGCCCGAAACGATGGCCATTCTCGCCACGCTCTTCGCGGGGCTCGCCGCGCTGGGCGGGCTCTGGGGCTCGCTCCGCTTCGACACGCCCGCGGGCCCCAGCATCGTGGTCGCCGCGACCGCGCTGTTCGCGCTCAGCCGCCTCGCCCCCCGCCGCGCCTGACCCGGGCCCTTCTTCTGGCCTCAAATACCCCCGCCGGAGGCGCCGCGCGCGTCAGCGCGCGGCCACGCCCAACGCCGGACAAGCGGGGCGTCAGCCCCGCGCAGGCCGGGGGCGGGAGAGGCCCCGAACCGCCATCCCCTATTCCGGCCGGCAGATCTCGCCGCGCGCAATCGCCAGCCCGGTGCGCCCGACCAGAGCCGCGATCACCGCCACCAGCAGCACCAGCAACCCGCCGCCCAGCCCCTTGTGGAATGCCGAACCCATCGCCTCGGCATAGACGAAGGTCGCCACGGTCAGCGCCGCCAGCGGAAAGGACAGCGCCCAGAAGGACAGCGCAAAGGGCAGCCGCAGGATCCGGGGCAGTTGCGTCGTCACGATCAGCCCAAAGACATAGGCCGCGTGGATCAGGAACATCGCCAGCTGGTCAAGTTCGCCATTCAGCCGCATCCAGGCGATGAAGCCGACCGCAGGCGGCGCGATCAGGATCACCAGCGTCGGTTGCAGGCGGCTCGGCAGCGGTTCGTGAAAGGTCAGCCGGTTCATCACCAGCGTCAGCAGCACCACCCAGAACAGCAGCCCGCCCGAAAAGAACAGCCACGAGATTTCCAGGTATCCCAGCGGCGCGCCCGCAATCGGCACCAGGATGTTGCCGACCGCGGGAATGAACCAGGCCGCGTTCATCTGCCCCGGCTTGAAATCGCGATGCCCGATCCAGTCCGCGATCACCAGCAGCGCCAGCCCGCCCTGAAGCGCGGTGCCGACGATCCAGATCGGTTCGGCCAGCGCCGGGTGTTCGGCCAGCAGCGCGGTCGCCAGCAGGATCAGCGAGATCGAGACCGTCGGAAAGAAGGCCAGCCTGACCGGATGGTGCCATTCCGCCACCGCGCTCCGGAAATGAAGCGCAAGTTTCAGCCCATAGCCCGTGGCCACCGCCACCAGCAGCAGCACCGAGGCGATCAGCGCAGCGCCCGACAGCGCCCCGCTCAGCCCGAAGGCCCGTTCCCCGGCATGCAGCGCCAGCGTCAGCCCCAGCATCCCCATGACCGTGGCAAAGAAGGTGATCGGGTAATGGGCCAGTCGGCTTTCGGGCTGGCCCGCCCCGGTTTCGACGGATGCGTTCATCGCGGTCGCGATCCCCTGTGATCAGTTTCGGTTCTTGCC
The DNA here is from genome assembly GCF_009649175.1 of Rhodovulum strictum. Lineage (GTDB taxonomy): Bacteria > Pseudomonadota > Alphaproteobacteria > Rhodobacterales > Rhodobacteraceae > Rhodovulum > Rhodovulum strictum. The sequence goes on along the minus strand of NZ_WJPO01000008.1, from coordinate 59,251 downwards.
GGGCTGGCGCATGAACGCCTGGGCCACATAGACCAGAAATGTCAGGCCACCCGCCCCCGCAACCCCGATCATCAGAACGACGATCACATCGATCGGCCCGCCGATATCGGAAAAGCCCGAACTGGTGATGTATTGCACGAACAGGATCGCCGCGATCGCCCCGATCGGCGCGGTCAGTTCGGCGCGGGCCAGGTAGCGGCCCTCGATCGTGCGGTCGCGGATCAGCACATACAGAAAGGCCACCGTGATCAGCGCCGCGACCACGACCATGGCCCAGAACAGCCAGGGGCCATACATCTCCTCGAACACGGCGATCAGGGTTTCAAGCGTCAGTTCCTTCATGGTCCGTCCTCCTCAGGCCTTGCCGCGCAGCATCGCGTTATAGGTGGCCTTCAGCGCCACCTCCTTCATCAGCCAGGAAATCCACAGCTCTTCCAGCGGCGCGATCACGCCGGGGAACGAGGGCACCAGATTGTCCTTGTAGTCGAATTCGATCAGCATCGCGCGGCCGACCCGGGTGATCATCGGGCAGGAGGTATAGCCGTTGAAGGCCGCCGGGCTCAGCCTGCCCTCGATATCGGCCAGCAGGTGATCCTCGACCACCGGCACCTGCCACTTGACCGAGGCCGCGGTCTTGCCCTTGGGCACCCCGGCGATGTCGCCGATGGCGAACACGTTGCGATAGCGCACATGGCGCATGGTCGCCTTGTCGACCTCGGCCCAGCCCTGCGCCCCCCAGGCACCCTCCTGCCAGGGCAGGGGCGAATTGCGGATCACGTCGGGCGCGATCATCGGCGGGATCACGTTGGTAAAGTCGTAATCGGTCTCGATATCGCCATCGGGCGTGGCGAAGGTAAGGATCCTCTTGCCCGGGTCGATGGCCTTCATCACATGGTTGTACTGCACCCGGATGCCCCGGTCGTCGAACAGCATCCGCACCTTCTCGTTCACGATGGGCACCGAGAACAGCGCACCGCCATGGGCGTGATAGTGAACCTCGACCCGGCCGCGGCTGCCCTTGCGCCGTGCGTAATCGTCGGTGAGAAAGGCGTATTTCAGCGGCGCCCCGGCGCATTTCATTTCGGTGGCCGGGCGGAACAGCACCGCCTTGCCGCCCTCGTCGGTAAAGCGGTTCAGCGCGCCCCAGGTCGCTTCGGCCTGTTCGGGGCCGGCATAGACCGCGCCGATGCCATTGGTGCCGACCAGGTTCATGTCAAAGCCCTCGACCGCGTCCCAGTCGAGTTTCAGCCCCGTGGCCAGGATCAGGAAGTCATAGCCGATGCTCTTGCCGCCGGTGGTGACGATCCGGTTCGCCTCGGGGTCGATCTCGGCCGCCGCTTCATCGACCCACTCGACGCCGCGCGGCAGCCATTCGGCGGTGGAGGACACCGAGTATGCCGCCGGTTTCAGCCCCGCCGCGATCAGCGTGAAGCCGGGCTGGTAAAGGTGGCGCTTGCGCGCGTCGACGATGGTGATCGTCGCGCCGTCAAGGCGCTGGACAAGGCGGCTGGCGATGGCGGTGCCCGCCGCGCCCGCGCCCAGGATCACGATCCTTGCCGAACTGGTCACCTTCTGCGCGCGCGCAGGTGCCCCCGTTCCGGCCAGTGCCATCCCCCCGGCCGCCATACCGAGAAACCCGCGCCGCGATAGGGCGATTCGATCCGGGTGGTCCATCGGTCTCCTCCTGTGACATTCGCATTCTTGCATGTGTATGCGCATGTATACGCACCAATGCGGAGCTATGTCAAAGATTCATATTTGCGCAGACCGAAAGTTCTGGCCGCAATCCGGCGCCGCGCGGGCGCCTGCCGGGGCGCGTCACTCCCGGCCGGGCCGGGCGCGCGCGAAACGGCCATCGGGGCCCAGATGGATGCCGCATTCGGTCTTGTCGGGATTGTCCGCCCATCGCCCGGCGCGCAGCGCCTCGCCGTTGCACACGGGCCGCGTGCAGGGCGCGCAGCCGATCGAGGCATAGCCGAGGTCGACCAGCGGATGGCGGGGCAGGTCATGGGCCGCGAAATAGGCCGCCAGATCGGCCTCGGTCCAGAAGGCCAGCGGGTTCACCTTCAGGTGGCTGCCGTCGCGCTCGATGGCAGGCAGGGCGGCCCTTGTCGCGCCCTGATAGCGCTTGCGCCCCGAGATCCAGGTGGCGACCCCCTCCAGCGCATCGGCCAGCGGAAAGGTCTTGCGCAGGGTGCAGCACATGTTCGGATCGCGGGCGTGCAGCCGCCCGTCCGCATCCTCGTCGGCCAGCGTCGCGGGATCGGGCCGGACGGTCACCAGGTTCAGCCGCAGCCGCTCGGCCAGCAGGTCGCGATAGGCCAGCGTTTCGGGGAAATGGCAGCCGGTGTCGATGAACAGCACCGGCATGTCGGGAAAGATCTGCGTGACCACATGCAGCAGCACCGCGCTTTCCGCCCCGAAGGACGAGACCAGCGCCATCCGCCCAAGCCGCGGATCGCGCAGCAAACCCGCCATGTCCACATGGCCCAGATCGGGCAGATGGTCGGATTGCAACGATTCAAGCAGCGGATCGGACCCGCCCGCGGGCCAGTTCATCATCGCGCGACACCTCGCCGGTCCGGGCGCATGCCGCGCCCCCGGCACGCCCTATAGCAGAGCGCCTTGAGGCCCGGAACAGGCGCGATCCGGGGCCGAAAGCCGCGCGGCAATCGCCCGCTGGTCGTTGTCATGGCGCTGTCATCGAAGCCTGCCTTGGAGGTCATTCCAGCGTGGCGCGATCCACGACCGCCGTTCCGTCGCCGATCCGGTCCGAGGGGTGGGTCACGACCGCAAGCCCCGGTTCAAGCCCGTCCAGAACCTCGGCCATGCTCTCGCCCCGGCGGCCGATCTCGACCGGGGTCAGCCGCGCGATGGCGTTCTCGACGGCAAAGACCGCCCAGCCGCCATCGCGCCGGAACAGCGCCGAAAGCGGCACCTGCACCGCATCCTCGGCCTGCCATTCGACGATGCGCAGGAACACGGCGAAGCCTTCGCCCAGCCCCGCGCGGTCCTCGGGCGGGGTCAGGATGTCGAAGCGGGCATCGACCCGCTGTTCCTCGATCCCCAGCGCCGAGACCTTGGTGCGGGCCACGGGCTCGATCTTGCGCAGCCGGGCCTCCAGCGTCGCGCCGCCGCCCCAGCGCTCGACCATCGCCCGCGCGCCGGGTTGCAGCCGCACCGCGTCCGAGGACAGCAGATCCGCAACGATCTCCAGATCGTCGGGCCGCCCGATGGACAGAAGCCGCGTGCCGATGGTGACGGGACGTTCCGAAATCACGTCGATTTCCAGCACCATACCGTCGATGGGCGCATGGATCTGCACGCAGCATTCCCCCGCCGGCCCGCCCAGACCATCGACCGCAGGCGCGATCAGCGCGGCGCGGGCGCGTTCCAGCGCGCCATCGGCCATGGCCAGCCCCGAATTCGCGGCATCACGGGCCGCCCGGGCGATGGCAAGCTGCTGGGTCGCATCCTCCAGCCGGGTAAAGGTGGCAACCCCGCGTTCGACCAGCGTCTGCGCGCGCTCGAACTGGGTTTCGGCATAGCTCAGATCCTCGTCGGCCTTTCTCAGCCCGCTTTCGGCCTGCGCGCGGGCGGCCTGCGCCTCGCGTACGGCGGCTTCGGCCTGAACACGGCTTCGGCTGTCCAGCAGGCTGGGGGCGGTCGGCTCGACGATGGCGACCACGGTTTCGCCGCGGATCACCCGCTCGCCCACCTCGACGGGCGAGCGCAGGGCAGTGCCGGTCAGGGGCGCTGCAACCTCATAGATGTCGCGGATGCGCGTCTTGCCATCGGCATTCACGGTGACCTGCATCGGCCCGCTTGCGACGACATGCAGATCGACCGGCACGGCTTCGGTGCGGAAGGCGGTATAGATCAGCCCCCCCGCAAGCGCCGCGCCCAGCCCGATCAGGATGATGTTTCGTGCCGGAACCTTCATGCCTCACTCCCGCGTCTTCATCACCGCCACAAGATCCAGATTGTCCAGCCGCCGCCGCACCACCAGCACCGCAACGACGCAGGCGGCCAGCACCACCAGGCTGGCCTGCGCGAATGTCGCCGGTTTCAGCACCAGAGGAATCGCATAGAGATCCGAGGTGAAGCCCCCGGTCATCGACCAGGCGATGGCCCAGCCCAGCACCCATCCCAGCGGCTGCGCCGCCAGCGCCAGCACCAGCGTTTCCCCCATCAGGATCGCCGAAACCTCGCCCCGGCTGAAGCCGAGGATGCGCAGACTGGCCAGTTCGCGCGCGCGTTCCGACAATTGTACCCGCGCCCCGTTATAGGCCACGCCCACGGTGATCAGGATGGCGATGGTGGCATAGATCGTCGTCATGATGACCACGTTCTCGGCAATGGTGTCCTCGAACGAGCGGCGGCTTTCGGTCAGCATGATCGTTCCGGCAAGGCCGGGCATCTCCTTCAGCCGCGCATGCAGCGCGTCCTCGTGCTCCTCGTCGATCAGCAGATTCGCGGTCGTAACCCGCGGCGCCTGCCGGAACAGCGCGTTCACCGTGTCGAAATCCATATAGGCGCCAAGGCCGAAATACTGGGTGACGTGACCCGCGACCGGCAGCAGGAATGTCTCGCGCCGGGCGCCCAGGAATTCCACCTCGATCAGATCGCCGGGCTGGGCGTCCAGTTGCGCGGCCAGCCGGTCGGCCAGCAGGATCGTTCCGGGCGGGGGCGCGACCACCCGGCCCGCCCCGTCGATCACGCGCGACAGATCGCTTTCGGGCGGGCGGGCCTCGATGGCAACCTGCTTGGTCAGATGGCCGTGGCGCAGTTCCGCGGCAAGGTAAAGCTGGCCCTCGACCACCAGAACGCCGGGCAGGCGGCGGATGTCCTCCAGCACGGAAACCGGCATGTCCTCGGTGAACAGCAGCATCGTGTCCTGCCGGTTCGACTGGGAAAAGGCGACGTCAAGTATCTCGTCCAGCGCGTCATCGGTAAAGGTGGCGGCGACCATGACGGCAACCGCCAGCGCCAGGCCCAGCGTGGTCAGCCCCGCCCGCACCGGCCAGCGCAGGATCGAGCGAAAGACCATCATCGCCGGTTGCGACAGCCGCAGCGCCCCAAGCGCCCGGTCGAACAGGCTGCGGCTGTAGCGCGGCGGGGCGGGCGGCTGCATCGCGATGGCGGGCGACAGCCGTGCCGCGGCCAGTGCCGAACGCCCGGCCCCCAGCCCCGCCGCGGCCAGTGCAATGGCCGCCGAAATCGCATAGGCGTCATAGGAGACGCGGAAGATCAGATAGGGAAAATCGAAGAAATCGGCGTAAAGCCGGGCCAGCGCATGCGCCAGCCAACTGCCCGCGCCAAAGCCCAGCACGATGCCCGCAATCGCCACCAGCCCGGCCAGCATCAGGTAATGCTGGCACACCTCGGCATCCGAATAGCCCACCGCCTTGAGCAGCCCGATCTCGCTGCGTTCCAGCGCGATGATGCGGGCCAGCACCATGTTCACAAGAAAGGCCGAGATGCCGAAGAAGACGGGCGGCAGCACCATCGCCAGCGTCTTGAGCTGCATGATCTCGGCGTCGATGAAGCTGTTGGACAGTTGCGTTTCCTGCCCATAGGCGCCGAATCCGCCATAGCGGTCCAGCAGGTCGTCCAGCCGGTCGATCACCTCGGCCGTCTGCGCATCGCGCGTCAGGCTCAGCGCGACCGAGTTGAACGCGCCGGTCATGTCGAATGCCGCGGCCGCGGCGCGTTCGGGCATCCACAGGATGCCGAAGGCGGCATTGTCGGGCATCATCTGGCCCGGCCCGATCGTGTAGATGAATTCCGGCGACAGCATCGTGCCGGTGATCGTCAGCCGCCGTTTCTGCCCGTTCAGGTTGGCCTCGAAACTGTCGCCGGGCACAAAGCCGTTGGCCCGCGCAAAGGGCTCGTTCACGGCAACCTCGTCGGTGGCGTCGGGGCCGGGCAGGCGGCCCGCGCGCAGAAGCGGGATGTTGAGCTGCGGCAGCCCCCCGTTCGGCAACGAGATCACCCGGCCCACCGCGGTCTGGGTCCGGCCGGGAATGTCCAGGATCACCGAGCCGACGACGCGGGTCTCGACGCTGGCCACGCCCGGGATCGCCGCGATCTCGGCCTCCAGCGTGGCGGGGGCGCGGCGGGTTTCGGCAAAGACATCGGCAAAGCGGTTGCGCTCGTAATAGGCGGCGCGGGTGTCCTCCAGCGCGTTATACATCCCGAACGAGGTCAGGAAGATCGCGACGCCGCAGCCCAGCACCAGCGCAATCGCCAGCGCCTGCGCCCAAAGTCGCCGGAAGTCGCGCAAAAGCTTGATGTCCAGCGCCTGCATGGCCCTCACCAGTCGATATCGTGGGGGGCAAGGCGGGTTTCGTTCGTCTCGACCGAGACGATGCGCCCGTCCTGGAACCGCACGATCCGGTGCGCCATCTGCCGGATCGCGGCGTTATGGGTAATCACGACAATCGTGGTCCCGAAGCGTTCGTTGATGTCCTTCAGCACCTCAAGCACCTGAACCCCGGTCCTGCTGTCCAGCGCGCCGGTGGGCTCGTCGCATAACAGCACCTCGGGCCGCTTGGCGATGGCGCGCGCGATGGCCACGCGCTGCTGTTCGCCGCCCGACATCTCGGCCGGGAAATGGTCCAGCCGGTCCGACAGACCCACCAGCCCCAGCGCTTCGGCCGGATCCATCGGGTCGCGGGCGACATCGGTCACAAGCTGGACATTCTCGCGCGCGCTGAGCGAGGGCACGAGATTGTAGAACTGGAACACAAAGCCCACATGGTCGCGCCGATAGCGCGTCAGCCCCCGTTCCGGCAGCGCGGTCAGGTCGATGTCCTTGAACCAGACCTTGCCCGAACTTGCCCGGTCCAGCCCGCCCAGAATGTTCACAAGCGTTGATTTCCCGCTGCCCGACGGGCCAAGCAGAACCGCAAGCTCTCCGGCAAAGAGCTTCAGATCGACACCGGCCAGCGCATGCACCCTGACGTCGCCGGTGTCGTAGACCTTGCTCAGGGCCTCGGTGCGAAAGATCGGACGGTCCATGATCGCCCCCTTGCCGGTCAATAAGGCAGCCCTTGGCATATGTTTCAAGGGGGCGGCGGGGTGGCCTTGTGCCCCATGGCCGGGCTAGGATGCTGCCAGCGCGAACAACCCCGGATCCCCCCGATGCCAAGCCCTCCCCTTGTCGTCTTCACCGATCTTTGCGGCACGCTTCTGGATCACGAGGATTATTCCCACGATGCCGCCGAACCCGCGCTGGCGCGGCTGCGCGCGGCGGGGGTGCCGGTGATCCTGGTCTCGTCCCGAACGGCCGCCGAGATTGCACCGCTGCGTGCCGATCTGGGGCTGGCGGACCATCCCGCCATCATCGAGAACGGTGCGGGCCTGCTGGAACCCGGCGCCGCGGCGCCCGAGGACCGTGGCCGATATGACGAATTGCGCGCCGCGCTGGGCCGGCTGCCCGCCTCGCTCAGGGCGGGGTTTCACGGCTTCGGCGACTGGGATCTGCCGATGATCGCCCGGCGCAGCAACCTGCCGATGGCCGAGGCTGAACTGGCTGCAAAGCGGCGGTTTTCCGAACCGGGGCTCTGGCGCGGATCGGATGCGCAAAAGGCGGCATTCCTGGACGCGCTGGCCGCGATGGGGGTGCAGGCGCGCGAGGGCGGGCGGTTTCTCAAGCTGTCCTTCGGCGGCACAAGGGCCAGCCGCATGGCCGAGGTTGCCGCACGTTACGGAACCCCCTTCACCGTCGCGCTGGGTGATGCGCCCGACGATGCCGATATGCTCGAAGCCGCCGATCTGGGCCTTGTCATCGCCAATCCGCATCGCCCGCCCCTGCCGCCGCTGGCGGGCGAGGCCGAGGGCCGGATCCTGCGCATCGACGCGCCCGGCCCGCTGGGCTGGACCATCGCGATGACCCACGTCCTTGACGCGCGGGGGCTTTGACACGGGCCTCAGGGGGTGGCGTTCGGCGGGGGCAATGCCTAGGTGAAGGGGAATGTCAGGCACAGGAGGCACCGCGACATGCAGTTTCAGTTGAATACCGATTCCCACATCCATGGCGACGAGCGTCTGGCCGATATCGCCAGCGAGATCGTGACCGCGGGGCTTGGCCATCTGACCTCCCGGCTGTCGCGGGTCGAGGTCTATCTGACCGATGCGAATGCCGCCAAGGGCGGGTCCGATGACATCCATTGCAAGCTCGAGGCGCGGCCCGAGGGTCTGAAGCCGCACACCGTCACCCATAACGATGCCAATGTCGAGGCCGCCCTGCGCGGCGCGGCCCGCAAGATGCGTGCGCATCTGGACAGCGAATTCGGCAAGCGCGCCGAGCGGCGCTGATCCCGGTGCCAGTGCCCGGCCCGGTCTGCGGCCGGGCACCTTGGCGATCGCCGGTCGTTAACTAAATGTCATATGATCCGGCTACCGCTGCGATGCGCATCAGCGCGCGAAGCACGGGACGAATTCATGGCCTATCGGTTGAAACGCACGGACGAGACCTGCGAGGCGGCGCTGCGGCGCATCGCCACCGAGGAGATCGACGCCGCGCTTGCCGAAATCGACGATGCCGGGATGGATCTGCACGACAAGATCCATGAATTGCGCAAGCGCGCCAAGCGGTTGCGCGGGTTGATCCGGCTGGTCCGGCCATCCTTTCCCGCCTATGCCGCCGAGAATGCGGCGATCCGCGACGCGGCGCGGCGGCTGTCGGGGCTGCGCGATTTCGAGGGCATGATCGAAACCGTCGACAAGCTGGCCGCCGCAACCGGCGATGCGGGGCTCGGCCCGCTGCGCGCCCATCTGGTTGCAACCCGCAACGCCGCGGTGGCGGGTGGCGATGTGGCCGCCGATCTGGCCGTCTTCCGCGCCGAGATGATGGCGCTTCGCGCCCGCGTGGCGGACTGGACCCTGACCGCCAACGGGTTCAAGGCGCTGCGGCCGGGTATCGACAAGATCTTCGACCGCGCCCGGCAGGACCGCCGCCTTGCCGCCGAGACGCCCGAGACGGCGGTGATCCATGACTGGCGCAAGGCCGTGAAATACCACTGGTATCACACAAGGCTGTTGCAGCCGATCGACCCCGCGCGGATGGGCCGTCGCGCAGGCCAGGTGCGCACGCTGTCCGAACTCCTGGGCGATCACCACGATCTTGCCGTGCTGGATGGCTGGATCGCCGGGGCCGACGCCTTGACCGGCGGTGCGGCAGAGCGCGACCGGCTGCGCGACCTGATCGCGGCGCGTCAGGCCGCGCTCGAGGCCGAGGCGCAGGCGCTGGCGGCGCGGCTGTTCGCAAGCCCGGCCAGAAAGATGTCGCGCCGCTGGAAACACCTGTGGAAGGCGTGGCGCGCCGCCTGACCGGCCCCGCCGCGGATCGCCTGCTCAAAGCTGACGGACCGGCGCCTCGCCCCGCCCGGTCATGGCCGAGGGCAACCCGCTGCCCAGCGGCGCCCAGAGCCGGTGGATCAGCCGCACCAGCCGGGCGGCATCGGCGCTACAGATGCCCGGCTTCTCGGGCGGCAGGCAGCGGGTCGAGGGTTCACCGGGCGCAACGCGCATCGCGGGCCATGTGACCATCTCGAACTTGCCGTCCAGCGTCTCGATCACCGCGCTATGGCTCTCGCCCGGACGCCGCGCGCCGGTCCATGAGCCGCAATTGGCAAAAAGCAGCCCGCCGCGCTCGACCAGCCCGGCAACATGGCTGTGCCCGCAGATGATCCCGTCCATCCCGTCCTCGGCCGCCCGGCGCAGCGCGCTGTCGGTATAGCGGCCCAGAAGCGTCAGCGCGTTGGTCGCAATCGCCTTGCCCAGCGACCAGCGCATGCGCCGCCCCCTGACCAGCACCGTCTGCCCGCGCGGCCGCACCAGCGCCTTTTCCCCCAGCCAGGACCACGCCCGGTCGGCCAGCTTGGACGTGCCGCGGATCAGCGCGCCGTCGAACTGGTCGCCATGCATCACCAGATAGCGCCGCCCGTCGCCCGCCCGATGCACGATCCGCTCGTCCACCCGTATGCCATAGCGGCGCAGTACCAGCGGGCGGAACAGCACCGCCAGGATATCCCGCAGCTTCTCGTCATGGTTTCCGGTCAGCAGCGTCACCCGCACGCGCCGCCGCCGCCGGTCCAGCAGCAGATCGACCAGCGTGCTGTAATCCTGCGTCCAGTGCCAGCGGCTTTCCAGTTTCCAGCCGTCCAGCACATCGCCCACCAGATAGAGATGCTCGAATTCATGCGCCTGCAAAAAGGCGTTCAGCCCGCGGATATCGCTGCCCTTGTAGCCCAGATGCAGGTCCGACACGAAGACGGAGCGCACCCGGCGCGGGGCAGCGGCGGGGCTCATCCGGCCATGTCCGCGCAGTTTCGGGCAAAGATGCGGGCCGCCTCGTCCCAGCTGTACTGGGCGCGGACATGGTCGTGCCGGTCGGCCCGGCTGCCCGGCGCCGCCAGTGCGCGGGCAACCGCCGCGGCCAGATCCTCGTCGATCGCGCCCAGCCGCGGATCGCCGCCGACGATGTCGCGCGGCCCCAGCGCGGGAAAGGCGGCCACCGGAATGCCGCAGGCCAGCGCCTCGATCACGACGATCCCGAACGTGTCCGTGCGCGAGGGAAAGACAAAGGCATCGGCCGCGCGATAGGCATCGGCAAGCGGCGTGCCGGTCAGGGTGCCGCGAAAATCGACCTGCGGATGGCGCTGGCGCAGCGCGGCCAGCAGCGGGCCGTCACCCACCACGACCTTTCGCGCCGCGCCGGGCAGGGCAAGGAAGGCCTCGATATTCTTTTCGGGCGCGACCCGCCCGACATAGAGCAGCACCGGCGGATCGGCCGTCTCGGGCCGCGCGGGCCCGGGATGGAACAGGTCCAGGTCCACCCCGCGCGACAGCCGCACGAATCGGTTCGCAAAGCCCCAGCCGCGCAGCTTTTCCTCAAGCGCGGCGGTCGCGACATAGACATGATGCGCCCGCGCATGGAACCGGCGCAGGGCGGCGATGGTCATTGCGCCCGTGGCGCCGCGCAGGGCGCCCGGCGCGCGCAGGGCGACATAGGCGGGAAAATCGGTGTGAAACGCGGTCGAGAACGGCACGCCGCGGGCCAGGCACCAGCGCCGCGCCATCCAGCCCAGCGGGCCTTCGACCGGAATGTGGATCGCATCGGGGCCGAACGCCTCGATCATGTCGGCAAGCCGCCGGTAGAAGGGCAGCGCCAGCGGTATCTCGGGATAGGAGGGCAGCGCCAGGCCGGGAAAGGCCGCCGGGCCGATCACCTGCACCGCATGGCCCGCGCCGCTCAGGCGTGCGGTCAGGTTCTCGTAGGTCCGCACGACGCCATTGACCTGGGGCTGCCAGGCATCGCTGACGATCAGGATCCGGAGAGGCCCGGCCGGACGGGTTCGGGCGGGCGGCGCGGCCGGTCGGGCGCGGGGATCGGCTGGGGCGAGATCGAGCGTCACATCGAGCGTCACGGGCAGGGCGCATCCCTTGCTGGTCGGGCCGCCACCGGGCGACCGCTTCTGCGCCTTCAGCTAACCCGGCCGCGTGACAGGCATGTGTCAGCGCTGCAACGCATGTCATACCGGAGGCGGTCGCGTGACATTATTCCCATCGCATTCCGGTTGCCGCCCGGGGGCTGGGGCGCGCAGGTCTTCGCGCCCGCGCCCCGGCATCCCGGGTGGGAAGACGTCTAGAGGTAGCGAACCGCCCGCCCGCCATGCCGGGCAAAGGCCGGTTCGTCGCGCGTGCCCGAAACCCGGGCGGCTCCCGGCGGGCCGGACCTGTCGGGCACCGCGCGCATGGCGGTTCCGGTGCTGCGCCGGACGCGGAAGCGCGACACCATCTGTTCCAGCGTCTCGGCCTCGTGGCGCAGGGTGGCGCTGGCGGCGGTGGCTTCCTCGACCATGGCGGCGTTCTGCTGCGTCACCTGGTCAAGCTGCGTCACGCCCACATTGATCTCGCCCAGGCCCACCGATTGTTCCTGCGCGCCTGTGGCGATGCCCGAGACCAGGTCGGCGATGTTCGCCACGCGGCCCACGATGTCGCTCAGCGCCTCGCCCGCGCGGTTGACCAGCGCCACGCCGGATTCGACCTGATCCGAACTGGTGCCGATCAGGGTCTTGATTTCCTTGGCGGCGTCGGAACTGCGCTGCGCCAGTGCCCGCACTTCCGATGCGACGACCGCAAAGCCGCGCCCGGCCTCGCCCGCCCGCGCGGCCTCGACGCCCGCGTTCAGCGCCAGCAGGTTGGTCTGGAACGCGATGTCGTCGATCACGCCGATGATCTGGCCGATCTCGTCGGATGACCGCTTGATCTCGGACATCGCGCCGATCGCATCGCTCACCACCCGGCCCGAGGCTTCGGCATCGCCGCGCGCGGCTGACACGACCCGCTCGACCTCGGCCGCGCCATCGGCGGCGGCCCGCACGCTCGAGGTCAGCTCGTCCAGCGCGGCGGCGGTTTCCTCCAGCGTCGCGGCCTGGTTCTCGGTGCGCTGCGACAGTTCGCCGGAGGCAGAGCCGATCTCGCCCGCGCGGGTGCGAATCTCGGTCGCGTTCTCGACCAGCGACGCGATCAGCTCGTTCAGGGTCTCGATGGTGCTGTTGAAATCGGCCCGCAGCCCTTCGTATTCGTCAGGAAACGGCGTTTCCAGCGCATGGGTCAGATCGCCCGCGGCCAGCCGTTCAAGCCCGGTGCGCAGGATCTCGACGATCTCGACGGTCTCCTGCTGGCGTTGCCGGGCTTGCGCGTCAAGAACCCGGGCAGAGGCCAGCTTTGCGCGGAAGGCATCGGCGCTGCGGGCAATCGCGCCGATCTCGTCCCGGCGGCCGGTATGGGGAACTTCGGTGTCCAGATCGTCGCCGGCCATCCGTTCGAAGGCGCGGCCGAGGGCGGGAAGGGGGCGGAAAAGGACGTTCAGCATGGCCAGAAGCAGCGCCACGCCAAGCACAATCAGCAGCCCCGACACGAGCAGGCTGGCCCATCGCTGGGCGGCGATGGCGCTGTCGATCCGGCTGCGGTCGATGCCGACATAGAAGATCCCCAGAACCTCGCCCGTCGGTGCAAGGATGGGCTGGTAAAGGGTCAGGTAGGGCTTGCCGAGGATCTGCGCCTGGCCCGTATAGCGTTCGCCGCGCAGCATCGCGGCATGAACCGGATTGTCGCGCCCCAGCACCGTGCCGACGGCGCGCGTGCCATCGTCCTTGCGGATATTGGTCGTGATCCGCACGAATTCGCCCCGGGCGGCCTCCCACGCAAAAAGCGTCGCGGTCTCGCCCGAGATCGCGCCGGCCCGGTCGATGACGTCATGATCGCCGATCTCGGGCAGCCGGTCCCACGTGACCCGCTGCACCGTGCCATCGGCCGCGGCTGCAACCTCGATCCCCTCGAAGGCGGATCGGAACCGGTCGATCACGATTCGCAGCGACACCGCCTGTCGGCTGAGCGCTGCATCCTGCATCGCCTTGGCGGATTGATGGTGCAGGACAGCCGCCTGGGCGACGCAAAGCGCCAGAAACAGCAACCCCGTGCCCAGCGCGAGCAGCGCTTTCAGTGACAGACCCTTCACGTTCGTTCTTTTCCTTGATGAAGCCGCAGATTCTGTGATGACCCGGAAAAGCTAACATGCCGTGAAACCCCGGCCGGAATTCGCCGCGCGCGCGGCAGGGCGGCGGCATTGACGCGGCATCTGCGCGACCGGGGGCATGGGGGCGCGTCGCCCTGCGGCGGCGGCTTATCCGCTGCGGCCCTCGCAGGGGATGACGTCGACCTTGTGCGCGGTCGTGTGCGTGCCCTCTGTCCTGAGCGAGCCGCGCACGGGGGCGACATCGGCGTAATCGCGCCCGATGGCTACCGAAACGTGGTCGGTTCCCACCAGCAGGTCATTGGTCGGGTCGATCTCGATCCAGCCGGTTTCGGCGCCGCACCAGGCGCGCACCCAGGCATGCATCGCATCCGCGCCTTCCAGCCGGGGCTGGCCCGGCGGCGGCCTGGTCCGCAGAAAGCCGCTGACATAGCCCGCCGGGATGCCGACCGCGCGCAGCGCCGCGATCGTCACATGGCTGATGTCCTGACAGACGCCGCGCCGGGCCTCGAAGGCCACGATGGGCGGCGTCGTGACCTCTGTGGCTTCGGGGTCGAACTCGAATCGCTGGTGCAGCGCATGCGAAATGGCGCGGGTTGCGGCCAGCGCCGACATGCCCGGCTTGACCAGCGCATCGGCGAAGGCCGCGATCCGGGGCTCGTGGTGGATGCGTTCGGAATTGCCCAGGAAATGATGCGGCACCGTGGGGCCGATGCCCCGGATCGCGGCGATTTCCTCGCCCAGCCGGCCCAGATCGGTCGACAGGTCCAGTTCGGGGCCGCCGCCCAGCCGTCGCACCCGGCCGGCAAAGCGAAAGGCGATCTCGGTCAGCGGCCGGTCATGGGCGATCTCGGTCGTGGCATTGCCGAAGAAATCGGCCCCGTCGCGGCGGAAATCGGGTTCGGGATCGGTCGAGACGCGGCCCGAGACCAGATGCTGGTCTGCCCCGGTCAGGGGCAGCATGCGCAGGATCGTGCGGCTCGACCCCGCGGGCGCGGCGTAGGCATAGGTGATCTCGAGCCGGATGTCGTAGTCGATCGCCATGGGTCTAGCTCAGATAGCGCGCGGTCAGCGCGTCAGAGATGTCGCGGATCGCCTTGCGGGTCTCCAGAAGCCGCTCGGGGGTCATGTCGTCGGGCGCGGCCACCGACAGATCGGTGTGAACCAGCAGGATGCGCCGGGCCAGATCGGTCATCGTCCCGCCCTCGCGCGCACGGGTCAGCATCGCCTCCTGCTCGCGCAGCACGTCGAGCTGGAACAGCACCGAACGCGGGTTGTCGACGTCCAGCGCCAGCAGGTCGACGACGGTGTTGCAGCCGGTGGCCATCGGATAGCGGCGGCGATGGGTCATCACGCTGTCGCCCACCTCGACCGCGACATCCAGACTGCCCGGCGGCGCGTCCGGGGCGGTAAAGGTCGCCAGCGCCGACAGCATCTGGTCGGCCCGTTCCAGCGCGCGCCCCATGGTCAAGAAGCGCCAGCCGGCAAAGCGGAACATGTTGTCATGCACCAGCCCGGCAAAGCCCGCCAGCTTGCGCAACAGTTCCGTCATCCGCCGCGCCGCCTGATCGCCAGGCCGCACCCGGTTGAACATGCCATGCGCGGTAAAGGCCAGATCGGTCAGCGCGTGCCAGCCATCCGTCGAGAACCGGTCGCGCACCTTGCCCGCGCAGCCCTGCGCCGCGTCGAACAGATGCAGTACACCCGCGGGCAGGGGCTCGTCCGGGTCAAGGTCGTAGCCTTCGAGATAGCGTTCGAGATAGTCGATCAGCGGCATCTCGCGATGGCCGACCTCCTCAAGCCGCAGGTGATAGGCGCGCAGCTCGCGCACCCGCGCCTCGGCCCGTTCGACATAGCGACCCAGCCAGTAAAGATTGTCCGCCGCGCGGCTGGGCAGGACGCCGGGCAGGCGGCGCACGAAGGGCCCGTTATGCTGCAGGGCAAGGCTTTCGGGCGTGACCGGGGCATCGCTGACCACCCAGACATCGGCGACCGAGCCGCCATTCTTCATCGCCAGCGCGGTGGGATCCTCGGTGCGCCCGATGCGGGCATAGCCGCCGGGCATCACCGCCCAGCCGCGCGGCGTGCGCGCCAGGAAGACCCGGATCAGCATGGGCCGGGGCACCAGTTCGCCCTCGATCATCGCGGGGGTGGTGGACAGCGTGACCGCCTCCTGCCCGACAAGCTGGGCGCCATCGGCCGCGATCCAGGCGCTGATGGGTTTCTGCGCGCTGCCCCGGAAATCGCCGCCCAGCGCGGTCAGGGCATCGACCTCGAAGGGCAGGTCGGTCGACAGCGCCCGCCCGATCATCATGCGGTGCAGGTTGTCGGTGACATAGGCGCGTTCGGCGGGCTGGCCGCACCACCAGGTCGCGATATTGGGGATCTTCAGCGCCGCGCCGGTCAGCCGCTCGCAGATCCGCGGCAGGAACGCCATCATCGCGCGCGCCTCCAGCACGCCCGAGCCCAGGCAGTTGAGCATGGTCAGTTCCTGCGCCCGCAGCGCCGCGACCATGCCCGGCGTGCCCAGCGCCGAGCTTTCGTCAAGCTCCAGCGGATCGGCAAAGCGCGAGTCAAGCCGCCGCCACAGCACGCTGACAGGTTGCGGCCCGTCGATCGTGCGCACCGCAAGCCTGCCATGCTCGACCTTCAGATCCTCGCATTCCAGCAGCAGGAACCCCAGATAGCGGGCGATATAGGCATGCTCGAAATAGGTGTCGGTATGCTGGCCCGGGCTCAGGATCGCGACCCGGGTCGCGCTTTCGCCGCGATGTTCGTTCATCGTGTCGCGAAAGGCGCGGAAAAAGCCCGCCAGCCGCCGGACATTGGCATTCGGGAACAGGTCCGGAAAGACCCGCGACGTCGCCATCCGGTTTTCCAGCGCAAAGCCCGAGCCCGACGGCGCCTGTGTCCGGTCGCCCAGCACCAGCCACGACCCGTCCGGTGAGCGGCCCACCTCGAAGGCCAGGAAATGCAGGAAATGGCCCGAGCGCGGCCGGATGCCCACGACGGGGCGCAGCCATTCGGGATTGCGCGCCACCAGATCCGCGGGCAACAGCCCGTCCGCCACCAGATCGCCCGGCCCGTAAAGATCGGCCATGACCCGTTCCAGCAGGTCCGCCCGCTGGATCAGCCCCTCGGAAAGCCGCTGCCATTCCTCGTCGGCGATCATCACGGGGATATGGCTCAGCGGCCAGTCGCGCAGGGTCGAGCCGCCCGAACTGTGCTGGCGGTAATAGACGCCCGTATCGTGCAGGTGCTGGTCGCCCCGGGAAAAGCGCTGGACCAGTTCTTCCGGGGTCTGTCCGGCCAGCAACTCGATCAGCGGCTGCCAGACCGGCCTGATCCCGCCATCGGGCCGCAGCATCTCGTCGGCAACGCCCGGCGGCGGGCGATAGCCCTGCAACAGCGCGGCCGCGGGATCCTCGGCCTTATGGTCGGTCGAGCCCATCTCAGATCCCGGCCGCCCGGCGCAGGTCGAGCGTCATCGGAAACTCGGGATGCGGGGTGTCGGGGGCGGGCCAGTAGCTGTCGGGCGTGTGGCCCATCTTCTCGAACCGCGCCAGACGCCGCGCCTCGGCCTCGTTGGCATTGACCGGGAAGGTGTCGTAGCTGCGCCCGCCGGGATGGGCGACATGATAGGTGCAGCCGCCCAGCGCGCGGCCCGACCAGGTATCGAAGATGTCGAAGGTCAGGGGCGCATTCACCGGCAGGACGGGGTGCAGCGCCTCGGCCGGTTGCCACGCCTTGAACCGCACGCCGCCGATGGCAGTGCCGCTGGTTTCGGTCGCATGCAGCGGCACCGCGCGGCGGTTGCAGGCGACGATGTAGCGCCCCGGGTTCGAGGCGGTCAGCTTCACCTGCATCCGTTCCACCGAACTGTCGGTATAGCGCACGGTGCCGCCGATGGCGCCGCGCTCGCCCAGCACATGCCAGGGCTCCAGCGCCTGACGCAGCTCCAGATGCACGCCCTCGTATTCCACCTCGCCGCAGAACGGGAAACGGAACTCGGCTTGCGCCTCGTACCATTCCGACCGGAAGGCAAAGCCATGCTCCGACAGGTCGCGCAGCACGCCCAGGAAATCGGCCCAGACGAAATGCGGCAGCATGAAACGGTCATGCAGTTCGGTGCCCCAGCGCACCGGCTTGCCCTTGACGGGGTTCTGCCACAGCCGCGCAAGAATCGCCCGGATCAGCACCTGCTGGGCAAGGCTCATCCGCGCATCGGGCGGCATCTCGAAGCCGCGGAACTCGACCAGCCCCAGCCGCCCAGTCGGCCCGTCGGGCGAATAAAGCTTGTCGATGCACAGCTCGGCGCGATGGGTGTTGCCGGTGACGTCGATCAGGATGTTGCGCAACAGCCGGTCGACCAGCCAGGGCGGCGGCGCCGCGCCTTCGCCGGGATCGGGAAACTGGCTCAGCGCGATTTCCAGCTCGTAAAGGCTGTCATGCCGCGCCTCGTCGATCCGCGGCGCCTGGCTGGTCGGGCCGATGAACAGCCCCGAGAACAGATAGGACAGGCTGGGGTGCCGCTGCCAGTACAGGATCAGCGAGCGCAGCAGATCCGGCCGCCGCAGGAAGGGGGAATCGTTCGGCGTGGCGCCGCCGACCACCACATGATTGCCGCCCCCCGTGCCGCAATGCTTGCCGTCGATCATGAACTTGTCGGCGCCAAGACGGGCCAGCCGCGCCTCCTCATAGACGCCAAGGGTGATCGCCTTGCACTCGTCCCAACTGGTGGCGGGATGGACATTGACCTCGATCACGCCGGGATCGGGGGCAACGCGGATCACGTTCAGCCGCGGATCATGCGGCGGCGCATAGCCCTCGATATGCACGGGCAGGCCCATTTCGGCGGCGGTCGCCTCGGCTACGGCGACAAGTTCCAGATAATCCTCGGCATCCTCGACCGGCGGCATGAAGACGCAAAGCCGCCCGTCGCGCGGTTCGACCGACAGCGCGGTGCGCACTGCATCGGTGCCAAGCTCCTGCTCGCGCACATCCTGCCCGGCGGTGCCCTCGGTAAACCGGGCGACGGGCTGGGCATGGCCCGGCGTGGTTTCCGGCAGCGCGGCCCGCGCGGCGCGGTCGGCGGCGTCGAACTCGGGCAGGGGGCCGCGCTCGATGGTCGGGTCGGTGACATAGGTATAGGGGAATTGCGCGGGCGGGATATGGGGCAGGCTGCCCAGCGGCAGACGATACCCCACCGGGCTGTCACCGGGCACCAGAAACAGCTTGCCCCGGCGCATCTTCCAGCGTTCGGAACGCCAGCGCGGACCGCTCGCCTTTGACTGCCAGCGCTGGATCGGCAGGATATGGCCCGCAGGTTCGGTCAGTCCACGGGCAAAGACGCGGGCGATGCGGGCGCGTTCCTCTGCATCCTTCAACTTGGAATTCTCGGGCGTCACGTTCTCGGGCAGGTTGCCTTCCTTGACGATCCATTCCGCCGGATCCTCATAGGCGGGCACCACCAAATCGGGGTCTACCCCCAGCCGCTCGGCCATGCCATGTAGCAGCGCCGCGGCCTCATCCGGCCCCGCGCCGGTCTGCGCCGCTTCCTCGGCGATCAGGTCCGGGTTCTTCCAGATCGGCTTGCCGTCGCGGCGCCAGTAGAGCGAAAAGGTCCAGCGCGGCAGCGTCTCGCCCGGATACCACTTGCCCTGCCCGTAATGCAGGAATCCGCCCGGCGCGAAGCGCTCGCGCAGCCGCCGGATCAGCCGGTCGGCCAGCCCGCGCTTCATCGGCCCCACGGCGGCGATGTTCCACTCATCCGACTCGAAATCGTCGATCGAGACGAAAGTGGGCTCGCCCCCCATCGTCAGCCGCATGTCGGCTGCCGCAATCGCCGCGTCGACCCGATGGCCCAGCGCGTCCAGCGCCTGCCATGCCTCGTCGGAAAAGGGTTTGGTGATGCGCGGATGCTCGGCGGTGCGATGCACCTCCATGTGAAAGTTGAAATCGACCTCGGCATAGCTGGCCATGCCGGTGATCGGGGCGGCATTGCGGTAATGCGGCGTTGCAGCCAGCGGGATATGGCTTTCGCCGGTCAGCAGCCCGCTGGTCGGGTCCAGCCCGATCCAGCCCGCGCCGGGCAGATAGACCTCGCACCAGGCATGCAGGTCGGTGAAGTCGTGATCGGTGCCGGGCGGCCCGTCGAGCGCCACCAGATCGGGCTTCAACTGGATCAGGTAGCCCGACACGAAGCGCGCGGCAAAGCCCAGATGCCGCAGCACCTGCACCATCAGCCAGGAACTGTCCCGGCACGAGCCCGATTTCCGCCCCAGCGTATCCTCGGGCGTCTGCACGCCGGGTTCCATCCGGATCACATAATCGATCTCGCGTTCCAGCCTTGCATTCAGCGCGACCACGAAATCGACGGTGCGCGTCACCTCGCGCGGGATCGTGGCAAGAAAGGCGGTCAGCAGCGGCCCCGCAGGCTCGGGCGCGCGATAGATCGACAGATCCTCCACCAGATCGGCAGGGTAGTCGAAGGGCCATTCCTCGGCCGTTTCGTCCACGAAGAAGTCGAACGGGTTGTAAACCGTCATGTCGGCGACCAGATCGACCTCGATCCGGAACTCGCGCACCGGCTCGGGAAAGACGAAGCGCGCCAGCCAGTTGCCATAGGGATCCTGCTGGTGGTTCACGAAATGGCCCTCGGGCAGAACCTTCAGGCTGTGCGAGATCACCCGCGTCCGGCTGTGCGGCGCCGGCCGCAGGCGGATCACCTGCGGGCCAAGGCTGACCGGGCGGTCATAGCGGTAATGGGTCAGGTGACGGATGGAAGCGGTGATCGCCATGATGTCTCGCGCGGTTTTGCCCGCAGCAAAGACGGTTTTCGCAGGGCTGTAAACCGCTTCGGCCGGTTTCCTGCGGATCGGCCCGCCGCAATGGCCTGCGCCGCCTGCCGAACAGGCAGCGCGCCCGGGGCGGGGGGGCGTGCAACCCCGGCGGCAGGCATTGACAGCGCGGGCGGCATCTGTATAAGCGCGCCATCCCGGCCCCCGTGGCCGGGTCTTTCATTGGTGTTGGTGGCCCCCGCAAGGGGATGCCTGTCGGCCCCGGACCAGACCCGGGGCAAAGGACAACGCCCTTCATTGCCGCCCCCGCGCGGCGCCCGATTGAAGGAGATCAGCCGTGACCAAACGCACCGCTGCCAAGTACAAGATCGACCGCCGGATGGGCGAAAACATCTGGGGCCGTCCGAAATCCCCCGTCAACCGCCGCGAATACGGCCCCGGCCAGCACGGCCAGCGCCGCAAGGGCAAGCTGTCCGATTTCGGCATGCAGCTTCGCGCCAAGCAGAAGCTCAAGGGCTATTACGGCGACCTGACCGAGAAACAGTTCCGCCGCATCTATGCCGAGGCCGAGCGTCAGCGCGGCGACACCGGCGAGCTGCTGATCGGCCTGCTGGAACGCCGTCTGGATGCGGTCGTCTACCGCGCCAAGTTCGTGCCCACGATCTTTGCCGCCCGGCAATTCGTGAACCACGGCCATGTCCTTGTGAACGGGCAACGGGTCAACATCCCGTCCTACCGCGTCAAGGAAGGCGACGTGGTCGAGGTGCGCGACCGCTCCAAGCAGATGGCCGCCCTGCTCGAAGCCGTGCAACTGGCCGAGCGTGACGTGCCCGATTACATCGAGGTGGACCATTCCAGGATGACCGCGAAATTCGTGCGCACGCCCGGCCTGTCGGATGTGCCCTACCCGGTCATGATGGAACCGAACCTCGTCATCGAATTCTACGCGCAGAACTGATCCTTCCGCGCAGCGAAACGGCATCGACGGCCCGCCCCGGACAGGGGCGGGCCGTCTTCGTTGCGTGCCGCTTGCCAGCCCGCCTTGCGGGCAGTAACGCTCGGTCCGGGCGCGCCGACAAAAGGGACTCGCGGAATGGCCGAAAAACCGGCTCTTGAAAGCAATTTCGAACGCAGCCTGTTCGCCTCGCGCTGGCTGATGGCGCCGATGTATCTGGGGCTTGTCGTGTCGCTGGGGATGCTGGCAATCGTCTTCCTGCGCGAACTGGCCTATTACGCGCCGCAGGTTCTGACCATGTCCAGCGACAAGGCGATCCTGGCGATCCTGACGCTGATCGACCTGACGCTGGCGGCCAATCTTCTGCTGATCGTGCTGTTCTCGGGCTACGAGAATTTCGTCTCGAAACTCGATATCGGCGAACATGTCGACCGGCCCGACTGGATGGGCGCGGTGGATTTCTCGGGCCTCAAGATGAAGCTCATCGCCTCGATCGTGGCCATCTCGGCGATCCACCTGCTCAAACGCTTCATGGAGATCGGCCAGCAGGCCGCCGATGCGGTCTTTGGCAGCGAGGAACTGTTCTGGCTGGTGGTGATCCACATGGTCTTCGTGCTGTCGGGCGTGCTGATGGCGGCGATGGACTGGCTGTCGGCGCGGGCCAAAAAAGGCTAGCCGCACCACCCGTTTTTCCCGCTGGCCTCGTCCCGGCCTGTCGGCTAGGGATGCCCCGCAAGGAGAGACGCCGATGACCCTCATCATGCCCCAGCCCGGGATCCTCGATATTGCCCCCTATGTGGGCGGGCAGTCGAAGATCGCGGGGATGTCCGACGTGATCAAGCTATCGTCGAACGAAAACCCCTTTGGCCCCTCGGAAAAGGCGCGGGTGGCCTTTGCGCGGACCGTCCACAGCCTGCACCGCTACCCCTCGACCGACCATGCCGAGTTGCGCGCCGCCATCGGCGAGATCCATGGGGTCGATCCCGCCCGCGTGATCTGCGGCGTGGGCTCGGACGAGATCATCACCTTCCTCTGCCAGGCCTATGCCGGGCCGGGGGATGAAGTGATCCATACCGAGCATGGCTTTGCCATGTACCGCATTTCGGCGCTTGCCGCCGGGGCCACGCCGGTCGAGGTGCCCGAACGTGCGCGCGTGGTCGATGTCGACGCGATCCTTGCCGCCTGCACCGACCGCACGCGGCTGGTCTTCATCGCCAACCCGGCCAACCCCACCGGCACGATGATCCCGGCCGAGGATGCCGCGCGGCTGGCCAATGGTCTGCCGCCGCAGGCGATCCTGGTGCTCGACGGTGCCTATGCCGAATTCGTCGACGGCTTCGATGGCGGCGCGGCGCTGGTCGAGGCGCGGCAGAACGTGGTGATGACGCGCACCTTCTCCAAGATCTACGGTCTGGGGGGCTTGCGCATCGGCTGGGGCTATGGCCCGGCCGAGGTGATCGGCGTGCTTGACCGCATCCGCGGGCCGTTCAACCTGTCGACCACCCAGCTTGAAACCGCCGAGGCCGCACTGCGCGACATCGACTACACGCGCCATTGCCAGGCCGAGAATGCGCGCATGCGCACCTGGCTGACCGAGGCGCTGAACGGCATCGGCGTGCCGACCGACCAGAGCCATGCGAATTTCGTCCTCGCCCGTTTCGCCGATCCCGACGAGGCGCGCGCCTGCGATGCCTTCCTGAAAACGCAAGGGCTGATCGTGCGCATGGTCGTGGGCTACAAGCTGCCCGAGGCGCTGCGCATCACGGTCGGCGACGAACCGGCCTGCCGCCGCGCCGCCCATGCCATCGCCCGCTTCCGCGAGGGCGCGCGATGAGCGTGCTCTACGACCGCGTGGCGCTGATCGGGCTGGGCCTGATCGCGGGCTCCATGGCGCTGGCCATGCGCCGGGCGGGCCTTGCCGGTGAAATCGTGGGCACCGCGCGCTCGGCCGAAACCCGCGCCATCGCGGCCGAGATCGGTCTGGTCGATCGGGTGACCGACACCGCGGCCGAGGCGGTCGCCGGGGCCGATCTGGTGGTTCTGGCCGTGCCCGTGGGCGCGATGGGCGCTGTGGCCGCGGAAATCGCGCCGCATCTCGCACCCGGCGCCACCGTGACCGATGTGGGTTCGGTGAAGCGCGCGGTGATCGACGCGGTCGGCCCCCATATTCCCGAAGGCGTGCATTTCATCCCGGCCCACCCGCTGGCAGGCACCGAACATTCCGGCCCCCGCTCGGGCTTTGCCGAACTTTTCGACAACCGCTGGTGTCTCCTGGTCCCCGTGGACGCTACAGATCGCGTGGCAGTAGACCGGCTGCGCGAATTGTGGCAAAAGATGGGCGCCAATGTGGAGGAAATGGATGCCGACCATCACGACCTGGTGCTGGCGGTGACAAGCCACGTGCCGCACCTGATCGCCTATACGATGGTCGGCGTGGCCGATGGCCTGCGCCGCGTCACCGACAGCGAGGTGATCAAGTATTCGGCCGCGGGCTTTCGCGATTTCACCCGTATTGCAGCGTCCGACCCGACGATGTGGCGCGACGTGTTCCTGACCAACAAGGACGCGACGCTGGATATCCTGGGCCGGTTCACCGAGGAACTCTTTGCGCTTCAGCGCGCGATCAGGACAGGGCAGGGCGAGATGCTGTTCGACTATTTCACGCATACCCGCGCCATCCGCCGCGGCATCATCGAGGCCGGGCAGGACACCGATGCGCCCGATTTCGGCCGCGTTAGGAAGCAGCAATGATCCGCCGATGGGGCGGCGCGCTGGTTCTGGCTCTGGCCGCGGTGCCGGCGCTGGCGGGGCTCGACACCTCGCCGCGTCCCGAACCGCGCCCGCTGCCCGACCCGGTGCAGGTGGCCCGCGCCGAACCCGCCACCCGCCCCGCCCAGATGCCCCCCGCGCTGCGCCCCGCCCCCCCGCGCGAGGCCGTGGCGATGCCCATCCCCGCCGCCGCGCTGGCCCTGTCGCTGCGTCCCCTCCCGCGGCCCGAGCGGCCCTTCCAGACCGCGGCGCTGTCGGCTTCGGGGGTGCGCAGCCAGCCCTCGAACGTGCTGACGGCCCGGCGCGGGGCGATCTGCGGCGATGACCGGATCCGGGGCGAGGAAATCGCGCCGATCCTCAGCCAGGTCCAGGGCTGCGGCGTCGAGCGGCCGGTGCGGGTGACCTCGGTCGATGGCGTGCGGCTGAGCCAGGCCGCAACGATGGAGTGCGACACCGCCCGCGCGCTGCGCCGCTGGGTGTCCGAGGGCGCGAAACCCGCGGTCGGCCAGAAGGGCGGCGGGCTGGTCCAGCTCGAGATTGCCGCGCATTACATCTGCCGGCCGCGTAACCGGCAGGCCGGGGCCAAGATCTCGGAACATGGCCGCGGGCGCGCGGTGGATGTCTCGGCGCTGACGCTGGCCAATGGCAGCCAGATCACCGTGCAGGGCGGCTGGCGCGACCCCGCCCAGAGCAAGATCCTGCGCCAGGTGCACAAGGCCGCCTGCGGCCCCTTCGGCACCGTTCTGGGTCCCGAAGCCGACCGCTTTCATCAGGACCACCTGCATTTCGACACCGCGCGGCATCGCAACGGCGCCTATTGCCGCTAGCGGATCGTGAAATCCGGCACCGGCCCCAGCGGCACCGGGCCCAGCCAGGTCTGACCCGCCGCCAGCCGCAGCGGCACGTCCAGCGTTTCGGGCCGCCCCGACAGCCCGGCGATCAGGCCCAGCGCCTCTTCCAGCCGATCGGCCAGCCCGCCCGGCAACCGGCCAGATGCGCGCGCAATCGCCACCATGTCGCGCCAGTTCGTCGCCCGCACCGTCAGCATGCCCGTGGGCAGGCCCGCCGCATCGACATCCAGCACCCCCGCCGCGCTCAGCTCCAGATCGCCCCATTTCGCGTCCAGCCGCGTCAGTTCGATCCGGGTGATCTGCGGTCGCCGCTCCTCGATCGCGCGCCGGTCCCAGGGCGCGTCGAATCCCAGTACCGCGTCGATGCGCAGATGCTCGAACAGCCCCGGCAGGATGCCCGCCCGGTCGACCAGCGCCACCAGCCGCGCGGGCAGCCGCACCTCCTCGGCCGCAAAGCCGATCCGATGCGCGTTCTCGCGCCCGTCGACGGCCGTGGCGGTCAACGCGCCGCGCGCCAGCGAGGCCTCCCAGCCCAGCGACGAGGCCAGCGACACCTGATCCAGCGCAAAGGCGGCGTCCTGCGCCTCCAGCGCCGGACCGGGGCGCAGGGCGATCTGCGCTTCCATGCGTTCCGCGCCGATGGCGATGGTCTCGTCGGGCGTGGCAAGCTGCTGCACCTCGGGCCAGATCGCCCGCACGCGGTTCGGGCGATACGCCTCGGCCTCGATCCGGAAGACGGGCGCGCTCCAGGCCAGCCCGGTTTCGGGATCGGCCAGCATCAGGTCGCGCAGCATGGTCTGAAAACGCAGCGGAAATCCCGTCACCTGCATGTCGGCGTAATCCGCCGCCCAGCCCTCGGCCCGGCGCGTCTCGACCCAGGCCGCGATGCCGGTTTGCAGCCCGCGCGCTGTGATCGCCCAATAGCCCGACCACAGCATCGCGGCCAGAACCGTCACTGTCAGGATCCGACGCATCGCGCGCCCCCTTTCGCCCGCCCTCGCTTTGCGGTTTACAGGGGCCAGGCAACAAGGACCAGAACGATGCGCGACGGGCTGTGGGTGTTCGGCTATGGCTCGCTTCTGTGGAAGCCGGGTTTTCCGGTGGCCGAGCGGCGGCTGGCCCGGCTGGACGGCTGGCATCGCAGCTTTTGCATGCGCTCGATCCATCATCGCGGGACCGAGACCGATCCGGGGCTGGTGCTGGCGCTTGACGCGGCCCCCGGTGCCACATGCCACGGCGTCGTCCTGCGCGCCGAGCCCGGCACCGAAACCGCGACGCTGGCCTATCTGCGTGAGCGCGAACTGATTTCCTCGGCCTATTTCGAGACCGAACTGGATGTGCTGTTCGATGACGGCTCCGACGGGCTGACCAGCCTGGCCTATGTGATCGACCCCGACCATGTGCAATATTGCGGCGGGCTGCCGCTGGAAGACCAGGCGCAGATCATCGCGCGGGCGGCAGGGGGCATGGGGCCGAACGACGAATACCTGTTCAACACCGTCGATCACCTGGCCGAACTGGGCATCGAGGATGCGGATCTGGCCTGGCTTGCCGCGCGGGTCCGGGCGCTCAAGACCTAATGATAGTTGTTCGGTCGGGTCCGATACCCTAGAATTAGCGGCGACATCAATCGGGACGGGGCGCCCCCATGGCCATGACCGAGCGCGAGGCCGATCCGCAATTCTCCCGGCCGCGGCGCCAGATCCTGCTGATGCTGGTCTCGGTCTGGCTGTTCGCGGCGGGCGCCTATCTGGCCTATCCGCAGGTCGCGCCGGTCTTTCTGGCCAATCTTTATCTGAACGGCGCGATCTTTCTGGTGTTTCTGGTCGGCGTGGTGGCCTGTTTCCTTCAGGTGATCCAGCTGATCGCCTCGGTGCGCTGGATCGAGGATTTCGCCGCCGGACGGCCGGGCCATGAACTGACCCGCGCGCCGCGGCTTCTGGCCCCGCTGGCGGCCTTGTTGCGCAAGCGGCGGGGGCGGCGCATGCAGATCGGCGCGGCCTCGGCCCGCTCGATCCTCGACTCGGTCGCCACCCGCATCGAGGAAGCGCGCGACATCACGCGCTACATCGTCAACCTTCTGATCTTCCTTGGTCTTCTGGGCACCTTCTACGGGCTTGCGACCACCGTTCCCGCGGTGGTCGAGACGATCCGCTCGCTTGCGCCAGAGGAAGGCGAAGGCGGCGTCGCGGTGTTCGGGCGGCTGATGACCGGGCTCGAAGCGCAGCTTGGCGGCATGGGCGTGGCGTTTTCCTCGTCGCTTCTGGGGCTGGCGGGCTCGCTGGTGGTGGGGCTTCTGGAACTGTTCGCGGGCCACGGCCAGAACCGGTTCTACCGCGAGCTTGAGGAATGGCTGTCCACCATCACCCGGATCGGCCTGTCCGCGGGCGAGGGCGAGGGCGAAAGCGGCACCGAAACCGGCCTGCTGGCCGCCACGCTCGACCAGCTTGCCGAGCAGATGGAGGGGATGCACGCGCTCTTTGCCCGGGCCGACGATGCCCGTCAGGCACTGGAAACCAGGGTCGGAGCGCTGGCCGATGCGGTGGAAACGCTGGGCGTCGCCCTCGAGGCGCAGTTGGGCTACAGTCAGGACGTGACCGCCGCGCTGGCGCGCGTTGCGCAGGGCCAGGAACGCGCCGCCGCGGCGATCGAGGCGCGGATGGGCGAAGAGGGCGCGATGGCCGATGCCGAGGCGCGGATGCGCCTGCGTTCGATCGACATGCAGCTTTTGCGCATCCTCGAAGAAATGTCCTCGGGGCGGCAGGAATCCGTGACCGACCTGCGCGGCGATCTGGCGGCACTGGGCCGGGTGCTGTCGCGGCTTGCCCCCGGGGACGAGCGGTGGAGCTGATCCCATGGCGCTGACGCGGCGCAGCAACCGGTTTCAGGCCTCGATCTGGCCCGGCTTCGTCGATGCCATGACCGCGCTTCTGCTGGTGCTGATGTTCGTGCTGTCGATCTTCATGATCGTGCAGGAAGTGCTGCGCGACACGATTTCGGATCAGGAAAGCGAACTGTCCCAACTGGGCAGCGAGATTGCCGCGCTGTCCGATGCGCTGGGGATGGAACGCCGCCGCGGGGCCGAACTGGAACAGCAGATCGGCAGCCTGACCGGCGCGCTGGGGACGGCGCGGGCCGAGGCCGAGGCGCGGGCGGCCCGGGTGGCAGAGCTGGAAACCGAACGCGCGGGGTTGCTGTCCGAACAGGAACGCCTTGCCCGCACGCTGGCCGCGACCCGCGCCGAAGTCGATGCCCAGGCCGAGGCCGCCCGGCTGGCCGCGGCCCGGCGCGAGGCGCTTGAGGCGCTGATCGCCGATCTGCGGGCCGAGCAGGCCGGGACCGAAGCCGCACGCGCCGCACTGGCGGACGAGGTTGCCTCGCTTCAGGCCGACCTGTCCGAAGAAGAGGCCGCGCGGCTGGCCGAGGCGGCGGCGGCCGCGGTGCTGCGCGACCGGCTTGCCGGGGCCGAGGACGCCCTGACCGCGACCACGCTGGCGCTGGAGGCCGAACGCGCCCGTGCCGAAGAGACGCTGACCCTGCTGGCCGCCGCCGATGCCGCCCGCGCCGCGGCCGAGACGCAGGCCGCCGAAACGCTGACCGAGGCCGACCGCCGCGCCGCCCTTCTGGCCCAGGCCAATCGCGCGCTGGCCGAGGAAGAGGCGCTGTCAGCCGAAAGCCAGCGCCGCCTGACCCTGCTGAACCGCCAGATCGCGGCCCTGCGCGCCGAACTGGGCGATCTCCAGGGGCTTCTGGACGAGGCGACCGCGCGCGACGCGGCGGCGCAGGTGCAGATCGAAACGCTGGGCAACCGGCTGAACGCAGCCCTTGCCCGCGCCGCCGCCGAGCAACGCGCCCGCGCCGATCTGGAAGAGGCCGAGCGCAGGCGGCTTGAGGAAGAAGCGCGGCGGCTGGCCGAGGAAAAGCGCGATCTGGAAACCTATCGCTCGGAATTCTTTGGCGAATTGCGCCGCCTGCTCGCGGGGCGCGAGGGGGTGCGGATCGTGGGCGACCGCTTTGCATTTTCGTCCGAGGTGCTGTTCCAGCCTGCGCGTGCGCAGCTTTCGCCCGATGGCGCGGCGCAGATCGCCAATGTGGTCGCCATCCTGCGCGACGTGGCCGACGACATCCCGGCCGAGATCGACTGGATCCTGCGCGTCGACGGCCATACCGACGATGTGCCGCTCGCGCCGGGGGCCGAGTTCGCCGACAATTGGGCGCTGAGCCAGGCCCGCGCGCTGTCGGTCGTGCGCTTCATGATCGACGATCTGGGCTTTCCGCCCGACCGGCTGGCCGCCGCCGGGTTCGGCGAGTTCCACCCGGTCGCCGAGGCCGGGTCCGAGGCCGGGCGCGCCCAGAACCGGCGGATCGAACTGAAACTGACCGAACGCTAGGTACGCGCTTTCCCAAGCGAAATCCCCCGCCGCCGGTCAGGCCGCGGGGGACAGGATCAGGTCCGCAAGGGCGCGGGTCTATTCAGCCGTCAGCAAGGGCGGCTTCTTCGAGTCGATCCGGCGTTTTTCCGGTTCCTCGATCTTCAGGTCGATCTCGCCATCCTTGACGCCCACCTTGACGACTCCGCCCTTGGCGAGCGAGCCGAACAGCAATTCCTCGGCCAGCGGTTTCTTGATCGTCTCCTGGATCACGCGCGCCAGGGGGCGCGCGCCCATCTTGTCGTCATAGCCCTTTTCGGCCAGCCATTCGGCCGCGGGCCGGGTCAGTTCGATGGTGACGTTGCGATCCAGAAGCTGCGCTTCCAGTTGCAGGACGAACTTCTCGACCACCTGAAGGATGGTTTCCCGCGGCAGCGGCTGGAAGCTGATGACCGCGTCCAGACGGTTGCGGAATTCGGGCGTGAAGGTGCGTTCGATGGCCGCCGTATCCTCGCCCTCGCGCCGCTCGCGGCCAAAGCCGATGGCGGCCTTGGCCTGTTCCGCAGCCCCCGCATTCGAGGTCATGATCAGCACCACGTTGCGGAAATCGACCTGGCGGCCGTTATGGTCGGTCAGCTTGCCATGGTCCATCACCTGCAACAGGATGTTGAACACATCCGGATGCGCCTTTTCGATCTCGTCCAGCAGCAGCACGCAATGCGGGTTCTGATCGACCCCGTCCGTCAGCAGCCCGCCCTGGTCGAAGCCGACATAGCCGGGCGGGGCACCGATCAGCCGGCTGACCGCGTGCTTCTCCATGTATTCCGACATGTCGAAGCGCAGCAGTTCCACCCCCAGCGTGGTGGCAAGTTGCTTGGCGACCTCGGTCTTGCCCACCCCGGTCGGCCCGGCGAACAGGTAGTTGCCGATGGGTTTCTCGGGTTCGCGCAGACCGGCCCGGGCCAGCTTGATCGCCGAGGCCAGCGCCTCGATCGCCTTGTCCTGGCCAAAGACCACGCGCTTGAGCGTCACCTCCAGATCCTTCAGAACCTTGGCGTCGTCCTTGCTGACATTCTTCGGCGGGATCCGGGCGATCTTGGCCACCACGGCCTCGATTTCCTTGGTACCGATGGTCTTGCGCCGCTTGCTTTCCGCCAGCAGGTGCTGGGCCGCGCCCGCCTCGTCGATCACGTCGATCGCCTTGTCGGGCAGCTTGCGGTCGTGGATGTAGCGCGCCGACAGTTCCACCGCGGTGCGGATCGCGTCCGAGGTGTACTTCACGTCGTGGTGTTCCTCGAAATAGGGCTTCAGGCCCTTGAGGATCTTGACCGCGTCCTCGACCGTGGGCTCGTTCACGTCGATCTTCTGGAACCGCCGCGACAGCGCGCGGTCCTTCTCGAAGTGCTGGCGGAACTCCTTGTAGGTCGTGCTTCCCATGCAGCGCAGCTTGCCGCCCTGAAGCGCGGGCTTCAGCAGGTTCGAGGCATCCATCGCGCCGCCCGAGGTGGCCCCCGCGCCGATCACGGTATGGATCTCGTCGATGAACAGGATCGCGTCGGGGTGGTCCTCAAGCTCGTTGACCACGGATTTCAGCCGTTCCTCGAAATCGCCGCGATAGCGGGTTCCGGCCAGCAGCGCGCCCATGTCCAGCGAATAGATCGTCGATTTCGCCAGAACCTCGGGCGTTTCGCCGGTGACGATCTTGCGCGCCAGCCCCTCGGCGATGGCGGTCTTGCCCACGCCCGGATCGCCGACCAGCAGCGGGTTGTTCTTGCGGCGGCGGCACAGCACCTGGATGCAGCGTTCCACCTCCTGTTCGCGGCCGATCAGCGGGTCGACATCGCCCTTGCGCGCCTTGGCGTTCAGGTCGACGCAATACTTGCCCAGCGCGGACTCGCGGGAGTCGGTGCTTTCGGACTGGCCCGAGGGCTGGACCTCTTCCTCGAACTCGTTGGCGCCGGTGACCGGGCGATGCTCGCCAAAGGACGGATCCTTGGCGACGCCATGGGCGATGAAATTAACCGCGTCATAGCGCGTCATGTCCTGTTCCTGAAGGAAATAGGCCGCGTTCGATTCCCGTTCGGCAAAGATCGCGACCAGCACATTGGCGCCGGTAACCTCGGTCCGGCCCGAACTCTGGACATGGATCGCGGCGCGCTGGATCACGCGCTGGAAGGCGGCGGTCGGCACCGCCTCCGATCCTTCGATATCGGTGACCAGCGTCGACAGCTCGTCCTCGATGAAATCTGTCAGCGTCTTGCGCAGCTCGTCCATGTCGACCGAACAGGCCCGCATCACCTTGGCGGCATCCGGTTCGTCGATCAGCGCCAGAAGCAGATGCTCCAGCGTGGCCAGTTCGTGACGTCGGGCATTGGCGAGGGCGAGCGCGGCGTGGATGGCTTGCTCGAGTGTGTTCGAAAACGAAGGCACGAGACGCGCTCCTTTTTTCCTGCGGCCGGGGGGCAACACCTGCTCCGACCTTGGTCTCTCAAGGTTAAGTTTTGGTGTTTGTTGGCGGGCTTCAAGTTTTTTCTGTTCAATTCTTGGCCGCCATTCCGGAAACGCCGTGTTTTTCGGCACTTCGGCCGGGGCTAGAAACGGTCCTTGCGGCTGCGGATCTCGGCAAACACCGCCGCGTCCGGGGCGTCCGTCATCCCCAGTGCCCGCTTCACACCGGCGAGCCCCGCGCGCAGGAACGGATTCGTCGCCAGTTCCTCGGACAGGGGCACGGGAACGGTGGGCTGGCCTGCCGCGCGCAGCGCCGCGACCTTGTCCAGCCGGGCCGCCAGCGCCGCGTTGTCGGGCTCGATCGTCCGCGCGAAACGCCCGTTCGCGGCGGTGTATTCATGGCCCGAAAAGACCAGCGTTTCGGGGGGCAGGGCGGCCAGCCTGCACAGGCTCGTCCACATCATCTCGGGCGTGCCCTCGAACAGCCGCCCGCAGCCCAGCGCCATCAGGCTGTCGGCGGTAAAGACCGCGCCCGATCCGGCGAAGTGATAGGCGACATGGCCGACCGTGTGGCCCGGAACCTCCAGCACCTCGCCGGTTTCGTCCCCGATCCGGACCCTGTCCCCCTCTGCCACGGGGGTATCCAGCTTGGGCAGGCGGTGGGCATCGGCCGCCGCCCCCGTGACCCGCGCGCCATGGGCCGTGCGCAGCGCCTCGACGCCGCCCACATGGTCGTGGTGGTGATGGGTGATCAGGATATCGCTCAGCCGCCAGCCGCGTTCGGCCAGCGCGGCCTCGATGGGCGCGGCCTCGGGCGCGTCGATCACCGCCGTCGCGCCGGTCGCCGGGTCATGTGCCAGATAGGCGTAATTGTCGCTCAGGCAGGGGACGGTCACGATCTCCAGGGGCATGGCATTCTTTCTCGGCTTGGCTATCTTGGTCCTGAACCCTGGCCCGAAGGCAGCACGCGCCGCAATGCATCTGGACGTCCTGGACCTGAGGAATTTCTACTACCGCACCAATCTGGGGCGCGTGGCCCAGCGGGCAATCCGCGATCAGGTGGTCGGTATCTGGCCCGAGGCCAAGGGCCAGACCGTGGCGGGCTTCGGCTTTGCCGTGCCGCTGATGCGCCCCTTCACCCATGACGCGCGCCGGGTGATCGCGCTGATGCCCGGCCAGCAGGGGGTGATGCCCTGGCCCGGCGGGCAGGACAATGTCTCGGTCCTGTGCGAGGAAACCGCCTGGCCCCTGCCGGACGGGTTCGTGGACAAGCTGATCGTGCTGCACGGGCTGGAAACCTCGGAGAACCCCGCCGCTGTTCTGGAGGAGGCATCGCGCGTGCTTGGCCCCGGGGGGCGGGCGCTCTTTGTCGTGCCGAACCGCTCGGGGCTGTGGGCGCGGCGCGACGGCACGCCCTTCGGCTTCGGGCGGCCCTATTCCAACGGCCAGCTCGAATCGCAACTGCGCCATCACGGCTTCGAGCCCGAAAGCCATCGCGCGGCCCTGTTCGCACCGCCCACCGCGCGACGATTCTGGCTCAGAACCGCGGGGATGTGGGAAAATGCGGGCCGTCGCATCTCTGCCTATTACGCGGGCGGTGTGCTGATCGTGGAGGCGACCAAGCGCGTCTACCGCCCGACCGGGCTGGCCGTGAAGAACGGGTTGCCGCGTCCGCTGCGCATCCTCGAAGGGCTGCCGACACCCGGCCCGGAACCGGCCTGAACCCCGCCAATCATGGGGTTTCGCTGCTCTGCGGCATGCGCCTGCGCGCCGCGTTCCCGGGCCATGATTCCGCTTGCCAAAGACGGCGTGCGGCGCGACCGTGACAAGCGTGCGAATGGGGGCTCATAGGCGGTTGCGAGGTGCCGCTGCCTCTGCTACACCCACGCCGATTTCGGAGCGTGCCCGCAAGGGTGCGCCGCTTGATCTGCCCCTCTCCGTCCTCCACGGCTTTGACAGGGGCCATAGACATCGGAAGGGTTGACGTGTCCGAACCAGCCTCGATTTCGTCCGGCATCGCCGCGCGATACGCCACCGCTCTGTTCGAGATCGCGAAGGATGCCAATGCCGTCGCCGCGCTTGAGGGCGATGTGGACAAGATCGACGCGGTGCTGAAGGACAGCGCCGATTTCCGCGATCTGGTCGCTTCGCCGATCTATTCCCGCGACGAGCAGTCCTACGCCATTGCCGCCATCGCGCCGCGCATCGGCATCGGTCTGATGACCTCGAACACCATGCGCCTGATGGCGACCAAGCGCCGGCTTTTCGCGCTGCCCCAGCTGATCGCGCAACTGCGTGCGCTGATCGCCGACTACAAGGGCGAGATCAGCGCCGATGTCGTCTCGGCCCGGCCGCTGTCGGACGCGCAGAAGGCCAAGCTTGCCGCCGCGCTCAAGGCCAATGCCGGCAAGGATGTAAAGATCAACGCCACCGTCGATGAACGTCTCATCGGTGGCCTCGTCGTCAAGCTGGGCTCGAAGATGATCGACACCTCGATCCGCGCGCGGCTCAGTGCTCTCCAGAACACCATGAAAGAGGTCGGATAAATGGGTATCCAAGCAGCTGAGATCTCTGCGATCCTCAAGGAGCAGATCAAGAACTTCGGTCAGCAGGCCGAAGTCGCAGAGGTGGGCCGCGTTCTGTCGGTCGGCGACGGGATTGCCCGTGTCCATGGCCTCGACAACGTGCAGGCCGGCGAGATGGTGGAATTCCCCGGCGGCATCCGCGGCATGGCGCTAAACCTCGAAGTGGACAATGTCGGCATCGTGATCTTCGGCTCGGACCGCGAGATCAAGGAAGGCGACACCGTCAAGCGCACCAATTCGATCGTGGACGTGCCGGTGGGCGACGCGCTTCTGGGCCGCGTGGTCGACGCGCTGGGCAACCCGATCGACGGCAAGGGTCCGATCGCGACGACCGAACGCCGCGTCGCCGATGTCAAGGCGCCGGGCATCATCCCGCGCAAGTCGGTGCATGAACCGATGGCCACCGGCCTGAAATCGGTCGACGCCATGATCCCGATCGGCCGCGGCCAACGCGAACTGATCATCGGCGACCGCCAGACCGGCAAGACCGCGGTGGCGCTCGATGCGATCCTGAACCAGAAATCCTATAACGAGGCCGCCGGCGACGACGAGAGCAAGAAGCTCTACTGCGTCTATGTCGCCGTGGGCCAGAAGCGCTCGACCGTTGCCCAGCTGGTGAAGAAGCTGGAAGAAACCGGCGCCATGGCCTATTCGATCGTCGTTGCCGCGACCGCCTCCGACCCCGCGCCGATGCAGTTCCTCGCGCCCTATTCGGCGACCGCGATGGGCGAATATTTCCGCGACAACGGCCGCCACGCGCTGATGATCTATGACGACCTGTCGAAACAGGCCGTCGCCTATCGCCAGATGTCGCTGCTGCTGCGCCGTCCCCCGGGGCGCGAAGCCTATCCGGGCGACGTGTTCTACCTGCACTCCCGCCTGCTGGAGCGTTCGGCCAAGCTGAACGAGGATCACGGCGCAGGTTCGCTGACCGCGCTGCCGATCATCGAAACCCAGGCGGGTGACGTGTCGGCCTATATCCCGACCAACGTGATCTCGATCACCGACGGCCAGATCTTCCTCGAAACCGACCTGTTCTACCAGGGCATCCGCCCGGCAGTGAACACCGGTCTGTCGGTCAGCCGCGTGGGCTCCTCGGCCCAGACCAAGGCGATGTCCTCGGTCGCCGGCCCGGTGAAACTGTCGCTCGCGCAGTACCGCGAGATGGCGGCCTTCGCGCAGTTCGGCTCCGATCTCGACGCCTCGACCCAGCGCCTGCTGAACCGCGGCGCGCGTCTGACCGAACTGATGAAGCAGCCGCAATACTCGCCGCTGACCAACGCCGAAATCGTCTGCGTGATCTTTGCGGGCACCAACGGCTATCTCGACAAGGTGGCGGTCAAGGATGTCGGCCGGTACGAAACGGCGCTGCTGAACTTCCTGCGCTCCAAGCATCAGGCGCTTCTGGACGACATCACCAACAACGACCGCAAGGTGAAGGGCGAGCTGGAAGACAAGGTCAAGGCCGCGCTCGACGAATTCGCCAAGACGTTCGCCTAAGCCGCGGGTCAGGATCGGATAGATGCCCAGCCTCAAGGATCTGAAGAACCGGATCGGAAGCGTGAAGAACACGCGGAAGATCACCAAGGCCATGCAGATGGTCGCGGCGGCCAAGCTCCGCCGCGCCCAGGAGGCCGCCGAAGCCGCGCGCCCCTATGCCGAGCAGATGCAGAAGGTGATGTCCGGCCTTGCCGCGTCCTCCACCGGGGCCGCCAACGCGCCCCGGCTGCTGGTCGGCACCGGGTCGGACAAGGTCCACATGCTGGTGGTGATGACCGCCGAGCGCGGCCTGTGCGGGGCGTTCAACTCGTCCATCGTGCGGCAGGCGCGGGGCCGGATCAACGACCTGATCCGCCAGGGTAAGACGGTCAAGATCCTCACCGTGGGCCGCAAGGGCCGCGAACAGCTGAAACGCGACTTCAACGACCTGATGGTGGGCCATATCGACCTGTCCGAGGTCAAGCGCGTGGGCTATGACACCGCCCGCCAGATCACCGACGACCTGATCGAGCGGTTCAAGGCCGGCGAATTCGACGTCGCGACGATCTTCTTCAGCCGCTTCCGCTCGGTCATCAGCCAGGAGCCGACGGTCCAGCAGATCATCCCGGCGGTGTTCGAGGCGCCGACCGCCTTCTCGACCATCTACAGCTTCGAGCCGACCGAGGGCGAGATCATGGCCGACCTGCTGCCCCGCGGTGTGGCCACCCAGATCTTTGCCGCCCTGCTGGAAAACGGCGCCTCGGAACAGGGCGCGCGGATGTCGGCCATGGACAGCGCCACCCGCAACGCGGGCGACATGATCGACCGGCTGACCATCGAGTATAACCGCTCGCGCCAGGCTGCGATCACCAAGGAACTCATCGAAATCATTTCGGGCGCCGAGGCGCTCTAGCGGAACCGGAGAAACGCAATGGCAAACGCTGTAGGCAAAATCACCCAGGTGATCGGCGCCGTCGTCGACGTGCAGTTCGAGGCCCACCTGCCCGAAATTCTGAACGCGCTGGAAACCGACAACAACGGCAAGCGGCTGGTGCTGGAAGTGGCCCAGCACCTTGGCGAGAACACCGTGCGCACGATCGCGATGGACGCGACCGAAGGACTGGTGCGCGGTGCCCGCGTCACCGATACCGGCGGCCCGATCTCGGTGCCGGTGGGCGATGCCACGCTCGGGCGTATCCTCAACGTCATCGGCGAGCCGATCGACGAGAAGGGCCCCATCGTGGCCAAGGAGACCCGTTCCATCCACCAGCCGGCCCCCGAATTCGCCGAACAGGCGACCTCGTCCGACATCCTCGTGACCGGCATCAAGGTCATCGACCTGCTCGCGCCCTATTCCAAGGGCGGCAAGGTGGGCCTCTTCGGCGGCGCCGGGGTGGGCAAGACCGTTCTGATCATGGAACTGATCAACAACATCGCCAAGGTGCACTCGGGCTATTCCGTGTTCGCCGGTGTGGGCGAG
Organism: Rhodovulum strictum; assembly: GCF_009649175.1. Taxonomy (GTDB): domain Bacteria; phylum Pseudomonadota; class Alphaproteobacteria; order Rhodobacterales; family Rhodobacteraceae; genus Rhodovulum; species Rhodovulum strictum. The sequence continues at coordinate 21,968 of NZ_WJPO01000008.1, read as the reverse complement.
CGGACCCGTGAGGGCAACGACCTCTACCACGAGATGATGGATTCCGAAGTCATCAAGATCGACAACCTGTCGGAATCCAAGGTGGCGCTGGTCTATGGCCAGATGAACGAGCCGCCCGGCGCGCGCGCCCGCGTCGCGCTGACCGGCCTGACGCTGGCCGAACAGTTCCGCGACCAGTCCGGGACCGACGTGCTGTTCTTCGTCGACAACATCTTCCGCTTTACCCAGGCGGGGTCCGAGGTGTCGGCGCTTCTGGGCCGCATCCCCTCGGCGGTGGGCTACCAGCCGACGCTGGCCACCGACATGGGCCAGATGCAGGAACGCATCACCTCGACCAAGGCGGGATCGATCACCTCGATCCAGGCCGTCTACGTTCCCGCGGACGACCTCACCGACCCCGCGCCCGCCACCACCTTCGCCCACCTCGACGCCACGACCGTGCTGTCGCGCGCGATCTCGGAGCTTGGCATCTACCCGGCGGTGGACCCGCTCGACTCCTCGTCGCGGATCCTCGATCCGGCGATCGTCGGCGAAGAGCATTACCAGGTGGCCCGCGACGTGCAGGGCATCCTGCAACGTTACAAGTCGCTGCAGGACATCATCGCGATCCTCGGCATGGACGAACTGTCCGAAGAGGACAAGCTGACCGTGGCCCGCGCCCGCAAGATCCAGCGCTTCCTGTCGCAGCCCTTCGACGTGGCCAAGGTGTTCACCGGTTCGGACGGGGTGCAGGTGCCGCTGGAAAAGACCATCGACAGCTTCAAGCGCGTCGTGGCGGGTGAATTCGACCACCTGCCCGAGGCGGCCTTCTACATGGTGGGCGGCATCGACGAGGTGATCGCCAAGGCCGAGAAGATGGCGGCCGAAGCCGCCTGATCGGGCACATGGCGCCGGGTGATCCCGCCCGGCGCGCGTTTTCCAAGGAGGCATCATGGCCGACACGCTGCAATTCGACCTCGTCGCGCCCGAGCGCCGCGTCGCCTCGGAACGGGCCATTCAGGTCGTCATTCCGGGCTTCGAGGGCGATCTGACCGCGCTGCCCAAGCACGCCCCGATGATCACCACGCTGCGTCCCGGCGTGCTCGAGGTGTTCACCGAGAAGGGCAGCCAGAAATATCTGGTGACCGGCGGCTTCGCCGAGATCACGTCCGACCGCGCGACCGTTCTGGCCGAGCGGTCCCACGCGATCGAGGAGGTCACGCAGGAGATGATCGAGGAAATGATCGCCGCCGCCCGCGCTGCGCATCGCGAAGCCAAGGCCGAGATCGTCGACGCCTCGGCCAAGATGCTGGCCGACATGGTGGCGATGGGCACCCGCATGGGGTTCGAGCCGAAGAACTGATCCTTCGCAGGCAATCGTCTGCGCGACAAGGCCCCGCCCCGGCGGGGCCTTTTCCGTTCTGGTGCGCTCAGCCCAGCGTCCCGGGCCGATGCCGCCGCCGCACCGTCGCGGGCCGCCCGTCCAGCGCCAGAAGCGTGTCGTTGCGCGCCTTTTCCGCCACCAGCCTGCCCTTGGCGATCACCGCCAGCCGGTCTGGGCGCAGCCGGATCGCCTCGACCGGATCGCCCGCATCCAGCACCACCAGCGAGGCAACCGCGCCCTCGTGCAGCCCGTAGCCCTCCAGCCCCATGATCCGCGCATTCTCGACCGTCACCATGTCGAAACAGCGCCGCATCTCGGCCGGTGACGTCATCTGCGCCACATGCAGCCCCATGAAGGCCACATCCAGCATGTCCGCCGTGCCAAGGCTGTACCACGGATCGCGCACGCAATCCTGCCCCCAGCCGACAAGGATGCCATGCGCCTGCATTTCCTTGACCCGGGTCAGCCCGCGCCGCTTGGGATAGCTGTCATGGCGGCCCTGAAGCACGATGTTGATCAGCGGATTGGGGATGGCGGCAATCCCGGCCTCGGCCATCAGCGGCAGCAGCTTGGACACATAGTAATTGTCCATCGAATGCATCGAGGTCAGGTGACTGCCCGCCACCCGCCCCTGTAGCCCCAGCCGCTGCGCCTCATGGGCCAGCGTCTCGACATGGCGTGACAGCGGATCGTCGGTCTCGTCGCAATGCATGTCGACCAGCAGCCCGCGCTCCGCCGCGATCTCGCACAGCGCCCGGACCGACGCGCGGCCCTCCTCCATGGTGCGTTCGAAATGCGGGATGCCGCCCACCACATCCACGCCCATGTCCAGCGCGCGCAGCGTGTTGGCCTGCGCATTGGGGTCGCGAAAGAACCCGTCCTGCGGAAAGGCCACCAGTTGCAGGTCGAGCCAGGGCTTCACCACGTCCCGCACATGCAGCAGCGCCTGCACGCCCTTCAGGTCGTCATCGCAGGTATCGACATGGCTGCGGATCGCCAGCAGGCCCATGCTTGCCGCCCAGTCGCAATAGCAAAGCGCCCGCTCGACCATCTCCTCGACCGTGGCCTGTGCCTTCAACTCCCCCCACAGCGCGATCCCCTCCAGCAGCGTGCCCGAGGCATTGATCCGCGGCGTGCCATAGCTCAGCGTCGCGTCCAGATGGAAATGCGGGTCCACGAAGGGCGGGCTGACCAGATCGCCCGCGGCCTCGATCACGCGCCCCGCGCTTGACCCCGCCAGATCGCCCACCGCTGCGATGCGCGCCCCCCGCGTGCCGATATCGGCCACACGCCCGTCGGGCAGGGTGCCGCCCCGCACAAGGATATCGAACTCGGCCATTCAGCGCTCTCCGCGATTATAGGGCACCATCAGCGCCGCGGGCACCTCGACCCGGCGCGACATCAGCACCAGCGCCAGGATCGACAGCACATAGGGCACCATCAGGAACACCTGATAGGGCACATGCGCGCCCATCGGCGTCTGCTGCATCCGGATCTGCAACGCATCGAACCCGGCGAACAGAAGCGCGCCCAGCAGCGCCTTGCCCGGCATCCAGGCCCCGAACACCACCAGCGCGATGCAGATCCAGCCCCGCCCGTTCACCATCTCGAAAAAGAAGGAATCGAAGGCCGACATGGTCAGGAATGCGCCGCCCACCGCCATCAGCCCCGAGCCGACCATCACCGCCCCCATCCGCAGCGCCGTCACCGACAGCCCCTGCGCCTCGACCGCCGCGGGGTTCTCGCCCGCCGCCCGCAGCGCCAGCCCCAGCGGCGTGCGGAACAGCACCAGCGCCACGACCGCGACACTGGCAAAGGCCAGATAGGTCAGCGCGGTCTGGGAAAACAGCGCCGGGCCCAGAAACGGGATATCCGACAGAACCGGGATGTTCAGCGGCTGGAACGGCGTGATCCGCGGCGGGCTTGTCACCTGCGGCAGCGCCAGCCGATAGGCGTAATAGGCGGACGATGTCGCCAGCAGCGTGATCCCCAGCCCCACCACATGCTGCGACAGCCCGAAAGGCACGGTCAGCGTGGCATGGACCAGCCCGAACATCGCCCCGCTGGCAAAGGCCACCAGCACCCCGGGCCAGAGCCCGAGCCCCGCATAGACCGCGATCCAGCCCGCAAAGGCGCCAAAGACCATGATCCCCTCGATCCCGAGGTTCAGCACGCCTGCGCGCTCGCAGATCAATTCCCCCATCGTGGCAAGGATCAGCGGCGAGGCGATGCGCAGCACCGCGGCCCAGAAGCTGGCGGACAGAAGGATCTCGAAAATCTCCATCAGCCCCTCACCACGCGAAACCGGGTCAAGAGGATCGCCAGCACCATGAACAACAGCGCCGTCGCGACCGATATATCGGCGATATAGGTCGGCACCTCGGCCGCCCGGCTCATCGAGTTCGCCCCGACAAAGACCCCCGCCACGAAGATCGCCGAGAGGACAACGCCCAAGGGATGCAGCAGCGCCAGCATCGCGACCACGATGCCCGTATAGCCAAAGCCCGGCGACAGATCGAGCGTCAGGCTCCCCTTCAGCCCCGCCACCTCGGAAAACCCGGCCATCGCCGCCAGCCCCCCCGACAACAGCGCCGTCTTGACCATCACCCGGCCCACCGGGATCCCGGCGAACCGCGCCGCCTGCGGGTTCTGGCCCACGGCGCGGATTTCATAGCCCAGCGTCGTCTTGACCTGGATCACCCAGACCAGCACCGCCGAGATCAGCGCCAGCCCGAACCCCCAATGCAGCCGAAGCCCCTCGACGATGCGCGGCAGGCGGGCATCGCGCGGCAGGGCAGGGGATTTCGGCCAGCCCATGCCCATCGGATCCTTCAGCACCCCTTCCAGCAGCATCGACACGAACAGAAGCATGATGAAATTGAACAGAAGCGTGGTCACCACCTCGTCCACGCCCAGCCGCACCTTCAACAGGACCGGCCCCAGCAGCACCAGCCCGCCGGTCAGGATCGCCGCCCCCGCCATCAGCGGCAGCGCCAGCATGCCCGGCAGGCCCAGTTGCGTGCCGATCACCACAGTCATCAGCGCGCCCGCATAAAGCTGCGCCTCGGCGCCGATATTCCACAGCTTCGCGCGGAACGCGACGGCCACGGCCAGCCCGGTAAAGATCAGCGGCGTCGCCCGGTTCAGCGTTTCAAGGGCTGCGAATTTCGACCCCGCCGCGCCCTGAACGATCAGCCCCAGCACCGCAAGCGGATTGGCCCCCGCCAGCATCGCCAGCACCGAGGCAACCCCGACCGTCGCCGCCAGCGCCAGTACAGGCAGGCCGATCAGCCGCACAAGGCCGGGATCGGCCACAGGTTCAAGCCGCATCGGCAAACCCCTGTCCGGCCATCCAGACGCCCAGTTCCGCAGGCGTCTTCGACCCCCGCGCAAAGGGCGGCGACAGGCGGCCCGCAGAAATCACATGGATCACGTCCGACAGAACCCGGATCTCGTCCAGATCCTCGGAAATCAGCAACACTGCCGCGCCCGCATCCCGCGCCGCGATCAGCCGTTCCTGCACATAGGTCAGCGCCCCGATATCAAGCCCCCGCACCGGCTGGTTCGCCAGGATGATCCGCGGGGTGGCCTCCAGCGCGCGGCCCAGGATCAGCTTCTGCATGTTGCCCCCGGATAGCAGCCGGATGCGCGCCTCGGGGCCGGGGCAGCGCACATCGTATTTCGCGATGATCGCCTCGGCATGGGCACGCGCGCGGCGCCAGTCGATCCAGCCCCGCCGGCTGAACGGGGCCTGCGCATAGCCCTCAAGCACCGCGTTTTCGGTCAGGGTGAAATCGGCAATGGACCCGGTCGCATGGCGATCCTCGGGGATGCGGCCGACACCGGCGGCCAGCGCCGCGCGCGGGCTCCAGCCGCTGACCTCCGCCCCGCCGACCAGCAGCGCCCCGCTTTCGGGCGCGATCAACCCCGAGACCAGATCGGCCAGCGCCCCCTGCCCATTGCCCGAAACGCCTGCAAGCCCCGTGATCTGGCCCGCCCGCAGCGCAAGCGAAACCCGGCAAAGCCCGCTGCGGTTGCCCTCGGCCGGGGTCGAGACATCGCGCAGTTCCATCAGCGTCGCACCCGCGATGCCCGGCGCGGGATGGGGCAGGGCGACCTCTGCGCCCACCATCAGTTCGGCCAGAAGATGCCGGTCGGTCTGCGCCGTCGCCACCTCGCCCGCCACCTTGCCATGGCGCAGCACCACCACCCGGTCGGACACCGCCATCACCTCATGCAGCTTGTGCGAGATGAAGATGATCGACAGCCCCTGCGCCACCGCCCGTTTCAGCGTCGCAAACAGCGCCTCGCTTTCCTGCGGGGTCAGGACGGCGGTCGGTTCGTCCAGGATCAGGATCCGCGCCTCGCGATAAAGCGCCTTCAGGATCTCGACCCGCTGGCGTTCGCCCACCGACAGCGTCTTGACCTTGGCATCCGCATGCACCGCCAGCCCGAAATCGCGCGACAATCGCTCGACCCGCGCCCGCGCCTCGGCCCGGCCAAGCCCCGGCCCGAACAGTGGCCGCGTGCCCAGCAGGATGTTTTCCAGCACAGTCAGATTGCCCGCCAGCGTGAAATGCTGATGCACCATGCCCACGCCCGCCGCCAGCGCCGCGCCGGGCGCACCGGGGGGCAACATCTTGCCGAAAACCTCGACCGTTCCGGAATCGGCGGTGTAATGGCCGAACAGGATGTTCATCAGCGTGGTCTTGCCCGCGCCGTTTTCCCCCAGCAGCGCAAGGACTTCGCCCCTGTGCAGGGCGAAGCCGATGGCATCGTTCGCGGTAAGCTTGCCGAACCTCTTGGTGATCCCCTCAAGGCGCAGGACGACCTCGCGCCCGGTCATCAGGACGACTTGGGCTCGTCATCGTTGATCGCGACCTCGAAACTGCCCGCCCGGATCGCCGCCTCGCGTTCGGCCACCAGATCGAGTGCGGCTTGCGGCACCTTGCCCTCGAACGTGCCCAGGGGCGCCAGCGAACAGCCGCCTTCCTTCATGAAGGAATAGAGCCCGTAATTCGCCGCCTCGAACGTGCCGTCCGCCACCCGCGCCAGCGCGGCCTGCAATGTCGGCTCGAAATGCCACAGCGCCGAGGCGACAACCGTTTCGGGATAATCCGCCTGCGTGTCGATCACGTTGCCGATGGCCAGAACGCCGCGTTCCTTTGCGGCATCCGACACCCCGAAGCGTTCGGCATAGAGCAGATCCGCCCCCGCCTCGATCATCGCGAATGCGGTTTCCTTGGCCTTGGGCGGATCGAACCACGACCCGATGAAGCTGACCTGGAACCGCGCATCCGGACGCGTCTCGCGCACGCCCGCCATGAAGGCATGCATCAGCCGGTTGACCTCGGGGATCGGAAAACCGCCGACCATGCCGATATTGCCGGTCTGCGTCATCGCCCCCGCGATGATGCCCGACAGATAGGACGCATCCTGAATGTAGTTGTCGAACACCGCGAGGTTCGGAAAGGCCGGATCGTCCAGGAAGGACGAGCCCAGCAGGAACGCGGTTTCGGGATAGTCCTGCACCACCTCGCGCGCTTCCTGCTCGACGCCAAAGATCTCGCCGATGATCAGCTTGACCCCGCGCTCGGCATATTCGCGCATCACGCGCGGGTAATCGGTGTTCGAGGTGTTCTCGCTGAAGACATAGCCGATCTGGCCCGCCGCCTTTGCCGCCTCGGCCGCGACATGGATGCGGCTGACCCATTGCTGTTCCACCGGCACCGTATAGATGCCCGCGATGCTGATCGGCTCCTGCGCGAACAGCCGCCCCGGCGCCAGCCCCAGCCCCGCGGCGGCGGCAGCCCCCCCCGCGCCCAGCAGCAACCTGCGCCGCGCGATGTCGATCCTGTGGGTCTTGCTGGCAGCCATGGTGAATTACCCCCGTGTTTTCATTTCCCCGGCGCCCATTGAAAGGCCCATCCGGCTGTGTTCGGCATCCCGAGAGAGTGGCACGGCCGCATCCGGAAGGGAAGATCGTGCGTTTGCCGGGCGGCTTTCGGGGGATTGCCCGCGCCTTGGGCAAGTTCCGCGCCTGCGGACCGATGTCGCAGACCGCCGGGCGCCGTTAACCGAAGCGCAAGGCGATGCCGCCATGGTGGGCCAACCTCGCAATATTGGACCGCCCGATGCCCCTTGACCCAGGACAGGCCCAGACCTCGCCCGATTCCCATCTCGACGCGATCGTGCGCGGCGGCGAGACGCTGGGCCGCGACATCGTCGAGGTTGCGGCCTTCCTCGATGCGCTTGACGCGGCGGCGCATGCGCAACTGGCGCAAATCCACGGCGCGCGCGAGGCGGCACTTTCCGTTTCCGCAGGCAACGAGGCGGTGCAGGGCGCGGCCGATCAGGTCGCACAGGCGGCCGAAGATACGCTGGCTGCGGTGACCGGCTCGGCCGGCCTGTTGCGCGACAGTTGCCGTCACAGCCAGAACGTCGCCGGCTGGGTGCAGTCGGTCGATTCGCGGATGGCCGATGTCGCCGGCATGCTCAAGAAGGTGGACGGCTCGAATGCCGAGATTGCCTCCATCGCCGCGCAGGTCAACATCCTGGCCATCAACGCCAAGATCGAGGCGGTGCGGGCGGGCGACGCGGGCCGCGGCTTTGCCGTCGTCGCCGAGGCGATCAACGAATTGTCCCGCCAGACCGCCCGCGCCGCAGCCACGATCACCGACTCCGTGACCGGCCTGCGCCAGCGCATCGGCGAGTTGCGCACCGAGGCGGGCAAGGCATCGGGCGATGCGGCCGAGGTGCTCAAGGCCGCGCTGGAAACCGATCAGGTGCTCGGCCGCATGACCACTTCGGTCCAGGCCACGCGCGCGGCGGCTGCCGAGATTTCCGATCGCGCGGCCGAAGTCGGCAGCGCCAATGACCGCTTCGCCCCTGCCTTCGCGGCCCTGATCGACACCACCGGCCAGACCGCCGCCGGTGTGCACGAGGCGCGCGAACGGGTCGAAAGGCTGGTCTCGCTGGGCGAATCGGTCGTGCAGAACTCGGTCCTCGCGGGCGGTGCCCATGCCGACCGCCCGCTGATCGACTTCATGCGCGAGACCGCCACGCGGATCGGCGGGATGTTCGAACAGGCCGTCCTCTCGGGGCGCATCTCGCTGGGCGAGCTGTTCGACCAGCGCTATGCCCCCATCCCCGGCACCGACCCGGCGCAGGTCATGGCCCCCTATACAAGGCTGACCGATGCCCTGCTGCCCCCGGTGCAGGAACCCGCGCTCGACCTCGATCCGCGGATCGTGTTCTGCGCCGCGGTCGACCGCAACGGCTATCTGCCGACGCACAATCGCAAATATTCCCAGCCGCAGGGCCGGGATCCGGTCTGGAACGCCGCGAATTGCCGGAACCGGCGCATCTTCAACGACCGGGTGGGCCTGACCGCGGGCCGCTCCACCGCGCCCTTCCTGATCCAGGTCTACCGCCGCGACATGGGCGGCGGCGAATTCGTGCTGATGAAGGATCTCTCGGCCCCGATCCATGTCGACGGCCGCCACTGGGGCGGCCTGCGCATGGGCTACCGGTTCTGACCCCGGCCGCGCCGGTCCCGGGCACGCCGCATATTCCCGTTCCAGGGCGGCCCGGCCGCGGGTAGCCTTGCGCCATGCCGCCCGATCCGTCCACGCCCCTTGTCGCGCAAATCCGCGCCTGCACGCTTTGCCGCGACCGCTTTGCCGCGACCGTGACCGCGCATGCGCCCCGCCCGGTTGTCTGGTTCCGCCCCGGCGCGCGCATCCTCGTCGCGGGCCAGGCCCCGGGATTGCGCGTCCACCGCTCCGGCCGGCCTTTTCTCGACCGCTCGGGCGACCGGCTGCGCGACTGGATGGGGATCGACGCCGACATCTTCTACGACCTCGACCGCATCGCGATCCTGCCCACCGCATTCTGCTGGCCCGGCTATGATGCGCGCGGCGCCGACCTGCCGCCGCCGCCGATCTGCTGGGACAGCTGGCACCGCCAGGCGCTGGACCAGATCGGTCCGGTCCGGCTGCGCCTGATCGTCGGCGGCTACGCCATCCGCCGCCATCTGGGCGATGCCCGCCCGGTGACCCAGGTCGTCGCAGGCTGGCGCGACCAGGCCCCCGGCATCGTGCCGCTGCCGCATCCGTCCTGGCGCAACACCGCCTGGCTCCGCCGCAATCCCTGGTTCGAGACCGACCTGCTGCCCGACCTGCGCCGCCGCATCGCCGCGGCGCTGGACCTTGGCCCCGGCGCGGCGTAGAAGCGCTGGGGCAAACCCGCAACAGGGCAGGCAAGATATTGACCCCAATCCAGAAATCCCGCCAAGGCCCGGCCCCTGCCATCGCCCCGGACAGTCCCGCATGACCGCCGCCACCTCCCTCGATCTGGCGCATCGCGCCATGACCGCCGCGCCCGACGATCCCGCGCCGCGCCTGCGCTGGTACGGCGCGCTCGCGGCCAGCGAACTCCTTGTGCTGCTCGACCGGGAACCGACAGGGGACAGCCTCGCCCCCCATGTCTTCCAGCTCGAAACCGGTCCGGTCGTCCTTGCCTTCGACGATGCGGCCCGGCTGACCGATTTCACCGGCGCCCCCGCCCCCTATGCCGCGCTGCCCGGCCGGGCGCTGGCGGCGATGCTGGCTGGCCAGGGGCTGGGCCTTGGCATCAATCTCGGCACCCCGGACGGCGAATTGCTGCCCGCCTCCGCCATCGACTGGTGGGCGGACATGCTCGCCCCCGCACCCGAACCGGGCGCCCTTGCCCGCGGGGCCATCACGCCCCCGCCCGATCTGCCCGCACCCCTCATCGCCGCGCTCGGCCGCTGCCTTGCCACGGCCGCGGGCCTTGCCGCCTGCGCCTGCCTTGCCGGGCTGCGCCGCGACGACGGCAGCGATGGCCTCCTGCTCGCCTTCCTCGACCCCGTCCCCGATGCCCAGCCGGCCCTCGCCCGCGCCGCCGCCGAGGCGCTGCGCTTCAGCGGCCTCGATCAGGCCAGCCTCGACATCGCCTTCCTTGCCGCCGGCCACCCCGACGCCGCCCGCCTTGCCCGTCTCGGCTTCCGGATCGACCTCACGCCCCCCGCAGCCCCGGCCCCGCCGCAACCCGATCCCGACGCCCCCCCGCGCCTGCGCTGATCTTCTTCTTGGCCCAAATACCCCCGCCGGAGGCACCGCGCGCGCCCGCGCGCGGCCACCCCCAACCCCGGACAAGCGGGGCGCCTGCGCCCCGTGCGGCCCGGGGGCGGGAGAGCCCCGTCAATAGCCCCGCGCGCGGTCGACCAGATGCAGGAACGGCTCGCCCGCCTCGCCGCGCCGGATGTTCTCGGCGATCACGCGCGCCGCCGTCCCGGGCCGTGTCTCGGCCGCGATATGCGGCGTCACCGTCACGCCGGGATGGGTCCAGAACGGATGCCCCTGCGGCAAGGGTTCGGTGCGGAACACATCCAGCGTCGCATGCGCCAGCCGCCCCGCATCCAGTGCCGCGATCAGCGCAGCCTCGTCCAGCAGCGCGCCCCGGCCCGGATTTATCAGCACCGCACCCTCGGGTAGCCAGCCCAACCGCTCGGCATCCATCAGGTTCTCGGTCTCCGCCGTCAGCGGCAGCAGCAGCACCACGATCTCGGCCGTCTCCAGCACCGCGCGCAGACCGTCCGCCCCATGATGACAGTCGATCCCCGCGATCCGGCGCTCCGTCCGCGCCCAGCCCGCCACGCGAAACCGCAACCCCGCCAGCGCCAGCGCACAGGCCCGCCCCAGCGCGCCCAGACCCAGCACCGCCACACGCCGCTCGCGCGCCAGCGGCGGCACCACCGGATCCCAGATCGGCGCCCGGCGCCGCAGATGGCGGTCGATCCCCAGATGATGGCGCAGCACATGGCCCGTCACCCATTCCACCATCCCTTCCTCCAGCCCCGGATCGACCATCCGGCACAGATTCTGGGTCAGCGTCCGGTCGGTCACGATCCGCTCGACCCCGGCCCACAGGCTCAGCACCGCGCGGCAGCGGGTGAAGGGCGTGAAATCGCGCAACTGCTCGTTCGGCGCATAGATGATGTAATCGACCGTTCCGGGCGCATCGGTTTCGGTCACGATCCGCGCGGCGATGCCCACCTCCTCCAGCGCGCGCATCAGCGGCGCGCGATAGGTTTCCCATAGCCCCTCGCGCGCGGAAAACAGGATCTCCGGCATCAGCGCCCCCGCGGGCGATGGATATGCGCGCTCTGCACCAGCCCAAAGCCCACCATCAGCACCAGCATCGCCGAGCCGCCATAGGACACCAGCGGCAGCGGCACGCCCACCACCGGCATCAGGCCCATCACCATCGACATGTTGACCACGAAATACAGGAAGAACGTCGCCGCCACCCCCAGCGTCAGCAGCGACGAGAACCGGTCCTTGTTCTTCAGCGCCGCGCTGACACAGAACACCACGATCAGCACGTAAAGCGCCAGAAGCGACACGGCGCCCAGAAAGCCGAATTCCTCGGCCAGCGTGGTAAAGATGAAATCGGTGTGCTTTTCCGGCAGGAAGTTCAGCCGCGACTGGGTGCCCTGCATGAAGCCGCGCCCCGACCAGCCGCCCGAGCCCAGCGCGATCTTCGACTGGGTGATGTGATAGCCCGCCCCCAGCGGGTCGGTGTCGGGGTCAAGAAAGGTGTCGATCCGGCGGAACTGGTAATCCTTGAGCAATTGCCACTCGGTCCCGCGGCTCGACAGCACCGCGCTGACCGCGCCCACGCCTGCGCCCAGGATCACCGCGAAGTAAAGCCAATGCACCCCCGCCAGAAACATCACGATCCCGCCGCCTGCCAGCAGCAGGATCGCGGTGCCCAGATCGGGCTGCTTCAGCACCAGCGCGGTGGGGATCAGGATCAGCACCGCAGGCATCAGCACGTAAAGCGGGCGCGAGACCTTGTTGATGTCGAGCCAGTCGTAATAGGCCGCCAGCATCATCACCAGCGCGATCTTCATCAGTTCCGACGGTTGCAGCCGGATCACGCCCAGGTCGATCCAGCGCTGGGCGCCCATGCCGACCTCGCCGAACAGTTCGACCGCCACCAGCAACAGCACCGACAGCCCATAGGCCAGCGCCGCCATGTTGCGCCAGAACCAGATCGGCACGAAGGCCACCACGAACATGACGAACAGCCCCAGCGCGAAGCGTTTCATCTGCGGCTCGGCCCAGCGTTCCAGATTGCCGCCCGCGACCGAGTAGAGCATCAGGAACCCGACCGAGGCGACCGCGCAGAGCAGCAGCACCAGCGCCCAGTTGACGTACAGGACCTTGGATGGCCCGGTCGGAACCCGCGTGACGGTATATTCAAGATAGCTCATGCCCGGCTGCGCCCGCTCGAAGGTGCCGTTCCGGGGTCGCGCAGGCGCAGCTTGCGCAGCCGCTCCTCGATCTCCCAGCGTTGCCGGTCGGGATAGGCCGATAGCGGCGGCACATCGCCATGCAGCGCGCGCAGCGTCACGTCGCGCGCGATGGGCGCGGCCGCGGCCGAGCCCCCGCCGCCATGCTCGACCACGACCGAGACCGCGATCTTCGGAGTCTCGACCGGCGCATAGGCCACGAACAGCGCGTGGTCGCGCCGCTCCCAGGGCAGATCCTCGTTGCGAAAGACACCCGCCGCCCGCTCGGCCGCGGTGATGTTGCGCACCTGGCTGGTGCCGGTCTTGCCCGCCATCGCCATCTCGGCGGCGACCACGCGGCTGCCATAGGCGGTGCCGCGCCGGGAATTGACCACCGCATCCATCGAGCGGCGGATCCGGGCCAGGTTGGCGGGGTTCACGTCCAGCGGCTCGCCCGCGCCCGAGGGTTGCTCGACTCCGTCGATCGACTTGACCAGCCGCGGCACCACCGCGCGCCCGGTCGCCAGACGCGCGCTCATCACCGCCAGTTGCAGCGGCGTGGACAGCACATAGCCCTGCCCGATCGAGGCGTTCAGCGTGTCGCCCACCCGCCATTCCTCGCCCCGGCGCGCGCGTTTCCAGGCCCGGTCGGGCACCAGCCCTGCGCCGACCGCCGACAGCGGCAGGTCAAAGACTTCGCCCAGACCGAACTTGCGCGCCATCTCGGCGATCTTGTCGATGCCCACGCGCTGGCCGATGTCGTAATAGTACACGTCGCAGGATTGCTCGACGCTGGCGATCAGGTTCACATGGCCATGCCCGCCGCGCTTCCAGCAATGGAACCGGCGCGTGCCCAGCGTCAGGTGGCCGGGGCACCAGACGGTTTCCTCGGGCGTGATGACGCCATCCTCCAGCGCGGCCAGCGCCGTGATCATCTTGAAGGTCGAGCCCGGCGGATAGGCGCCCTGCACCGTCTTGTTCGACAGCGGCCGGTAGGGCGTGTCGGTCAGCACGCGGTAATCGGCGACCGAAATGCCGCGCACGAACAGGTTCGGATCGAAGCTCGGCGACGAGGCCAGCGCCAGCAGGTCGCCGCGCTCGACATCCATGACCACGACGGCCGCACTTTCCTCGCCCAGACGCGCCTGGACGAAATTCTGCAAGCCCGCATCGACGGTCAGTTGCAGATCGCTGCCGGGCTGGCCCTCGATCCGGTCCAGTTCGCGGATCACCCGGCCCGCCGCGTTCACCTCGATCCGCCGCGTGCCCGCCTTGCCGCGCAGCCGGTCCTCGTATTTCGCCTCGACGCCGGTCTTGCCGATCTGGAAGCGCGGGATCCGCAACAGCGGGTCGGGCGTCTCGATCTGCGCCAGGTCGGATTCCGAGACCGGCCCGACATAGCCCACCAGATGGGCGAAATCCGGGCCCAGCGGGTAATGCCGCGACAGGCCCACCTCGGGGCTGATCCCCGGCAGCGCGGGCGCGTTGACCGCCACGCGCGCCACGTCGTCCCAATGCAGCCGGTCGGCCACCGTGACCGGCACAAAGGGGCTGTGGCGGTTGATCTCGCGCATCGCGCGTTCGATCGTTTCCTCGTCCAGCGGCACCAGCCGGGTCAGCCGCGCCAGCGTCTCCTCGACATCGCCGGCATCCTCGCGCACCACGACGATGCGGTAATTCTGTTCGTTCTCGGCCACGACATGGCCCGCGCGGTCATAGACCATCCCGCGGATCGGCGGGATCAGGCGGATATTGATGCGGTTTTCCTCGGCCAGCATCCGGTAGGTGTCGGCCTCGGTGACCTGAAGATGCCGCATCCGCAGCGCCAGCGCGACCGCCATCACCGCCTGCGCCCCGCCCAGAACCATCATGCGCCGGCTGATCCGCCGGCCGCTTTCGTCATTGTCCCTGGACGAACGTTTCATCGCGCCAGCCCCCGCGGATCCAGTTCGCCCGGCGTCACCCGGCGCACCCCGAACAGATAGCGCGAGGCCAGCGCCACCAGCGGATAGGCCAGCACCGTCAGCACCGCCTGCACCGCCAGTAGCCCGAACCGCACCTCGGGCACGCCGAACAGCGCCAGCATCGCCCAATAGCCCAGAAAGATGCCGCCGATGGTGCCGCCGGTCAGCAGCCATTCCGGCCCGAACGGCGTCTCGACCGAAACCTGCTGGCGGGCGCGCAGGAACTCGGCCCCCATCAGCGCCAAGGCCGTCATCAGCCCCGGCGGGCGCATCAGCAGCATGTCCAGCATCAGGAAGACCAGCGCGATCAGCCAGGGCGGCAGGTAATCGGGCCGCCGCTGAAGCCAGGCAAAGGTCAGGCACAACATCCATTCCGGGCCGGGCAGGATGTCGGCCCGTGTCTCTAGCGGCAGGATCTGGACAAAGACGATCGCGACCGCCGCCGCGACATAGATCAGCCGATAGACCCCGCGATCCAGCGTCAGCGGATCAATCATTGCCCTGATCCTCTGCTGCGGTCGTCGCGTCTGGCGCCGGGCCGAACGGGGCGGGCGCCACCAGCCCGCCGGGGTCGCGGATCACCTCGCCCGCATGGCTGCGCAGCACGCGCAGGAATTCCAGCCGGTCATATTCCGCCGCCATCCGCGTCCGCAGACGCTGGTCGCGCCCCAGCGCCACATGCCCGACCAGAAGCCCGGCGGGGAACAGGCCGCCATCGCCCGACGACACCACCCGGTCGCCGGGCCGCACCTGCGCCGGATCCTCGACGAACTCCAGAAGCGGCGCGGCCGAATTGTCGCCGGTCAGCATCGCGCGCTGCCCCGATGGCTGGATCGTCACCGGGATGCGGCTGTTCGAATCCGTCAACAGGATCACCCGCGATGTGGTCTTGCCCAGCCCCGAGATCCGGCCCACCAGCCCCAGCCCGTCGGTCGTCGCCCAGCCATCCACGATGCCGTCGCGCGCCCCCACGTTCAACAGCACCGACTGCCGGAAGGGCGAGCCCGAATCCGCCAGAACGACGCCGGTGACATGGGTCAGCCGCGGGTCCAGACGCACCTTGTTCAGGTCCAGAAGCTTGGCGTTCTCCTGCTCAAGCTGAAGCGCGGCCTCTTTCCAGGCCATCATCTGGCGCAGTTCGCGGCGCAATTCCTGGTTCTGCTCGGCCAGCCGCGCATAGGACTGGAACCCCTCGATCAGCCGTGCGGTCTTGGTCACCGGCACCAGCGCCCATTCGAAACCGGGCACGACCGCATCGACCAGCGCGGCGCGAAACCGCTCGACCCGCGGGCTGTCGATCCGCCACAGCACGAACAGCGCCATCAGCAGGAAAACGGTGCCGCCGATCAGGATGCGCCGGATCGGGCGGGCATAATCAAGCTGCGAATTGCGGTCTGCGGCCAAGTCTGCCTCGCTTGCGGCGCGCGCGGCCCGCCCCGGGGCTCAGCGGTGTCTCAGCTTTCGTAGTCTATCACATGCCGAAGCTGTTTTTCATATTCCAGCGCCTTGCCGGTGCCCAGCGCCACACAATTCAGTGACTCGTCGGCCACCGAGATCGCCAGCCCCGTCTGCTCGCGCAGCGCCAGGTCCAGCTCGCCCAGCAGCGCACCGCCCCCCGTCAGCATCACGCCGCGGTCCACGATATCGGCGGCCAGATCGGGCGGGGTCGCCTCCAGCGCGGTCATCACGGCTTCGCAGATCTGCTGCACCGGCTCGGCCAGCGCCTCGGCGATCTGGGCCTGGTTGATCTCGATTTCCTTCGGCACGCCGTTCAGCAGGTCGCGCCCGCGGATCAGCATCGAGGCGCCGCGCCCGTCATCGGGCATCCGCGCCGAACCGATCGAGGTCTTGATCCGCTCTGCCGTGGCCTCGCCGATCAGGATGTTCTGCTGGCGGCGCAGGTAGTTGATGATGCCGTCATCCATCCGGTCGCCGCCCACCCGGACCGAGCGCGCATAGACGATGTCGCCAAGCGACAGCACCGCCACCTCGGTCGTGCCGCCGCCGATATCGACCACCATAGACCCGGTCGGATCGGTGATCGGCATGCCCGCCCCGATGGCCGCCGCGATGGGCTCCGCGATCAGCCCCGCGCGCCGCGCGCCCGCCGACAGCACCGATTGCCGGATCGCGCGTTTTTCGACCGGGGTCGCGCCATGGGGCACGCAGACGATGATCTTGGGCTTGGTAAAGGTGGTGCGCTTGTGGACCTTGCGGATGAAGAACTTGATCATCTCCTCGGCCACGTCGAAATCCGCGATCACGCCCTCGCGCATCGGCCGGATCGCCTCGATGCTGCCCGGCGTCCGACCCAGCATCAGCTTGGCATCCTCGCCCACGGCCAGCACCTGCTTGCGCCCGTCCTTGACGTGATAGGCCACCACCGAGGGCTCGTTCAGGATGATGCCGCGTCCCTTGACATAGACCAGCGTGTTCGCCGTGCCGAGGTCGATCGCCATATCCGACGAGAACATACCGCCAAAACTTGCCATCTGCGGGACCACCTGAGGAAAGAGGAAACGGCCCGCGATTCCGTCCGGCGGGCCGCGCACCTTATAGGCTTTCGGCCCCGCGCCGGTAAAGGGCGCATTGCCGGGCGCGCCGGCACATTTCCGCCGCTTGGATCATTCGAACATTTGCCCCGGTCAGGTCACGGAAAACCCCGGTCGGGACTTGCAGTTTTCCGATATCCGCTATCCCGGGGCAGGGTGCAGCACCCCGCCCCGGGGCAACGGGATCCGACTCAGACCGCCGCCTTCGCCTCGTCCGGCCGGGTCTTTTCGCGCCGCACCGCCAGGCGATTCAGGGCGTTCACATAGGCCTTGGCGCTGGCCACCACCGTATCGGTATCCGAGGCCTGCCCGGTCGCGATATGGCCATCCTCCTGCAGGCGCACGCTGACGGTGGCCTGCGCATCGGTGCCGCCGGTGACCGCATGGACCTGGAACAGCTCAAGATGCGCGTGATGCGGCACCAGCGCCTTGACGGCGGCAAAGGTGGCATCCACCGGCCCGTCGCCCTGCGCCGTCACCCGCTGTTCCACCCCGTCGATCGACAGGATCAGGTCGGCCGATTGCGGCGCCTCGGTGCCGCAGATCACCCGCAGGAATTTCACCTGGATGCGGTCATGGTCCAGATCGGCCTCGCTGTCGCGCATCAGCGCGATCAGGTCGTCGTCATAGACCTCCTTCTTGCGGTCGGCGAGCGCCTTGAACCGCACGAAGACGTCGTTCAACTGGTTGTCGCCCAGATCGAAGCCCAACTCCTTCAGCTTCGCGCGCAGCGCCGCCCGGCCCGAATGCTTGCCCATCACCAGATTGGTGGCGTTCAGCCCGATATCCTCGGGGCGCATGATCTCGAAGGTCTCGGCATTCTTCAGCACGCCATCCTGATGGATGCCCGATTCATGGGCAAAGGCGTTCTTGCCGACGATGGCCTTGTTGTACTGCACCGGGAAACCCGACACGGTCGCGACCTTGCGCGAGATCGCCATGATCCGCCGCGTGTCGATGCCGGTGCGGAACGGCATGATGTCATTGCGGACCTTCAGCGCCATCACGACTTCTTCCAGCGCGGTATTGCCCGCGCGTTCGCCCAGCCCGTTGATCGTGCATTCGATCTGCCGCGCGCCCGCCGCGACCGCGGCCAGCGCATTCGCCGTCGCCATGCCCAGATCGTTGTGGCAATGCGTGGCAAAGATCACCTGATCCGCGCCGGGCACACGCTCCAGCAGCATCGCGATCAGGTCCGCACTTTCGCGCGGCGCGGTATAGCCCACGGTATCGGGGATGTTGATCGTCGTGGCCCCGCATTTGATCGCGGTCTCGACCACCCGGCACAGATAATCGCGTTCGGTCCGCGTCGCGTCCATCGGCGACCATTGCACGTTGTCGCACAGGTTGCGGGCATGGGTCACGGTCGCGGCGATCTTCTCCACCATCTCGTCCTGCGTCAGCTTGGTGATGTCGCGATGCAGGGGCGAGGTGCCGATAAAGGTATGGATGCGCGGCCGTTTCGCATGGCTCACCGCTTCCCAGGCGCGGTCGATATCGGCGAAATTGGCGCGCGCCAGCCCGCAGATCACCGCGTTGCGCGATTGTTTGGCGATGTCGCGCACCGCCTCGAAATCGCCCTCGGACGCGATGGGAAAGCCCGCCTCGATGATGTCGACGCCCATCTCGTCAAGCATCGCGGCGATTTCCAGCTTCTCGTCATGGGTCATGGTCGCGCCGGGGCTTTGTTCGCCATCGCGCAAGGTCGTGTCGAATATCAGGACGCGGTCCTGTTCGGTCTGGTAGGTCATGGTGTGAACTCTCGTGTTGGTCTTAGCCGAAAGGGTCGTGGCGCGGAACGGGATCCTCTGAGCGGTCGCGCCGGGACGGCACGCTCAGAGGCGGCTAAGAAGCAGCAGCAGGCCAAGCGGCAGCGCGCGCGGGGCGCGGGCGGCGGCAAGGATATGGGCCTGATGTTCCATGAAGCGCAGTATAGGCATGCAAACGCCAAAGGAAAGCGGAATCGCCGGGCCTTGCGCCCGCCCGCCGCTGCCCTAGCTTCGCCGCGATGGAACGGGCCCTGGTCATAGGCGCGTCGGGCGGGATCGGCGCCGCCCTTTGCGCGACACTTGCCGGCCGGGGCGTATCGGTCACGGCCCTGTCGCGGCGCGACCATGGGCTGGACGTCACCGACGAGGCCAGCATCGCCCGCTGCCTTGGCGCGCTGACCGGTCCGTTCGACCTGATCCTTGTCGCAACCGGCGTGCTGAACGGCGCAGGCCAGCCGCCCGAAAAGGCGCTGAAGTCGCTGACCCCCAATGCGCTGGCCCACCAGTTTGCCGTCAATGCCGCGGGCCCGCTTCTGGTGCTGAAACATGGCCTGCGCCTGATGCCGCGTGACCGGCGCGCGGTCTTTGCCGCGCTGTCGGCCCGGGTCGGTTCCATCGGCGACAACCGGCTGGGGGGGTGGTATTCCTATCGCATGGCCAAGGCCGCGCTGAACCAGGGGTTGCGCACCGCGGCCATCGAACTTTCCCGCACCCATCCCCGTGCGATCTGCGCAGCCCTTCATCCCGGCACCGTCGCCACACCCTTCACCGCCGCGCATGCCGCCCGCCACCCGACCGTGCCGCCCGATCAGGCCGCGGCCAACCTGCTGGCCGTGATCGCCCGGCTCGACGCCCGCGCCACGGGCGGGTTCTTCGACTGGTCCGGCGCCCGCGTGCCGTGGTGACCCGCCTTGTCCTGGTGCTCGGCGACCAGCTTTCGCCCGGCCTATCGGCGCTGCGGGCGGCCGACAAGGCGCGCGATCTTGTCGTGATGGCCGAAGTCATGGCCGAGGCGTCCTATGTCCGCCACCACCCGAAAAAGATCGCCTTCTTCTTCGCCGCCATGCGCAAATTCGCCGCCCGGCTGAGTGCCGCAGGCTGGCGCGTCGCCTATACGCGGCTGGACGATCCCGACAACACCCAGTCGATCCCGGGCGAGCTTTTGCGCCACGCCGCCGCCGAAGGCGCCCGCGAGGTGCTGGCCACCGAGCCCGGCGAATGGCGGCTGATCGCGGCGCTGGCCGATCTGCCGCTGACGCTGCACCAACTGCCCGACGACCGCTTCATCGCCAGCCATGCCGAATTCGATGCCTGGGCCGCGGGGCGCAAATCCCTGCGCATGGAATATTTCTACCGCGAGATGCGCCGCAAGACCGGCCTCCTGATGGAGGGCGGCGCCCCCGCGGGCGGAAAGTGGAACTACGATGCCGAGAACCGCAAGCCCGCCGCCCCCGACCTGTTCCGCCACGGCCCCCTGCGCTTCGACCCCGACGACATCGTGCAGGAGGTGCTGACCCTCGTCGAAACCCGCTTTGCCGACAATTTCGGCCAATTGCGCCCGTTCTGGTTCGCCACCGATGCCGACCAGGCCGAAGCCGCCCTTGCGCATTTCCTGACAAATGCCCTGCCGGGCTTCGGCGACACGCAGGACGCGATGCTGACGGGCGACCGGTTCCTCAACCACGCTTTCCTCTCGCCCTATCTGAATGCCGGGCTGCTGGACCCGCTGGACATCTGCCGCCGGGCCGAGGCCGAATACCGCGCGGGCCGGGCGCCGCTCAACGCAGTCGAGGGGTTCATCCGCCAGATCCTCGGCTGGCGCGAATTCGTCCGCGGCATCTATTTCCGCGAAGGCCCCGACTATCCCACCCGCAACGCCCTGACCCACACCCGCCCGCTGCCCGCGCTCTACTGGGGCGCCGGGACGCAGATGAATTGCATCGCCCAGGCCATCGCCCAGATCCGGGAAGACGCCTATGCCCACCATATCCAGCGGCTGATGCTGACCGGCAATTTCGCGCTGCTGGCAGGCATCGACCCGGGCGCGCTGCATGAATGGTATCTGGCGGTTTATGCCGATGCCTGCGAATGGGTCGAGGCGCCCAATACCATCGGCATGAGCCAGTTCGCCGATGGCGGCATCGTCGCGTCCAAGCCCTATGTCTCGTCCGGGGCCTATATCGACCGGATGTCGGATTACTGCCGGTCCTGCGCCTATGATGTCCGCCAGAAGACGGGGCAGGGGGCCTGCCCGTTCAACCTGCTTTACTGGCATTTCCTGGATCGCCACCGCGACCGCTTTGCCGCGAACCCGCGCATGGGGCCGATCTACCGCACATGGGACCGGATGTCGCCCGCGCGCCGGGCCGAGATCCTTTCCGGGGCGCAGGCCGTTCTGGACAGGCTGGATGCTGGCGGCACGGTCTGAGCGCGCCGCCCAAAGGCACTGTCGGGTATTCGGTTGCCTGGGCTCAGATGATCCTGAGATCGCCCGCCGATTTGCGCCCGTCGCGCCCCTCGATCATTTCAAAGGCGACCTTCTGGTTGTCGGCCAGCCCGGTCAACCCGGCGCGTTCGACCGCCGAGATATGCACGAAAATATCCTTGCCGCCGTCATCCGGCGCAATGAAGCCGTAGCCTTTTGTCGTATTGAACCATTTCACGGTGCCGGTGGGCATCGTCAACCTCTCCGTCTTCGGTTCCGCGCCCGCGGGATTGCGGTGCGGCGGGTCACAGCCAGGTCTTCCAGTCTTCCGGCTGCCCCTTGGAGAGGAGCGGTCGTCCAGGTCGTCTGCCGTCACGAGTACGGAGGATGAGGGACGAATCGATTCGAAATCAAGTGAAGTTTTGTGCAGCCAATTCGGTCGGCTATACTGTGCCGAACAAATCAAGGCTGTGCCGAAAAGAGGGGCGGAATGGTAATCCCGCGATATTCACCGGCCGGCTGACATTGGAGCCAAGGTGCTGCTTTCGGGCGGGTCGAGGGCGTCCTGAGGGCCC
>NZ_WJPO01000089.1 GCF_009649175.1 Rhodovulum strictum | reverse complement strand
TTCGGAGATGGCCTGATCGATCTCGACAGCGTTCATGCGGCAGTCCAGGGATTGATCAGTTCGACCCCGCAGCCGTCGAAATCAGGCGTGTTGCGCGTGGCGATCGTGGCGCCGCGGGTGTGGGCAATCGATGCGATCTGGCAATCGGCCTGGGCGATCGGTCGCCCGGCGGCGCGGCGAGCGGCGGCGATGGTGGCGTAGGACTGGGCAGCGTCAGTGTCGAATGGCAGAATGCGCCCGGCGAGATCCTCTCGCAGGATGCGATCGACGGCGTCAACCAGCGCGGCGCGGCGCTTGCCGTTTCCCATGATCGCGAGGCCGTAGCGCAGTTCGGCCTCCGATATCGCGGTCAGGTAGACGGTCAACCCATCCTGGGCCGACAGCCAGTGTTCGACCTTGGGCTCCGGCGCCGGGCGCAACAGCTCGGAGATGACATTCGTGTCGAGGATGATCATGCGTCAGGCCCGATCAAATGCGGGCGGTTCACGCATGGCCTCTCGCTGCGGAAGGTCGAGATCAACGCCGCCGAGGGGCGCGACCCGCGCACGGATCGCCGCGGCAAGATCGTGGGTGGGCTTCGCTTCGCCAACGACGTGGCGCAGTATCTCGCGCACCTCCTCTTCCATCGA
>NZ_WJPO01000088.1 GCF_009649175.1 Rhodovulum strictum | reverse complement strand
CGGCCGACGATGCGGAGCTGGTCGATCATGTCGCGGCCGACGGTTTCGGGGGGATAGGCGGGGTTGTCGGAGATCAGGTCGACCAGGGCGTGCCGTCTGGCGCGGATTCGGACTGGAAGTTCCTTTTCGTTGACTGGACGATGGTCTCGCCCACATGCGCGTAGAACCCTTCCGGGTTTTCAATCCGCTCGACCAGGGCGCGCAACCGCTCCTGCGCCTTCAGGTCGTCGACCGTAACTGTCATCGTGACGCCGGTCATTGCAAGACCCCGCTGAAACGCCTATATTCCAAGTGTCTGGGAACCCGAAGAGCGGTGATGCTCCTGCAAGGGACCCGGCATGACGGCCGGATCACCCCGGCCGTCATTTTCGCTTCCAGACCAGCTTGCCGCATGGCTTGGGCGCGGGGCCGAGGCCCCAGCACCATTTCCGGCGGAGCAGCTCGCCCATCTTGACAAACGCGTTCGGGCCGCGGTGCTGGCCGACATCGCAAAGCACCTCGCGCCAGGCGAGATGCGCCAGGCCAAGGAAGGACATCGAGTCCGCGCGGCCGGTAGGGCGCGGATTGGTGGGGGCGTTCTTCGTACCCAGCTTGTACGTGGTCGCAGCCTGCGCATAGGTCGTCGGCTCCTGGCTGCACAGGTGC
>NZ_WJPO01000087.1 GCF_009649175.1 Rhodovulum strictum | reverse complement strand
CTTCTTTCTCGTCACCTCGCTGACGCTGGCAGAGATGAGCCGGGAGGACATCCTCGAGCATTACCGCGCAAGGGGCACCGCCGAGGGCCATATGGGCGAGCTGAAGGACGTGCTCGCCCCGGCGCTGTCCTCGACCAACCGGCCGAAATCGCACTGGCGGGGGCGAACGCCGCAGAGCTGTGCGGACGCTGTGGATGCCTTCGCGTGCAACGAGGTCCGGCTCCTGATCGCGCTTCTCGCCTATGAAGTGATGCACATCGCCCGCCGCGCCATGGCGGCTGCCACCGGCACCGGCTGGAGCCTGCGCCGCCTGCGCGAACGCGTGCTGCGCGCCGGCGCCCGGCTGATCCTGTCCGGCCGCCGCATGACCCTCGCATTGTCTGCCGCCGCCGCACCGTTCTGGGCAGTCCTCTGGCCCAGGATCACCGCCCTGCACTGGTCCGGCCCCTGAACCGGACCGCCTCCAGCCCGACATGACCGCCCGCCGGACCCTCCGGCGAACGAGCCCGCATGGACGACGATTGCAAAGAATACCCGCCCGGGAGTCGCATCGCCACCGACACACAAGCCAGAGGCGATCACCCTCACGCCCAGCCAGGCGCCGGGCCCTCAGGACGCCCTCGACCCGCCCGAAAGCAGCACCTTGGCTCCAATGTCAGCCGGCCGGTGAATATCGCGGG
>NZ_WJPO01000086.1 GCF_009649175.1 Rhodovulum strictum | reverse complement strand
GCTATGGTCTGCCATAGCTTCAGGCTCTTACAGCCAGCCGCTCCGGTCCGTCAGACGGCCCTCGGCGGAGCCTTACGCTTCTCGACGCCTTGTCGCCACTTCAGGACGGTGGCAGGACGACCTTCGTCGCGCTGTGTACCATGAATGCGCTGCTTGTTCGCCCGCGCTCCAGCCATTTGGGTTTCGTCCTTGATGCGACTGAGGCGTGGCACACCCGCCTGCCGGGGCATGATGGACTGTGGAACGGAATGAATGTCGGCCGAAAGGTTGTCGAATGGTTCGAGGCCGTGATCGACGAGGACCCAGAGTTGCTCGACTCCGCTCATACTGTACGACGCCGGGTTGATCGTCTCCTTGATCGCTTGATTGATGCAGGTGTCGCAACGGCTCATGAACTCGCGGCTCGGCTCTAGGAGAACACTCTTCCCACTGATCAGCAGTGCCTAGGTGAGCCACAGCCAACCCACTCAAGGCAGCACGGTGATCCTGCCGTTCTGAAACCCCGCCACCATCTCCCTTAACGCAGCTGGCTCGATCACCTCGACCGCATCGCCCCACTTGTAGAGGTGCCAGGCCATCTCGACGAGACCGCTGGCCTCGAAGGTGACGATCAGCCGTAACCGCCCGGTTGGCACCGCGGTTGATCAGGCGGCCTCGGCCTGAGCGACGGCGACCGGTGTCCAGTTCCACGGC
>NZ_WJPO01000085.1 GCF_009649175.1 Rhodovulum strictum | reverse complement strand
TCTCCACCCCCGTCAGTTCGGGAGCTTGAATCACGCAGGCCGGACAGCTTCAAGTATATCAATGGGTCCTGACCCTAATCTCCGCACGACATCGATAGGTCCCGGATTTGACGCCACGCTGCGCATCTCAAAGTGCCTTGATGTCAGAATGCCGGCTCAAACTGTCATCAACGGTTGTTGCTGCTAGCGGGCTGAACCGGCGAATACGACCCTGTGTAGCCTTCCGTGACTATCTGTTCGAAAAGCTTCTTCGCTGTACGGCGATCGCGCCGTCGGAGTTGCAGATCGTGTTTGAAAAGATCCCGAAGACGCTCCTCGAATTCCGCGCTCAGCTTATGACCAACCCGCTCATGCGTCCGCCGGTATTGCGGCGGCTCCTCGTCCTTCAGATACTTCTTGATCGTCGTCCGCGAGATGCCAGTCTCGCGTGCCACAGCCCGGATGCTGCGGCCATCGCGCAAGATCCAGCCGCGGATCTTCATTGCCGTTTCCATCACCAACACCTGCCCTTCCTCCGTGCCAAAGCGCACGGATGTTAACAATGCAGGCGGGTCAGTTTTAGATGATCATAACCCACCCAAGTGGGTCACTTTCGCATGCCTATTCACAGTTTTTCGTATTGACTTCGGTGGCGCAGGCGTTCCTTGCAGGACTGAGCCCGCGATATTCACCGGCCGGCTGACATTGGAGCCAAGGTGCTGCTTTCGGGCGGGTCGAGGGCGTCCTGAGGGCCC
>NZ_WJPO01000084.1 GCF_009649175.1 Rhodovulum strictum | reverse complement strand
GCGGCCCAGGATGCGGACTCATAATGGCGCATCCAGAGGCGTGATGATGCGATGAGGATCTCGGCGAGGTAGTTTCTGGCGGTCTTTTCATATCGCGTTGCGATCTTTCGGAAGTGCTTGATCCTGTTGAAGAAGCGTTCGATCAGGTTGCGCTTTCGGTAGATCGCCGGGTCGACGGAGCGCTGTATCTTGCGGTCGCGCTGGGTCGGGATATGGCCGCGCCCGCCATGTGCCTCGATCAGGTCCAGAACGGCGCGGGCATCGTATCCGCGATCCGCCACCACATCGCCCGGGCGCGGATGCAGGGCGAGCAGGCCCGCCACTGCCGCCTTGTCCGAGGCCTGCCCGGGCGAGAGGGTGATCGCCACGGGAAGGCCGCGTGCGTCGACCATCGCGTTGATCTTGGTGCTCAATCCCCCACGAGAACGACCGAGGGTGTGATCCGACCCCCCTTTTTCGCCGCCGCCTGCTGGTGGGCGCGGATGATGGAACTGTCGATCAGCAGCAGGCTGTCGGGCGATCTCTCGGCGAGGGCTTCGAAGACCCGCACCCAGACGCCCGCCTTGGCCCATCGCTTGAAGCGGTTGTAGACCGTGGTCGGCGGGCCGTAGCGCTCCGGCAGGTCGCGCCAGGGCGAGCCGGTCCGAAGCACCCAGAAGATCCCGTTCAGAACCCGCCGGTCATCCACCCGCGCCACCCCGCGCGGCTTGTTCGGCAAAAGCGGCTGGATCAGCCCCCATTCGAAGTCCGAAAGGTCGAAACGCGCCATGACCACCTCCCTCTCCGAAAGGGAACCACAGCCCCAAACAAAGGGGAAGCCCGTTTATGAGTTCAGAACCTAG
>NZ_WJPO01000083.1 GCF_009649175.1 Rhodovulum strictum | reverse complement strand
ATCCCGACGTCATCGAACGCATCATGGCCGACGAGAAGAACCACTGAGGCAAGACGGCCCTCGGCGGAGCCTTACCGAGAAGCGGGTCGATCCGGTCGGCCACGTGAGGAACGAGATAGCTGCGCGTACCGCTCAAGGGGTTCGCGTAGTTGAATAGCAAGGTCGCGATCAAGTCCCGCCTGTCTAAATCGATCGAGAGTGCGCCAGGGTCATGGTCGTACTGCCAAGATCGCATGGCCGCGGTCCGCTCAACCAAGCGACGACGGAGCGATACCGCGCGCCCCGCGGGGCAGGTGCAATCGTTAAAGTAGAGAACGTCGGCGGCCCGCGCGATCAGCGGAGCGACCCGAGCGAACGCATCGTCGGGTAGACTCGTAACACGCGTAAGTTCCTGCGCGAACCGGTCTTCCGGCGCCTCCATGAGGACGTGCGCCAGATGCGAGTAGAATGCATCGTTCCACCCGTCGTGCCACGCCTCCGTCCGGGTGCTGTTGTCTTGCCCCGCCCCGTTCCTGTCCGCTGTCCAAGGGGCATACGCGGCCACGATCTCGCCGTCCCATCGCATCGCGCGGTCTGAAAGTGCGTCGTGGACGCCCAACCACTTCGCGGCGATTCTCGTGTCCGCGCGGACTACGCCTCCATGGCGATCATATTCCGAGGGATCGTCCTCCCGCTCGTCTTCGCTCGCGCCTTGTGTCGTGGGGACGCGAATGCCACGTCGACGGCGCGGGGCCTCCGCAGGGAATGCGGGCCAATCCGGCTCCACCTCCCCATCAAGCCAAGCGACCTCCGCCACCACCGCCCGGGCTGTGCGTTCCGGGCTCATCCGGTCAGCGATTCCGATAACATCCGGTCAGTAATTCCGATCTGATCCGGTCACGGATT
>NZ_WJPO01000082.1 GCF_009649175.1 Rhodovulum strictum | reverse complement strand
CGCGTCGGTCAGCCAGAAAAGGTTGCTCATCTCCACCCCCGTCAGTTCGGGAGCTTGAATCACGCAGGCCGGACAGCTTCAAGTATATCAATGGGTCCTGACCCTAGCCCTGACTGCTCGTTCCGGAGGTGAGGCATGGACCTCGGTTATGACCTGTTCCGCAGTCCGGGTGAGAAAACGGAAGCATGTCTCGGCTATCGCCCGGTCATCGGGGGGCAGTTTGTCCGAATTGAACAGTGCTGTTGGCGATCACACGCACAGCCTCCGGGCTGCCGCCTGCTCGGCGCGCTCCACGACCCCAAGCGTCGCGGGTTGATCCGGCCGCCCCCAGGGATCAGCGCCGACGAGACCGAGCACCCGGCCCATGCCGCGTCGGTCCGATACCCGCCCGAGGCGCCCGGCGGGGTCATGCGCTCATCCTGCCGTCCAAGCGGGTTTCGGACTGGAACAGGGGCGCGGCAGCCAATTGCTGTTGCGCGTCCGTCCGCGGTCGTTTAAACGATGCGGCGCAAGGCCCCAATAGCTCAGTTGGTAGAGCACCTGTTTCGTAAATAGGTGGTCGGCGGTTCGAGTCCGTCTTGGGGCACCACTACACCCTTGCCATACACCTGTTTCTCAAGGCAAACAGGCCGATAGCTGCCTTCTCGGGTCCACGGGAAGGTGCGGCGATCGAAAATCGAACGCGCTGCAACCGTTTATTCTCAAAGGCTTAGACGGAAGCTCCTGCCCGGGTGTGGACCTTGCGCGGGCCGATTGTGGACCCGCCAGGAGAGAGGTAGCGGGGACCGGGAGGGCACGTCAAGGGCGATGAGAAGCGCAGGATGCACGCGCGACAGGAACATAAGAAGAACTCTCAGCCCGGCTTATTCGTCCAATTCGGCCGGAAAAGTTGCGTGCGCCTGAAAGCGCTGTAGTTTCAAGCTGCTAGACCAGA
>NZ_WJPO01000081.1 GCF_009649175.1 Rhodovulum strictum | reverse complement strand
CGGTCAGGCCAGCGTCAGGGCGGGCGTGCCAGAACGGGGCCACATCGGCCGACAAGGCCCCCAACCAAGGAGACGACAATGACCCGCAGCCTTCTGTTCCCGGCCGCAATCGCCGCGGCGCTTGGCCTGCCCGCGATGGGCATGGCGCAAGCGACCCCCGACCAGCCTGTGCCCATGGCGCAGCCGGTCCAGTGGATGGCGCTTGGCACGCTGGCCGCCCGGCTCGAGGCGCAAGGCTATACCCTGCTGGAGGCCGAGCGCGAGGATGGCCGCTACTGGGAGGTCAAGATGCTGGACCGTTCGGGTGCCCGGCTCAAGGCCCGGTTCGACGGCGCCACCGGCACCCCCATCGGCGACAGCCGCCGGGGGAACGACTGATGCCGGGGCAAAGCGTGCAAGCGGGGGCGCTGATCCGGGTCTGGGATCCGGTGGTGCGCATCGGGCATTGGGTTCTGGTGGCGGGCTTTGCCATCGCCTATCTGACCGAGGGCGAGCCCGAATGGCTGCATAGCTGGGCGGGCTACGCCATCGCGATCACGGTTGCGCTGCGGCTGGCCTGGGGCTTCGTCGGGCCGGAACACGCGCGCTTCGCCGATTTCGTGACCGGCCCCGACCGGGTGATCGCCTATCTCAAGGCGCTGCTGTCGGGCAAGGCCGAACGCCATGTCGGCCACAGCCCGGCAGGCGGCGCGATGACGGTGGCGTTGCTGCTCATGCTGGGCGTGACCGCGTTCTCGGGCATGGCAACGCTGGCCGCCGAGGAGGGCGAAGGCCCGCTGGCCGGGATGGTCGCCCGGGTCGAGTCCGCAGAGCATGATGCGCATGACGGGCATGGCGAGAAGGCGGAAAGCCCGTGGGAGGAGATCCACGAGACCGCCGCGAACCTCTCGCTTTTCCTGATCCTGCTGCATCTGGGCGGCGTCCTGCTTGCCAGCAGCGTGCATCGCGAAAACCTCGCCCGCGCCATGATCACCGGCGACAA
>NZ_WJPO01000080.1 GCF_009649175.1 Rhodovulum strictum | reverse complement strand
CCCAGGTCTCGGCCTGGTAGCGCAGCTCGTGCAGCCACATCCGTGGCACGGCCGGGCGCCCCCCGACAGGGCGTTTCATGTGGGGCGCAGCCTCGCGGTCCAGCGCCGGGTTGGCGCGCAGTCGCGAGACGTAGTCGATCCCGCGCGCCTCGAGCCCCGCCAGCAGGGTGGCGGAGGGGAAGCCCGCATCGATGCGCAGCATGGCGACTTCGCAGAGGCTGGCCTGCGCCCGGTCGACCACGTCGAGGATCACGTCGAGCGCGCCTTCCGCGGTGCCGACATTGCCCGCCCTCAGCCGTGCATCCAGCATGTCGCCGGTCTCGGCGATCGAGGTGATGAGCGGATGGTAGATGCGGGCGTTGTAATGGCCGTTCCACTCGGCCTTCGGCTGGTGGCCATGAACCTCGATCGGCAGGCTGTCCACGTCCAGCGTCACCTTCGGCAGGCGCTTGCCGGCGTTCCGCGCCCGAACGCCCCGGCCGGCCAGGTCCAGGACCGCTTCGCGCAGGACCTTCAGATTGGCCGGCGCCGCCATGATCGCCGTGAAGCGCGAAAGCGTGGGCTGCGAGGCCAGCCCCGGACCGCCGAGCGGCGTCATCCCGGCTGCCGAACTCACCGCCAGCCGGAAGGCTGGGTCGTGACGGAGCGCATCGGCATCGTCATGGTCGCGCCAGCCCTGGGCGGCCAGCAGGATCGCCGTGCGCAGGAGCGAGGCCAGATCATGCGTGACATCCTGCGGCCGCCGCGGATCGGCCAGACGATCGGTCATCCAGTCCACGATGCCGCTGTTCTCGAGCACCTCGCGCAGAAGGATTGCACCGGGATCTCCTGTCAGCCGCTCTGCCCGGCTCTCGATCCGAAGAGAGCGATTGAACCGGGGCGCCACCGGCGATAGCGTTTCACCCATGCGTGCGTCCGATGCTGCTGTGAGGTCTGGTCTAGCAGCTTGAAACTACAGCGCTTTCAGGCGCACGCAACTTTTCCGGCCGAATTGGACGAATAAGCCGGG
>NZ_WJPO01000007.1 GCF_009649175.1 Rhodovulum strictum | reverse complement strand
GCTTGACCAGGTGACGCAGCAGAACGCCGCCATGGTCGAGGAAGCCACCGCCGCCAGCGCCACCCTGCGCCACGAGGTCGAAAGCCTGCGCGCTCAGATCGACCGTTTCCGGATCGGCCGGGACGACCGCGCGACGATGGTCCCGGCCCCGGCACTGGCTCCGGTCCTGGCCGCCGTGCCGAAGCGCCCGGCATTGGCGGCGGACAATACGGGCCTTGCCGATCCGGGGCGGCGGTCGGGCGAGGGGTTTGCCGCCGCGGCCGGGTGGCAGGATTTCTGAGCCCCGGCTGCGACCCGCCGAACCCGCCCGACTGCAAGGCCCGGGCACCCGCCGGAGAAACCGCGCAGTCTGCGCGCCGCGGATTGGGCCAGCCGAAGCGCGCTGGTTCTGGCCCCGGATCGCGCGGGCCGAACCGCGCTGGCCCTCGCCCCGGGTGGCGCAGTCCGAGACGCACCGTTCTTCGCCGCGGATTGGGCCAGCCGAACCGCGTCAATGCCACTGGGCCGGCAGGCGGTGGTGCGCGCTGGGGGTCAGTAGACCGGCGGGGATATGATCCAGATCACTTCGGCCGGGTCGTCGCCGGGGTTTTCCCAGGCGTAATCCTCGCCCGCGAACTGGAAACTGTCGCCGGGGGCCAGGTCGGCGGTCAGGGTGCCGATGTGCAGGATCAGCCGCCCCGAGATCAGCACGCCGCCATCCTCTCGGCC
This sequence comes from Rhodovulum strictum, assembly GCF_009649175.1. GTDB lineage: Bacteria > Pseudomonadota > Alphaproteobacteria > Rhodobacterales > Rhodobacteraceae > Rhodovulum > Rhodovulum strictum. The sequence continues at coordinate 154,633 of NZ_WJPO01000007.1, read as the reverse complement.
GCGGCCCCGGCGCAGCCCCGCGCTTGTCGAGCGGGGGGCAAAGACCGAGCGGATCATCTCGAACGCGCCGGTCAGGCCGGGCGACAGCAATTCCTCGGTCAGGCCGGTTTCGGGCGTGCCGATGCGGCCGCGATGGGCGGCGCGCACGATCCGGCCCTGTTCGGCGGGGTGCTGGGCCGAGGCGCGGAAGAAGAAGCTGATGTTCAGATCGAAAAGCCCGGCGATCCGGCCGAGATCCTGCACCGATGGCGTGCCGCGGTTACGCTCGACCTGGCTGAGCCAGCCGACGGAGCGCCCGAGCGCCGCGGCCATCTGCTGAAGCGTCATGCCGCGCGCCTTGCGCAATGCCCGGATATCGTCGCCGATGCTGCCGCTCATCTGTCCTCCGGGGCCGAGGATAGATCCGGGCGGGCGGGATGTGAAGAAGCGGGGCGCCGGGCCGCGTTGAAATGAAAAACGACTATTGATTTTTCACGCGGCCGCGCGCAGCCTGCCGCTGTTCCGATCCTTCAGGTGCGCCATGCCCGATCTTCCGTCCTCGGCCCGCGTCGTCATCATCGGCGGCGGCATTTCCGGCTGTTCGGTGGCCTATCATCTGGCCGAAATCGGCTGGACCGACATCGTGCTGCTGGAGCGCAGGCAACTGACCTGCGGCACGACATGGCATGCGGCGGGGCTGATCGGGCAGTTGCGGGCGAGCCAGAACATGACGCGGCTGGCGAAATATTCGGCCGACCTGTACCGGCGGCTGGAGGCCGAGACGGGGCTGGCCACCGGGTTCAGCCAGCGCGGGTCGATGACGGTGGCGCTGAGTGCGGACCGGCATGAGGAACTGTTGCGCCAGGCCTCGATGGCGCGGGCCTTCGGGGTCGAGGTGAACCCGCTGTCGCCCGGGGAAATCAAGGCGATGTATCCGCATCTGAACATCGCGGGCGTGGTGGGCGGCGTGCATCTGCCCGGCGACGGGCAGGCCGATCCGGCGAATATCGCGCTGGCGCTGGCCCGGGGGGCGCGGATGCGCGGCGCGCGGATCGCCGAGGGGGTCAAGGCGCTGCGCGTCACCGCCGACCGGGGGCGCGTGACCGGCGTGGACTGGCAGGCGGGCGAGGAAACCGGCCATATCGCCGCCGCGATGGTGGTGAATTGCGGCGGCATGTGGGGGCGCGACCTGGCCGCGCAGAACGGCGTGACGCTGCCGCTGCATGCCTGCGAACATTTCTACATCGTGACCGAGGCCATCGCGGGCCTGACGCAACTGCCCGTGCTGCGGGTGCCCGACGAATGTGCCTATTACAAGGAGGATGCGGGCAAGATGCTGCTGGGCGCCTTCGAGCCGGTGGCGAAACCCTGGGGGATGGGCGGCATCCGCGAGGATTTCTGCTTTGACCAGTTGCCCGAGGATTTCGACCATTTCGAGCCGATCCTCGAAAAGGCGGTGGCGCGGATGCCGATGCTGGCCGAGGCGGGGATTCACACCTTCTTCAACGGGCCGGAAAGTTTCACCCCGGATGATCGCTATTACCTGGGCGAGGCGCCGGGGCTGGCGGGCTACTGGGTGGCGGCGGGCTACAATTCCATCGGCATCGTGTCGTCGGGCGGGGCGGGGATGGCGCTGGCGCAATGGATGGACCGGGGCGCGCCGCCCTTCGACCTGTGGGAGGTGGATATCCGCCGCGCCCAGCCCTTTCAGCGCAATCGCCGCTATCTGCGCGAGCGCGTGACCGAGACGCTGGGCCTGCTTTATGCCGACCATTTCCCCTATCGCCAGATGACGCGCGCGCGGGGGCTGCGCCGGTCGCCCCTGCATGAGCATCTGAAGGCCCGGGGTGCGGTGTTCGGCGAGGTGGCGGGCTGGGAGCGCGCGAACTGGTTCGCGGAGGAGGGGCAGGCGCGCGAGTACCGCCATGACTGGGGCCGGCAGAACTGGTTCGCGAATGCGCGGGCCGAGCATCTGGCGCTGCGCGAGGGCGTGGGGCTGCTGGACATGTCCTCGTTCGGCAAGATCCGGGTCGAGGGGCGCGATGCCTGCGCGTTTCTGGACCGGCTCTGCGCCAACCGGATCGACGTGGACCCGGGCCGGATCGTCTATACCCAGATGCTGAACGCGGCGGGCGGCATCGAAAGCGACCTGACGGTGACGCGGCTTGCCGAAACCGCGTTCCTGCTGGTCGTGCCGGGGGCGACGGTGCAGCGCGACCTGGCCTGGCTGCGCGCGCATCTGGACGGGGCGGCGGCGGTGATCGTGGATGTCAGCGCGGCCGAGGCGGTGATCCCGGTGATGGGGCCGCGCTCGCGCGCGCTGTTGCAGCGCGTCAGCCCGGACGATTTCTCGAACGCGGGGTTTCCGTTCGGCACCGCGCGCGAGATCGAGATCGGCCTTGGGCTGGCCCGGGCGCAGCGGATCAGCTATGTCGGCGAACTGGGATGGGAGCTGTACGTTTCCACCGAACAGGCGGCGCATGTCTTCGAGGAACTGGAGGCCGCGGGCGCCGATCTGGGGCTGAGGCCCTGCGGGCTGCATGCGATGGACTCTTGCCGGATCGAGAAGGGCTATCGCCATTTCGGCCATGACATCACCGACGAGGATCATGTGCTGGAGGCCGGGCTTGGCTTTGCGGTCAGGACCGACAAGGGCGATTTCATCGGCCGCGAGGCGGTGCTGCGCAAGCGCGCGGCGGGGCTGTCGCGCCGCCTGGTGCAGTTCCGCCTGACCGATCCCGCGCCGATGCTGTTTCACAACGAACCGATCCTGCGCGATGGCCGGATCGTCGGGCAGATCGGCTCGGGCGCCTATGGCCACACGCTGGGCGGGGCGGTCGGGCTGGGCTATGTGCCCTGCACCCGGCCGGGCGAACCGGCGGCCGAGATGCTGGCCGCGCGCTACGAGATCGAGGTTGCGGGCCGGGTCTTTGCGGCCGAGGCAAGCCTTGTGCCGATGTATGATCCGGGGTCCGCGCGCGTGCTGTCCTGAGTCCGCGGCGACGGAAGCGGGGGATGCGCGATGATTGGACCGATTGACGCCTTGGCCGCGATCTGCGACGTCGCAAGCCCATTGTCTGCGAGGCGATCATGAAGGACACGCCGCTCGACCGGTCCGAACAGGCCCTGCTGGCCGTTATCTGCGAAATGGATGCCGAGGGCGGCGCCGTCGAGCGCGACGCGCTGTCGGTTCGCGCGCGCGGGCGCGGGCTGGAGGTGGCCCGGCCGCTGTCCGGGCTGGTCGCCCGGGGCCTGATCGAGGAAATCCAGCGCCGCCCGCTGCTGCTGGCGCGGGTGTTCGGCGCGCGGCAGCGGCTGGTGCTGAAGCTGACCGATGCCGGGCGGGCCGCCGGGACAGGCGTGGAAGCGGACGAGACGGAAGCGGTTCCCGAGGCTGTGCCGGTTGCGGTGGAACCTGTGGCGGTGGAGGCTGTTGCGCCGGAGCCTGTGGCGGTGGAACCGCCCGTGGTGCCGGAACCCGCCGCGGAACCTCCCGAACCCGAGGTGCCCGAACCCGACGCCCCTGCGGACGAACCGGCCGCGGAGACCGCCGCCCCGGCCGAGGCCCCAAAGGCCCCGCCGCCGCGCGCGCCGCGCCCGGATCGCAAGACGGTCAAGGCGTTTACCGACGAGTTGGGCGGGGCGCCGGTCTCGCAGGGTGGCGTGTCGCTGTCGCATGGCGTCGAGCCCGAAGTGATGGACGGCATCCGCGACGTGCTGGCGGGTTTCGGCATGGAACTGACCTTTGCCGGCGAGGCGCTGGTGGGTGCGCGGGTGTCCGCGGGCGCGACCGCGGGCGATGCGCTGTGCGAGGTGGTGCTGTTCGCCTTTGCCCATGCCGTGCGCGAGGATGTGGCCAGCGGCGGCGCGCTTGTTGCGCTGGGGCTGGGGGATTATGCCGCCGAAATGGCCGGGGAATTGCGCAAGCTTCATGCCGCCGGGCTGATCGGGGCGGACCGGATCGAGGCCGATCTGGCCCGGCTTGTCGCCCTGACCGAGGACGGCCCCGCGCGCGAGGCGCTGGCCGCCGGGATCCTGTCCGATCCGGTCGGGGGGCTGTTGCCGACCGCGCTGTTGCCCGAGGAACTGCGCCCGGCGGGCGAAGCATAGGCGCCTGTTGCATGGCCCGGTCACGCTGCCAGGCTTGGCGCATGTCACCACGCCGCCGCGCATGTTCCCAAGGGGCTGACCCGCAGGCGGGGCCGGGCGGCGTGTGCCGGAGGGCGGGATGGCAGAGGCGCTGATTGCCCTTGGGCTTGTCGCGCTGGGGGGCGCGGTCGGCAGCGTGGCGCGGTTCTGGCTGTCGGGCGTGGTCGCGCGCCGGTTCGGCGAGACATTTCCGCTGGGCACGCTGACGGTGAACGTCACCGGCGCCGTGGCGATCGGCGTTCTGGCGGCGCTGCTGCTGGCGCCGGGAACGCATGAGATAGGGAACCGGACGCTGTGGGCGGGGCTCGCGGTCGGGATTCTGGGCAGTTATACTACCGTGTCCTCCTTTTCGCTTCAGACGCTGGCGCTGGCGCGCAATGGCGAGACGGGGCGCGCGCTGGCCAATATCGTGCTGTCGCTTGCGCTTTGCCTTGCGGCGGCGGCGGGGGGGTGGCTGGGGACCAGCCATGCGCTGACGGTCTGGGGCGTGCGGTGATGGCGCAGCGGCGGCTGTATCTGGCGGTTGCGCTTGGCGGGATGACCGGCGCGGTGGCGCGCAGCCTGACATCGCTGGGATTGCTGCATCTGCTGGGGCCGGGCTTTGCCTGGGGCACGCTGGCGGTGAATGTGCTGGGCTCGTTCCTGATCGGGCTTTATGCCACCCTGACCGAGCCCGGCGGGCGGGTGTTTGCAAGCCCGGCGCAGCGCCAGTTCGTGCTGGCGGGGTTCTGCGGTGGCTTTACCACCTTTTCGATCTTCAGCCTTGAAACATTGCTGCTGGTCGAACGCGGCGCGCCGGGGCTGGCGGCGCTGAACCTGGGCGCCTCGGTGCTGTTGTGGCTGCTTGCGGTCTGGGGCGGCTACCTGATGGGTCTGCGGATCAACCGTCTGAAAGGATGACGCCATGACGCAAACAACCGAGGCCACGCTGCTGCGCCTGTTCATCGGCGAAAGCGACGAACATGCGGGCCGCCCGCTGCACGAGGCCATCGTGCTGAGGGCGCGCGAGATGGGGCTTGCCGGGGCGACCGTGATGCGCGGCGCCCTAGGCTATGGCCGCTCAAGCCGGTTGCATACATCGAAGATCCTGCGGCTGTCCGAGGATCTGCCGGTGGTGATCGAGATCGTGGACAGGCCCGAGCGGATCGAGGCGTTCCTGGCCGAGACCGAGCCGATGCTGGGCAGTTGCCTGGTGACGCTGGAAGCGGTGCGGATCCTGCGCTACGGCCATGATGGCGGCATGAGCTGAGCCCCGCCCGACCGCGCCGCGCGGCCCCGCCATGCGGCGGGGGTCATGCCCTCGGCCTGACGAAAGGCGCGGATCAGGTGCGAGGCGTCGCAAAAGCCGGTGGCGGCGGCGATCTGGGTCACGGACCGGTCCGAGCGGTCGAGCAACAGCCGCACCTGCGCCAGCCGCACCCGCAGGAAGGCGGCGTTGGGGGACAGCCCCAGCGCCTCGTGGAAATGGCGTTCCAGCTTGCGGCGGCTGACACCCAGACGATCCGCCACCGCGGCCACGTTGGGGGGCGCGTCCATGTTCTGCTGGATGTGCAACAGCGCCTTGCGCACCAGCGGATCGCGGGTCTTCAGGTCGAGCGGCAGGCCCGGTTGCGGATCGTCCCCGGCCATGTCCTCGGCGATGATCATGATGCGCAGGCTTTTCTGCGCGGCGGCCCGGCCGATATGGCGCTCGACCAGAAAGGCGGCCAGATGCGCCGAACTGGCCCCGCCCGAACAGGTCAGCCGGTCGCGATCCACCACGAAGATGCGGTCCGAGACCGGCATCAGCCCGTCGAACTGTTCCAGGAAATCGTCATGGTGAAACCAGCTGACGCAGCAGCGATAGCCCTGCATCAGTCCGGCGCGGTGCAGCACGAAGGCGCCGGTGCAGACGCCGACCAGCGGTATCCGTGCCTCGGCGGCGCGGCGCAGGAAGGCGGTGTAATCGGGGTCGAGCCGGGCGATCTCGTCGATCAGGCCGCCGATGACGACGATGTAATCGAAGCGCGCCGGATCGCCCAATGGCTCGTCCGGGCCGACCGCGATGCCGCAGCTCGAGCGCACGGGGTCCATGCTGGCCGACAGCACCTTCCAGCTGCAATGGATCGGGCGCGAGCGGTCGCCCTCGTCCGCGGCGAGGCGCAGCACGTCGACGAAATTGGCAAAGGCCGAGAGCGTGAAGCGCCGCGCCAGAACGAAGCCCACGCGCAGGCGCGGGCGAAAGGGCGGCGCGGGGGAAAGGGGTCTGGCCATGACGCGATCATAATGCGGTTCTGTCGCATTCCTACTGTGATTTCGCGCCGGTTTCTGCGAGGTTCGGTCCACGCGGAATCCGCCGCCCGAGGAGTGCGCCATGACCCGTTTCTCTGCGATGTCGCTGTTGAAGAACGCGCTGACCGGCCAGAAGGGCTGGCGCGAGCAATGGCCCGACAGCCAGCCCAGGGCGGAATACGATGTGGTCATCGTCGGGGCGGGCGGGCACGGGCTGGGCGCGGCCTATTACCTGGCGAAGGAGCACGGGATCACCAATGTCGCGGTGATCGACAAGGGCTGGCTGGGGGGCGGCAACACGGGCCGGAACACGACGATCATCCGGTCGAACTACCTTTATGACGAAAGCGCGCGGCTTTACGATCATGCGGTGGATCTGTGGGAGGGGCTGAGCCAGGAGCTGAACTACAACGTCATGTATTCGAAGCGCGGCGTGATGATGCTGGCGCATAATGTCCATGACATCCACAGCTTTCAGCGCCACATCCATGCCAACCGGCTGAACGGGGTGGACAATGCGTGGCTGACACCGGGCGAGGCCAAGGTGTTCTGCCCGCCGCTGAACATCTCGCCCAAGGCGCGCTACCCGGTGCTGGGGGCGGCGTTGCAGATGCGGGCGGGCACGGCGCGGCATGATGCGGTGGCCTGGGGCTATGCGCGGGCGGCGGCGGCGCGCGGCGTGGACATCATCCAGAACTGCCCCGTCACCGCGATCCGGCGCGGGCCCGATGGCGCGGTCACGGGGGTCGAGACCGCCCGCGGTTTCATCCGCGCCAAGAAGGTCGCGGTGTCGGCGGCGGGGCATACCAGCGTGCTGATGGACAGCGCGGGCCTGCGGATGCCGCTGGAAAGCTATCCGTTGCAGGCGCTGGTCAGCGAGCCGGTCAAGCCCTGTTTCCCCTGCGTGGTGATGTCGAACACGGTGCATGCCTATATCAGCCAGTCCGACAAGGGCGAGCTGGTGATCGGCTCGGGCACCGACCAGTATACCAGCTATTCGCAACGCGGCGGCCTGCCGCTGATCGAGCATACGGTGGCCGCGATCTGCGAGGTGTTCCCGATCTTCAACCGGATGCGGATGCTGCGCAAATGGGGCGGCATCGTGGACGTGACGCCCGACCGCTCGCCCATCCTGGGCAAGCTGCCGGTGCCGGGGCTTTACGTCAATTGCGGCTGGGGCACCGGCGGGTTCAAGGCGACGCCGGGGGCCGGGCATCTCTTGGCCTGGACCGTGGCGAAGGACGCGCCGCACCCGATCAACGCCCCCTTCACGCTGGAGCGGTTCACCACCGGCCGGCTGATCGACGAGGCGGCGGCGGCCGCCGTCGCACACTGAGGTTCAAGATGCTGCTGATCCATTGCCCCTATTGCGACGAGACCCTGCCCGAGGCCGAGTTTGCCTATGCCGGCGAGGCCCATATCGCGCGGCCCGCCGATCCGATGGCGACCAGCGACGAGGAATGGCGCGATTACCTGTTCATCCGCACCAATGCGCGCGGCCCGCATTACGAACGCTGGCGCCATGTCCATGGCTGCGGGCGGTTCTTCAATGCCCTGCGCGACACGGTCAGCGACCGGTTCCTGATGACCTACAAGGCGGGCGTGCCGCGTCCCGACCTGCCCGCGACGGAGGACGCGCAATGAGCCGCTATCGCATTCCGGGCAAGGGCCGCGTGGATCATGCCGCGCCGGTGCGGTTCAGTTTCGACGGGCGCAGCTATATGGGCCTGCGCGGCGATACGGTGGCTTCGGCGCTGCTGGCCAATGGCGTGCATCTGATGGGGCGGTCCTTCAAGTATCACCGCCCGCGCGGCGCCGTCACCGCCGGGTCGGAGGAGCCGAACGCGCTGATCGGCACCTCGCGCGGCAAGGGCCGGGCAGAGCCGAACACCCGCGCCACCATGCAGGAATTGCGCGCGGGGCTGGTGGCGGAAAGCCAGAACAGGTGGCCGGGGCTGGGATTTGATGCGGGCGCGGTCAATGACCTGCTTTATCCGCTGTTCTCGGCCGGGTTCTATTACAAGACCTTCATGTGGCCGCGCGCCTTCTGGGACAGGCTTTACGAGCCGGTGATCCGTGCTGCGGCGGGGCTGGGCCGGGCGCCCGGCGAACCCGATCCGGACCGCTATGCCTCGCGCTACCTGCATGCCGATCTGCTGGTTGTGGGGGCGGGGCCTGCGGGGCTGGCGGCGGCGCGGGCGGCGGCGCGCGCGGGGCTGCGGGTGACGCTGGTGGACGAGCATGCCGAGATGGGCGGCGCGCTGCTGTCCGATCCGGGCGTGGTGATCGAGGGGCGCCCGGCCTGGGACTGGCTGGCCGCGGTGCTGGAGGAATTGCGCGGGCTTGGCGTGCGGCTGATGTGCCGGACCACGGCCATCGGCTATTATCACCAGAACATGATCGGGCTGTGCGAGCGGCTGACCGACCATCTGGACAGCCCGCCCGAGACCGCCCCGCGCGAACGGCTGTGGCGGGTGCGGGCGGCGCGGGTGGTGCTGGCGCAGGGCGCGATCGAAAAGCCGCTGGTCTTTGACGGCAATGACCGGCCCGGCGTGATGCTGGCGGGGGCCGCGCAGACCTATCTGCACCGCTTCGGCGTGCTGGTGGGCAGGCGGGCGGCGGTCGTCACCGCGCATGACAGCGCGTATTTCGCGGCCTTCGACCTGGCCGATGCGGGGGTACGGATCGCGGTTCTGGTGGACACGCGCGACGCGCCCCCGGCGGACCTGCTGGATCAGGCGCGGCGCCGCGGGATCGAGGTGCTGGCGGGCCATAGCGTGACCGCCACGGCGGGGCGGCTGCGCATCCGGTCGGTCCGGGTGAACCGGGTTCGGGACGGGCAGGTTGCGGGCGGGCGGGCCATTGCCTGCGACTGCCTGCTGATGTCGGGCGGCTGGACGCCGTCGCTGCACCTGTTCTCGCACACGAAGGGCAGCCTGATCTGGGACGCGGCGGCGCAGACCTATCTGCCGGGCGAGACCATCGAGGATTGCCATGTGGCCGGCGCGGGCCGGGGGCTGTGGGGCTATGGCGCCGTGCTGGCCGATGGCGATGCCGCCGGGGTGGCCGCGGCCAGCGCGCTGGGGCGCGCGGCGGCCGGGGCGGCGCCCGCGGTGGCCCATGACCGCACCGGCAGCGGCGAGGCGCAGCGCGAATTGCCCAGCGACATGGCCCCGAGCCTTGCGCGCGCCTTTGTCGATTTCCAGAACGACGTGACCGCCAAGGATATCCGCCTGGCCGTGCGCGAGGGGATGAAATCCATCGAGCATGTCAAGCGCTACACCACCACCGGCATGGCGACCGATCAGGGCAAGCTGTCGAACATCAACGGCTTGATGATCGCCGCCGACATGCTGGGCAAGGCGCCGCCGCAGGTGGGGCTGACCACGTTCCGCCCGCCCTATACGCCCACGACATTCGGCGCGCTGGCGGGCTATCACCGGGGCAGCCATTTCGAACTGACGCGCAAGACGCCCATCGACGCCTGGGCCGAGGAACGGGGCGCGGTGTTCGAACCCGTCGCGCAATGGCGCCGCGCCTGGTACTTCCCCCGCCCCGGCGAGGACATGGAGGCGGCGGTGGCGCGCGAATGCCTGGCCACGCGCGCCTCGGTCGGGATCTTTGACGCCTCGACCCTGGGCAAGATCGAGGTGGCGGGCCCCGATGCGGTCGAGTTCATGAACCGCATGTATACCAACCCCTGGAGCAAGCTGGCGCCGGGGCGGACGCGCTATGGGCTGCTTCTGGGCGAGGACGGCTTCATCCGCGACGATGGCGTGATCGGGCGGCTTGCGGACGATCTGTTCCATGTCACCACGACCACGGGCGGGGCGGCGCGGGTGCTGACGATGATGGAGGATTACCTTCAGACCGAATGGCCCGATCTGCGGGTCTGGCTGACCTCGACCACGGAACACTGGGCGGTTGCGGCGCTGAACGGGCCGAATGCGCGCAAGGTGCTGGAACCGCTGGTCGAGGGGCTGGACATCTCGAACGACGCCTTCCCGCACATGTCGGTGACCGAATGCCGTGTCGCGGGCATCCCCGCGCGGCTGTTCCGGCTGAGTTTCACGGGCGAGCTGGGCTTCGAGATCAACGTGCCCGCGCGGCATGGTCCGGATCTGTGGCGGGCGCTGATGGCGGCCGGGGCGGCCCATGACATCTGCCCCTATGGCACCGAGACGATGCATGTGCTGCGCGCCGAAAAGGGCTTCATCATCGTGGGGCAGGACACCGACGGCACGGTGACGCCCGCGGATGCGGGGCTGGGCTGGGCCATCGGCAAGGCCAAGCCCGATTTCGTCGGCAAACGGTCGCTGTCGCGGCCCGACATGGTGGCGCCGGGGCGCAAGCAACTGGTCGGGTTGCTGACCGAGGATGGCGCCGTCCGGCTGGAGGAAGGCGCGCAGATCGTGGACGATCCGGCCCGGCCGCTGCCGATGCGGATGGTGGGGCATGTCACCTCGTCCTACCGTTCGGCCACGCTGGGGCGGTCGATCGCGATGGCGCTGATCGAGAACGGCCATTCCCGCATGGGCGAATTGGTCCATGTCCCGATGCCGGGGCGCACGCATCGCGCGCGGATCACCGGAACGGCGTTCTATGACCCCGATGGCGCCCGGATGAAGCTGTGAGGAAAGGATATCCCATGCAAGTCACGGTCGAGGAACTGGCCCCGGTCGCGCGGTTTTCCCTGCGGGTGCGCGACAAGGGCGTGGCGGCGGTGGGCAAGGCGCTGGGGCTGACCCTGCCGGGCCGGATCGGGGAGCGCGCCGACAGGGGCGATCTGGCGGTGCTGTGCCTTGGCCCCGACGAATGGCTGCTGACGGCACCCGAGGAGGCGCGCGCGGGCATCGTGGCCGATCTGGCCGGGATCTATGCACGCGCGCCGCACAGCCTGACCGACATTTCGCATCGCGAGGTCGGTTTCCGCATTTCCGGGCCTGCGGCCGCAACGCTGCTGTCCATGGGCTGCCCGCGCGATCTGGACCGGCTGGCACCGGGCCGCGGGGTGCGCACGCTGTTCGACAGCGCAAGCGTCATCCTGTGGCGCGACGGGCCAGACATGTTCCGCATGGATGTCTGGCGGTCCTTTGCGCCGCATGTGCGCAGCCTGCTGGAGATCGGGCAACAGGAACTGGCCGCCGGTCTGTAGGCGGCGCCGGCCCGCGATGGGCGTCAGCCTTCGCGCAGGTAGCGCCCGTTCACCCAGCCCGTCACCTCGACCCCGCCGGTGGTCTGGATTCGGCACCAGCGCGTCTGGCCGGTCTGCTGGCAGCCAAGGTTGCGCACCCGCGCGCCCGCGGCAAGCCGCCCCAGAACGGTGCTTTGCGCCGAGGGCTGCGCCCGGATGTTCAGCGTGTCGCCCGCAGGCAGGCCCGAGACGACATAGAAATCGGGGCCACCCGCGATGGGGGGCTGGACCACGGCCGGGCCGCGCGATTCGCGCAGGTAGCGGCCCGCCACCCAGCCGGTGACATCCATGCCCGTGATCGACCCGATCCGGCACCAGCGCGCGCCATCGGCGACGCGGCAGCCCAGATTGCGCACGATCTCGCCCTCGCGCAGCGTGGCCAGCGCCGGGGACGCGGCCGAGGGGTCGCGCCGCACGTTCAGCGGCGAGCCCGCGGGAAGCCCCTGAACCGCCCAGAAATCCGGCCCGCCGTCGATGTCGCCCGCCGGCGGCGCGGCGCCGCCCTGCACCAGAAACCGCCCGGCGACATAGCCCGAGACGGAGCCATCCACCGCCTCGATCTGGCACCAGCGCGCGGTGCCGCCGCCGATGCATCTGCCCATGCGCACCCGTGTGCCATAGCCGATGGTGCCGACGACGGGGAACATCGTTGCCGGGCCGCCGCGCACATTGACCCGGGCATTCGGTGCGATCCCGCCGATGGTCGTGACATCGGGGCCGGTCACGGGTTCGGCCCGGGGGGTTGCCTGTGCGTGGGCGGGCGGGGCGGCAGCCCAGGCCAGCAGCAGCGCGGTGCAACCAAGGAAAATCAGCGGCTTGAGGGAAATTCCATTCGTCAATCCAGGCATTTCCGGCTCTCCAGGGAACGGGATCGCGTTTCGCTGGCGGCAGGGTAGCACGCGGCGGGACATTTCCTACGCGATTCGCCGGGGCCTGCCCTGCGGGGCGGCGCAGGCTTGCGCTTTGGCGCGTCAGGGCCGAGTGATGGGGGGCCTGCCGCGCGACCGGCGGGCCGGATCGTGGAGCCGCCCCGCCTTGGACAGTGCAACCCTGTTTCTTGCCGCCGCCTTTCTGGGGGTCGCGGCGCTTTATGCCTCGGTCGGGCAGGCCGGGGCGTCGGGCTATCTGGCGGTGATGGCGCTGGCCGGGTTTGCCGCCCCGGCGATGAAGACCACGGCGCTGGCGCTGAACATGGCGGTGGCGGGCATCGGCACGGTGCTGTTTCTCAGGGCCGGGCGGCTTGGCTGGCGCAATGTCTGGCCGTTCGCGGTGCTGGGCTTTCCGTTCTCGATGCTGGGCGGGGCCGTGCATCTGCCCGAGCGGGTCTATTTTCCGATCGTCGGCGCGGTGCTGATCCTGTCGGCCGCCCAGATGGCCCGCACGGCGCTGCGCGGGCCAACCGGGCTGGCGCGGCCGCCGCGGCCGCCGCCCATTGCCGCGGCGCTGTTCACCGGGGCGGCGATCGGCTTTGTCTCGGGCACGACCGGCACCGGGGGCGGCGTGTTCCTGGCGCCGGTGATCCTGGCGATGAACTGGGGCACGCCGCGCCAGACGGCTGCGACCTGCGCGGTCTACAACCTGATGAATTCGGCCGCGGCGCTGTTGGGCGCCCATGCGGTCTGGGACCAGATCCCCGCGGCGCTGCCGCTGTGGCTGATCGCGGTTGCCCTGGGCGGCAGCATCGGCGCGGTGATCGGCAGCCGCTATCTGTCCGACCGCTGGCTGCGCGGGATCCTTGCGCTGCTGTTGCTGGGTTCGGGGCTGAAGCTGCTGCTGGAGTGAGCGCGCCGCCGCAGTTGCGCGCAAGCGGGCTTCGGCCCTATCCTTGGGGCGTGCGTTGCGGGAAGGCGCCAGCATGCCGAATGCCGCTGCCCTGGGGGACTCCGAACTGGACTGGTCCGGTTTCGACCGGGCCTGCATGCCCGCGCATCTTGAGGCCGCGCGGATCGTTGCCGCGTTGATGGCGGGCGGGCAGGGGCCCGCGCCGGAAAGGCTGGCGGCCGATGCTGCCGGGCAGGTGGCCCTGCGGCTGCGCCAGCGGCAGCTTTCGGGCCATGCCCTGCCGCCCGGGGCGGTGGCCTATGCCGAGGCGGTGGGCGCGCGGGCCGCGGCGCTGGGGCGGGGCGCCGATACCGCGCCGGGGGATGCGTTCACGCGCGCGCTGTTGCAGGTCAATGCGCTGATGGCGCCGGGGATGGCGGCGGGCGAGGCCGAGGCCGCGCTGGCGGATCTGGCGCGGGCCGAGGAGAGGCTGGAGGCGATCGGCGCGGCCGGCTCCCCGCGCGAGGCGGCGGAACTGGAGGATTACCGCGCGCTGATCCAGTCTGCGCGCGGCCGTGCCCTTGTCCTTGCGGGGCGCCATGACGAGGCCGAGCGCGCGTTCTGGGCCATCGTCGCGCTGCGCGAGGCATCCAGCGTGACCCATGACGCGCTGTTTGCCGAGGTGATCGCCTATGTGGACCGCTTCGGCGCCCGCTATCCCGACCGCGCGCTGAGCCGGTTGATCCCGCTGGTGCGCCACAGCCTGGCCGATCTGGCGCTGCCCGAACGGGTCGTGCTGCTGATGACGCTGGCCGATCTGTATCGCGGTGTCGGCGATGTCGCGGGCGCCCGCCATCTGGTCGAGGATGCTGCCGGAACGCTGGCCGAGGCGGGGCTGCCGCTGCCCGAAACCGCCCCGCCGCAGGCGGTTCTGGATGCCGTTGCGGCGCTGTCGCTTGTGCCGCTGAACGGCCAGCCGCCGGGCGCGACAGAGCGGTTCGCGCGCTTCAGCGGGGTGATGACCGCGCTGATGAAACGGGCCAACATCCTGCGCCAGAGCAGCGAGGCGGGGCAGGTGCATCTGGCGGCGTTCCAGCGGCTGAGCGATCTGGGCGACAGGGCGATGGCGCGGTCCGCCGCGCTGGCCGCCGAACCCGATCCCGATGAGGTGCATATCGCCGCGGCGCTGGCCGATGCCGACCTGACCGCGCCGCCGCCGCTGCCCTATGTGCCGCTTGATCTGGGCGCCTCGCGTCGGCTGGATGCGCTGGCGGACCGGGCCGAGGCCGAGGGGGCATCGGTCGCGCTGGCCGCGGAACTGGAGGCGCTGGCGGAGGATCCGGGGCTTCAGCCGGTGCTGGCGGCGCAGGCGCTGACGCAGGCGGCAGGCATGTGGGCGGATCTGGGCGTGCCCGAGCGCGCAAGCGGGGATTACCGGCGCGCGGCCCGGATCGCGCAGCAGGCCGACGATCTGTGGCAGGATATCCAGGCGGTGCTGGGGCTGTCGCTGTTGCCCGACGACACGCACCCGCCCGAGCGCAAGCGCGCCGATCTGCGCGCGCTGGTCGAGCGGATCGAGGCCCGCCGCGCCCGGCTGAACGCGGCCTATCTGCCCTCGGCCTTCATGGCGGACAAGGTGCTGCCCTATCTGGCGGCGGCGCATATGGCGGGCAAGGCGGGCGATCATGCCGAGCGGCTGCGCCTGCTGGACCGGCTGCGCGCGCAGGAAATCCATGGCCCGCCGCTGGCCGCGCCCGCCACCGACCCGCTGCGCCGCGAGGTGATCGCGCTGTCCGGGCGGCTGCGCGCCGAGCCCGACCCCGAACGCGCCGCCCGGCTGCGGATCGAGCGGCGGCTGGCCTGGGACGAGCTGATGATCGCGCGGCCGCGCCTGCGGCCCGATTTCGAGCTTGCCGCGCTTCAGGCCCGGCTGGGCGGGGCGGCGGTGCTGAGCGCGTTCTTCATGGCGCCCGATGTGCTGGACCTGACGCTGATTACCGCGGGCGAGGTTGTTCAGGTCCGCCGCCTGCTGTCCGAATGGCCCGATTTCGCGGCGCGTCTGGCGGCGGTGTTGCAGCCAAGCCGGCTGAGCCTGGATCTGCCCGCCCATCTGGCGGCGCTGGCCGATATCCTGCTGCCCGAGGCGTTCCGTCCGGCGCTGGCCGCCGCGCCGGAGCTTGCCATCGTGCCGCATCGCGCGTTGCACGGCCTGCCCTGGGGGGCGCTGCCGCTGGACGGGCAGCCGCTGATCCTGGGCCGCCCGGTGGCGACGGTGCCGAACCTGACCGCGCTGACCCGGCCCGGCCGGTGCTGGCCCGCCGCGCCCCGGTTCCTTGGCGTTGCCACCCGCAGCACCACGGCGACCGATGCAGCCGGGCGGCGCCTGATCGACCTGCCGCAGGCCGAGGCCGAGGCGCGCGCCGCCGCCGCGCAGTTCCGCCATGGCGCGACGCTGCTGGGGGCCGGGGCCACGCGGGCGGCGTTCCTGTCCGATCCGCGGCTGGGTGCGGCCGATACGGTGCTGGTCGCGCTGCATGGGACCGATGTGGCCGATCCCGCGCTGGCCCGCGCGCCGATGGAAACGACGCTGGCGCTGTGCGACGGGGCGATCGACGGGATCGACCTGGCCTGTCTGGCGCTGTCGGCGGGGCTGGTGGTCAGCACCGCCTGTTATTCGGGCCGCCGCGCCGCGCGGATCGAGGGGCTTGAGACGCTGCCCGCGGATGCGCTTTACGGGCTTCAGGCGGCGTTCCTGCTGGCCGGGGCGGGGGCGGTGCTGGCGCCGCTCTGGCGGGCGGGGGATGCCACGGCGCACCGGATCGCCGGGCATCTGTTCGAGGCGCTGGGGCAGGGCGCGCGCCCGGCCGAGGCGCTGCACCGCGCGATCCGCGCCTATCTGGACAGCCCCGGCCTGCGCCGGGTCGAGCGCGACCCCTATGCCTGGGCGCCCTATGCGCTCTGCGCGTTTTCGCCCGCGATCTTTGCCTTTGGCAGCCAAGGAGAAAGCTGATGGACCAGACCCGTATCCTGCTGGAGGCGGAATTGCCGCCCGGCACCGACCCCGAGATCGCCCGCGAAGCCGCCGCGCTTCTGCAAGAGGCCATCGCGGGCCAGCCCGACCTGGCCGAGCCCGAGGTCAGCCTGGGCGCCGAACGCGCCAGTGCGGGGATCGCGCTGATCATCGACGCGCTGGTAAGCTATGCGCCGCATCTGGTGGCCGCCGCTGCCGGGGCGACCACGATCTTCAAGGCGATCGAGGCCGCCAAGGCGCTGATCGCCGCGCGCCCGCGCGACAAGGGCCTGAGCCCCGCGCAACGGCTGATCGCGGAACTGCCGCTGGAGCGGATCATGCTGGAACTGGAGGACGGCACCCGCGTTCCGCTGACCCAGCTGGTCCGCACATAGCGCGCGCGGCTCAGTCCCGGTTGCGGGGCTTGTCGCGCCCCGGCGCCGGGATCAGGGCATCAGGATCCCGCGCAGGGTGTAGTAGATCAGCGCGGACAGCACCGCCGTTGCGGGCACCGTGACGATCCAGGCGGCGAAGATGCGCAGCATCAGGCTGCGGTTCACCAGGTCGCGCCTGTGCGCGCGGTCCAGTACCTTGCGGTCTTCGCGGTCCAGCGGCGCGGGCACCCCGGCGCGGTTGCGCGCCTTGAGGTCGGCCAGCATCGCCTTGCGCGCGCCGAAGGGCGTTGCGTGGAAGCGGGCGATGAACTGCTCGGCCGCGGCGCTGTCGCCCTGCGGGTGATGGGCGCGGATCTCGGCGATGATCGCGGCGTGGCGGGTTTTCAGCTTTTCGCGCAGGAAGCCGACGCCCAGCACCGCGCCCACCGTGACATGGGTGGTCGAGATCGGCAGGCCGAGCTGGCTGGCAAGGATCACGGTCATGGTGGCCGACATGGCGATGCACCAGGCGCGGATCGGGTCGAGATCGGTCAGTTCGTCGCCGATGGTGCGGATCACCCGCGGGCCATAGGTCAGCAGGCCGATCAGCAGCCCGATCGCGCCCAGCACCAGCACCCAGAGCGGGATCGCGGCCCTGCCGTGGAACTCGCCCGTGCCAAGCGCATCGACGATGCCCGCCAGCGGCCCGATGGCATTGGCCACGTCGTTCGAGCCATGCGCGAAGGACAGCGCCCCGGCCGCCAGGATCAGCGGGATGCCCAGCAGGCGGTTCACGCCGTCCTTGCTGTTCTCGATCCGGGTCAGGCGCCGGGCGACATGGCCGCGCATCAGCCCCCAGACCGCCAGCGCCACGATCAGCCCGCCCAGAACCGCCATGGAGGTCGTGACATCGACGATTTTCGACAGGCCCTTGAGCAGCAGGTAGACGGTGAAGGCCCAAGCCATTGCCGCGGCCAGGAGCGGCACGCCGCGATAGGCGGCGGCGCGCAGGTCCGGCTGATAGGTGATGCCGCGCTTGACGAGGTACAGGCAGAGCGCCGCAAGCGCCGCCCCGATCATCGGCGAAACCACCCAGGACGCGGCGATGTTGCCCATCACGCCCCAGTTCACCACGGCCGGTCCCGCCGCCGCGATCCCGGCGCCCAGCACGCCGCCGACGATGGAATGGGTGGTCGAGACCGGCGCCCCGACCGCGGTGGCCAGGTTCAGCCAGACCGCCCCCGCCAGCAGCGCGGCCAGCATCGCCCAGACATAGGCCTGGGTCGAGGGAATCAGCGCGGGGTCGATGATGCCCGAGCGGATCGTTCCGACCACCTCGCCGCCCGCGATGATCGCGCCCGCGGCCTCGCACAGGGCGGCCATGACCAGCGCGGCGCCGATCGGCATGACCCGCGCCCCGACGGTCGGGCCGATATTGTTGGCAACGTCATTGGCCCCGATATTCAGCGCCATGTACCCGCCGAACCCGGCAGCCAGCGCAAGCAGGAGGGCGTTTTCGCCCGATCCGGTCGCGGCATAGACGGCGGCGCAGATCAGGAAGGCGCCTGCGATGGCAAGGCGCCCGGTGGTCCCGCGCCACCCCGCCGGAGCGGTCAGGCGCAGGTCCGCATCCTTGGCGGCTGATGCGGGAAAGCCGGTATCGGTCGGCATGTTCAACTCCTGTGACCGCCGATTCCCGGGGAACCGTCAGCCGTGGGCATGACCGCGGGCAGATTAGGCCGCTTCCGTGTCGGGAGAAATCGGCGCACTCGCCGCACCTGTCGGGGGGCGGCACGGCCGCCATGGCCCCGCGAACGGGGTCTTGCCGGATGCAGATGCAGGGTCGCTGGGTGGGTCATTTCATCCGTCGTCCTGGCGCCCGACTACAGGATGACGCGGAGAGTCGCCATACATGGTCCGCCAAGAAAATGCTCGCCCTGCGGGGCCATCGTCTGAATACTGGTCAACAGGGGCCGCAAGCGCGCGCCCGCCTGCGCAGGGATCGGTGCGCCGGGCGCGCTGCGGCAGGATGACCGTGGGCCGGGCGATGCCGCCCAGGCCGCCGCACCGGGGAACAGGGGGGCGATGCAATGGGCGCGATCGAGGATTTCTTCAACCTGATTTCGGACCTGACATGGGGCTGGGCGCTGATCCCGTTTCTGGTCGTGCTCGGGCTGTTCTTTACCGTGGTCTCGAAATTCGTGCAGTTCCAGTATTTCACCACGATGTTCCGCGTCCTGCGCCCCGACCCCGAGGCCGGGCGGCGCGGCCATGTCAGTTCGCGCGAGGCGCTGCTGGTGTCGGTCGGCGGGCGCGTGGGCGGCGGCAACATCGCCGGTGTGGCGGTCGCGATCACGCTGGGCGGGCCGGGGGCGGTGTTCTGGATGTGGGCCATCGCCATTGTCGGCATGGCCACCAGCCTGTTCGAATGTACCCTTGCCCAGACCTTCAAGCAGGATCAGGGCGACGGCACCTATCGCGGCGGCCCGGCGCGCTACATCACGCATGGGCTGGGGCCGGATTACCGCTGGCTTGCGGTGCTGTACGCGGTCTGCCTGATCGCGGCCTTCGCCTTTGGCTTCAACGCCTTCCAGGGCAACACGGTGGCGGGTGCGGCGCAGGAAAGCCTGGGGCTTGACCGGCTGTGGACCGGGATCGGGCTGGCCGTCATCACCGGGCTGGTGGTCTATGGCGGGATCAAGCGCATCGCCAAGGTCGCCGATGTCATCATCCCGGTCATGGCAATCGGCTATCTGGCGATGGCGCTGTTCATCGTGCTGATCAACATCACCGAGGTTCCCGGCATGATCTGGCAGATCGTCGCCAATGCCTTTGGCTGGCAGGAGGCGGTGGGCGGCGGCATGGGGGCGGCGATCTCGCAGGGGTTGCGGCGGGGGCTGTTCTCGAACGAGGCGGGGCTGGGGTCAGCGCCCAATGTGGCCGCCGTCGCCTATGTGCCGCATCCCGTCAACCAGGGCATCGTGCAGGCGTTTTCGGTCTTCATCGACACGATCATCATCTGTTCCTGCACCGCCTTCGTGATCCTGCTGGGCGATGTCTATCAGCCGGGCGCGGCGATCGACGGGGTGGTGCTGACGCAGCAATCGCTGGTCTCGCATGTGGGCGGATGGGCGAGCTATTTCCTGACCGGGGCGATCCTGCTGTTCGCGTTCAGCTCGATCATCTACAACTATTACCTGGGCGAGAATGCGTTGACCTTCCTGACCGGCGAGAGGCCGATGGCGCTGCATGTGCTGCGGCTGGCAATCGTCGGGGTGGTGTTTGTGGGGGCCATCGCGCCGGGGGCGACGGCGGTGTTCTTCTTCTCGGACCCGCTGATGGGGATCCTTGCGCTGGTCAACCTGCTGGCGCTGGCGATGCTGTTTCCCACGGCGCTGCGGGTGCTGAACGATTTCCGCGCGCAACAGGCGGCGGGCAAGGTGCCGGTCTTTGACCCGGCCGATTTCCCCGATCTGGATCTGGACCGCAGGGCCTGGAGCGATGCCGCGGCGGATGTGCCGAAGGCCAAGGCCAGTTCGGGCTGATGCCAGATGCGGGATCGGCTGCAAGCGGCGTATCGGGCAGCGTGCGAGAGTGTCGCGCGGGACGCGCGCCAGAGTTCTGCGCGGGACGCGCGCGCCCCTGCGCCGCGCCCTTGCCGTGGGCCGCTGCGCGAGATTTCCATCGAGCTGACAAGCCGCTGCAACCTGTCCTGCGCGATGTGCAGCGTCTGGAAGGGTGGGCGCGACGGGCTGGCGCAGGACCGCATCCTGGCGCTGCTGGCCGAGGCCCGCAGCCTGGGCGCGCGGGTCTTTACCGCCTGCGGCGCCGAGCCCTTCATGCGCAAGGACATCATCGCGATCCTGAACGAAGCCGCGCGGCTGGGCTATGGGCGGATTTCGCTGGTGAGCAATGGCAAGCTTTTGCCGCGCCATGCCGAACGGCTGGCCGCCATTCCGGGGCTTAGCATCGGGGTCAGCATCGACGGCCCCGAGGAGGTGCATGACGCGCTGCGCGGGCCGGGCAGCTATCGCGCGGCGCTGGCGGGGTTGCGGGCGCTGTGCGCGCAGGGCGTATCGGTGCATCCGAACGCGGTGCTGATGCGGCCGACGCTGGCCGGGATCGACCACCTGATCGCGCTGGCGGTGGAACATGGGCTGGGCGAAATCTCGGTCCAGCCGTTCCAGCCCGAGATTGCCTGGGACCAGCCCGATCACCGCGCATGGCAGTTCGACCCCGACAGCCGCGCCGAGGTTGCGGCGGTGCTGGGCCGGCTGCTGGACGACGCGCGGCTGGCCGGGATCCGCATCGCGACCGAGGCGATGTTTCCCGCGATGCTGCCCTATCTGTTCGACGGGCTGCGCCCGGTGCCGCCCGGGGGCTGCACGCTGCCGGGCCGGTTCCTGCTGGTCACCGGGCGGGGCGAGACCTTTCCCTGTTTCTTCATGCGCGGGCAGTCGATGGGCAATGTCGCCGAGGGCGTGCGCCTGCGCGACATCTGGCATGGCCCGGTCCAGCGCCGCATGCAGGCGCGCGGGCAGGCGGGCGATTGTCCCGGCTGCCTGGCCGGGTGTTCCGATGTTCCGGCTTATGACGCGGCGGCGGGGCTGGTCAGGTCATAGCCCAGATCGCGGGCCAGCGGACCGGCGATGGCGCGGATGCGGGCGGGGCAGGGGGCGGCGTGACGGGGCTGTGCGGGGCAGGCCAGAAACCCCGCCGCCCCGCTTGCGCGTGCCAGCAGCAGGCGGCGCAGCGCATCGGCCAGCAGGGCGGGATCGGCCAGTGCATCCTCAAGCCGCAACTCGCCATAGCGCGCCCCGGCACACAGCGCGGCCTGCCGGGCACAGGCGATCCGGCGCAGCCATGCCTCGGCATGCGCCCTTTGGGCGGCATCCCCGGCGGGCGCGTCCTGCGCGGGATGGGTCATGAGGTGCAGCACCGGCGGCCCGCCGGGGGCAGGGGCCGCTACCGGCGCGATCCGCAGGCCGGGCAGGTGCAGGGCAACATCTTCGGCCGCCGCCGCGCCGGGGCCGCAGATCAGCCCCAGATCGGTGCCGGGCGGCGGGGGCGGCGCGGGTTCGGCCGGGCGGGGGCGGAACACCGGCAGGCGGTCAACCGCATCCTGATGCGACCAGCCTGCATCGGCGCTGCGGAACAGGGCATTGCCGGGCGGGGTCACGTCATGGCGCGCGGCGCCCATGCGCGAGCCGTGCCAGCGCCGCGCCAGATCGGCCGGGGCAAAGACCCGCGACAGGTAATCGGCCCGGATCCGGTCGAGCGACAGGCCCGGGTAATGGCGCAGCCGCAGGCTGACCGGCGAGCGCGCGGGCGTGATCGAATGGCCGCCCGTGCGCATCCACAGGTCAAGCGGCGCAGAGGCGCGGAACAGCCGCTGCTTGGGGTCGCGCTCGCGGAAGGGGATATAGGCGCGCATCGTCGTCTCGAAGCTGGCGGGGTCATGCGTTTCATCCTCGGCGCGGGGCAGGAACATGTATTCGGTGCAGTCGAAGGCCAGCACGGGGGCATCGTCCCACAGCGCCAGCATGTCGCGCAGCGGTGTGCCATCGGGGCTTTCGACGAATTCATCGGCATCGGCGTGCAGCACCCAGCCATCGCCGCCAAGATCGCGGATGATGTCGCGTTTCTGGCGCAACTGGCGGGTCAGGTCGAACACGCCGTCGAACGGGACATGCGCGATCCGGCTGACCGGGGCGCCCAGATGCGCGCGCGCGATGGCGGGGCTGTCATCGGTCGAGCCGTGATCCAGAACGATGGTTTCTGCCCCCTGCCGGGCAAGGTGATCGAGCAAGCGGCCCAGCGTCTGCGCGGCGTTGCGGCAGGTCAGGATCGCCGTCAGCCGCGGCATCCGGCCGGGGGGCGGGGCTTTCATCGCCGCGCCAGCAGGTAGGCGGTGACATCGGCCAGCGCCGCGGGCAGGCGCCCCGCATCCCGGCTGCGCGCCAGATGGGCGCGGGCCGCTTCCGATCCGCGATGGGCGGCGCCGACGATGCGGGGCCAGTCGCCGCCGCCCGCCAGCGCCGCGTGGAACCAGCCATCCGCCAGCCCCAGTTCGCCCGCGCGGGCAAAGGCCGCCCGCGCATCCCCGCGCAACAGCCCGGCCTGCCGCAGATGGCCAAGCTCCAGCGCGGCGGCGCCATCGCCGAGCCGCGCCAGCCGCACCAGAACCCGCCCGGCCGCGGCCCGGCGCGCGGGATCGGTGCGGGCGATCTGTCCGGCAACCTCTGCGCCGCGGCCCGGCATCGTCGCGATCGGCAGGCCGAGCGCGCGGAACAGGCGCAGCCGCCGGGCGAACTGGCCGGGGTGCATCACGGCCAGATATTCCTCGTGCTTGCGCAGGTTCAGCGCGGCCAGATCGCCCAGATTGGCCAGCGGCACATGCCCCGCGCGCAATGCCGCAAGGCTCATCGCCAGAACGGGGAAGCGGCGGAACAGGCGCGCGCGGTGAAATTCCTCGACCGCCGCGGCATAGCGCAGGGGATCGGTGCGGTCGCGAAACAGCATCGGTTCGGGGATCTCGATCTGGGGGCCCGCGCGCAGGATTCCGGTCATCAGCACCCAGTCATAGGCGTTCATGGCGCGGCGCGGAAAGGCGGCGCGGGCGATGGCCGTGCGCATCAGCCCGTACATCCGCGTGCCGCCGGGCGCGGCAAGGTAGCGGCGCATCCGCTGCACCACGGGGCCATCCAGCGTGTCGGTGCGCGGGCCGTCGATGCGGCCGATCCAGCGGCAGCGCGGCAGGGCCGAAACCGCCCGCGCGTCGCGCGCCAGCACGTTCAGGCATGACTCGAGGAACCGCGGCCCCCAGTAATCATCGGCGGCCAGCCAGACGAAGAACGGTGTGTCGGCGCGCTCAAGCCCGGTGGCAAAGTTCATCACGCCCAGCCGCGCGGGCTGGCGCAGCGCGGTGATCCGCGGGTCCGCGGCCGCGGCGGCCTGTGCCAGCGCCCATGTTCCGTCGCCCGAGGCATCGTCGGCCACGATCAGCCGCCAATCGCCCACGGTCTGCGCCCGGACCGAGGCGATGGCGCGGTCCAGCGTCGTTTCGGCCTCGCAGGCGGGCATGCAGATCGTCACGCGCGGCGGCGGCCCGGACATCGGCTAGCCGCCGCTGCTGGCGGGATGGGGCCGCCGGATATGGGCCAGATCGGCCAGGTAGCGCGCGGCCTGATCGGCGCCGTTCGTCTGTGGCAGCCGCGCGCAGGCCCGCCGCAGCGCCGCCTGCCGGTCGGGAAGGGCGATCTCCTCCAGCGCGCGGACGATATCGCAGCCATTCGCCGTCCGCGCCGCCAGCGCCAGTCCGCGGATGCGCGCGTAATCGGCGCGCAGCCATTGTTCGTCCTGTTCGTGATGCTCGTTCGACAGGAACAGCGTGGGCAGGCCGGCGGCAAGGTTCTCGTGAAAGGTGTTGTAGCCCGCCATCGCCACCGCGAAGTCAAAGGCGTTCAGGAAGCGCGCAAAGGGAAAGCTGCGCAGCCCGATCATGCCCTCGGGGGCGTCGCCCTCGTCGCGGCCGATCTGCCATTGCGCCAGCACGATCTGCGGTTCCGGTCGCAGCGTGGCCAGCGCCGCGGCGATCAGAATGCGCAACCCCTCGGTGCGGATGTTGTTGCCCGCGCCCAGTTGCAGGACCACCGCCGGGCGGTCGGGGTCGAGCCCCAGCACCACGCGCGCGGCCTGTCGCGGCAGCGCCTCGGGCGCGTCGAGATAGCGGATCGGCGCCACCGCCAGCACATCGCCCCCCGCGTCCCGCGTCAGCCCGCGATCGAAGGGCGCGGCCAGTTCGCCGGGCTCGATCACCGCATCGAAGCGGCGCTGCTGCGCGACAAAGCCCGCGCCCGCGCCCGGCGGCCACATCGCCCGGCGCAGCCAGACCGACCACAGCCCCTGGGCCTGGTCGATGGCGCCGGTCACGCCCTCGTAGGGGACATTGGCATCCAGCACCACGACGCCGGGGCGGTAATAGCGCAGCATCTCGGTCAGTTCGGCGCGCAGGGTCGGGCGCCAGACCTCTTGCGCCATGCCGGTGCCGCGAAAGAAGGGGATGTATTCGGCCATGAACCCCTCGTCCCGGGCGATGGCAAAGGCGCGCGACATGGTCACGATCACGGGTTCTGCCCGGTCGCGATGGCGCCGCGCCACGGCCATCGCGCGGGTCAGATGGCCCATGCCCACCCCGTTCGAGGTGACATGCAGGATGCGCGGGCGCCAATGCCCGCGCCCGGTGGCGGGGGCGGCGGGGCGGTCGGCGGGCGGGCCGATGCGGGCGGCGACACGGGCCACCGCGATTTCGGGGGCAAAGCGTTCGCGCACGACGGCGATGGCCTGTTCGGACTGGCGGGCATAATCCGCCGGGTGGCCATGCAGCGCCCGGACCCGGTCGGCAACCTCGTCGGGCTGGCAATAGACTGCGCCCTCGGCGAAAAGCGGTTCGAAATCCGGCGGCAGCAGGCAGACAAGGCCCGCGCCCATGGCCTCCAGTATGGCGCGGCCGAATGCCTCGATCCAGTCGCTGCCGTGGAAATGCGCGTAGAAGTCGAGCCCGGCCAGGAAATGCCAGACCGGCACCGCGCCGAAGGGCAGCACCTGCCAGTTGGCGGGCAGGGGGCCGACGCGCTGGCGCAGCGCGGGGCCGAAGCCCATCAGCCGCACCTCGATATCCGGGGCATCGGGATAGGCCGCCAGAAAGCCCGCGCGGTCGTCGGGCCATTTCGCGCGGTCGGGGCGGCTGTGGCGGCCCAGCACCGGGCGGCCGCCCAGAAGCCCCTTGCGCGGCCGCCCGATCCGGCCCGGCGCCAGCACGCCCACCCAATCCTCCGCCGTCAGCGGCGGCGCGGTCGCGAGCGCGCCGAATGCCGCGCGCATCGCGGGGCCGACCGGCGCCCAGTCGGGTTCGGTGCCAAGGATCGCGGCGGCGACCGTGCGCACGGCCGCGATGTCGTATTGCGCCACGCCCTGCGCATCGACGGGCGGGTGATGGACGACCAGCACCGCCTGCGCCGCCTCGACATGCAGGGGATGCGCGGGAAAGCGCGTGAAACAGGCCGGGTGGTGCAGGCAGGCCAGCCGCGCGCGCACCCGCTGGCCGGGCGGCACCAGCGCGGCCTGACCGGCCTCGATCAGCGCGGCGATCTCGGGGTGAAAGCCGCGGTGGCGGGCCAGGAAGGGTGCCTCGACCGGCAGCAGCGCCACGCGATAGCCCGCATGCGCCAGTGCCGCGATCTCGGCCGCCATGCCGGTCGAGGTTCCGCCGGGGAAGCGGAAATCGCCAAGCACCAGAACATCGGTCTCGAGGCTCGGCACCGGCCCCTCTCCTCTGGCAAAGCCTGCGCGAATGCTGGAATATCCGGGCAGGCGAGTCCAATTGTTTCGCAACCAGGGGGCAGGGACGGCAGGCATGATCGGACGCATCAGGCGCGCCCTTGCGGCCGGACGGCAGGCCGTGGACGCGGCGACAGGGACCGTCCCGGCGCCGCAGGCCGCGCTGGCGCTGCTGGCGCTGGACCCGATCGGCCCCGGCGCGGCGGACCTGCGCGCCCGCCATCTGGAGGCCGCGCGTCTGGCCGGGGCGCGGGCGCTGTTCGTGCTGAGCCCGCTTTCGGCGCCCGATCTTGCCGCGCAGCGCCTGCTGTGCGAAATCCTGCCGCTGCCCGAGGATCTGGCGCGCGCAACCGGGGACGGCCCGCTTTGCATCGCGCAGTACCGGCTGAACCGGCTGCGGCTGATCCTGGACAAATGGGGCGTGCAGGCGTGCCACTGGTCCGGAGAGAGCGCCGCCGAGCTGGTCGATGAGTGGCAAGCCGCGCGCGATCCCGGGCTGCGCCCGATCCGCTTTCGCCCCGCCCCGTGACGGCCGCGACGGGGGTCTGGCGGTAATCCTTTGGAGAAATCGCGATTCCGTGCGACCCTGTTGCCCAGGGAACAGGTTGGGGGGCGTGCCATGGCCAAGGTCAGACGCTGGGCGATCTTCCTGCGGGCCTTTGTTCTGGCCCTGATCGCGGTGCAGCCGACGCGCGGCGGTGCAGACTCGCCGGGCGAGGATGCTGCATGGCGGCAGGCGCAGGCGCGCAACACCACGCAGGCCTATTACGAATATCTCAGCCGATATCCCGCCGGCAGCTATGTGCAGGAGGCAATCGACGCGCTGGACCGGCTGGGCGCGCTGCGCAGCGCGCCGCAGACCCGGCAGATGCCGGCGACGCCGCAACTGCGCCAGCCGCCCGCGCAACGCCCGTCGCCCGTGCCTGCGCAGGGGGTCTATTGATGGGCCGCGCACAGCAGTTTTCGCCACGGATCGCCCTGGCCCTGTGCGCCGGGCTCGCGGCCTGTGTTCCGGCCACGCGCGAGGGGCCGCTGGGCTATGTCCCGCCCGCGGCGGGCGGGGTGGCGCTGGTCGCGCAGGATGCGCCCGACCGCGCCGCCGCGACGCGAAACGCGGCCGCGCGGCTGCGCGCGGGGGGGCTGAATGTGACCTCTGTCCAGCCGGGCAGCGGCCGGATCAGCGCCCGGGCAACCGATGCCAGCCTTGTCGATTGCGGTTCCATGGTGCAGCGCGCCCATGGCAACAGCGCCCGCTTTGCCGCGACCGCGCCGCTGGCGATCCTGTTCTCGGACAGCCAGCCCGGCGGGATGTTCCGCCGCGAGGCGCAGGTGGACAGCCGGGCCGAGGTGACGGTGCGGGCGGACGGCATGGCCATCGCCGAACGCCACCGCGTCACGCTGCGCCAGGTCTCGGCCGATGGCGCGCGGGTGCTGTGGACGCAGACAAGGACGTTCACCGAGACGACGGACGCCCGGTTCGAGGACGGCACGATCTGCGTGTCGTCCGGCCGGGTCGGCGCGCTGTTGCGCTAGGGGATCATCCCGGTCCCGGCGGCTCTGCGGGCCAGATTGCGGCGGCGGCGCGGGTGTAGCGGGCGGCGATCGGGGGGCCTGCGGCGCCCAGATCGGCGAGGGCGCGCAGGAAATCGGACCACATCTCGGGCGGGGCCCAGGGCGGCAGCATCGCCTTGAGCGCCCGGCTCTGGTGGCGGTCGAGCGCCTGGACCGGCAGGCCGGTTTCCAGCCGCACCAGCCGGGCCAGTTCGCGGATGCGGCGGACGGGGGCGGAGGGGTCGGACAGGAGCGGCGCGGTTTCGGCCCAGCAGGTCCGGACCCCGCCGCGCCCCAAGAGCGAATGCAGATTGCCCAGCACCCACCACACCCCGTTCAGCGCATCCGCCCCCAGCGAGGCCGCCAGCGCGGCGCGGTCCCGCGCGGCACCGGGGGGCGGCAGCGGCCGTGCGGCGGTCAGCTCGAAGCCCGTGTGAAAGGCCCGCTGCGGCGTGTCGTTCGCGGCCAGCGTCCCCGCGATCTGCGGCACCAGCAGGGCGGGCGGGGGCGGGGGGGCGCCGTCCTCAAGCCGGGCGACCGGGATCAGGCGCAGCCCCTGCGGCACCGCCATGCCGCTGACCACGCTGCGCGCGGGATAGCCAAGGCAGAGCCCGGCGGCGACAAGCGCGGGGTCGGGCATCAGCGTCTCGGCCGCGCGGGCGGGGGCGATGTCGGGCGCGATCAGGATGACATGATCCGACCCGGTGGCGCGGGCGGCGGCGGTCAGGGTCGCCTGGGATACGGGCTGCGCATCGGCAAAGCCCGCATCCGGGGCGGGCGGGGCGGCCGGGGCAAGCCGCAGCGCGGGCAGATCGCCCAGCATCATGCCGCGCTGCCCTGCGGCGCGGGCCCGGCATGGCCCCGCTCGGCGGCGAGGTCGAGCAGGCCTTCGGCCCGCGCCTGCACCGCCGGATCGGCGGGGGACAGTGCCAGCAGCATCTGCGCCAGGTGACTGGGCGCATGCGCGCTGCCCATGGCGGTGGCGGCACGGTAATACCGCTCGGCCGCGGCGGGATCGGGCGGGGCATCGAGGCCAAGTTCGTGCAGGCGGCCCAGATTGGTGACGGCCGCGGCATGGCCGAGCAGCGCCGCTGTTTCGAAACAGGCGCGCGCGGTGGCGATATCGGTGCCGACGCCGCGTCCCTTCTGGAAACTGCGGCCCAGCCCGTCGATGGCGGTGGCCGGATGCGCGGCGCCGAACATCCCCGCCCCGGCGGCCAGACGGCTTGCCGCCGCGTCCAGATCGGCGATGGGCAGGCTGTCGTCCAGCGCCGCGATTGCCGCCCCCAGCGCGGCGGTTTCGGAGCGAAGCCGCCCGATATCCGGGCCAGCACCCGGGCCGAGCCGGGGCAGGACGCGATCCTGCCAGAAATGGCGCATGCGCTCGGGGTCGTTGACCTCGGTCAGGTCGCGGTCCTGCCAGGTCAGCGCCATCCACAGCGCCAGCCGCGCGCCATGGATCACCCACAGCCCGTTGCGCGCATGTGCCCCGACCGAGGCCCAGACGCCGATCAGGCGGCGCAGAGCATCGCCCGCGGGCTGCGCCGGGGCGCTGGCGCGCAGATGGGCAAGGAATGTCGCCTCGCGGAACCCGGCGCGAAAGGCGTGAAAGGGCGTGTGCGCGGGATCGGTCACGGCATGGCAGCCCGGCATCGCGATGTTGCGCGTCACCCCCGGCCGGATCTGCCCGATATCGGCATCGAGCGAGATCCGCCCCCGCGGCGCCGCCTCGTGCGAGCGCATCGCCAGCACCAGCTCGCGCGGCCAGAGCTTGACGCAGCCATTGCCCGAGACGATCCCGTTGACCGCGTTGCGCGCCAGCCAGTCCAGCCGGAACACGGGTTGCAGGAGCGCCGCGGGCACCTGCTGGTCGAACAGGCCGGGCGCGGGCGTGGTGTCGGCATCGACGGTCAGGAACCAGTCGCTGGCCGCGGCATCGGCGGCGGCGACATGACAGGCATTCAGCCCCCTGACCCCATGCACGCGCAGCGAATCGGGGCGCAGCGCCTGCAAGGCGGCCCAGGTCTCGTCGGCCCAGGGTTCGTCATAGGACAGGAACACGACGGGCAGATCGGCCAGCCGCAGCCCGCCGCCGTCGCCCGCCGCCCCGCCGGTCATTCATGCACCAGGTTGAAATCCAGCAGCCCGTATTCCGCGATCCAGTCGGCGGCGATGCCTTCGCCCGCGGCCTGTTGCTCGGCACTCATGCGCGGCAACAGCGCGTCGATCCGCGACTGGGCATCGGCGGCTTCCTCGCGTGACTTGGCGGTGTCCTTGAGCAGCCCGGCATCGCGCGCGATGATGTAATTGGCCAGCGCCTCGGGCAGGTCGGGCGCGATGCCCTCGACCCCGGCAAGGATGTCGCCGATATAGATATAGGCCTGAAGAAAGCTGCGCTGCGCCGACAGCCGGAAATAGGCCAGCGCCTGCGCCGGGTTGCGCTGCACGCCCCAGCCGGTCAGGAAGGCGCGGCCCAGATGGAAGGCGGCATAGGGGTTGCCCTGTTCGCTGGCATGGCTGAGCCAGTTCAGCCCGCGGTCAAGGTCGATCGCGACGCCATCGGCCTTCATGTAGGCCAGCCCCACCGCCGACATCGCGTCGGTATGGCCCAGCGTCGCGGCCTTGAGGTAGTAGTCGAACGCCCTGGCCGCATCGACCGGGCCAAGCTGGCCGCGGCGGTACATGTCGCCCAACGCGCTCATCGCCGAGACATTGCCCGCCATCGCGGCCAGTTCGAACCAGCGCCGCGCCTCGTTCGCGCTTTGCGGCACGCCCCAGCCTTCGCGGTAATAGATGCCCATCGTCACGCGCATCGGTTCGGACCCGGCCAGCGCGCCCTTGCGGATCGCCTGGGCCGCGGCGGTCAGGTCGACCGGCACATCCAGACCCAGCCGATGGATCTCGGCGATGCTGCCATAGGCGGCGGCGCTGCCGCGCCTTGCGGCTTCCTCGGCGAAATGCAGCGCCTCGGGGAAGCGGTGTTCGAGAAACAGCACCCGCGCCAGCAGGCCCAGAAGGCGGGGATTCTCGGGATCGTTGCGCACCGCCTCGATGCAGGCGCGCAGCGCGGCGCGGGTGTTCACCAGATCATGCGGCACCGGCTCGACCAGGCTGAGCCCGCCGACGATGCCGGTGGCCAGCACGTCGCATTGCGTGATGATCGAGCGCAGCCCGCCGGGCACCTCGGGGTCGGGTTGGGGCAGGCCCAGATCCATCAGCGGAAAGCCGGGCGCCGCGCCGGGGGTGAAATCCTCAAGCTGGCGGCGCGCGGCGCTGGCCTCGTCGGTTTCGGGAAAGAGGTCGATGAAGGTTTCGAAATCGCGCGGATCGGCGCTGTTGGCGATGGTCCACCACGCGGTTGCCGCCAGCGACACGGTGCCATGCCCCAGCCGCGGCAGGGCCGCGCCCCCGCCCGCCGCGCGGCGCGGCTGGATGACGATCGGGTGGCTGGAATTGTCGATATACCACGGCGTCTGGGTGCCCCCGGTGGCCAGCCGCACCTGCGCGCGCACCAGCCGCAGCACGTCGCGCATGTCCTGTTCCGGCCCGTCCAGCACCGAGGCCAGCGCGGCGGTATAGGGGCTGTTGGCGCCCGCCCCGTCCAGCGCGATTTCGCCCGGCGCGGTCGAATAGGCGATGATCGTGTTCTCGGGCGCATCGACCAGCGCAAGCCCGGTGCCGCTGGCGGCCTGTCCGGGGAAGGGCGAGTTGCGGCAGGAATCGAGGATCACGACCAGCGTATCGGTGCCCATCGCCCGCAACGCGCGGATCATCTGGTTCACCGATACCGCGTTGGCCGCCAGATGCCCCGCATCGCCCGCCCGGATGTCCGAGGGCAGGGCATAGTTCACCCCGTCAAGCTGTACCCCGTGCCCGGCGAAATAGAACAGCCCCAGCGCGCTGCCGGCCTGTTCGGCGGCGATGCGGCTGCGGGTGGCCTCGATCGTGGCGCGGTCCGGGTTTTCAAGGTAATAGACCTGAAACCCCATCTGGTTCAGGGCGCTGGCCATGGTGCGCGCGTCGTTGATCGTGTTCGGCAGATGCGGGATCGCCGGATCGTCATAGCGCCCCACGCCCAGCACCAGCGCCCAGCGATCCGCGGCCAGCCCCGCCCCCGCCAGCCCCAGCCAGAGCCCGAGGCACAGCCCCAGCACGCGCGCCGGGCGGCGGGTGGGGGAACGGGACAGCGGGCGGGACATGGCGATCCTCCCTCGGGTAGCGTGATCCAAGTCTACCCCAGCCCACCCATTCCGCCCATTCAAATTCCCGCTTCCCGTCCCGCGATTCGGGATTGCCCCGGCGGCCCGCCGCGCGCTTCCATGGGGTTGGTCCCGCCACAACCCCCGCCGCAACCCGAGGTCTGGCGATGCAGGAAGACCCCACCGCGCTTGATGATCCGGCCGAGATCCGCCATGCCGAGCCGGAACATGCCCGCACCGTGCTGGTCGACTGGATGCTGGGCAATGCCTGCAACCAGTCGTGCAGCTACTGCCCCAAGGCGCTGCATGACGGCTCGATCCGCTGGCAGGGGCTGGCCGATATCCTGCAATTCATGGACCTGCTGCGGCGGCATTATCGCGACGGTCTGGGGCGGCGCGTCTGGCTTCAGTTCACCGGCGGCGAGCCCAGCCAGCACCCGCAGATCGCCGCGATCCTGACCGGGGCGCGTGCCCGCGGCTTTCGCGCCAGCCTGATCAGCAACGGGGCGCGGACGCTGCGGTTCTGGGACCGGATCGCGCCGCTGCTGGACGGGACGATCCTGACCTGGCACGACGAATTCGCCGATCCCGCCGCCTTTCTGGACGTTGCCGCGCTGCTGGCCGAGGCGATGCCGCTGCATGTCAACATCACCGTCCATCCCGACCGCTTCGACGCGATCCTTGCGCGCGCTGCCGAACTGTCCGCGGCGGTGCCGGGGGCGTCGATCACGCTCAAGCCGCTGCGCATCGGCTTTGGCGCCACGCCCTACGCCTATACCGAGGACCAGCGCCGCCGGATGCAGGCCGCCAGCCGGGGCGCGGGGGCGCGGGGCGACAGCGCGCCGCGCGGCGTGATGTGCGCCATTGCCGAGGACGGGCGCTACGCGCTGCAAAAGGCCGCCGGGTTCCTGCTGACCGGCCGCAACCGCTGGCGCGGCTATCTGTGCGAGGCGGGGATCGAGTCGCTGCGCATCCATGCCGATGGCCGCATCCTGCGCGCGACCTGCGGCGTGGGCGGCAGCCTGGGGCGGCTGGGCGGTCCGGTCGATCTGCCGCTGTCGCCCGTGCTGTGCGACCGCGCGGAATGCGGCTGCGTGGCCGATATCCTGATCACCAAGCGGCACATGGGCGCGCTTGACCGGGCGATGGGGCTGGCCTGATGCTGCCGCGTCCCGATCTGTCCGGGGTGTCGGTGATCGTCTCGGTCAAGCCCGACACGCCCGAGCGGCTGGCCAACCTTGCCCGGCTGCGGGACTATTACGCCACGATGACCCGGGGCGCGGAACTGGTGGTGGTCGAACAGGGCGCGCGCCCGGTGCTGGACCTGCCGCCCGGCGACGATCTGCGGGTGCTGTTTCGCCGGGATGACGGCGGCCACTGGAAGACGCGCAACATGAACCTTGGCGCCGCGGTGTCGGCCCGGCCGCGCCTGCTGATGTCGGATTGCGACTTTATTCCCCATCCCGCCGCGCTGGCCGGGGCATTGGCGCGGCTGGATGCTGGGGCGGATGCGGTGCTGCCCTTTGACGGGATCGTGCTGAACATCGCCCGCCCGCGCGCCGCCGCGCTGCCCGGCTGGGCGGCGTTCCTTGCCGATGCCCCGAGGCTGGCGCCCGACAGCATCGACCACGCCAATGCCTGCCCCGATCCCGAGCTTTACCCGCTTTACGGCGACAACCGCTATCTTGCCGTGGGCGGCGCGCTGATGTGCCGGCGCGCGGCGTTTTTCGGGGCGGGCGGCTGGAACGAGAATTTCGTGGGCTATGGCTACGAGGATCGCGAGCTTGACCTGCGGCTTCGGCGGCTGGGGTATGACCTTCGGCGCATCGAGGACCGCAACCTTTATCACCTGGACCATCCGCGCGGGCCGGACAGCCGCTATGCCTCGGCCTTCTGCCGGTTGAACGAGGCCGAATGGGAGCGTGTCCGCGCCATGACCCCCGAGGCGCTGCGGGCCTATGCCGATGCGGGGTTCCGGCTGATGACGCGGGACCATGCCCACGATTACGAACGCATCAGCACGCCCGAGCGGGAATGCTGGCACCGCATCGCCCCGCGCGGCATCGACCTGTCGGATCTGGTGATCCTGGTGCTCGCCGATGCGCGGGTGGTGCGCTACGGGGCGTCCTGCCTGCGCGCGGTGCTGGACGATCTGGAACAGGGCTTTCGCAATTACGAGATCCGCCTGTGCGAGACGGGCGGCACCGGGTTCCGCCATGTCCACAGCAAGCTGAACATCGTCTATCGCAGCTTTCCGGGCGGGATCGACGCCGAGGCGCGGGCCGCGCTGCTGGCCGAGGCCGGGCGGCCCCTGTGCTACACGCTGCGGCTTGATCCCGATGCCGGGGCGCAGATGCAGCGGGTGCGCGCGCTGCTGGACCGGCTGCGGGCGGGCGTGGCGGCGGCCGACATCTTCGAGCGTTGCGCCGCCGGGGGGCTGCGGTGACGGCGATCTACCTGTGCTTCGACGATGGCGCGCTGGCGCTGGCGCGGGCCTGCCTGAACAGCCTTGCCTGCAACGCGCCCGGCCATCCGCCGCTGCTGGTGGATTACCGCGGGCGCGATGCGGGGATGCTGCGCCTGCTGGCGGCGCGGGGCGCCACATGCCTGCCCCCGGCCGCGCCGCCCGAATTCACCGCGCATCTGCGCGTCAGCCGCGGGCGCGACTGTGCGCGGCATCGCTTCGGGCTGTGGCGGCGGGCCTTTGACGGGTATGGCACGATCCTGCATCTGGATGCCGACATGCTGGTGCTTGGCCCGCTCGACAGGCCGCTGGCCGCCGAAACGCCGTTCTTCGTCGCCAATCACGAGGCCGACCCGGCGGTGCGCATCCTTGCCCCGCAATTTCGCGACGATGCGGTGCTGAACACGCTGCTGGCCGAGGACGGGCTGGCCTATCCGGACGGACCGGACGACATGGCCAATGCCGGGCTGTTCGCGCTGCCGCCCGCATGGCGCAGCCGGGCGCATCTGGCGCTGCTGGCCCGGCTGGCGCAACGCTATGCGCCCTATCTGGCCTATGCCGACCAGAGCCTGCTGTCGCTGTGGCTTCTGGTGCAGGGGCTGCGCCCGTCGGGGGCGTTCGCCTATAATTTCCAGACGCCGTTCCTGACCGATCCGACCGTGGGTGTCGGCTGGGGGGATATCCGCGTCCTGCATTTCAGCAGCCCCCGCAAGCCCGATACCGGCGCCTTTGCCCGCTGGGACAGGGCCGGACCCGACCGCGCGCGGATCGCGGCGCTGTTCTGCCGGTACCGCGACATGGAGCCCTGAAGGGCGCCGGGACGATGCCCCGGCGCCGGTCCTGTCAGGCGGCCCGTTCGGGGATCGCGAGCCCCAGCCAGTCGGAATAGAAGGCGTCGATATCGGGTTCGAAATCGTGGATCACCGGATACCAGGGCGTCGGCGCCTCGACATCCAGCAGATCGCCCGATTTCGGGCAGTAATATTCCCGGATCACCTGCCAGTCGGTAGAGGGCGCCATCAGCCGGGGATAGATCTCCTCCATCTCGGCGGCGGTCTCGCGCACGCGCATCACGGCATGCAGCTTCCAGTTCTCGCGCCAGTCGCAGAATTCGTGGCCGGCATGGGATTTCACCACCCATTTGTGGTCCGACTTGCGCTGGACGATGTAAAGCTTGGGCCCCAGCGGCAGGATGATGCGGTCATCCCAGGGCACCTGTTCCTGAAGGATGTCCAGATACATCACGAAGCGTTCCTTGTCCTTGGGCGTCGCGAGCATGGCGTGCAGCGTGTCGCGGTCGATCTTGCCCTCGACCAGATCCTTGATCTTTGCCTTGGTGTAAGCCATCGGTTTTCCTCCTGAATTTGGCGGGTGCCGCGGCGGGCACGGCACCCGGGGGTATCATTCCTCGACGAACTGGACGGTCTTGACGTCGGGCAGTTCGGACAGGTCCATGGAATAGTCCCGGCCATAGGACGGGATCGGCAGGTCGGCCTCCATCAGTTGCCAGTCGATCGGCAGATCCCAGAACTTGCGGAAACCTTCCTCCCAGCGCGGTCCCAGCTTGAAGGACGCGGCAAACATCTGCTGGACATGCACGCCCGCATCCTTTTGCAGGATGCGCTCGCGTTCGCGGGCCATCCAGTCGCGGGTGGGCACGGCCCGGGCCAGCCGGTCGGCGCGGATCTGGGCGCGGCGGGTTTCGGTCGCGGCCTCGTCGGCCTCGAACAGGCCCGAGGCGGCCGTTTTCAGCACGACGCCATAGACGCTGGCCGCGAAGCGCTCGACCAGGTAGCCGCCATTCACGTCATCGGCCACCGCCTGCGGGTCGCGGTCCAGCGGGTCGCCGAAACCGGGGCCGCCGCGCATGTAGTTCAGGTAGAGGTCGTAATCCTTGAACATCGCCTCGGTGGTGATCGCCTGCTTGTCGCGCTTGATCTTCGCGCCCCCGAGCATCGCGTCCCAGACCGGGTTCTGCGGGTCGGTGTCGCCGCCATGGGGGATGTCGCCGCCGCTGGCGATGATCTCCTTCAGGCCGGTATCATGCGCCTCGAAGCGGTAGCCCGAGGCCGCCGGATAGCCGCCCATCAGGCCCCAGTCGGAACTGATATGGCCGTTGCCCATGAAGAACATGGTCCAGTCCTTGGCGTTCCAGACCATGCGCAGGCTTTCGAAGCCGCAGCCGCCGCGAAACTTGCCCGCGCCGCCCGAGCTGGCCTTGATCTGGCGGCCCAGATAGATCAGCGGCTCGGCCAGTTCCCAGATTTCCATGTCGCCCATGTCGCCCTCGGGGTTCCAGATCGCGGCGGCATGGCTGATGCCGTCGGCGATGGCGCTGGCGCCCACCCCGTTGGCGGCACATTCGAACGAGTTCACGGCATGGATCTCGTCATACTGGTTGAAGCCGCCCCCCTGAAGCCAGTTCGAGGTATTGGCATTGCCCGCGTTCACCTCCTCAAGGTATCCGCGGCCGAAATAGGCGCGCGACAGGCCGCGCCAGAGCGCCGTCCAGGAACTGACAAGGAAGTGCCAGCTATAGGCAAAGGCCACGCGGCGGTCGTCGGGGTTCATCCAGGTGCCCTTGGGCAGCCGGAACTCGGTGCCATAGGCCGCGCCGTCATTGATCATCTCGGTCGGGATCAGGGTCTGGGTCATCATCACCCAGATGCCGGAGGTGAAGCTGACCGAATGGGCGTTGTAGGTGTGCCAGCCCCAGCGGCTCGATCCCTCGAAATCCAGCCGCCATGTGCCGTCCGGCCGGATCGTCATTTCCGACGGCGTGTGCATGATCGTGTCGACCTTGGCGAAATCGGACGGCACGCGCACGTCGTCATGGGCGTAGGGCACATCGACGAAGCCCACCTGCCGGTACTTGCCCGGAATGGTCATCGCCTTGATGCGGTTCTGCAATCCCAGCCGCCCGTGTTCGACCGCCTCGTAGGCGAATTGCCAATAGGCGTCGATCCCTTCCTCGGCGATCACCTCCTCGACCATGCGGCGGATCATGTGGCAGCCGGCGATGCGGGTGCGTTCGTCCAGCATCCAGTAGCGCGTGGTGCGCACCGAGCGCTGGCTTTCATGCAGCCAGTCGCGGAACAGCGTGTCGTTTTCGCCGACCTTTCGGCAGGTGACCGAATAGCCGTCGCCGAAGCGCTGCACCTGGCCGGTGGTCATGCTGCCCGGACCCACGGCGCCGGTGTCGATGACATGGGTCACGCCGCCGACCCAGCCGATCAGCGCGCCCTCGTGAAAGATCGGCACGATGGTATGGATGTCGCAGGGATGGACGTTGCCGATCAGGCTGTCATTGTTGCAGAAGATGTCCCGATCCCTGACGCCCGGGTTACTTTCCCAGTCGTTCTCGATCATGTACTTGATCGCGGCGCCCATGGTGCCGACATGGATGATGATCCCGGTCGAGGTCAGGATCGAATCCCCGGCCGCGTTGTAGAGGGTGAAGCACAGTTCCCCCTCCTGTTCGACGATGGGCGAGGCGGCAATCTTCTTGGCGGTCTCGCGGGCATCGACCACGCCTGCGCGCAGCCGCGAGAACAGCTTGTTGTACATGATCGGGTCGCTGTCGCGCAGCGCCATCTTCTTGAGCCCGGCATAGTGGCCGGTGCGCTTCGTGGCCTCGATGATCTCGTCGCGGTGCTGTTTCAGCGTCTGTCCGCCGCGGACGATGCCCTTGATCTGGATCGGTGCGTTCATGGTCGTGTCCTCCCTTACACTTCCTTCAGGTGGAACAGGCGGTGCCCGTCCAGCCAGGTTTCGAACCCGTCCGGCACCACAAAGGTCGTGGCGTCGGATTCGATGATCGCGGGGCCGGTGATGCGGTTGCCCGGTTGCAGCCGTTCCATCTGGTAAAGCTGCGCATCGACCCAGCGTTTCCGGCGATAGAACCTGCGGGTGCCCAGTTTCGCGTCCTCGGGGGGCGTGGCGCCCAGTTCGGGTTCCTTGGGGATCTTCGGCTTGGGGATCGGCACCGTGCCGCGCATGATGGCGCCGGTCACCGAATAGCCCAGTTCGGGCGAGCGCGCCGAGGCCGCGTAGACCCGGCCATAGGTGTCGTTGAACGCCGCAACCAGCCTGTCCCAGTCGGCCGCGGTTCGGGCGGTGTGGATCGGGCTTTCGATTTCAAGGTCGTTCAACTGCCCGCGATACTGCATCCGGAAACCGGGTTGCAGCGTGACCTGATCGCGGGTGTAGCCGTTCAGCTCGAATTCCTCGAGCACGCGCTCGGTCAGTTCGTGCCACGCCTCGTTCAGCGTCCGGGCCTCGGCCGCCTTCAGATCGTCCGAGGCGGTTTCGGCGATGTTGAGGTCCAGCGACTTGTCATAGCGGTATTCGAAATCCGCCGCCGCGCAGCCGAAGGCCGAGAAGCCCGCGGCCCAGGCGGGCACGATGACGTCCTCGAAGCCCAGCCCCTCGGTATAGCCATAGGCATGGACCGGACCGGCGCCGCCATAGCTGAAGCAGGTGAACGACGCCGGGCTGTAGCCCTTGCCCGAGATCATCGAGCGCAGGTAGTCGCGCAGGTCGCTGTCCAGCAGCTCGATCACGCCGGCCGCCGCATCCTCGACCGACAGGCCCAGCGGATCGGCGATCTGCACCTTCATCGCGTCCCACGCCCGCTGGCGGTCCAGCTTGACCTGCCCGCCAAGGAAATTGTCGGGGTTCAGGTAGCCGAGGATGACGTGGCAATCGGAGATCGTCACCGTCTCGATGCCCGACTCCGCCCAGCACACGCCGACGCGGTAGCCCGCCGAATCCGGCCCCAGCTTGATCGCCTTGGTATAGGGGTCGAGCCGGATGAAGCTGCCCGCGCCCGCGCCGACCGAATCCATCGCGACCAGCGGCAGCGACAGCACCAGCCGCGCCATGTCGGGGTCGTTGCGGATGGTCAGTTCGTTCTGGGTGATCAGCGCCACATCGAACGAGGTGCCGCCGATATCGGAACAAGCGATGTTCCTGTAGCCCAGCACCTCGCCCAGGTATTTCGCCCCGATCACGCCGCCGATCGGCCCCGAGACGATGGTGCGCGCCAGTTCCTTGGCCTTCCACGAGATCGTGCCGCCATGCGTGGCCATCACCCGGAAATCGAACCTGGAGCCGTTATCCTTGAACGCGCTGGTGATCTTTTTCAGCGTCTGGCGCGAGGGTTCGGCGGCGTAGGCTTCGAGGATCGTGGTATTGGTGCGGTGGGTTTCCTTGCGCACCGGGTAGTAATCGACCGAGGCAAAGACCGGGATCGACTTGCCCGCCGCCTCGACCTCGGCGCGCACGATGTCGCGCACGCGGCGTTCGTGATGGGGGTTCTTGTAGCTGTGCAGAAGCGAGATCACGATCCCCTCGACATCCTGCGCGATCAACTCGCGCGCGGCAGCGATCGCGCTGTCCTCGCGCAGCGGGATGACCACATCGCCGAACATGTCCACCCGTTCCATCACGCCGCGCGTGCGGTGGCGGGGCACCAGCGGTTCGTCGAAATAATGGGTGTTCAGGTGGATGCGGTCCTCGTAGGCGAAGCCCAGATAGGCCTGGATCGCGCGGCCCATGCGGTGGAAATCCTCCATCCCCGCATTGACGATCAGCCCGCATTTCAGCCCCTTGCGCTGCACCACGCGGTTCAGCATCGCGGTGCCCGAATAGACCCCGGTCTGGATCGAGGACAGCGCGTCCTCGAGGCTCAGGCCCCAATGGCCCAGCCCCTCGCGGCTGGATTCGATCAGCCCCAGCGCCTCGTTGTCCGGGGTCGATTGCGCCTTGCCGACCACGAATTCGCCGTCGGCATCGACGAAGAACGTGTCGGTCATCGTGCCGCCCGCGTCGATGCCCAGCACCTGCACGGATCGGCCGTTCTGCTTGTCCAGTGGCATTAGTCTTCCTCCCTCTGTCACCGCCCCGCCAGGGGGGCGGCTGCTGCAAGGGTAGGAAGGGCGCGGGGCGGGCGGCTGTCCGATTATCGTGCGGCCCGACGGACATGCCGCGGACGCGAAGTCAGGGCTGGCGGGCGCGCGGAATCCCGTAGCTGTCGAGCTTGAGATAGAGCGTCGAGCGGGCGATCCCCAGCCGACGGGCGGCTTTCGACAGGTTGCCGCCCTCGGCCGCGACGGCATCGAGGATCTCGATGCGTTCCTTGTCGCGCAGCGTCTCCTCGCCGCCGCCGCGCCCGGTCTGCCGGATCTCGGGGGGCAGGGCGCGCTCGTCGATCAGGCCGGTCGGCGACAGCGCGTCGAGCGTTGCGATCAGGTTGGTCATTTCCAAGAGGTTGCCGGGCCAGGCATGGGCGATCAGCGCCTCCATCGCGCCCGAGGTGAAGCGCAATTCGCGGCCCTTGTTCTGCGTTGCGTGGCGCAGCACCAGGTCGCGCAGCAGGGGCGCGATCTCGTCCGGGCGCTCGCGCAGGGGCTGGATTTCCAGCTTGGCCCCGGCCAGCCGGTAGTAAAGATCGCCGCGGAACGCGCCGCGCTGCATTTCCTTGAACAGCGGGCGGGTGGCCAGCGCGATTACCCGCATGCCCGCGCGCGACACGTCCTCGACAAGGTTCAGCAGCAGTTTCTGCACGTCGGGCGTGGCCTCGCAGGGGCCGTTCAGGCACAGCACGCCGCTGGACGCGCCGATCCGGCCCTGCGCCACATCCTCGCGCAGGCGTTCGGGCGTCAGGCGCGAACAGTCCAGCAATTCGAACGGGCCGTCGGCCTGCGGGCTTGCGCGGTGGATGGCGCGGGCCAGATAGGTCTTGCCGGTGCCGGTCTCGCCCTCGATCAGCAGGGGAATGGCGGTCTGCGCCAGCCGCTGCGCCTGAAGGCTGAGGCTGGAGCTTGCTGCCCCGGCGGTGCCGATCCTGACCAGATCGGCCACCTGTTCGGCGCCATTCAGCCGGGTGCGGCGCAGCGAGATCAGCACGCCGATGGCATCGTCCTGGCGTGCGATCACCTCCATGTCGATGCCCGGCAGGCAATCGGCCAGCGCCTGGGCGATGGTGGCGGGGCTCTGGTCGATCAGGTCGGGGATGCGCGCCCTGAGCGCCCTGAGCGCGTCGTCATCGTCGCAGAAGCGCACGAAATCCTCGGTCGCGAAGACATCGGCGCCGCTGCGATCCATGATCAGCATCGGTTCGGTGCCCCGGCGCAGGCGGCGCAGGTGCAACTGTTCCATCAGCATCTCGCGTTCGCGCGCCAGAAGCCGGGTCAGTTCCGATTCCGCCTGCGCGGCCAGCGCCGCCGATAGCGCCATCGTGCTGGATTGCGCCAGCCCGCTGGGCCAGGAAATGTCCATCACCCCCAGCAAGGCCCCGGTCCCCGGATCGGTGATCGGGGTGGCGGCGCAGCTCCAGCGGTGGATCTCCTCGCAGAAATGTTCGGCCCCGCGCAGTTCGACCGGGCGGCCAAGCGCGATGGCGGTGCCGATGGCGTTGGTGCCGATCGCTTCCTCGGTCCAGTTGCCGCCCAGATGCAGGTGGTTCTCGCGCCCGCGGGCCAGCGTCGCGGCGTCGCCCGCCGCGTCCAGAACCACGCCGTTGCGGTCGCATAACAGCAGGATGTTCTCGGTCTCGCTGAGCAGCCGGCCCGCCTGCATCAGCGCGGTGCGCGCCCCGTTGCGCAAGCGCCGTGCAAGGGCACGCCGGGTCAGCAGGTCGTCCTCTGACAATAGCGGCGCGTGTTTCAGCGTCTCCAGCCGCCGCCCGGTCGACCGCCGCCAGCTTTGCAGCACCTCATGGCGGATGTTCGGCGGCACCCGGCCAACGGCCAGGAAATCCTCCCAGTCGCTTTTCTTGAGCCTGTGTGCCATCTGCTCCTCCCTGAACGAATGGCCCCTTTCCCTTGCCGCGATCCGTTCCCCCCGATGCGGACAGACCCCTCCCCAGGGTGCCGCACCTGTCGCAGAGCGGCATGATACCGGAGTTCGGGGGGATCGGGTGTCCGATTTTCGGACGGCCCGTGCGCCCCTGTCAGGGGCGGATGAAGGCGGCGATGGCCGGGTCGGCCGACAGTGCCGCGATATCGTCCGCGGTGGGCAGTTGCGGGCGGTCGCGCTCGGCCGCGACAAGGC
Source organism: Rhodovulum strictum (assembly GCF_009649175.1). Taxonomy (GTDB): domain Bacteria; phylum Pseudomonadota; class Alphaproteobacteria; order Rhodobacterales; family Rhodobacteraceae; genus Rhodovulum; species Rhodovulum strictum. The sequence goes on along the minus strand of NZ_WJPO01000007.1, from coordinate 112,287 downwards.
AGAAGAAGCCGAGCGCCTCGCCCGCATCGGCGCGGAACTGGTGCCAGCCCTGCGCGGGGATGCGGATCAGGTCGAACATCGCGACCGCGCGCACCGCGCCTTCGATCAGGGCATGGCCATGGCCCCGCACGATTACCACGGCATGCTGGTGGTCATGGCGTTCCAGCGTCGACCAGCCGCCCGGCGCGACCTCGAAATAGCGCCATTCGACCGGCAGATCGCCCTCGGGCGGGAACAGGACCTGCCGGGTGACATCGCGCCACGGGCCTTCGCCCGCCTTGTAGACGCGGGTCTCGACGCCGTCCCAGCCGAAGCGCTGGGGGTCAAAGGCGCGATGCGGGGCGGTTGCGGGGCGGGGGCTGTCGGTCATCGGGGGATCCTCAGGGGGTTGTGGCATCCGCCGCCTCGATGGCCTCGCGGAAGGCGGCGGCGCCGCGTTCGGGGTCGGGCGAATGGCGCATCAGCGCGCCGCCGATCAGCAGCAGCGTATCACGGCCGAAACTGTCGATCATCTCGCCGACCTGGTGCAGCCCCATCCCGCCCGCGGGCGAGGGCAGCGCCGGGGCGATCCCGCCCATCGGGTCGCGCAGCGCCCGGGCGATGTCCTGACAATCGGCGCGGGAAAAGGTAAAGCGCCCGCCCGCATTGGGAAAGATCGACACATCGGCGCCGATCAGGCGGAACAGCGTGCCCAGCAGCAGCGCGGGCGTCATGCCCTGCGCCGCATCGCCAAGCGCGGCCCCGGCAAAGCTGGGATGGGCGATCAGGGCAAGGTCGTAGCGCGCGGCCAGCGTGTCGACGACATCGGGACCGCTGAGCATCGGCGCGACCATGACCGCGCGCACGCCTTCGGCGCGGGCCACCGAGAATTGCGATTCCAGCCGGTCGAACCGCCCGGCGATCATCGGAACGTACAGCGTGTGCCCCCCGGTCGCGGCATTGGCGGCGGCGACCGCCTCCTGGCAGCGGGCGATGCGTTCCTCGAACGGGGCGGCGCGCTGGTCGATCACGCCGTGATCGTCCTTGACGATATCGACGCCGCCGCGGGCATAGCCGCCCGCCAGCCGCGCCAGTGCCCGCGCGTCCAGCCCCAGCGGCTTGATCGCGGTCGCGCTCAGCGGGCGGCGGGGCGCGGCCATCATCCGGCGCAGCCCGTCGATGCCGAAGCGCGGCCCGGCAAAGCCCGCCAGCAGGCCGGGCGAGGGCGCAAAGCCCACCAGCCGCGCCCCGCGCTTGAGCGAGACATTGCCATGCAGCACGTTCAGAAGCCCCGCGGCGCCGTCGGACACCATGTCCTCGCGAAAGCTGAGCGTCGCATCGAACCCGCCGGGCACCGCAACCAGCGCCTCGATCTCGGCCACCACGCGGGCGGCGGCGACCGCCTCGGGCACGCAATCGGCCGGAATCTCGACGGTCTGTTCCAGCGCGATGTCGCGGGCGACGGACTCGGCCTCGCGCAGGTCGGCGGCGGCGATGCGCCAGGTCGCGCTGAAGCGTGCCGCCGCTGCCGCCCGGCGCCCTGCATCCTGTTCGCGTGTTTCGGCCATTGATCCTGTCGCCCCGATTCCCGATCGGGCGAGATATGCACCGGGGCCGCCGGTTCACAAGCCGCCGCTGCCGCCCCGGCCCGCATTGTGACCCGGAAGCCGCGGCCGGGCTCAGCGCCCCTCGATGCGGATCGAAAAGCTGCGTTGCGCGCCGCTTGGCGGGGCGGGGAAGGGGGCCGCGCGCTGGACAAGATGCAGCGCGGCCTGATCCAGCCGGGCCGAGCCCGAGCTTTGCGCCAGCGCCGCCCCGGCCAGCCCGCCATTGTCGGCGATGCGAAAGGCCACGACCGCCGCGCCATGGCTGTCGACCCGGGGCCGGGGCACGCGGGCAAGCTTGCGCATCACAAGCCCCGGATAGGTGCTGATTGCGGCATTGCCGACCTCGGCGGCCTGTCCGGCGCGGCCGCTGGTCGCCGCCCGGGCCTGGACGCGGCCGGTTTCCTGCCCGGCCCGGGCATCGCGGTCGGCATTGCCGGGGGGCTGGGCCTGGGCCCTTGGCTGGTCCTGCGGCCGGGGCGTGGGCCGGGCCTGGGGCGGTGTGCTGGCGATCCGTTCCGGTTCCGGCCGGGGGGTTGCCAGGGGCGGGGCGGGCAGCGCCGCCACCGGATCGGGCGGGGGCAGGGTGGCTGTCGGTTCGGTCGGGGGGGCGGTGCGGATCACCTCTTGCGGGGCAAGCGCCGACAGCGTGCCCGCCGCCATGTCGGCGAAACTGGCGCCCAATTGCGCCTCGGCCGCCCCGGCGCTGCCGGCGATCTCGATCTGGCCGGGCGGCATCAGCGCCAGCGCCAGCGCGCCATGTGCCGCAAGCGCAAATGCCAGCGCCAGTGCCTTGCCCATGGATGATGTCGGGATCATGGCAGCCCCCTTTCGGTCACGATCACAACCCGTTCCGCCCCCGCCGCCCGCAGCGCCCGGCCAAGCGCCACCAGATCGGCCGCCGCCGCCGCGCGGTCGGGCAGCACGCGCAGCACCGCGCGCGCGCCCTCGTCCAGCGTGGCGACATGGGCGGCGGGATCGGTGTCGGCGCCGTCGCGGGTCACGCGGCCATCGGGATGCAGCACCAGCGCATCGGGCGGGGGCGTGCCGTCCAGATCGGCCACGCGCACCAGCCGCAGATCGGCATCCAGCGGCCGGGCCAGGCTGCCCGCCACCAGGAAGAACACCAGCAACAGGAAGACCACGTTGATCAGCGCGATGGCCGGTTCGCGCCCGGCCCGTTTCGGCAGCCGTTTCATGGCGCCCCCAGAACGGTCACCGGATGACCGCGCAGCGCCGCCAGCAGATCGGCCAGCCGTTGCGCCGTCACCGCGCCCTGCATGGCGACCAGCACCTGCCCGGCCTCTGGCTCCAGCGCGCCCGCCAGGTCGCCAGGCTCCAGCGCGCGGCCGTTCAGGCGCAGCGTTTCGGGCGCCAGTTGCACGAAGACCGGCCGCGCCTCGGCCTGCTGCTGGCCGGAGCCGGAGGCGACAAGGTCGATCTCGGCAAAGCGGGTGAAGGTCGAACTGAGCATGAAGAACAGCAGCAGCAGAAATATCACGTCGATCAGCGGCGTCAGCGACAGCCGCCGCCGCACCGCGCTACGCATGGGCCGGAACGCCGATCACGGCGCCCGTCGCGGCCTGCCGCCCGGCCGGGGACAGCACCGCATGGATCGCCTGACCGGCCAGCACACGTTCGGCGTCGATCCGGGCCTCGAACCAGCTCAGCACCAGGGCGGTCGGCATCGCCACCGCCAGCCCCGCCGCCGTCGTCAGCAGCGCCACCCAGATGCCCCCCGCCAGGATCGAGGGATCGACCTGCGCGCCCGCCTCTTGCAGCGCCTGGAACGCCGCGATCATGCCCAGAACCGTGCCGAACAGCCCCAGCAGCGGCGAAACCTGCGCCACGATGTCGAGAAAGCGAAAGCCGCGTTCCAGCCGGGCAAGCCGCGTCTCGGCCTCGGCGATCAGCCGCGCCCGATCGGCCGCGCCCGCCATCGCCATGCCGATCACCGGCGCCAGATAGCTGCGCGCCGCGTCCAGCGCCAGCCGCGCCCCGGCCCGGTCGCCCGCATCCCAGGCCGCCACCGCCGCCAGCAGCGCGCCGTGCCGCCCGACGCCCGCGACCGCGAATTGCCACAGCTTGTAGACCATCACCGCCAGCGCCGCGACCGACAGCGCCGCCAGCACCACCACCACCGGCCCGCCCAGATCGGCCCCGCGCCGCAGCGTTTCCAGTGCCGCGGCGATCATCCGATCACCTCGACTTCGGTGCGGGTGGTCAGTTGCAACCCCTCGGCGCAGGCGGATGGCCCCAGCGCGCCCGCCTCGCAGGATTGCGCGCCGTTGATCAGCACCGCGCCCAGATCGCCGCAGGCCAGATCGGGCACCAGGAACTGGCGCACCCGCGGACGGCCGGCGGGCAGCGCGCCGAAATCGAACAGCGTCAGCCGCGCCACGCGGCCCGCGCCATCCATCAGCACCGTCTCGAACACTGCCGCGGCGATGTCGCCCGCATGGCCATTGCCCGCGACAAAGCTCAGCAGGCAGCCGCCCTCGGCCGGGGCGATGGCGTTCAGTTCCAGCGACAGCCGCCCGGCCTGCGCAGGTTCGGCAGGGGCCGTCACGGGCAGCGCCGCAACCAGCGCGGCTTGAAACAGGGTCTGGGCTATCCGGTTCACGTTCGCACCCCCATGGCCATGGCTTGGGTTCGCCTGGCGGGGCGCGCGTGCGGGCGCCGTGTGGCTGGATCGAACGCGGACAGATGACCACATCCGCCCGGCCTGCGCAATACCTTAGTGAAACTGTCGGACGATATCCGCCGCCCCGGTCCGGCGATCAGGCGCTGCGGCGAAACGCGGTCGTGGCGTAGTCGAACAGATCCTCCTCGTTCAGCGGGCGGGCGAACAGGTAGCCCTGCATGATGTCGCAGCCGAGCTGCCGGATAAGCGCGGCCTGATCCTCGGTCTCGACGCCCTCGGCGATGGTGGCGATGCCCAGGGTTTCGGCTATCTCGACAATGGCGCGGACAAGGTGGCAGGACCGGTCGTCATGCGCCACGGGCGCGACGATCCGGCGGTCGATCTTGAGCGCGGTGGGCGCGATTTCCATCAGGCCGATGATCGAGGCATGGCCCGAGCCGAAATCGTCGATCTCGATCTCGATCCCGGCCTGGCGGACCATCTCCAGATGGCTGCGGAAATCCTCGCTCTCCTCCTCGACGAGGATGGATTCCAGCAGTTCATAGGTCACGCGGGTATCCTCGGCCACCATCTCGCGGGCCAGCGACACCACGTCGGGATCGTGCATCCGCCCCGAGGACACGTTGAAGCTGATCTTGGGCACGAAAAGCCCGCGCGCCCGCCAGCGGGCCAGCGTGGCGCGCGATTTCTCCATCATCAGCCGGTCGATATCGGGCACGATCCGAAGCTGTTCGGCCACGTTCATGAAGGCATCCGGCGCGACCAGCCCGCGCGTGGGATGGCGCCAGCGCAACAGCGCCTCGACGCCGACAAGGCTGTTGTCGCGGCTGGAGATCTGGGGCTGGAAGAAGGGCAGGAACTGGTCGTGCTCCAGCGCCTCGTGCAGTTCCGAGGCCACGCGGCGGTCGTTCAGGATGCCGCGATGCAGTTCGGGGGTGAAGAACTCGATCCGGTTGCGCCCGCCCGCCTTGGCCCGGTAGAGCGCGGCATCGGCAAAGATCTGCAACTCTCCCGCGATGCCCAGGATGTCGCGCGTCTCGGCGATGCCGAAGCTGGCGCCGAAGCGGCAGAGCCGCCCGTCATACAGCACCGGCTGGGCCAGGCCGGCGCGGATCCGCTCGACCAGTTCGGTCGCGCCCGCGCGCGAGGTGAGCGGGGCCAGCAGCACCGAGAATTCGTCGCCGCCGATGCGGGCCGCGAAATCGCCCGCGCGCAGGCAGTCGCGCAGAATCTCGCCCACGCGGATCAGCACGCGGTCGCCCGCCTCGTGGCCCAGCGTGTCGTTGACATACTTGAACCGGTCAAGGTCGATGCGGATCAGCGTGCAATCGGCCGGCCCGCCATTGCGCGCCCCCTCCAGCCGCCGGGCAAGGCGCTGGTCGTAATAGCGCCGGTTGGGCAGCCCGGTCAGGCCGTCATGCAGGGCCTGACGCTCGTTCTCGGCGCGGACCTGTTCGGCCAGCCGGTGCGCGCGCTTGAGCGCGGCCTCGCGCTCGACATCGGCGGTGACATCGAGCAGCGCGCCGGTCCAGACCACCACCCCGTCGGGATCGAGCCGCGGCGCGGCGACCGCGCTCAGCCAGACGGTGCCGCGTTCGGGATGCAGGATTCGCAGGCGGTTGTGGCGCGGCGTCATCGTGCGCGAGCTTTCCTCGATGCCCAGCGTATAGGTCGCCAGATCGTCGGGATGCAGCCGCCGCAGGATGCCGCCCTGAAGCCGCCGGATTTCGGCCCGCGAATAGCCCACCAGCTTTTCGAAATGCGCGCTGGTATAGGTGAAGCGGATCCTCTCGGGTCCCAGCCAGCGGAATTCGTAAAGGCCCACCGGCGCGACCTCGGCGACCGAGGACAGTTGTTCGTGCGCGCGTTGCAGGGCGGCGGCGGCAATTGCGGCGCGGTTCTCGACCTCGAGCTGCTCGGTGATGTCGATCACGTTGCCGTACCAGCTGACCGCCCCATCCGGATGCGCAACCGGGATCGCCGAGACCAGCACCCAGCGCAGGCCGCGCTGCGGATGGTCGATGCGGTGGCGGAACTCGATCTGCGACATGTCCTGACGGCGAATGGCGAAATCGGCGTCGATCCGCGCCCTGTCCTCGTCCGGGATGTGGCGATAGATCGACTTGCCGTCGCGCCGCAGCGCTTCGGCCGTGACGCCGAAAAGCTCGGGCATCTTGGCGTTGAAATAGGGAAACCAGCTTGTGCCATCGGGCTCGAACCGGTCTTCGAACAGCGCGCCGGGCGCGCTTTCGGCCATGGTGTTCAGCCGTTCATGGGCGATGTGCAGCGCCTCGGCGGCCTCGGCGGCGCGGCGTTCGGCCTCGGTCTGTTCGGTCGCGTCGAAGACATTGCCGTACCAGATCACCGCGCCATCGGGCTGGGCAAAGGGGATCGAGGACAGCATCATCCAGCGCAGCCCCTTTTCGGGGTGGTGCAGGCGATAGCGGGTATCGAGCGGCGTCAGCGTATCGCGCGAATGGCGGATACGTTCGGCCAGATCGGCCAGATCCTCGGGGTCGATATACCGGACGCCGGCCGCGCCATCGGCCAGCAGATCCTCGCGCGGAACGCCCAGAAGCTCGGGCAGGCGGGCGCTGAAATAGGGCAGGTCGACGGCGCCGCCGGCATCCTCGCGATGTTCGAACAGGGCGGCGGGCGCGTTGTCGGCAAGGGTGTTCAGCCGTTGGCTTGCCCGGCGGGCGGCCTCGGCGGCCTCGGCCAGTTTGGCCTCGTTCTCCTTGATATGGTCGATGTTGATGATCGCCCCGGCCAGCAGGCGCGGCGGCGCGGCGCCGGGGCGTTCGACCCAGCTGGCCACGGCGCGGTACCAGTGATAGCTGCCATCGCCATGGCGCAGGCGGTGATCGTGTTCGTAGATCGTCGTGCGGCGCTGTTGCAGCGCATCCATCGCGGCGGCAGCGCCGGGCAGGTCGTCGGGATGGATCAGGCTGCGCCAGCCAACATCGGTCGAGGGGAAGGCCCCCGGTTCATAGCCCAGCAGCCGATAGGTCGCATTCGTTGCCCGGCCGCCCGCCTGCCCGGGGACGACGGTGAAATGGCCGATGCCGCCGCGCAGGGAACTGAGCTTGAGCATCTGTTCGCGCATAAGCGCCGCCTCATGCGCGGCCTCGGCCTCGACCAGGGCGGCGGCAAGCCGGTCTTCGGTGGTCTTGCGCCCGGTGATGTCGACGAAGCTGCCGCAGATCATGTAGGGCAGGCCCTGCGCCGAGCGGTCGATCTTGCGGCCCCGCGACGTGACAAGCAGCCAGGAGCCATCGGCCCGCCGCACCCGGAAGTCGATATCGTAGGTCTCGGTCTCGCCCCGCTCGATGGCGGAATGGGCCTCGACCACGGTGGGCAGATCGTCGGGATGGATCAGCCTGCGGAATTCCGGCGAGGTCAGCACCACCTCGTCGGGCAGGTCCAGCAGCGCGTTGATATTCGCGCCGAACCACGAGGCGCCGGTATCGGGGATGCGGTACCACGGGACGACATTGCCCTTGGTGGTGGCGATGCGCAGGATCTCGGCCCGTTCAAGGGCCTCGTCGCGCTGCGGGCACTGGGCCATCTGGCAGGGGGGGCTGTCCCCGGGCGCGCTGTCGGGCAGCGTCTGGCCCTGGGCCAGTATCGCGGCAAGGCGGCCATCCTGGCGGAGCGCCGTCAGCAGGCAGTCCAGCCGCCGCGGCGGCCCCTTGGCGGTGCGCAGCGCAAGGTTCAGCCGGATTGCGGGCAGGGTGCCCTCGCGCAGCGCGCGGCAGGCATCGGACAGCGCCGCGGCATCCCCGGGGGCGACAAGCTGCGCACAGGGCTGACCGGCGATCCGGTCCGGCCCCTGTCCGGCAAGCCCCGTGACGAAGGCGGCGTTCGCGGCGGCGACGACGCCCTCGCCGGACATGATCCAGGCCGGGCCGCCCATCGCGTCGATCAACGCGCCGAAATCGGGGATGTCACCGTCCAGGAGCATTTCGCTCTCCAGTTCGAACAATGGTCTGAACCCATCGCCGAAACTTGTGAGAAAAGCCTTAAGACCCGCGCTTCAATCCGGTTCGAAGCGTTATTCCCGACCGTGAGCGCGGCGTGTCAGCCCAGTTCCAGGGTTGCCGCCGCCGCGATCAGCCCGCCGCCCCGGGGCGCCGGACCCTTGTACATGCGTGCCGTCTCGAAGACCGGCGCAAATCCCAGCGACCGGCAATGTGCGGCAAGCCAGTCCTGCCCCTCGGGCAGGTCGATCATCGTCCGCGCCTCGCCGGTCACGACGCCGGCCGCCTCGATCAGCGCCGCCGCCACCGTTTCGCTGCGCGCGGCAAGCGGGCCGATCTTGAAGCCGTCGCGGCATTGGCGGATCGTGACCAGTCCCGTCGGTTCGCCCTCGGTGCGGGCCACCAGCGTCTTGCGGGTGGCGGTGTCGGACAGCCAGGCCGCCAGGAAGCGCGGCTTTTCATAGCCGGTCGCGCGGGCCTCCAGCGCGATCAGGGCGGGAAGGTCGCGCGCCCCGGACGGGCCGATCCCCCGATGGGGCCTGCCCGGCAGCACCCCGCAATAACGCACCGTGCGCCCTGCGCGCACGAAGCCCGATTTCTCGTAATTTGCCTGTTGCGCGGCCACCCCGTCAAGCCCGACGCTGCGCGCCCCGGCATGGTCGAGCGCATGGCGCCACAGCCCGAACCCGATCCCCTGCCCGCGATGGTCGGGATGGCAGATGTAAAGCCCCAGAAAGGCCATGCTGTCGGAATGGTTGACCACCGAGATCGCGGCCACCGGGCGGCCCCCGGCCTCGGCCACGAAGAACCCCTCGGGGTCGGTGGCGTGGAAGGGCTCGGCATCCTCGAGGCCGGGGTTCCAGCCTTCCTCGGCCGCCCAGCCCAGCACGCGGTCCAGTTCCGCGCGGCGCATCGCCCTGTATGTCATGGTCCCCCCAATGCCTCTTTCAGCGAGCGCCGCTGTCCCGGCGCCTCGCGCAGGTCGAGCGAGGACAACAGGTCCAGCAGATGCCCCTTCATCAATTCCTCGGCCAGTGCGCCGTCGCGGTCGGCCAGCGCCTTGAGCAGCGCGTCATGGGCGTGGCTTTCGCATAGCGCGTTGCGCCGCCGCCAGTACAGCGCAATCACCAGCGACGAGCGCGACACAAGCTGGCCGATGAATTCGGCGATGGTGGCCTGGTCGGCGATGCGCGCGATCTCGATATGAAAAAGCCCCGACAGCCGCAGTGCCGCGCCGTCCTGACCGGCATGCAGCGCGGCATGTTCCTGCGCGATGTGGCGGCGCAGGATCGCGATATCCTCGGGCGTGGCGCGCAACGCGGCGGACCTTGCGGTGCGCGGTTCCAGCAGCGCGCGCGCCTCGAACACCTCGCGCGCCTCGCGCACCGAGGGCTGGGCGACAAAGGCGCCGCGATGGGGTTCGATCGTCACAAGCTGGTCATGGGCAAGCTGTTGCAGCGCGGCGCGCACGATGGTCCGGCTGACGCCGAAAATCTCGCCCACCTCGTCCTCGGACAGCTTCATCCCCGGCCCCAGCCGGTGTTCGTGGATCGCCCGCGTCAGGCTGTCGGCCACCTCGCGCGCGCGCGAGGCGCGGCCGCTGTCGCGACCGGCCACATGCGCGGTGGGTAGGCCTGGCTGGTTCAATGGATCGCTTTCCTGCGGCAGGGCGGGGCGCCCGTCTGCCCCTGTTTGGCGAAATCCCGGCCATGGCTCAAGATTCGCGAGGGCGGGGCAGCTTCGGACACAGGATCGTATACAATCTGCGCACCACTTGCGGACATTCCTGCCGACAATCGCCCATTCCGCGGGCAGTTGACGAATCTGCCCCGTCCCGGCCCGCGCCACTGTTTCCCCGGCCCCGCCCCCGCGACAGGGTGGGTCAGCAGCGATGGACATGCCCATGCGATCGGACCTGGATCTTGAACTTGTCGCCCTGACCAAGCGCTACGGACAGAGCCTTGCGGTGGACGGCATTCACCACCTGTTTCACGCGGGCAGCTATGCCTGCCTGCTGGGACCGTCGGGCTGCGGCAAATCCTCGACGCTCAGGATGATCGCGGGCCACGAGGATGTTTCGGACGGGGCCATCGTGCTGGGCGGGCAGGACATCGCGCATCTGCCGCCCGCCCGTCGCGGCACCGCGATGATGTTCCAGAACTACGCGCTGTTTCCCCATCTGAGCGTGGCCGACAACGTGGCCTTCAGCCTGAAGATGAAGGGCATCGACCGCGACACCCGGCGCAGGCAGGCGGGCGAGATGCTGGAACTGGTGCATATGCAGCATCTGGCCGACCGGCTGCCCGCGCAGCTTTCGGGCGGCCAGCAGCAGCGCGTCGCGCTGGCGCGGGCGCTGATCACCCGGCCGCAGGTGCTGTTGCTGGACGAGCCGCTGTCCGCGCTGGACCCGTTCCTGCGCATCCGCATGCGGGCCGAGCTGAAGAAGCTCCAGCGCGAACTGGGGATCACCTTCATCCATGTCACCCATGGCCAGGACGAGGCGCTGGCGCTGGCCGACGAGATCGTGGTGATGAACAACGCCCGGATCGAACAGGCCGGCCCCGCGCGCGAGGTGTTCAACGCGCCGCGGACCGAATTCGTCGCGCGTTTCATGGGCGGTCATAACGTGATCGCGCTGCCGCAGGGCCATTTCGCCATCCGTGCCGACCGGATCGCCGTCACCGGCCCCGACAAGGGCAGGATGGAGGGGCGCGTGACCGGCATCGAATATCAGGGCGCCAGCGTCGCGCTGACCCTGATGACCGCGGGCGATCAGGAGATCACCGCGCTTCTGCCCGAGGAGCAGTATTTCGTCCAACCCATCCAGCCCGGCGACGGTGTCGGGCTGAGCTGGGACGACGCCAACCTGCACGCCCTGAATGCGTGACACCAGACGTCCATCATGGAGAGACAGATGACCCAAGCACCCAAGACCGGCCTGAGCCGCCGGACCCTGCTGACGGGCGCCGCCGCGGGCGTGGCCGCCAGTGCCTTTCCGGCGCCGATGATCTGGGCGCAGAACATCAAGGACATCACGCTGCGCCAGTTCGGAACGGGGGTTTCGAACCTCAACGAGGTGGCGCAGAAGGTCAAGGAAGACCTGGGCTTCACGCTGGAAATGACCGCGCTTGACAGCGATGCCGTGACCCAGCGTGCCGCGACCCAGCCGAAATCCTTCGACATCGCCGATATCGAATACTGGATCTGCAAGAAGGTCTGGCCGACCGGCAACCTTCAGGCGATGGATACCTCGAAGATCGCGAATTACGACAAGATCGTGGGCATCTTCCGCAATGGCAAGCTGACGCCCGAAAGCACCATCGCGCAGGGCACCGCGCCGCATAGCGTGGGCTTTACCTCTGGTCCCGGCGGCAAGGATTTCGTGGCCGAAGAGTCGGGCTGGATGACGCTGATCCCGACGATCTACAACGCCGACACGCTGGGCATCCGCCCCGACCTGATCGGCCGGCCCATCGAAAGCTGGACGGAACTGCTGAACCCCGAATTCAGGGGCAAGGCGTCGATCCTGGACATCAGCTCGATCGGCATCATGGACGCCGCCATGGTCTGCGAGGCGATGGGCGAGATCGCCTATGGCGACAAGGGCAACATGACCCGCGAAGAGATCGACAAGACCATGGCGATCTTTACCGAGGCCAAGAAGGCCGGCCAGTTCCGCGCCTTCTGGAAGACCTTCGACGAAAGCGTGAACCTGATGGCCTCGGGCGAGGTGGTGATCCAGTCGATGTGGTCGCCCGCCATCACCGCGGTCAAGTCGCGCGGCATTCCTTGCGTCTACCAGCCGCTGAAAGAGGGCTATCGGTCCTGGGGCGGCGGCATCGGGCTGTCGGCGAACCTGTCGGGGCTCGCGCTGGATGCGGCCTATGAATACATCAACTGGTATCTCTCGGGCTGGGTCGGCGGCTTCCTGATGCGGCAGGGCTATTACTCGGCGGTGCCCGAAACCTCGAAGGACTTCATGTCCGAAAACGAATGGGGCTACTGGTTCGAGGGCAAGCCCGCCACCGACACCATCACCAACCCGCAGGGCCAGCCGATGGCGCAGGCGGGCGACGTGCGCGACGGCGGATCGTTCTACGACCGCATGGGCGCGGTTGCCTGCTGGAACGCGGTGATGGACGAAAACCAGTACATGGTCCGCAAGTGGAACGAGTTCATCGCCGCCTGACGGCCTGAACCCTCCCGGCGCGCGCCCGACCCTTGCGCGCGCCGGTCCTTGCCCTTTGCGACAGGACATGCCGATGGCCGCACTTTTCAGGAACCGACATCTGACGGGCTGGCTCTTGGCCTCGCCGCTGGCGGCGGTGCTGGCGTTCTTTCTGGTGCTGCCGATCCTGATGATCGTGGTGGTCAGCTTCTGGGGCGCGACCGAGTTCTCGATCTACCCGGCCTTCGAATTCGACAATTACCATTTCCTGCTGACCTCGCCCGTCACCTTGCAGGTCTTTCTGAACACGTTCAAATACGCGCTGGTCACCTGGGCGCTGACGCTGGGCATCGGCTTTGCGGTCGCCTGGTTCCTGGCCTTCCATGTCCGCAGCCAGACCTGGCAGATCGCGCTGTTCCTGCTATGCACGATCCCGTTCTGGACCTCGAACATCATCCGCATGATTTCCTGGATTCCGTTCCTGGGGCGCAACGGGCTGGCCAATTCCACGCTGATCTCCTGGGGGGTGATCGACGAGCCGCTGGAATGGCTGCTGTTCTCGGATTTCTCGGTGATCCTGGCCTTTGTCCACCTTTACACGCTGTTCATGGTGGTGCCGATCTTCAACACCATGATGCGCATCGACCGCAGCCTGATCGAGGCCGCCAATGACGCGGGCGCCAGCGGCTTTCAGATCCTGACCAATGTCATCATTCCGCTGTGCAAGCCCGGCATCATGATCGGCTCGATCTTCGTCGTGACGCTGGTGATGGGCGATTTCATCACCGTGCGCTTCATGTCGGGCAGCCAGTCGGCCAATGTCGGGCGGCTGATCTCGAACGACATCGCGCTTTTGCAATACCCTTCGGCCGCGGCGACGGCGGTGATCCTGCTGGTCACGGTGCTGATGGTGATCGGCACGCTGCTGCGCTTTGTCGATATCCGCAAGGAGCTGTGACATGGACCGCCGCCGCCCCCGTTCCTTCTATCCGCTGGCCGCCTTTTTCGGGCTGTTCCTGCTGTTCCTTTACGGCCCCACCCTGACCATCGCGATCCTGTCCTTTCAGGGGCCCACGGGCGGGCTGACCTTTCCGATGCGGGGCGTGTCGCTGCACTGGTTCCACGACCTGTTCCAGCAACAGGCGGTGGGCGATATCTGGGGCAGCTTCCGGCGGTCATTCGCGCTGGGGCTGATGGTGATGGTGACGACCGTCGTCGTCTCGGTCATGGGCGGGCTGGCCTTTCGCAAGCGGTTCGCGGGCTCGGGCGTGCTGTTCTACCTTGTCGTCACGGCGCTGGTGATCCCCTCGATCCTGATCTCGCTGGGGGTGGGGCTGATCTTCAACCAGACGGGCCTTGACGTGCACTGGTCGACCAGCGGTTTTGGCGCGCAACTGACCTGGACGCTGCCCTTTGGCCTGCTGATCATGTTCGCGGTCTTCAACCGCTTCGACAAGAGCTATGAGGAAGCCGCCCGCGATCTGGGCGCCAGCCCGTGGCAGACCATCGCCCATGTCGTGCTGCCGATCATCGCGCCCTCGCTGATCGGGGTGGCGCTGTTCGGCTTCACGCTGTCCTATGACGAATTTGCCCGCACGCTGCTGACCGCGGGCAGCCGCAACACCCTGCCGCTGGAGATCTACGGCATGACCACCAATGTCACGACCCCGGTGATCTTTGCGCTGGGAACGCTGACGACGCTGTTTTCCTTCCTTGTCATCGGCGTCTTTCTGGCGACCGTCTGGGCGCTGAACCGCCGCCGCGCGCGGGCCGGGTCGGATGCGGGCAAGGGGATGGTCTAGGCCGATGACCTTTGTCTTCATCAACCCCAATTCCACCGCCGCTATGACCGAACAGGTGCTGGCCATGGCCCGCGCCGCCCAACCCGGCGCCCTGTTCGAGGGCTGGACCTCGACCCATGGCCCCGCCGCGATCCAGGGCCCCGAGGATGGCGCCGCCGCGGTGCCGCCGCTGCTGGACCTGGTCGCAAAGGCGGATCGGGCGGGGGCGGCGGGCGTGGCGATCGCCTGTTTCGACGATACCGGCCTCAACGAGGCGCGGCGGCTGGCGCGCTGTCCGGTCATCGGCATCGGGCAGGCGGCCTATCACATCGCGGCGCTGCGCGGCTGGCGGTTCTCGGTCGTCACCACGCTGTCGGTCTCGGTCCCGATCATCGAGGCGAATATCCGCGGCTCGGGGCTTGGCGGGCATCTGGGCCGGGTGCGCGCCAGCGAGGTGCCGGTGCTGGACCTGGAACACGACCCCGACGCCGCCTTTCGCCGCATCGCCGACGAGGCCGCGCGCGCGGCGGCCGAGGATGGCATCGACGCGGTGGTGCTGGGCTGTGCGGGCATGGCGCGGCTGACCGGGCATCTGCGCGCGGCGCTGCCGGTGCCGGTGATCGACGGGGTGGAAAGTGCGGCCCGGCTGCTCGCGGCGCTGTGATCCGCGGCTGGCGGATCGCGGCCGGGCACCTATCTTTCCCCCGTCAGACAGGAGAGAGATACCATGACCGACCGTGCCCGCCGCGCCGAGGAGGCGCGGCAGAAGATCCTCGCCTCGGGCGATCCCGAGCTTATCAACCGCCTTCACCTGCTGGACGCCGCCAGCGCCGCCCCCGCCCGGCACCCGCCGCGCGCGCCGGGGCTGCTGGGCACCGGGCTTGCCGTGGCGGGCGGGGCATGGCTTGGCACCGTGCTGGCCGGGCTGACCTTGTCGGGCGAGATGCAGGCGGCCTTTGCCGCGGTGGCCGACGATCTGGGGCTTGACCCCGGCCTTGGCGCGCTGGATGCCGCGGCGCTGGCCGAGGAAGACGGCTTTCTGGACGATTTCGGACTGGGCGACCTGTTCGACGTCTGAGCCTGCCCGCCCCCCCCCCCGGAAATCTGCGGCCTGCGCGGCGGATCGTAACCGATCCTTAGCCCCGCCCTGCGAAGACCTTGGCCAGGGTCAGCAACACATGGCGAAAGGCGCGCGCCCATGGCCACCTATGTCCTTGGCGGATATGCCATCCCGGCCTTCATCATCGAGGGGGGCGGGGCGCCCACGGTCGGGTCGCTGTTCATGCTCGATCCGTCCTTCGTGGGGGCGACCGACCGGCTGGTGATCACCGTCACGGATGACGACGCCACCTTTCACGGTGCCGCCGATGTCGTGAAGGACAACACCCAGACCGCCACGATCACCGATACCGGCGGCACGCCGCTGGGCTCTGGCCATGTCCGGCTGGGCTATTCCACGACGCTGAGCAGCCCGGCAGGCGGCACCATCACGGTCTATCAGGTGCTGTTGAACGGCGCGCTGGCCGGTTATGTCGCCGATGGCCAGCTTGAACCCGGCGTCACCTACCAGATCGCCAACTGGACCGATACCGCGGTCAACCCGCCCTTGTATTCCGCGATCTCGACCCCGGTGCAGGATCCCGAACTGGCCGCCGTCATCGTCGGGGGCATCCATGCCGACGACATCCATGCGGGCGGCGGCGATGACACGGTTCATGGCGGCGCGGGCAACGATACGATCCTGGGCGGCGACGGCAACGACCTGATCTTTGGCGGCGATGGCAATGACGTTCTCGATGGCGGGGCGGGCGACGACACGCTGCATGGCGGGGCGGGCGACGATTACATCGCGGGCCAGGCGGGCCATGACTACATCACCGGCGGCGCGGGCAACGACACCATCTTTGCCGGGGACGGGGACGATGTCGTGCTGGGCGGCGACGGCGATGACGTGATCCACGGCAACGAGGGCAACGACACGCTTTATGGCGAGGAGGGCAATGACCGCATCTATGGCGATAGCGGCGATGACGAAATCCATGGCGGCGCGGGCAATGACACGCTGGAAGGCGGCGATGGCAACGACCTGATCTATGGCGGCGATGGCAACGATTCGATCGACGGCAATGATGGCAACGACACGCTTTACGGCGGCGCGGGCAATGATGTCATCGAGGCCGGGGCGGGCAACGACCTGGTCCATGGCGACGAGGGCGACGACTTCATCCATGGCCGCGACGGCAACGACACCATCATCGGCGGCGCAGGCAATGACACGATGCTGGGCGGCGAGGGGTCGGACCTGTTCATCATCGGCCATAATGATGGCGCGGACCTGATCGAAGGGGGCGAAACCGGCTACGATTACGACGCGATCCGGTTCACCTCGACGCCTTCCGCGGGCGGCGTCACCGTCACCTTTACCGGGGCCGAGGCGGGAACCTATGCCTTTGTCGGGGGCAGCACGGGCGTATTCTCGGAAATCGAGGCGATCACCGGCACCGACCAGGCGGATACCATCGACGCCTCGGCCAATACCGCGCGGGTCACGGTCAATGCGGGGGCGGGCAATGACAGCATCATCGGCGGCAGCGGCAACGACTTCCTCGAAGGCGGGGACGGCAACGACACGATCCATGGCGGGGCGGGCGATGACGTGCTCAGCGGCGGCGATGGCGATGACCAGCTGTTCGGCGGCGATGGCAACGATTCGCTGTTCGGCGGCTGGGGCAACGATACGCTGGATGGCGGGGCGGGCGACGACTACATCACCGACTTCGGCGGCAACACCCTTGTCCATGGCGGCGACGGCAACGACACGATCGTTCTGGGCACGATGGGCGCGGGCAACGACACGATCATCGGCGGCGCGGGCAATGACCGGATCACCACCGGGGGCGGGTCCGACCTGATCGTTCTGGGGCCGGGCAGCGGCTGGGACACCGTCACCGATTTCGACATGACCATGGTCGACGGCAACACGCGCGACCAGTTCGACGTCTCGACCGTTCTCGACCAGGATGGGAATCGGGTCCGGGCGCGCGATCTCGTGATCGAGGATGACGGGGCGGGCAACGCCATTCTGGTCTTTCCCGATGGCGAGCGGGTGACGCTGCTGGGCATCACGCCGCAACAGGTCGCCTCGATCGAGACGCTTCAGGCCATGGGCATCACCTGCATCGGCGCAGGCACGCGGATCGCCACGCCCGATGGTCCCCGCCCGGTCGAGGTGCTGCGCGTGGGCGATCCGGTCCTGTCCTGGGACGGGCGCGGCGCCCCGGTTGCCCGCCCCATCCTGTTCGCCGCCGCCCGCCGGGTCGAGGCCGACGAGATGACCCGCACCCCGCGCCATGCCCCGATCCGGATCGCGGCGGGCGCGCTTGGCGACCATGGGCGGCTCTGTCTGTCGCGCCAGCACGCGGTCCGGCTGGGTCCGGCCGGGCGGCCCGGCTGGCTGGCGCGCGCGGGCCATCTGGCCGATCTGGGCGTGCCGGGCGTCACGTCCGGCCCGGTCGAGGGCGGCATCGGCTATCACCACCTGATGCTGGAGCGGCACGCGCTGATCTGGGCCGAGGGGCTGGCGGTCGAAAGTTTCTGGCCCGGCCCCCGGGCCTTTGCCGCGCTGGACAGCGCCACGCGCCAGCGATTTCTGGGCCGCTTTCCCGAGCTTGCCCACGCCGTTCTGGGCCTGCTGCCGGCCGAGTCGCTTTATGGCCCCATGGTCCTGCCGCTGAGGACAAAACGCCAGATCGACATGCGCCGCCTGGCCCGGTGGGGTCGCCAGAACGGCCCGGCGCAGCCGCTGGCCACCGCGATGGCCCGGACCTGCGCCGCGCCCTAGGGCCGCCCGGCACGCCGGTATTCCCCTTTTCCGACAATGCCTTGCGCGCCCCTCAGGCCGGGGCCTGCGCGCGCCCTTGCCCGGGGGTAAACGAGTCGTTGACAGGTTATCCCAAACCGATACTGTTTTACCGAATAACAGTTGGGAAGGCATCCAATGGTCGCGCGATTCGGGACGGCACTGGTGACGGGGGCGGGCAGCGGGCTGGGCCGGGCGACGGCGCGGCACTTGGCCGCGCAGGGTTGCCGCGTCGGCGTGCTGGACCAGTCCGCCGCCGCCGCCGAGGCCGTCGCGCAGGAGATCGGCGGGCTTGCGCTGGCCGCCGATGTGGCCGACCCCGCCGCCATCGAGGCGGCCTTTGACAAGGTGGTTGCCGCGTTCGGCGCGGCCCCGCGCATCGTGGTGAACTGCGCGGGCATCGGCACCGCGGCGCGCATCCTGCCGCGCGACGGCACGCTGCCCATCGCGACGTTCGAGCGGACGCTGCGGGTCAACCTGCTGGGAACCTATGTGATGATGAGCCATGGCGCGCAGCGCATGGCCGCGCTTGCGCCGCTGGACCAGGACGGCACCCGCGGCGTGATCGTCAACACCGCCTCGGTCGCCTGGCAGGATGGCCAGATCGGACAGGCCGCCTATGCCGCCTCCAAGGGGGGGGTTGCCGCGCTGACGCTGCCGGCGGCGCGCGAACTGGCCCGGCAGGGCATCCGCGTCATGGCCATCGCGCCGGGCCTGTTCGAGACCGCGATGACCGATGGCCTGCCGCCCGAGACGCGGGCCGCGATTGCCGCGGGCATCCCGTTCCCGCCGCGGCTGGGCGCACCCGAGGAATACGCGCTTCTGGTCGAGCAGATCGTCCGCAACCCGTTCCTGAACGGCGAGGTGATCCGGCTTGACGGGGCGGTGCGGCTGCAACCGCGCTGAGCGCATCGACACAGACCTGCAAGGAAGACCGACCGATGAACCGCCCTCTGCCCCGCCCGCTGCTGGATGTCGCGCTTGACGGCCCGATTGCCACGCTGACGATGACCCGCCCCGGCAAGCGCAACGCCATGTGCGACGAGTTGCTGGCCGAGATCGAGGCGTTCTTTGCCCGCCCGCCCGAGGGCATCCGGGTGGCGATCCTGACCGGCAGCGAGGGGCATTTCTGTTCCGGGCTCGACCTGTCCGAGCATGTGATGCGCGACGCGGAATCGACGATGCGCCATTCGCGCAACTGGCATCGGGTGATGGACCTGATCCAGTTCTCGGGGCTGCCGGTGGTTTCGGCGCTGTTCGGGGCGGTGATCGGGGGCGGGCTGGAACTGGCCGCCTCGACCCATGTGCGCATCGCCGAACCCTCGGCGCTGTTCCAGTTGCCCGAGGGGCGGCGCGGCATCTTTGTCGGCGGCGGCGCGACGGTGCGCGTGGGGCGCATCCTGGGCGCCGACCGGATGTGCGAGATGATGCTGACCGGGCGCAGCTACAGCGCCGAGGACGGGCACCGGCTGGGCCTTGCGCATTACCTGGTGGGCGAGGGCGAGGCGCTGGCGCGGGCCCGCCAGCTTGCCCTTCAGATCGCCGAGAATGCCGGGCTTTCCAATTTCATGATGATCCAGGCGATCAGCCGGATCGACGACATGTCGCGCCAGGACGGGCTGTTCACCGAAAGCCTGTGTGCCGCGGTCTCGCAGACCAGCCGCGACGCCGAGGAGGGGCTGCGCGCCTTTCTGGAAAAGCGCCCGCCCAGATTCAGGTAGCGGCCCCCGGGGCCGCACCCCCGGCTTGGGAGGGCCGGTTTCGACATGCAACGCAAGGGAGGAAGACCGATGACCAGACCCCTGACCCGTCGCGGGATGCTCGCGACTTTCGGCGCCGCGCTGGCTGCACCCGCGCTGGTCGGCCGGGCGGATGCGGCCGAGGTGACGCTGCGGCTGCACCATTTCATGCCCGCGACCACGACGACCCAGACCAAGGTGTTCGAACCCTGGGCCGCGGAACTGGCCGAGGCGTCGGGCGGCCGGATCGCGGTGCAGATCTATCCCGCGATGCAGCTGGGCGGCAAGCCGCCGCAACTGGTGGACCAGACGCGCAACGGCATCGTCGATATCGCCTGGACGCTGACCGTCTATACCCCCGACCGCTATCTGGTGGCCGAAACGCTGTCGCTGCCCTTCATGGCGACGACGGCCGAACAGACCTCGGTCGCGATGCAGACCCTGATGGACGAGTTCGGGCAGGGCGAATATGCGGGGGTGCGGCCGCTGGCCTTCCACACCCATGCCAGCGGCAAGTTCCACATGCGCCGCACCGCGATCACCGGGGCCGCCGATCTGCGCGGCCAGCGCGTGCGCAGCCCGAACAAGAGCACCGGCGACCTGCTGGCCGCGCTGGGGGCGGAACCGGTCTTCTTCCCGGTGACGGAAATGGTCGTGGGCCTGTCCAACGGCGTGATCGACGGCTGCTGCCTGCCCTACGAGGCGGTGCCCGCGCTGAAGCTGCACGAACTGACCCGCGAGCACAGCGCCGCCGCCTCGGGCGCGCGGGGGCTTTATACCAACACCTTCGCGCTGGTGATGAACCAGAGATCCTATGACCGCATGCCCGACGACCTGCGCGGCGTGATCGACGCCGCCACCGGGCCCGCGCTGTCGCAGCGGCTGGGGCGCAATTTCGACGTGTCCGAAGAGGTCGGCCGCAAGGTGGTCGAGGACGCGGGCAACGCCATCCACGAGATCGCCGCCGACGAGATCGCGCGCTGGCGCGAGATGGCGATCCCGGTGCATGCGGCATGGCAGGCCAAGCTTGACGCCGCGGGGCTGGACGGGGCCGCGATCATGGCCCGCGCCAACGCGCTGCTGGACGGCTGAGGCGGCAGATGGACCGCCGCGACCCGCTTTACCATGCGGCCCAGCCGCCGCTGCGCCGGGGCCTGGCCTTTCTGTGCAGCCTGTCGGCCGCCCTTGGCGGGGCGGCCATCTTTGCGGTGTCGCTGGCGGTCACCGCCTCGGTCGTGATGCGCAACCTTGGGCTTGGTGGCATCCGGGGCGATTTCGAACTGACCGAGATCGTCTGCGCGACCTGCGCCAGCCTGTTCCTGCCGCTGTGCCAGTTGCGCCGCGGCCATGTGCTGGTGGACCTGTTCACCGCCTGGCTGCCGCGGCATTCGCGCTTGCAGCTCGATGGCCTCTGGACCGCGCTGTTCGCGCTGGCCTGGGCGTTCCTGTGCTGGCGGCTGTGCCATGGCATGATCGAGATGCGCGCCTATGGCGACCGGACGATGCTGCTGGGCGTGCCGGTCTGGTGGGTCTGGCTGCCCGCGATCCTTGGCACCGGGCTGTCGGCGCTAGTGGCCCTTGACAGCGCCGCCGCCCTGCTGCGCGGCCGCGAACCCGATGCGGAGTGGCCGTGATGGACCCCATTTCACTTGCCCTCGTGATGATCGCGGTCCTGCTGGCGGCGGTGTTCCTGCGCGCCCCCATCGCGCTGGCCATGGGCGGGATCGGGGCCGTGGGCTACATGCTGCTGGCCAGTCCCGGGGCGCTGGCCGCCTATCTCTCGACCGCCTGGCCGGACAAGTTCCTGTCCTATGAACTGGCCATCGTGCCGCTGTTCATCCTGATGGGCAACATCGCCACGCTGACCGGCATCTCGGGCCGGCTGTTCGCCGCCTCGAATGCCTGGATCGGCCATTTCCGCGGCGGCATGGCGATGGCCACGGTGGCGGGCTGCGCGATGTTCGGCTCGATCTCGGGCTCGTCGCTGGCCACCGCCTCGACCATGGCGCGCGTCGCCCTGCCCGAGATGAGCCGCCACGGCTATTCCGGCGCGCTGGCCGCGGGCACGCTGGCGGCGGGGGGCACGCTGGGCATCCTGATCCCGCCCTCGGTGGTACTCATCATCTATGCGCTGCTGACCGAACAGAACATCGTCAAGCTGTTCCTTGCCGCCACCATCCCCGGCACCTTGGCGGTGATCGGCTTCATGCTGGCCATCGCGATCTGGGTGCGCCTGTTCCCCGCCGAAGGGCCGCGCCACGCGCGCGCGCCGCTGCGCACCCGGCTGCGCGCGCTGGCGGGCATCTGGCATATCGTGGCGATCTTCGGCGGGGTGCTGGGCGGCATCTATGGCGGGCTGTTCACCCCGGCCGAGGGCGCCTCGGTCGGGGTCGTGGCGATCGCGCTGGCGGGGCTGCTGGCGGGCAGGCTGACGCCGCGGATCCTGCTGGACTGCCTGATAGATACGGCGGTGAGCAGCGCGATGATCTTTGCGATCATCTTCGGCGCCGACATCTTCAACGTCGCGCTCGCGCTGTCGCGCCTGCCGGCCGAGATGGCGGCCTGGGTCGGTGCGACCGGGCTGGGGCCGATGACGGTGCTGCTGGCGATCATCCTGTTCTACCTGCTGATGGGCTGCGTGATGGACAGCCTGTCGATGATCCTGCTGACGGTGCCGGTCTTCTTCCCCACCATGATGGCGCTGGAATTCGGACTGGCGCCCGAACACCAGGCGCTGTGGTTCGGGATCATCACGCTGGTCGTGGTCGAGATCGGGATGATCACGCCGCCGGTGGGGATGAACCTGTTCGTCATCTCGGCCATGGCGCGCGACATCACGACCGCGCAGGTCTTTCGCGGCACGCTGCCCTTCATCCTGGCCGAATTCGTCAGGATCGGCCTGCTGGTCGCCTTCCCCGCCCTCAGTTTCTGGCTTGTCCAGGTCATCATGTAAAAGGAGGCCGCGACATGACACGCCCCCGACGAACCGCCCCCCCCGCGCCCGCCGGGCTGAGCGATGCCAACCTGCGCCAGTTCATCGGCTACAACATGAAGCGCGCCTATCTGACCATCGACGCCGATATCCGCCCCACCATCGAGGCGCTGGGGCTGCGGCCTGCCACCTTCTCGGCGCTGGCGGTCATCATCGAGAATCCCGACATCACCCAGACCATTCTGGGCCAGGCGCTGCATATCGAACGCTCGGGCGTGGTGCTGATCGTGGACGAACTGGAAGGCGCGGACCTGATCTCGCGCAACAAGGTCGAGGGCGACCGGCGGTCCTATGCGCTGCGCGCCACGCTGGCCGGGCAGCGGATGTGGGCCACCGCCTGCAAGCGCGTGCAGGAGCATGACAACCGCGTGCTGGCCCGCCTGTCGCCCGAGGAACGGACACTGCTGAAGGATCTGTTGAACCGCGTCGAGGCGGCCGCGCCGTCCGGGCGCAGCGGAGAGGAGACGCCATGAACGTCGCTGCCAAGGAATGTCCCGTCCAGCCCCATCACCTGCCGCACAAGGCGCATCTGGACTACCGCGCCGATGGCAGCATGATCTTCCGCTCGGATCACCCGCTTGATCCCGTGGTGTCGAATACCGGCGCGTGGCTGCATCGCTGGGCGGCGGTCTGCCCCGACCGGGTGTTCCTGGCCGAACGCCGCGGCGCGGACTGGCGCGAACTGAGCTATGCGCAGGTGCTGGCCCATGTCCGCGCCATCGGCGCCGCCCTGCTTGACCGCGGCATGGGCCAGCAGACGCCCATCGTCATCCTGTCGGGCAATGGCGTCGATCACGCGCTTCTGGCGCTGGGGGCGCAATATGTCGGCGTGCCGGTGGTGCCCGTGGCCGAGCAGTATTCGCTGATCCCCGAGGCCCATCCGCGGCTGGTCTATGTGCTGGACAAGGTGCGCCCGGGCATGGCCTTTGCGCAGGATGCCGCCACCTATGCCGCCGCGCTGGCCCTGCCGGAACTGGCGGGCGTCGAGATCGTGGCCGCGAATCCCGAAGGGGCGGGCCGGGCCGTCACGCCGCTGGCCGATCTGCTGGCCGCCATGCCCGGCCCCGAGGTCGATATCGCCCATGCCGCGGTCGGCCCCGACACGCTGGCCAAGATCCTGTTCACCTCGGGCTCGTCCTCGGACCCCAAGGGCGTGCTGACCACGCAGCGGATGATGTGCGCGAACCAGGCGCAGATCGCCTCGGTGCTGCCGTTCCTCAAGCTGCGCCCGCCGCGGATCGTGGACTGGCTGCCGTGGAACCACGTCTTCGGCGGGTCGCACAATGTCAACATGATGCTGGCCCATGGCGGCACGCTCTGCATCGACCATGGCAAGCCGACTTCGGCCGGGTTTCCCACCTCGGTCGAGAATATCCGCGCGCGGGCCGGGACGCTGTCGTTCAACGTGCCGGTGGGCTATTCGATGCTGGTCCACGAGATGGAACAGGACCGCGCCCTGCGCGAGGCGTTCTTCCGCGATCTGGACCTGATCTTCTACGCGGGCGCCTCGCTGCGCCAGGAGGTGTGGGGCAGGCTCGAGGAGTTCGCCATGGAGGTCGGGGGCCGGGTGCCGCTGATGATCTCGAGCTGGGGCCTGACCGAAACCGCGCCCGCCTGCGTGATGCTGCACGAACCTGTCAACCGCTCGGGCGTGATCGGCGTGCCGCTGCCCGGCGTCGAGGTCAAGCTGATCCCCGACGAGGATCTACGCTGCGAAATCCGGGTGCGCGGCCCGAACGTGATGCCGGGCTATTTCAACGACCCGGACCGCAGCGCCGCCGCCTTTGACGACGAGGGGTTTTTCATCACCGGCGACGCGGTGCGCTTCGTCGATCCGGCCCATCCCGAGCGGGGGCTGGTCTTTGACGGCCGCGTGTCCGAGGATTTCAAGCTGACCACCGGCACCTGGGTCCAGGCCGGGCGCCTGCGGATGGAGGCGCTGGAGCATCTGCGCGATCTGGTTCAGGACGTGGTGATCTGCGGCCATGACCGGGGCGAGATCGGGCTGTTCATCTTTCCCAGGCCCGACCATGTGCATGGCGACAACACCTCCGAAGGGGCGGTGATCGACCCGATCCTTCAGTTCGAGATCGAGGCGGTGATGCGCGAGATGGCGCGCCATGCCACCGGCTCGGCCAAGCGGATATCGCGCGCGCTGATCCTGGCCGAGCCACCCTCGCTGAAGGATGGCGAGGTCACGGACAAGGGCTCGCTCAACGTGCGCAAGATCATCACCCGCCGCGCCGACCTTCTGGAACGGCTTTACGACAACGAGGATCCCGGCCTGATCCGGGTATGAGGCAATCATGGTAGATTTTTCCAAGGTCCGCGCGATCGACTTTCATACCCATGCCGAGGAACCCTGTGGCTGCCATGCCGATGACGGTTATGACGACCTGCAATCGGCCATGGCGAAATATTTCGGGGCGCCCTGGTCGCATCCGCCCACCATCCCGCAGACCGCGGCGCATTTCCGCGAGCAGAACATCGCCGCGGTGATCTTTCCGGTCGATGCCGAACGCGAAACCGGCTATCGGCGCTACCGCAACGAGGAGGTGGCCGAACTGGCCGCCGAACATGCCGATATCCTGATCCCCTTTGCCTCGATCGACCCGCACAAGGGCAAGATGGGCGCGCGCGAGGCGCGGCGGCTGGTGGCCGAGTACGGCGTTCAGGGCTTCAAGTTCCATCCCACGATGCAGGGGTTCTTTCCCAATGACCGGCTGGCCTGGCCGCTTTACGAGGCAATCGCCGAAACCGGCAAGCCCGCGCTGTTCCATACCGGCCAGACCGGGGTCGGCTCGGGGATGCGGGGCGGCAACGGGATGCGGCTGAAATACTCGAACCCGATGTATATCGACGATGTGGCGGTGGATTTCCCCGACATGCCGATCATCCTGGCCCATCCCTCGTTCCCCTGGCAGGAGGAGGCGCTGGCCGTCGCGACGCACAAGCCCAATGTCTATATCGACCTGTCGGGCTGGTCGCCGAAATACTTTCCCGAAATCCTGATCCGCTATGCCAACACGCTGCTGAAGGACAAGATGCTGTTCGGCTCGGACTGGCCGATGATCTCGCCCGGGAAATGGCTGGATGCCTTCGACAAGGCCCCGTTCCGCGACGAGGTGCGCCCGCTGATCCTCAAGGAAAACGCGATGCGGCTCTTGGGGGTTGCGGCATGAAGCCCTTTGCCGCGCCGCTCGGCGACATCCTGTTCGCCATGGGGCCGGTGGCGGGGGCCGATACCCTGCCGGGCTGGGATGGCGGTTTCGCGGCCGAGATCGCGGGCCATTTCGCCGCCTTCGCCGAGGGCGTGATCGCGCCGCTGGACGAGACCGGCGACCGCCAGGGCTGTCGGCTGGAGGGTGGCCGGGTGCGCCTGCCCGACGGCTTTGCCGATGCCTATCGCGCCTATGTCGCGCAGGGCTGGCACGCGCTGGCGCTGCCTGCGGAATTCGGCGGGCAGGATCTGGCGGGGCCGATCCATGGCGCGGTGTCGGAAATCTTTACCGGCGCCTGCCATGCGTTGCAGATGGTCACCGCGCTGGTGCCCGGCGCGGCGCGGGTGCTGATGCGCTTTGGCACCGAGGACCAGCGCGCCCGCCACCTGCCCGATCTGGTCTCGGGCGCGGCGCTGGCGACGATGTGCCTGACCGAGCCGGGCGCGGGGTCCGATCTGGGGGCGATCCGCTGCCGGGCAACCCGCCACGGCGACGGCTGGCGGCTGAACGGCGAAAAGATCTTCATCTCGGGCGGCGGGCAGGATCTGTCGGACAGCATCCTGCATCTGGTGCTGGCCCGCTCCGGCCCGCCCCAGGACGGCGTCCGCGGCCTGTCGCTGTTCCTGTGCCGCAGCGGCGGGCCGTTCGGCGCAAACGGCATCGCGGTCACGCGGATCGAGGAAAAGATCGGGCTGCATGCCTCGCCGACCTGCCAGCTTGCCTTTGCCGATGCGCCCGC
This sequence comes from Rhodovulum strictum, assembly GCF_009649175.1. Lineage (GTDB taxonomy): Bacteria > Pseudomonadota > Alphaproteobacteria > Rhodobacterales > Rhodobacteraceae > Rhodovulum > Rhodovulum strictum. The sequence goes on along the minus strand of NZ_WJPO01000007.1, from coordinate 85,581 downwards.
CGAACTGGTGGGTGCAGAGGGGCAGGGGCTGGCCGCGATGTTCACGCTGATGAACCACGCGCGTCTGGACGTGGCCTTGCAGGGGGTGGCCCATGCCGCGCGGGCGGGCGACATCGCGCGCAGCTATGCCGCCGAGCGGCGGCAGGGGCGGCGGGCCGATGGCAGCCCGGCGGTTCTGGCCGATCATGCCGATGTGCGCCGGATGCTGGACGACCAGCGCGCGCTGGAACTGGTCAGCCGCGCGATGTGCCATGTCGCGCTGGTCGAACTTGACCGCGGCGCGCGGCCCGATCTGGTCGAGTTCCTGACGCCCCTGTGCAAGATCGCCGCGACCGAGGCGGGCATCCGCGCCGCCGATCTGGGCATCCAGGTTCTGGGCGGCTACGGCTACCTGTCGGAATACCGGATCGGCCAGACCTGGCGCGATGCCCGCATCACCGCGATCTACGAAGGCGCGAACGGCATCCATGCCGGGGCGCTGGCGGGCCGGCTGCTGCGCCACAAGGGCGGGGCGGCGGCCGCGGGCTTTGCCGCGCTGGTGACAGAGCTTTCGCAGGGCGCGCCCGAGGTTGCGCGGCTGGCAGAGCTCTGGCAAACCGCCCGTGCGGCGCTGCTGTCGGCGGCCGACCCGTCGGCAGGGGCGTGGGATTTCGCGATGCTCTCGGCCCGGCTTTTCGAGGCGGCGCTGTGGGTGCGCATGGCCGCGGTGGCCGAGCACGCCCCCGACCCGGCCGAGATCCGCCGCCTTGCCGAACGCGGCCTGAATGCGGCGGCGGCGCGCACCCCTGAGCGGGCAGAGCGGCTTTCGGCCTGAGCCAACCCTGACCCCGCAAAGCCCGGAGGCGCCATGATCGGACCCATTGCCAATGCCCTCTGTACCCTGACCGGGGGCGTTCTGGGCAGTTTTGCCGGGCACCGCCTGTCCGAAGCCACCCGCGCCCGGCTGGTGCTGGTGCTGGGGCTGGCCGCGATGGGGATGGGCGTGGCGATGATCGTGCGCGTCCACGCGCTGCCGCCGGTCATCATGGCGCTGCTGGTGGGAACCGTCGCCGGGGAACTCCTGCGCATCGAGTCCCGGCTGACCGGCGCCGCGGGCGCGCTGCGCCGCCTGATCGACCGGCTGGTGCCCCCCATGGGCGGGCAGGGGCTGCCCGCGGCGGCCCATGCCGACCGGCTGGTGGCGGTGCTGGTGCTGTTCGTCGCCTCGGGCACCGGCATCTTCGGCGCGATGAACGAGGGGATCACGGGCGATCCCTCGATCCTGCTGGTCAAGGCGATGCTCGATCTGGTCACCGCGGGCATCTTTGCCGCCGAACTGGGCCTGTCGGTCGCGGCGATCGCGGTGCCGCAACTGGTGGCGCAGATGGGGTTCCTGCTGCTGGGGATGTGGATCATGCCGATGCTGACGCCTGCGATGGTGGCCGATTTCTCGTCGCTGGGCGGCATCATCATGCTGGCGACCGGGCTGCGCATCTGCGCCATCGCCCCCTTTCCCGTCGCCAACATGCTGCCGGGGCTGTTGCTGGTCATGCCGCTGTCGGCCCTGATGGGCTGAAGCGGGCGCAGCGGCTCAGCCCGCCGGGGTCCAGAGCACATCCGCGATGCGCGGCGCGGCGGTGGCCAGCATCGCCAGCCGGTCGAATCCCAGCGCGATGCCCGAGGCGGGCGGCATCAGCGCCAGCGCGGCCAGGAAATCCTCGTCCAGCGGATAGCGTTCGCCGTAGACGCGCTGTTTCTCGTCCATCTCGGCGGCAAAGCGGCGGCGCTGTTCGGCCGGGTCGGTCAATTCGCCGAAGCCGTTCGCCAGTTCGACCCCGCAGGCATAGACCTCGAAACGCTCGGCCTCGCGCGGGTCGTCGGGGCAGGCGCGCGCCAGCGCGGCCTCGGCCGCCGGGTAACGGTCCAGCATGGTGATCCGGCCCAGCCCCAGATGCGGCTCGATGCGCGCAACCAGCACCCGGCTGAGGATGTCGGACCATGTGTCGTCCGCCCCCACCCGCAGCCCCGCCGCCATCGCCTGCGCCGCCAGGGCGTCGCGGTCGGTCGCGCCATCGCGCCGGATCGTCGCCAGCAGGTCGATCCCGGCATGGCGCGCAAAGGCATCGGCCACCGAAAGCCGCTCATAGGGCTGGAACGGGTCGCAGTCCTGCCCGGCGTGGCGCAGCAGCGTGCTGCCCGCCGCGCGGCAGGCGATTTGCAGCATCGCGGCCACGTCGTCCATCAGGACGGTGTAATCCTCGTTCGCGCGATACCATTCCAGCATGGTGAATTCGGGGCTGTGGCGCGGGCCGCTTTCGCGGTTGCGCCAGACATGGGCAAAGGCGGCGATCCGCGTCTCGCCCGCGGCCAGCAGTTTCTTCATCGCGAATTCGGGCGAGGTATGCAGATACATCCGCCGCGCCACCCCGTCATTGCCGATGGCCTCGGTCGCAAAGGCATGCAGATGCGCCTCGTTGCCGGGGCTGATCGCCAGCGCCGCGGGATCGACCTCGGTGAATCCCTGCTCGGCCAGCCAGCCCCGGATCGCGCCCTGGATGCGGTTGCGCGCCAGCAGGACGGGGCGGCGGTCGGCATGGCGGGATGGATGCCACCAGGGGGTGTCGGTCATCGGATGCGCCTTTCGTCTGGAAATCCGCGCCAAGTTCGGCTAGGGCCGTGTCCAATCCGGCGCTTAGCGCGCGCTGCGCCCCTTCACAAGGAAGACACCCTTGAAAGTCATCGCCTCCTCGCTCCGCAAGGGCAATGTCGTCGAAGTCGACGGCCGGCTTTACGTCGTGCTCAAGGCCGAAAACTTCCACCCCGGCAAGGGCACGCCGACCACCTCGGTCGACATGCGCCGCATTTCCGACGGGGTGAAGGTGACCGAGCGCTGGAAGACCACCGAACAGGTGGAAAAGGCCAATGTCGACGAACGCGAATACGATTTCCTGTATGACGATGGCGAGGGGTTCCATTTCATGAATCCCGAAACCTACGATCAGGTCGTGGCCAATCCCGACATGATCGGCGATGCCGCGCCCTACCTGTCGCCGGGGATGCGGGTCTTCCTTCAGACCTTCGAGGGCAACCCGATCGCGATCGAACTGCCGCAGAAGATGACCGTCGAGGTCGCCGAGACCGAGCCGGTGGTCAAGGGCCAGACCGCATCCTCCAGCTACAAGCCCGCGATGACGAATATCGGCGTGCGGGTGATGGTGCCGCCGCATATCGACGTGGGCACGCGCATCGTCATCAACACCGCCGACAACACCTATGTCGAGCGCGCCCGGGACTGAGCCCCGCACCTGACCGGCGGGGCGGCGCGGCCGCCCCCGGGACCGGCCCCCGCGCTAGCCCGCCGGGCCGAACCCCTTGGCCATGTAGCTGACGACCGCATCGAATTCCGCCTTCAACTGCGCGGGATAGACGATCTCGAACACATGGATCACGTCATCCGCGGTCAGCAGGATCTTGCGGTAGAAGATGCGCTCTCCGGTCAGTCCTGACAGCACATACCAGCCCTCGCCCGTGGCGCGGTAGCTGATCCGCTCGCGGCCCAGGGCGTCCTCATCCGACTGCATCAGCCCGCCCAGCGTCTGGCCCATGACGTTGAACTGGGCAAAGACCAGGAACTGCGCGCTGCCATCGGCCGAGGCAAAGCGCCGCCCGTCGCCATTGCCGGGCGGGGGCTCGGGCTGGAAATAGCTGGCGGGATAGGCGATCGCGGTGCCGAAGCGGCTGTTGACATAGCGCGCATAGCCGCCGCCGATATCCTGAAACAGATCCGGGTCTGCCTGCGGCGCGGCGATGGCGGGCGGGGGCGGCGGCGGCGGCACCATGACGGGCGCAGGTGCCGCGACGGGGGCCGGTTCGGGTTCGGGCACTGGTTCGGGTTCTGCCACGGGTTCCGGTTCGGGCACTGGCACCGGTTCTGCCACGGGTTCCGGGGCGGGTGCAGGCACAGGCGCGGGGGCCTCCTGCGGCGGCGCATCGGTGCCCGCCCCGGCATTCGCGGCGAGCGCCGCGGCCACGATATCGTCGGGGGCGCAGGGGGTCATGCCATCGGGCCAGACGATGTCAAAGGCATTGCGCGCCCGGTCCAGGCTGTCGCCGCCGGTGAAGCGCGAGACCCCGCCCCAGGCAAAGACCACCGGCACGCCGCCGGGCAGGCATTCGCGGGCGATGCGCACGAAATGCCAGCCGGTGACCATCTGGCCGCCATCCATGAATTCGGGCAGCGTGCCGGGCCAGCCATATTCCGTCCATTCCTTGTAATGGGCCCCGCCGCCCCAGGATCCCAGCCGCCCCGCGGGCATCTGCGCCAGGATCCCGTGCGGCGGCATCACCGCGGGCCCGCGTGCCAGCGTCAGGAAACCGCGCCCGTCCTCGGCCATCAGCGTCACGGCATCGTCCTGCGTCAGCAGCGTGAAACCCTCGGGCGGGGTGACGCGCACCATGCCGTCCAGCAGCGCGGCCGGGCCATCGGGGGCGGGGACGGCTTCGGCAGCGCGCAGCACCATGGTTCCCAGAACGGTCTCGAAGCCCGGGCCGTCGATGCCGCCGCCCTTGGCCTCGATCAGCAGATAGCCGCCGGGACCGACCGGCGCGACCGAGGCCAGCAGCGTGCCATCGCTGACCGGCAGGCGGTAGAACCGGGTGCCATCGGCCAGCCGCAATTCGCCGCGCCGCGCCGCCGGGCCGACCGGGTCGGGATGCAGCCGCATGGCCAGTTCGTATTCGCCCCGGCTGGACATCCAGTGCGACCACTCGGCGCTGTCGGGCAGCGCCTCCCAGCCGACGGGAATGGCGAACTCGGCCGGGCCAAAGCTTTGCGGGGTCGACAAGTCGCCGGGCGCCCGGGGCTCGATCCAGATCGTGTAATGGCTTTCGACCGCGCGCTGGTTGCGCGGCGTGCCCAGCGATGCGCCCTCGGGCATGTCGCTGGCGGGGCAGGGGACCGCACCGGCGGTCAGGGCAATGCCGTCAAGCAGGCGGACAAGCGACGGATCGGCGTGGAAATCGGGCATCCCCGCCACCTCGACCGAGACGGTATCGCCGCCCTCAAGGCAGGTCTCGAACACGAAGAACCGCGCCTTTTCAAGGCTGTCGCGCCCATCATCGTAAAGCCGCGATTTCGCCTCGCGTTCATAAAGGATGGCGTCCTGCTCCAGAAACAGCACCGGCTGGCCCCGCGTTTCGGCGCCGATCACCGGCCAGCCGCTGCGATGGTCGCCCGGCGCGCGCGGGGGGTGGCGCATCAGCCGGACCTCGCCCATCAGCCCCTTCCGGTGCAGCCGCGCGGTGCCGTCATGTTCGCTGATCTCCCAGCCCGGCGGCAGGATCACCCCGAACGCCCCCCCCAGCGCCGGGCGCTGCGCCGCCTGTCCCGGCCCGGGCAGGCGCAGCGCGGCAAGGGCCGTGTCAAACACCTCGCGATGCGCCGCCAGCGCGGTGTTGAACCCGCTCATCAGGATGACGATGTGGTTGCCATCGGGCATCGGCTCGGCCGAGATCAGGAACTCGCCCTCGATCACCATCCCGGCCTCGGGCGTCTCGCGGGCGCTGTGGCGGGTGAATTCCAGCCCGCTGTCAAAGACCACGCGGCCCAGATCGGTCATGTCGCTGCCGCGGAACATCTGCATCGGCCGCGGCGTCAGCGTGATCCCGAAGGCCGGGCCGGTGCGCGTGGCCGGATCGCCGCCGAACAGCGTCACCATGTCGTTATCCCGCTCCATCTCGGACCAGCCCTCGGGCCGGGCGAAACCGATGCCCTGCACCATGTCGGCCTGCCAGCCCGCGGGCGGCTCGGCGGCGGTGATGACCTGTTGCGCGGCGGCCGGACCGGCCAGCGCCAGCGCCAGCAGCGCCGCACGCAGCAAGGGAAACGGGGTCATTGCGGGGCCTCCTCAAGCCGGGTACGCCGGGCTTTCATGCGCGACAGGATCGAGTCGGTAAAGGGCTGCGCCGCCTCGCCCTGCATCCGGTCGGCGCAGGCTTCCCAGTAATCGGGATTGCCGGGCAGCGGGTTGCGCCAGCAGCCGAACCCCGACACCACGCAGGGCTCGCCCGGGGTATTGCAGGAATAGCGCTTGTCGTATTCGCCGATCGTGTCGGGATGATAGAATTGCGCGGTCTGGGGCTGGCCATAGGCCGCGGCGCGGCACACGCAGGACAGGAAATCGGTGGACGGCGCCAGCGCCAGCGCGCCCAGCGTCACCATCAGCTTGTCATGCGGCAGCTTCAGCACATCGGCCAGCCGCCCGGCATCGGCCGCGTCGCGTTCATAGGGCTCCTCCAGCCCGGTCGGCAGCCGGGGGATCGCAGCCACCGGGCCGTCGCGGGTGATTTCGGCGCAATCGCCCTGCGCGATGGGCCAGGCATAGCGCGCCAGCGCCTCGTGCTGGGTGGCGTTGCGCGCCAGATCCTCGGTCAGCTTGCCGACGCGGCGTTCATAGCCCTGGCTGATCTCGGTCAGCTTGGCGTAGCGGTTGTTCAGCGCGGTCTGCGTGGCGGCGGTATGCTCGTTGGCAATCGTGCTCATCGCCGGATCGCTTTCGGCCTTGAGCCGGGCCTGCAACATGGCGCGCTGCGGGTTCGTGTCGGTCAGGGAATAATGTTTCTGGATCAACGCCTCGATCCGCTCGCTCCGGCGGGCGTCGATGCGCGCGATCTCGGCCTCGTGCTTTCGTTCAAGGTCGAGGATCTCGGCCTCGGTCCGGTCGCTGAGGGTTCTGATTTCCTCGACCGTGGTCTGGCTGCTGTCGGCCAGTTGGCGCGAGCGGTCGGCGATCAGCGTGGCGTCCCATTTGTTGTCGATGCTCTGGCGCACGATCTCGTTGGTCCAGATCGCCTGGCGCTGTTCGACCGAGCCGATGGTGTGCTCCATCAGGATGTCGAACCCCTTGATCGTGTTCGCGCCCTTGCTGACCAGGTCAAGCGCCTTGCCGATCTTGCCATAGCCCAGCACGGTGGCAAGCGACCCCAGCACCCCCGGCTCGTCGGGCATGGCAAAGTTCCACACGATGCGCGCCACGGCGACCTCCGGGCGATCCAGCCCCCTCAATGCCTCGATCAACCCGGTATCGGCCAGATGCGCGTCCAGAAACAGCGCCCCGGCCACGTTGGCGATGCAGGGATCGGGCTGGGCCGCGTTCATCCGGCCAAGCGCGGCGCGGGTGTGGTCCCGATAGGCGGACAGATCCTCGACCTTGGGCCGCAACGGGCCGTCCACCACCCGATCGGCCAGGGCCGGGGCGGCACCAAGGGCGACAAGCGCGGCGCAAAGCGCAAGGCGCAGGCGGGGGGGCGGGGATGGGGTCATCTGGTGTCTCCACTCGCCCTGTCCTCGACAAGGCCAAGAAAGCGCATCGGGTCGAACTCGTCCGTGTCCTTGAGCATCTCGCGCTCGATCGGGCTGGCCTCGGGCGGCACGACCCAGCCCGCCGAAAGCCCGGTCAGGGCCAGCCGGGCCGGAAAGCGGGGCCGGAAAGCGGCCGATTGCACCGCGCCGTAAAGCGCGGCGCCGCGCGCGTTGGCGGGAAAGCCGGTGCCGCGCAGCCGCACGATGCCCGGCAGCGCCGCGCTGACCGTTCCGGGGGTCAGGTCGATCCGGATCGTGCCGTCCCAGCCCGCCAGCGCCGCCGCAGGCAGCAGCCGGGTCGCGGTGTTCCATACCCCGCGCGACAGCGTCATTTCCCAATCGCCCGCATGCAGCCCCGCGCCCAGCCGCACAAGGCGCAACTGCATCTCGGCATTGCGGGCCATGTTGGCATCGGGCTCGCGCGACAGCAGCAGTTCCACCCCGTCGGTCATGGCGGGATCGACCGTCAGTTCCAGCCGATAGGCGGTGCGCTCCAGCCGGTCGTCCAGAACCGCCAGCGGCGCCTGCGACACCACCCCGGCGCGCGGCCATTCGTGGCCGGCGGGCTTGTCCACGCGCAGCGTGCCATCGGGGGCGATCTGCGCATGATCCTCGAACGGCGCGCCATTCAGGTCGAAGGGGGTCCAGCCCATCGCCCCGTCGGCCGGGAAAAGCGGGGCAAGGCGGGTGTCCGGGTCGGGGTCGGGCCAGACCGGCCCATCGCCCGGATCGCGCGACAGGGTGATGCGGCGCAGGCTCATCCGCGACGCCTCGGCCGGGGCAAGGCCGCCGGTCAGCACCGCAAGGCGCAGCCCCTGCCCCTCGGCCAGAAGCGGCCAGTCCAGCGGCGCGGGATCGACGCCCGCGGCCTCGACCCGGATCGCGCCCTCGCGCAGCACCAGCGCCAGCGTTTCGGGGATCGGCGCGGGCACGGCATCGGCAACGGGATCGGCGCTGTCCAGCGCCCGGCCCACCCGGCTGGTGCCCTCGCCATCGCGCCGCCAGTCCAGCACATGGCGCGGCCGGCCCGGATCGCTGCCCGCCTGCGTGCGTTCGCCCGACAGCACGACGCGCAGCCGGTCGGTCGCGGCCGGGTCAAGCGCGATCTCAAGCCGCAGTTCGGCGCCGCTGGCCAGCCCGTCGGTCCAAAGCAGCACCTCGGGCGAGAAAAGACCCAGAAGGGAATTGCCCTGCCCCTCGGGCACGGCGATTTCCAGGCTGTCGGGCTGGCGCGTCATGTTGGCCGCAAGCGGCAGCCGCGCGCTGTCCGAGGGTTCCAGATGCGGCCCGATCCCGCGCGCGGCGTCGAACAGCACCACCCGGTCGGGCGCATCGCCCAGCGGCAGCCAGGGCATGCCCATCGGCACATGCGCGGCATTTTCCAGCCGCAGATGGCGCAGCGTCAGGTTCCCGGCACCGCCCAGCCGGGTCTGGGCGGCGATCTGCACATGCGCGGGGCCGGGCAGGCTTTCGACCGGGCGGCGCCCCTCCATCAGGATGCGCCCCTCCGCGCCGGTGACCTGCACCACACGGTCGGGCCGGACCAGCAGCGCCAGCGCGGCAAGATCGGCGTCGTCGGGGCGGGGGATGCGGGCCTGCACATTCTTTTCCACGGCCAGCGCCAGTTCCGTTGCCCCGGCATCGGTTTCCTGCAAGGCCAGCCAGATCAGGTGATCGGACCATGTGTCGCCCTCGGGCTTGTCGGGGGGCACGAGGGTCAGGACGAAATGGCTGGTGGCCGGATCAAGCCCCAGCGCGATGCGCACCGCCTCCGGGTCGCCGGGGCGCGGCAGGCTCAGCACCGGCCCGGCCGAGCGCAGGCCCGTCGTTCGCAGGTTCGACCCCGCGGGCAGATCCACCACCAGCGCGCCGCCCTCGTGGCGGGCCCAGTCGTCGAACCTGCCGCCGCGCTGCTGCAAGGGCAGCCAGTCCTCCGAGGGCAGGCCCCTGAAATCGTGCGTGGCGGGGGGGGCGGGGTCCGGGGCGGATTCGGGGGCGGGTTGCGGCACAGCCGGTTGCGCCGCCCCCAGATCCAGCACCCGCACCGACACCGCGCCGCCGCCCGGCTCGATCATCACCACCGCCCGGCGCGCCGGATCGAGCAGCGCAAGCCGCCCGCCCGTCGCCGCCATCGCGCGCTGCGCGGCAAGGCCCAGAAGCCCGCCGGTGCCGCCGCGCGGATCGACCGGCAGGCCGACCCCCAGCACCGCAACCGGCCCGCAGCGCGCCGCCTCCGCGACCGCCAGCCCAAGCGCGCCAAGCGCGGCCGTCGCGGGCAGATCGCCCGGCGCAACCCCGCCACAGGCGCCCGCGCCGATCGCCCCCTCGGCCAGTGCCAGCGCCGCCGCCCAGTCCAGGGCCGCGGCCGGGCTGGCGGGCGCGGTGGCGATGGCGGCGGGGTCCGGCAGCGGCGGGGCAGCGGCCGGGTCCAGCGTCACGCTGCGCCGGATCGCGTCGAGCAGCGCCAGCAGATGCGCCCCGGCCTCGGGATGGTGGACCGCAAGCACCAGCACCGCGCGATCCGCATCGCCCGCCCGCGACAGCGTGGCCAGCCCCCGGTCATAGGGCAGGCTCAGCCCGCCGATGGCGTAAAGCCGCGCGGCGATCACCGTGCTGCGGCCGGGCAGCCCGGCAAGGGGTTCGTCGCGCTCGGCCTCGATCTGGCGGGGGATCACCGCCTCGCGCAGCAGCACCGTCTCGTACTCGGCCAGCACCTGCGCGGCATCGCGCCCGCCCTGCGGACTGGCCAGCGCCACCTGCACCAGCGCATCCGCGCCCTGCGGCATCAGCGCGATCAGCCGCAGCCCCGGCAGATCGGCGGCATAGCGCGACCAGCCCTCGGGCTGATGCAGCGCAAGCCCGCTGGCGGGGTCGGCATGGTTCGCAACCAGCCCCGGCGCCGATCCGGCCGCGGGCACCTGACCGGCAAAGCGCACCCTCTCGGCCACCTCGGTCAGGCGGGCCAGCAGCGCGGCGGGGTCGTGCCCCTCGCCCTCCATCAGCAGGATCAGCCGCTCGCCCTCGGCATTGGCATGTTCAAAGACGACGCTGGCGCTGGCCAGCGGCCCGATCCGGTGCATCTGCACCAGCGCAGGCCCGGCGGGAAAGCTGCGCATCTCGAACAGAAGCGTGTCATCCCCGGGCGCCAGCGGCTCGTCCGGGAACCACCAGAAGGCCATCAGCACCTCGCCCCCCTGCCCGGCAAGGTCCACCCCGTGATCGCGCGTCCCGCCCGTCACCTGCCAGCCGCCCGGCAGCGCCAGCGCCGCCTCGCCCAGCGGATGCGGCTGCCACCCCTCGGCCTGCGCGATGCCCGGCCCCGCCAGCACGCCGCACAGCGCCAGCAGCACCACGCCCTGCCGCAGCGCCCGTTGCAGCGCCCTGAGCCCCGGTTCGAACCCCTCGGCGGGCACGTTCAGCCGCGCGCCGCCGTCAAGCTCCAGCGTAAGGCCCGTGCTGTCACGCGCCAGCAGGATCGCCCCGGCGGCGGTGGGCGGCAGGATCGGGGCCAGCGCGCGCATCCAGCCCGGCAGCCCGCGCCGCCATGGCCGCTGCGCCAGCACGGCGGCGCGCGGCACGATGCGGATGCCGCGGGGGCCGTGAAACTCGAACCCGTCGGGCAGGATGCGCAGGCCGTAACAGCCATTGCGCCAGCCGATCGCCATCAGCGCCGCCCCCCCCGCCGCCATCGGCCACACCAGCCAGGCCGAGACATGCAGCCCGCCGTCCTCGGCCCGGCCCAGCCAGACCGGCAGCGCCACGAAGAACGCCGCCAGCGCCAGCCCCAGCAGGTCGGGACCGGCAACCGCCGCGCCCCGTGCCATGCGGTGAATATCGCCCCGCGGCGGTTGCCAGGGCCAGAACAGATAGACGCACAGCCCGCCCAGCAGCCCCGCCAGCGCCAGCACCAGGGGCACCGCCCCAAGCGCGCAGGCGCCCGCAATGACCAGACCAGCGGCAAGGCCGCGCCGAAGCAACTGGATCGCGCCGGTTCTGCCCATCGCTCTCTCCGGCAGGGGCCTGCCATGTCTGACCCGAGGAAATCCCATTCCGCGCCCCGGCATCAAGCGCCAAGCCTGCGGCTTTTTAGGCACTCGCCCGGGGGCCCTCAGCGCAACGCCGCCGCCAGCCTGTCCCATTCAGCCGGGCTGCCCGGCAGGCCCAGCCGCAGCCAGCGCCCCGACCATGGAAAGATGCGCGACCAGATATGCGCGCGCGCCAGCCTTGCCTGCGCCGCCCCCGCATCGGGCGTGTCGTAAAGCCTGAACAGCGCCGTGCCGCCCGCACGGCCCCAGCCCGCCTGCGCGGCCAGCGCGTCGGCCTGCCGGGTCTCGGCCTCCAGCCGGGCGATGCTGGCCGCGCGCCAGTCCGCATCGGCCAGCGCCGCCGCGCCGATCTCCAGCGCGGGGCCCGACACCGCCCAGGGCCCGGCCAGCGCCGCCAGCCGCGCCAGATGCGGTTCGGCGCCCAGGGCAAAGCCCAGCCGCAGCCCGGCCAGCCCATAGAACTTGCCGAACGAGCGCAGCACGATCACGTTGCCGGGGCAGGGGCCGGGCAGCAGCGACAGGTGGGCATGGGGGTCGGCAAAACTTTCGTCCACCACCAGAAGCCCCACCTGCCCGGCCAGCGCGCGCAGCGCCGCCGGCGTCACGCGCCGCCCGTCGGGATTGTTGGGGTTGACCACGATCCCCAGCCCCGCCCCGGCCAGCGCCGCCGGTTCGGCCACCGGCTCGACCGCGCGCCCGGCCGCGGCCAGCACCCCGGCATATTCGTTATAGGTGGGCGTCACGATCCGCACCGGCCCCGCAGGCGCCAGCGCGGGCAGAAGCTGGATCGCCGCCTGCGCCCCGGCCAGCGGCAGAACCGGCCAGCCTGTGGCGAAACCCGCCTGCGCCGCCGCGATCAGCCGCGCCCCCGGCCCGCTGCCGGGCAGCGCGCGCCATGCCGCGTCCGAGGGCGGGGCAAAGGGATAGGGCACGCGGTTGATCCCGGTCGACAGGTCGATCCAGCGCTCGGGCGGGCCGCCGAACCGGGCCATGGCCTCGGCCAGATTGCCGCCGTGATCGCGCGCCCCGCTCATGCCCGGCCCCCCGCGCGGAACCGGACCACCTGCGCCAGTCCCAGACCGCGCAGCGCCGCCGCCGCACCCGCGGGCACCTGCCCCGGCGCAAAGATCAGCCCCAGCGCCGTGCCGGTATGCGCCGCCACCACGCCCATCGCCCCCAGATCGCGCCCCAGCGCCAGCACCGGCGCCGGATCCGGCCCGCCGCGCAGCGCGTGGTTGCGCCGCGCGCTTTCGCTGGCCAGCGCGGCCAGCCTGCCGCGGCCCGGCGCCCGGACCCAGTCCGCCAGCAGATCGGAAATGTCGGCAAAGCCCAGATCGGCCGGATCGGTGCGCCGCCCCGGCCCGGCGAACCCGCCCACCACCTCCAGCGCGGGCAGGGGCGGCAGCGCGGCCAGCACCTGCCCGGCACGCGGCGCCCAGAGCACCCGCTCGGGCCGGGGTGCCATCAGCGGATCGCTCGCCCCCTCCAGCGCAAGGCACAGCGCCGCCTCGTCGCCCGGCGCCATCGCCCCCCCGGCCGCGCAGCGCAGCACGGCCAGCAGCGCCGCGGTCGAAGCGCCCGCGCCCCCGCCGGGCGGCATCCCCGCCACAAGCCGCAGCCGCCCGCGCGGAGCCTCGCCGCGCACCGCCTGCCACAGCCGCGCCACCTGTCCGCGCGACAGCACCGGCCGCGCGCCCTGCCACAGCCCGAAACCGCCGCCCGGCCGCCATGATGCGCGCACGCCCAGCACCGGGCAGGGCAGGGTGATCAGCGCCAGCGGCCCGCCCGGCCCCAGCCGACCCTGCAACAGCTCGCCGAAATGGCCCGCGACACAGGCGCCTTGCGGGGTCTGGGGGGCGGGGGCAGGGCAGGGGGGCATCGGTGCTCCGGGCGGCGGGACGGGGCATTGAATGGCATTCCGGCCCGGGCTATGCAACGGCCCTCGGGACCGGCAGGGAGAAACGCGATGGGCCATGTGATCCTTGTGACCGGCGGTGCCCGCTCGGGCAAGAGCAGCCATGCAGAGGCGCGCGTGGCCGCGCTGCCCGGCGAACGGGTCTATATCGCCACCGCCCGCCCCGAGGATGACGAGATGCGCGCCCGCATCGCCCATCACATCGCCCGCCGCGGCCCGGGCTGGCTGACGCTGGAGGAACCGTTCGATCTGGCCGGTGCGCTCGATCGCACGGACGGGCGCGGCCCGCGGCTGGTCGATTGCCTGACGCTGTGGCTGGCGAACCTGATGTTTGCCGATCGCGACTGGTCGCCCGAGGCCGATCTGCTGATCGCCGCCCTGGCCCGCCAGAACAGCCCCGTGGTGCTGGTCTCGAACGAGGTCGGCATGGGGATCGTGCCCGAAAACGCGCTGGCGCGCGCGTTCCGCGATGCGCAGGGCTGGCTGAACCAGCGCGTCGCCGCCATGGCCAACGAGGTCGAATTCGTCGTCGCGGGCCTGCCGCTGCGGCTGAAATAGGCGCGGGCGCTTGACAGACGGCCCGGCAGGCTGCACCTCTCGGGGGCGGTCCGGTGCTTCCGCAAGGAAGTGAAAAGGGAAGCCGGTGCGAACCCGGCGCTGCCCCCGCAACTGTAAGCGGCGAGCCCGCGCCCGAATGCCACCGGCAGCCAGCCGGGAAGGCGGGCGCCAAGGCCCTGACCCGCAAGCCAGGAGACCTGCCGGACAGCGGAACCGAACCCGGGCGGCGGGCCCGGCGGCAGGCGCGTGCGGGCCAGCGGCACCGGCACCCCCTCCGCCCATCGCGTCCCGGGCTCACAGGCCAGCCGCGACCGCCCCTCGGGCCGGGACGGCGGGCGCCCATGCCGGGGCCGGACGCGCGGGGGATGCGCGGCGGACCAGGGCCGACCCGCAAGGAGGGGATGCGCATGCAACCCAAGGACACGACCACCAACGAAGGCTACAAGGGCTTCACCAATGCCGGTTGCCCCTTCCTGCCCTGTCACAAGGGCGTGCAGCGCGAATTCAACTGCCTGTTCTGCTACTGCCCGCTGATCGCCTATGAATGCCCCGGCCCCTACGAGGTCTATACCGACCGCAACGGGCTGACGCGCAAGGATTGCTCGGCCTGCACGCTGCCCCATGACGGCTATCACCAGTCCTGGAACTTCATCCAGCGCTGGCTGGAATACCCCGTCCCGTGGTCCGGCAAGCCCCAGACCGACCCGCCGATCCGCCGCCCGAAACCGCCGGGCCACGAAGACCTGTCTGACGACTGAGTCGGAAACGCGCGGATTTTGCGCGGTCCTGCGGGGCCGTGCTTAATCCTGTCGCAAGATTTTCATCCTATCACCACCCTTGTTACATACTTGTCACATACGCGGCCCCAACCGCACAGACAGGTTTTTGAGGGTGAAAGATGTTGAAAGCCATTCGGAACACGTCGCTCAGGACGCGCATTGTCGGGGGCTTCGGCCTTGTTCTTATGTTGTTCGCCGTGGTGACCGCCGTCGGTATCCGGCAGGTGAATCAGGTCGATGCCGCGCTGGTCGAGATCAATCAGGTCAACAGCGTCAAGCAGCGCCATGCGATCAATTTCCGCGGCAGCGTGCATGACCGCGCCATCGAGTTGCGCGACGTGGTGCTGTTCGACGATCCCGCGCGCGTGGCGCAGGCGGTCGAGACCATCGACCGGCTGGCCCGCGACTATGCCGATTCGGCCGGGCCGCTGGACGCGCTGATGCGCGAGGACGCGCAAACCTTGCCCCGCGAGCGTGAAATCCTGTCCGAAATCAACGCGATCGAGGCCCGGACCCTGCCCGTCGTCGCCGAGATCATCGCCCTGCGCCGCAGCGACGAGGACCGCGCCCATGACCTGCTGATGCAGACCGCCCGGCCGCTGTTCATCGACTGGCTGGCGGCGATCAACCGCTTCATCGACATCCAGGAGGACAAGAACCGCGTGGCGACCGAAACGGCCACCACCATCACCAGCGGTTTCCAGATGCTTATGCTGGCGGCCTGTGCCGTGTCCTTCGTGATCGGCATCGCCATCGCGCTGTGGTGCGTCGCCTCGGTCAGCCGCCTGCGCGCCCTGACCGGCGTCATGCTGCGGCTGGCGGACGGGCAGTTGCAGACCGAGGTGCCCGAGAACGCCACGAGGGACGAGGTTGGCGACATCACCCGGACCGTTCAGGTCTTCAAGAACAACGCCCTGCGCGCCCAGCACCTGGAAGGCGAGGCCGAACAGGCACGCCTGCGCGCCGAACAGGAAAAACGGCTGGCGATGCAACGGCTTGCCGATGAGTTCGAGGCCAGCGTCCAGGGCGTGGTGACAACCGTTGCCGGTTCCGCCGCCGAGATGAAGTTTTCCTCCGACACGCTCGACCAGACCGCGTCCGATACCTCGCTGCGCGCCGCCGCCGTCGCCACCGCCGCCACCGAGGCCTCGGGCAACGTGCAGACCGTGGCCCGGGCGACCGAGGGGCTGACCGCCTCGATCCGCGAGATCGCGCAGCAGGTCCAGACCTCGGCACAGACCGCGCAGGGCGCCGTCGCCAAGGCCAGCCAGACCAGCCAGAAGGTCGCCGAACTTTCCGAGGCCAGCCACCATATCGGCGAGGTCGTCGAGCTGATCAGCGAGATCGCCAGCCAGACCAACCTTCTGGCCATCAATGCCAGCGTCGAGGCCGCCCGCGCGGGCGAGGCCGGCAAGGGCTTTGCCGTCGTCGCCGCCGAGGTCAAGAACCTTGCCAGCCAGACCGCCAAGGCCACCCAGGACATCGGCCGGCAGGTTGCCGCGATGCAGGCGGTCACCGGCGACACCGTCACGGCCATCGGCGAGATCGGTGCCACGATCCACGAACTCGACCGGATCGCCGCATCCATCGCCGCCGCGGTCGAACAGCAGGGTGCCGCCACCCAGGACATCGCCCGCAACGTCCAGGAGGCTGCCCGCGGCACCTCTGAAGTGACCGCCAATATCGAGGCCGTCTCGGTCGCGGCCGATGGCACCGGCTCGTCGGCCACCGAATTGCAGCGCGCCGCCGACGGGCTGTCGCGTCTGGCCGAGTCCCTGCGCCACGAGGTCGAGGGCTTCATCGGCAAGGTGCGCGCCGCCTGACGGCGCGCCACCGCTCAGGCCGGGGCGGCGGGCCCTGCCCCGTGATCCTCATGCGCGTGCTGGCGATGGACCCCCGCCGCACGCGACAAACCCTGCCCGCGAGTCGGCGGGACGGTCAATAAACCGCCCGCACCCGCGCCATAGGGCAAAAAGATCGCCCAAATTCCGGGCATATCCGCCAGCCCCGCCCGAAATACCCGCCGCCAGGGCTTCCCGCCCGCCGCGCCCTTGGGGACCAATGGGGGTGAGTATGGCGGCTAGGGTTCCGGCCTTTCCAGGGGTGACTGGTCCGAGAGCTGCCGCCGGCGGGAGAGACATCCCCGCCGGAGCACGGCGGGACAAAAGCCCGGGAGACCTCGTAGAGCCAAGGGATTGGCGGCGCGATGGTCGTCTTTCCCCCATTCGTCAGGAAAGGAAAGCCCATGTCGCTGCGCATCCCGTCGGTTCTTGTCTCTCTCGTCGCACTTGGCGCACTGGCGGCAACGCCGCTCGCCGCCGAACCCAAGAGCCGGTTCAAGGTCGGCTGGTCGATCTATGTCGGCTGGATGCCCTGGGGCTATGCCGCCGATACCGGCATCGTCGACAGATGGGCCGAGAAATACGGCATCGCCATCGAGGTGACGCAGTTCAACGACTATATCGAATCGATCAACCAGTACACCGCCGGGGCCTATGACGCGGTCACGCTGACCAACATGGACGGGCTGTCGATCCCGGCGGCGGGCGGCGTGGATACCACCGCGGTCATCGTCGGCGATTTCTCGGCCGGAAACGACGCGGTGATCCTGAAGGACAGCACCAGCCTGGCCGAGATCGCCGGGCGCAATGTCAATCTGGTGGAATTCTCGGTCTCGCATTACCTGCTGGCCCGCGCGCTCGACAGCGTAGGGCTCAGCGAACGCGACGTCAGGGTGATCAACACCGCCGATCCCGACATGGCCGCCGCCTTTCAGACCCGCGACGTGACCGCGATGGTGACATGGAACCCCATCGTCTCGGAAATCGCGGCGATGCCGGGCGCGAACCTGGTCTTCGACAGCAGCGACATTCCCGGCGAGATCATCGACCTGATGGTGGCCAATACCGCGGTGCTGGCCGACAATCCCGATTTCGGCAAGGCGCTGGCGGGCATCTGGTACGAAACCGCCGCGCTGATGGTGGCCGACACGCCCGAGGGCGCGGCGGCGCGCGCGGCGATGGGCGCGGCCTCGGGCACCGATCAGGCGGGATACGAGGCGCAGCTTGCCGCGACCCGGCTCTTTGCCGATCCGGCCGAGGCGGTGGCCTTTACCCTCTCGCCCGATCTGGGCACCACGATGGACCACATCCGCACCTTCCTGTTCGACAAGGGCCTGCTGGGGGCGGGGGCGCCTTCGGCCGACGTGATCGGGATCGAACTGCCCGGCGGCGCGGTGATGGGCGATCCGGCGAATGTGAAATTCCGCTTCGACGCGACCTACATGCAGCTTGCCGCCGACGGCGCGCTCTGAGGGGCGCGGCGGCATGCGGCTCATCAACCGCCATCCGGGGCGTGCGGCGCGGCTGTTTCTGGGCAGCCTGCCGTTCCTGATCCTCGTGGTGGCCTATCTGGTCGCCTCGGCGGCGCGGCTGGCCGACAATCCCGGCGACAAGCTGCTGCCCGCGCTGTCGTCATTCGCGCAGGCGATCGAGACGATGGCGCTGACCCCCGACCGGCGCACCGGGGCCTATCTGTTGTGGTCCGACACATGGGCCAGCCTGACCCGGCTGTGGGCCGGGCTGGGCATCGCGACGGCGATCACGCTGGTTATGGGGCTGGCCATCGGGGTGCTGCCGGTCATGCGCGCGCTGCTGGCCCCGGTCGTCGCCTTTGCCTCGATGGTGCCGCCGCTGGCGCTGTTGCCGATCCTGTTCATCGCGCTGGGTCTGGGTGAAACGTCCAAGATCGCGCTGATCGTGATCGGCGTCACGCCCTTCCTGATCCGCGACCTGTCGCTGGCCGCCGCGGCGCTGCCGCGCGAGATGATCGTCAAGGCCGAAACGCTCTCGGCCTCGACCTGGCTGATCGCGCTGCGGGTGGTGCTGCCGCAGGTGATGCCCCGGCTGCTGGACAGCCTGCGGCTGCAACTCGGCCCGGCCTTCCTGTTCCTGATCGCGGCCGAGGCGATCTCGGCCGATTCCGGTCTGGGCTACCGCATCTTCCTGGTGCGCCGCTACCTGTCGATGGACATCATCTTTCCCTATGTCGCCTGGATCACGCTGCTGGCCGTGGCGATGGATCTGGGGCTTGGCGGGCTGCGGCGGCTGATGTTCCCCTGGTGGGGGCTGGAGGGACGGCGATGAACGCGATCACCGTCGAGAATGTCTGGAAGGAATATGGCGACCAGATCGTTCTGGAAAACCTGAACCTGTCCATCGCGCCCCGTGCCTTCGTCGCGCTGGTCGGCCCCTCGGGCTGCGGCAAGACCACCTTCCTGCGCATGCTGCTGGGGCAGGAGCGGCCGACCCGCGGGCGCATCCTGCTCGATGGCGCGCCCCTGCCGCCCGAACCCGGCCCCGATCGCGGCGTGGTCTATCAGCGGTACTCGGTCTTTCCGCACCTGACGGTTCTGGGCAACGTGATGATCGGCACCGAACTGCGCGGCGCCCGGCTTCTGGGCCGCCGCTTCGGCGCCGCCCGCCGGGCGCTGGCTGACGACTCCCGCGCGATGCTGGCCGAGGTCGGGCTTGCGGGCTCCGAGGACAAGTATCCCGCCCAGCTTTCGGGCGGCATGCAGCAGCGGCTGGCGCTGGCACAGGCGCTGATGATGAAACCACGCGTGCTGCTGCTCGACGAACCCTTTGGCGCGCTGGACCCCGGCATCCGGGCCGACATCCACAAGCTGATGAAACGGCTCTGGAACGAGGTGCCGATGACCGTGGTCATGGTCACCCATGACCTGCGCGAGGCGTTCACGCTCGCCACCCGCATCCTGGCCTTCGAACGCCTGCGCGACCGCCCCGAGGAACGTCTGCGCTACGGCGCGACGCTCAGCCGCGACATCGACGTGTGGCCGCCCCGGATCGCCGGGCGCACCACGCTTTACGATGCCGATATCCCGCCCGGTCAGGACGACCTGACCGCTTTCGGGCAAGTCCCCGGGACGACCCGGCACACCGGAGCCGCCGACCATGCAGCACATTCCCCGCTCGCCTGAGGCCATCGCCGCCGACCGCGCCCGCTACGAGGATCACCAGAGAAAGGGGCTGGACTTCGCCCCCAGGGCGCTGCCCGCGCCCAGCCCGCGCCCCGCACCCGACCCGGACCCCGGCCGGCTGCTGGCCGAGGAAACGATCCCCGGCGGCTGGTACTGGACCACGCGCCTAGCCGCGGGCGAGACGCTGCGTATCCTCTCCGGCGGGCTTGGCGGCAGCGTCTCGCTGGCCGCCTGGTCCGCCGCCGACCCGGCCGAGCGGATGAACCTGCCCGACACCGTCAAGGTCCAGTGGACGACCGAGTTGCGCAAGGGCCGGGTGATCCTGTCCGACATGGGCCGGGTGCTGCTCTCGATCACCGAGGACAGTTCCGGCGCCCATGACGCGCTGACCGGCGGCGCGCCCGCCACCGAGCCCGGCACACCGCGCGCGCGCAACACGCGCGACAACATGGTGCTGGCCGCCGCCAAGCTGGGCCTCGACAAGCGCGACCTGCATGCGCTTCTGACCCTGTTCGCGCCGGTGCGCGTCGATGAGGGCGGGCGGTTCTTCTGGAACGGCGCGCTTCTGTCGGGCGACGACTGGGCAGAGCTGCGCGCCGAACAGGATCTGATGCTGGCGCTGTCGAACAACCGCCACCCGCTCGACCCCGCCGGGGGGCCGGTGCCCGCGATCCGCGCGCTGCATCTGGCCGCCGTGCCGGTGGCCGCGGACGACCCCTGCCGCACCGCCAGCGCCGAGGCGATCCGCGCCTTTCAGAACACCATCCGCGCCTGATCGGGGGACATCATGGAACAGATCTTCGACATCCCCGCCGAAAAGCCCTGGTCGGGCGTGGTCCGCGCGGGCCAGACCATCCGCATCATCGACAGCCATGGCCAGCAGGCCATCGACACGCTGTTCTACAACGCCCACGACTTTTCCGAACGCTATTCGGCGCAGGACACGATGCGCGCGCAGGGCGCGGCCTATATCACCACGGGCACGCGGCTGATCTCGTCCGAGGGGCGGGTGATGCTGCGCGTGACCGCCGACAGCGCGGGGCGGCACGACACCTCGGCCGGGTGCTGTTCCTGCGAGTCGAACACCGTGCGCTTCGGCCATGACACGCGCTATCTGCATGCCTGCCGCGAGAATTTCATCCTCGAACTGGCGCGGCACGGCCTGTCGCGGCGCGACATCGTTCCGAACATCAACTTCTTCATGAATGTCCCGATCAGCCCGAACGGCGCCATGACCATCGACGACGGCATTTCCCGCCCCGGCGATCACGTCGATCTGCTGGCCGAGATGGACGTGCTGTGCGTGATCTCGAACTGCCCGCAGATCAACAACCCCTGCAACGGCTTCGACCCGTCGCCGGTCCGCGTCATCATCCGGGGGTAGGGCGCATGTTCAGCAAGGTTCTCGTGGCCAACCGCGGCGAGATCGCGGTTCGCATCCTCGCGACGCTGCGCCGGATGGGCATTGCCTCGGTCGCGGTCCATTCCGATGCCGACCGCTTCGCGCCGCATGTGCGCGATGCCGATCAGGCGGTGCGGCTGGGCCCCGCGCCCGCGGCGCAAAGCTATCTGGACATCGACGCGGTGATCGCCGCCTGCCGCGCCACCGGCGCCCAGGCGGTGCATCCGGGCTATGGCTTCCTGTCTGAAAGCATCGCCTTTGCCGACCGTCTGGCCGAGGCCGGGATCGCCTTCATCGGCCCCCGGCCCGACCATATCCGCGCCTTCGGGCTGAAACACACCGCGCGCGCGCTGGCACAGGCGGCGGGCGTGCCGCTTCTGCCCGGATCGGGGCTGCTGGCCGATGCCGACGCCGCCGCCGCCGAGGCCGCCCGCATCGGCTTTCCGGTGATGCTGAAAAGCACCGCGGGCGGGGGCGGCATCGGCATGCGGCTTTGCCCGGACGAGGCGGCGCTGCGCGCGGCCTTTGCCTCGGTCGCGCGGACGGCGGGGGCCAGTTTCGGCGATGCGCGGGTCTATCTGGAACGCTTCGTCTCGCCCGCCCGCCATGTCGAGGTTCAGGTCTTCGGCAATGGCAAGGGCCGCGTGCTGGCGCTTGGCGAGCGGGACTGTTCCCTGCAACGGCGCAACCAGAAGGTGATCGAGGAAACCCCGGCGCCGGGCCTGCCCGACGACATCCGCGCCGCGCTGCACCGCGCCGCGGCCGATCTGTGCGCCTCGGTCGATTATGCCTCGGCCGGTACGGTCGAGTTCATCTATGACGCCGCGCGTGGCGCCTTCTATTTCCTGGAGGTCAACACAAGGCTTCAGGTCGAACATCCGGTGACCGAGGCGGTTCTGGGCATCGACCTTGTCGAATGGATGATCCGCCAGGCCGCGGGCGAGGATCCGACCGACGCCCCCCTGCCCGAACCCCGGGGCGCCGCCATCGAGGCGCGGCTTTACGCCGAGATGCCCCATGCCGATTTCCGCCCCGCTGCGGGGCGGCTGACCCAGGTGCATTTCCCCGCCACCGCCCGCATCGACGGCTGGGTTGCCACCGGAACCGAGATCACCCCCCATTACGACCCGATGCTGGCCAAGATCATCGTCTCGGGCGCCGACCGCCCGGCCGCCATCGCCGCGCTGCGCGCCGCGCTGGCCGAAACGCGCGTGGCCGGGGTGGAAACCAACCTGGGCTACCTGCGCGCCATTGCGGGGTCCGATCTGCTGGCCTCGGGGCAGGTCTCGACCACGGCGCTGGCCGATTTCCCCTATGCCCCCGACGCGGTCGAGGTACTCAGCCCCGGCGCCCAGACCAGCCTTCAGGAACTGCCGGGGCGGCTGGGGCTCTGGCATGTGGGGGTGCCGCCCTCGGGGCCGATGGACGCGCGCAGCCACCGCAACGCCAACCGCCTGCTCGGCAACCCGCCCGATACCGCCGCGCTGGAAATCACCGCCAGCGGGCCGACCCTGCGCTTTCTGGCGCCCGCGCGCGTCGCGCTGGCGGGGGCGGCGCTGCCGGTCACGCTGGACGGCGCGCCACAGGCCGGCCCCGTGATCGACGTGCCCGCGGGCGGCGTTCTGGCGCTTGGCGCCATCGCGGGGCCGGGGCAGCGCGCCTATCTGGCGGTCGCGGGCGGGGTCGATGCGCCGGTGATCCTGGGCTCGCGCGCGACCTTTGCGCTTGGCCAGTTCGGCGGCCATGCGACCGGCGTGCTGAAGACCGGCGACGTGCTGCATCTTGCCCGCGCCGCAACCGCCGACCCGGCCCCGCCCGAACCCGCACCGCTGACCCATGACTGGGACATCGCGGTGGTCTACGGCCCCCATGGCGCCCCCGATTTCTTTCTGGACGAGGATATCGAGACGCTGTTCGCAACCCCCTACGAGGTGCATTTCAACTCGGCCCGCACCGGCGTCCGCCTGATCGGCCCCGCGCCGAAATGGGCGCGCGCCGATGGCGGCGAGGCGGGGCTTCACCCCTCGAACCTGCATGACAACGCCTATGCGGTGGGCGCGATCGACTTCACCGGCGACATGCCGATCATCCTTGGCCCCGACGGCCCCAGCCTGGGCGGCTTCGTCTGCCCCGCCGTGGTCGCCGCGGACGAGTTGTGGAAGATCGGCCAGTTGCGCCCCGGCGACCGCGTGCGCTTTGCCCCCGCGCCGCGGCCCGCCGACCCGCTGGCAGGCCCGGCCCATCTGCGCGCCGGGGCGGCGGTTCTGGCCCGGGACAGCGGCGCGGGGCCCGACGTGACCTATCGGCGGCAGGGCGACGAGAACCTGCTGGTGGAATACGGCCCGATGGTTCTGGACATCGAAACGCGGCTGCGCGTGCATCTGTTGCAGCAGGCCGTGGCCGAGGCGGGCCTGCCGGTGATCGACCTGACCCCCGGCATCCGGTCCCTGCAACTGCATTACGACCCCGCCCGGATCAGCCGCGCCGACCTGCTGGCCGAACTGCGCGCGATCGAGACCCGCCTTGCCCCCGCCGAAACGGTCAGCCTGCCCAGCCGCACGCTCTACCTGCCGCTGTCGTGGAACGACCCCGAGGCCGCGCGCGCGATGCGCAAATACCAGGAACTGGTCCGCCCGAACGCGCCCTGGTGCCCCTGCAATATCGAGTTCATCCGCTCGATCAACGGCCTTGACGACGAGGCGGCGGTTCAGCGCACGATCCTTGACGCGCGCTATCTGGTGATGGGGCTGGGCGATGTCTATCTCGGCGCGCCGGTCGCCACGCCGGTCGATCCGCGGCACCGGCTGGTGACCACGAAATACAACCCCGCCCGCACATGGACCCCGGAAAACGCGGTCGGCATCGGCGGCGCCTACATGTGCATCTACGGCATGGAGGGGCCGGGCGGCTACCAGCTTTTCGGGCGCACGATCCAGATGTGGAACACCTGGCGGCGCGCGGGCGCGTTCCGCGACACGCCCTGGCTTCTGGATTTCTTCGACGTGATCCGGTTCTTCCCCGTCAGCGCCGCCGAACTGGCCGAGGCGCGCGAGGCGTTCCCCCATGGCGGCTATCCGATCCGGATCGAGGAGGGCCGCTTCGACTGGGCCGCCGAGAAACGGCACCTCGCCGCCGCGGCCGATGACATCGCCGCCTTCCGCGCCCGCCAGCGCGCCGCCTTCGACGCGGAACGCGAGCGCTGGAAGGCCGAGGGGCTGGACAGTTTCATCGCCGCCGACGCCCCCGCCGAACCCGAAGCCGCGCTGCCCGAGGGCGCCATCGGCATCGAAAGCCCGGTGCCCGGAAATGTCTGGAAATTCCTTGTCGAGCCGGGCGCACGGGTCGCCGCGGGCCAGCCCGTGGCCATCGTCGAGTCGATGAAGATGGAAATCGGCGTGCAAAGCCCCGTCGCCGGGCGGCTTCAGGGCTATCGCACCGCACCGGGGCGCACCGTGCGCGCCGGGGACATCCTTGCCGTGATGGAGGCCGACTGATGCTGCCCCGAATGCTGACCCTTGCCGCGCTGCGCGACGCCTATGGCGCGGGCGCAACCCCGCTTGACGTGGTCGAGCAGGTGATCGTGCGCCGCGCCGCGCTGGCCGATCCGGCGGTGTTCATCACCCCCACCCCCGACGCGGCCCTGCGCGACGCCGCCCGGCAGCTGATGGACGAGGGCCCCCTTGGCCGCCCGCTTTACGGCATCCCCTTTGCGGTCAAGGACAATATCGACGTCGCGGGCCTGCCCACCACCGCCGCCTGCCCGGATTTCGCCTATCACCCCGCCGCCGATGCGGCGGTGGTGGCGCGGCTGCGCGCGGCCGGCGCGCTGGTGATCGGCAAGACCAATCTCGACCAGTTCGCCACCGGGCTGAACGGCACCCGCTCGCCGCATGGCGCGCCGCGCTCGGTCTTCGATCCGGCCGACATCTCGGGCGGGTCGTCCTCGGGCTCGGCGGTGGCGGTGGCGGCGGGGCTTTGCGCCTTTGCGCTGGGGACCGACACCGCCGGGTCGGGGCGGGTGCCCGCGATGTTCAACAACCTTGTCGGCATCAAGCCCACGCCGGGGCTGGTGCCCAATACCGGCGTCGTGCCCGCCTGCCGCAGTCTGGATGTGGTCACGGTCTTTGCCGGAACCGTCGCCGAGGGCGCCGAGATCCGCCGCATCCTCGAAGGCGTGGACCCCGGCGATCCGTTCTCGCGCCCGGCCCGCCCGGTGCCGCTGCCCCGCGCGCCGCGGATCGGGGTGCTCGACGGGCCGGAACGCGAGTTCTTCGGCGATCCCGGCACCGAGGCGCTCTACGACGCCGCCCTGGCCCGGGCCGCTGCCTTGGGCGCAACGCTGGTGCCCTTCGACTACGCCCCCTTCCGCGAGGCGGCGGCGCTGCTTTACGATGGCCCCTGGGTGGCCGAGCGTCTGGCCGCGGTCGAGGGTTTTCTCGACGCCCATCCCGACGCCTTCGACCCCACCGTGCGCGCGATCATCGCGGGCGCGCGCGGCCGGACGGCGGTCGAGGCCTTCCGCGGCCTTTACCGGCTGGAGGAATTGCGCCGCGCCGTCGCCCCGGTCTGGGAGGCGGTCGATCTGCTGCTGCTGCCCACCGCGCCCCGCAGCTATCGCGTGGCCGAGATGCTGGCCGACCCGGTGCGGCTGAACAGCCATCTCGGGCGCTATACCAATTTCGTCAACCTGATGGGGCTGGCCGCCATCGCGCTGCCCGCGGGCTTTGCCCCCTCGGGCCGGCCCGCGGGCGTCACCCTGATCGGCCCGGGTTTCAGCGACGAGGCGCTGGTGCCCTTTGCCGCCGCGCTGCACGCCGCCGCGGGGTCGGGGATCGGCGCCGACCGCACCGCGCCGCTGCCCCCGCCCCCCGACCCCGGCCCGGTCCCGGAGGGCTGGGCGGGCCTTGTCGTGGTCGGCGCGCATCTGAGCGGGATGCCCCTGAACCATGAACTTGTCGCCGCGGGCGGGGTCTGCCTGCGCGCCACCCGCACCGCGCCCGACTACCGGCTTTACGCGCTGCCCGGCACGGCCCCGCCCAAACCCGGCCTGATCCGCGCGCCGGGCTTTGCCGGGCCGGGGATCGAGGTCGAGCTTTGGGCGCTGCCGCTGGCCGCCTTCGGCGCCTTCGTCGCCCGCATCCCCGCGCCGCTGGGCATCGGCAGGGTCGCGCTGTGCGACGGCAGCGCGGCCAGCGGCTTCCTGTGCGAATCCCACGCGCTTGACGGCGCGACCGAGATCACCGCCTTCGGCGGCTGGCGGGCCTATTGCGCCGACGGATAGCGCCGCGGCCCGGAGGGGGCTTTTTCGCTGGCGCAGGGGCGTTTGCGGTCATAGACCATGGGGCAACAGCAAACAGGAGGTTGCGCCTTGCCCGGCTTGCGTCCCGATGTCGATCCCGATGGCCTGAGCGAGTTTTCGGTGGTGTTCACCGACCGGTCGCTGAACCACATGTCCGCGAAATTCCAGCACGCGATGCGCGACATCTCGGCGATGCTGCGCGAGGTCTATGCCGCCGAGGCGGTGGCGCTTGTCCCCGGCGGCGGCACCTTCGCGATGGAGGCGGTGGCCCGCCAGTTCGCAACCGGACGCCACGCGCTGATCCTGCGCAATGGCTGGTTTTCCTATCGCTGGACCCAGATCTTCGAGGCGGGCGGCTTCGCGGCGGAAACCACCGTCGTCATGGCCCGCCCCTCGGGCAACGCGCCGCGCGCGCCCTTTGCCCCGGCCCCGATCGACGAGGTGACCGCCGCAATCCGCGAGAAACGGCCCGAAATCGTCTTTGCCCCGCATGTCGAAACCTCGTCCGGCATCATCCTGCCCGACGACTACATCCGCCAGATGGCCGCCGCCGCGCATGAGGTCGGCGCGCTGATGGTGCTGGACTGCATCGCCTCGGGCTGCGTCTGGGTGGACATGGCGCAATCCGGCGTCGATGTGCTGATCTCGGCCCCGCAAAAGGGCTGGTCGGCCTCGCCCTCGGCGGGAATGGTCATGCTGTCGGCCCGCGCCGCCGCCCGGCTGGACGAAACCGCCTCGACCTCCTTCGCGATGGACCTCAAGAAATGGCGCGCGATCATGAAGGCCTACGAGGATGGCGGCCACGCCTATCACGCCACCATGCCGACCGATGCGCTGGTCGGCCTGCGCGACGCGATGGCCGAGACACGGGCCTTCGGCTTCGCCGCCGCCTGCGCGGCGCAATGGCAGCTGGGCCAGGCCGTGCGCGAGATGCTGGCCGGGATGGGCATTGCCTCGGTCGCGGCGCAGGGCTTCGGCGCGCCCGGCGTCGTGGTGTCCTATACCGACGATCCCGACATCCAGAACGGCCGCAAATTCGTCGCCGAGGGCATGCAGATCGCCGCGGGCGTGCCGCTTCAGGTGGGCGAGGGCGCCGATTTCCGCACCTTCCGGCTGGGCCTGTTCGGCCTCGACAAGCTGCGCGATGTCGAGGCGACGCTGGCCCGCCTGCGCCCGGTGCTGGAACGCGTGATCGCCGCCTGACCCGGGCGGGGGCACCGGCGCGCTGCCGGTCACGAATCAGTCCCTGACAGATCCTGCGGGATTTGCGTGGCGCCGTGCCCCGGCGCCGCCTGCCGCGCGTCCCGCCGGGCGCCGCGTTCCCCCCTGCCGTTCCCGCGCCCGCCACCCTGTCGACCTGGACAGCTTGCCCTCTGCCCCTCGGCTGCTATAGATCTGGGCCACTTGCCGATTTTTCCGCATCCGCGGGAACAACAAACGCCCGAACGGGGCATGGGAGGAAAGACATGACAGACCGGAAATCACTCGACCGCCGCTCGTTCCTGAAGACGTCGGCCCTGATGGGCGGGGCCGCCGCCGGAACCGCGCTGGCCGCGCCCGCCGTGCTGGCCCAGGCGCCGCTGGTGGTCAAGATGCAGACCTCCTGGCCCGCCTCGGACATCTGGATGGATTTCGCGCGCGAATACGTCACCCGGGTCGAGGAAATGTCGGCCGGCCGCATCCGGGTCGACCTGCTGCCCGCCGGGGCGGTCGTCGGCGCGTTCCAGGTGATGGACGCGGTGCATGACGGCGTGATCGACGCCGCCCATACCGTGCCGGTCTACTGGTACGGCAAGCACAAGGCCGCGTCCTTCTTCGGCACCGGCCCGGTCTTTGGCGGCAATGCCAACACCATGCTGGGCTGGTTCTACCAGGGCGGCGGCGCCGAGCTTTACCGGGAACTGACGCAGGATGTGCTGCGGCTGAACGTCTACGGCTTCATGGGCTTCCCGATGCCCGCCCAGCCCTTCGGCTGGTTCAAGGGCGAGGTGAACACCGCCGCCGATGTCCAGGGCTTCAAGTACCGCACCGTGGGCCTTGCCGCCGACCTGTTGCAGGCGATGGGCATGAGCGTTGCGCAGCTTCCCGGCGGCGAGATCGTCCCGGCGATGGAACGCGGCGTGATCGACGCCTTCGAGTTCAACAACCCCTCGTCGGATTTGCGCTTCGGTGCGCCGGACGTGGCCAAGAACTACTACCTGTCCTCCTATCACCAGGCGTCGGAATCCTTTGAATTCCTGTTCAACAAGGACTTCTTCGACGATCTGGACGACGACCTTCAGGCGATCCTGAAATACGGGGTCGAGGCGGCATCGACCTCGAACACCGCGCTGTCGCTGCGCGAATACTCGAACGACCTGGAGCGTATCCGCGACGAGTTCGGCGTGGCGGTGCACCGCACCTCCAAGGACATCCTGGCGGCCCAGCTCACGGCCTGGGACCAGATCATCGCCGATCTGGAAAAGGACGAGCTGAACAAGCGCATCATGGACAGCCAGCGCGCATGGGTCGAAAAGGTCGCCTATTTCGAGCTGATGGCCTCGCCCGACCTGGCGCTCGCCTACGAGCATTTCTTCCCGGGCCGGCTCAAGCTCTGACCCATCGACACTTGCCGAATGACCCCGGCGGCCGCGGCCGCCGGGGTTCGTCGCGCGACAAGGGGGTAAGGTCGTGGTCGGATTCATCCGTTTCGCCGACAGCCTGTCGGCCTGGTTCGGCAAGGCATTCGCCTGGCTGATCATCCTGATGGCCGTGGGAACCGGCTACGAAGTCTTCGTGCGCTACATCATGAACAAGCCGACGCCCTGGGCGCTGGACGTGTCCTTCATGATGTATGGCACGCTGTTCATGATGGGGGGCGCCTATACGCTGTCGCGGGGCGGGCATGTGCGGGGCGATTTCCTGTACCGGCTCTGGCAACCGAAGACGCAGGCCAGGGTCGATCTGGCGCTTTACATCCTGTTCTTCTTTCCCGGCGTGCTGGCGCTGATCTTCGCGGGCTGGAAATACGCCGCGCGATCCTGGAGCTATACCGAGGTTTCGATCAACAGCCCCGCAGGCATCCCGATCTATCAGTTCAAGTCGGTGATCGTCGCGGCCGGGCTGTTGCTGTTCGTGCAGGGCATCGCGCAGGTCTGCCGCTGCATCCTGGCGATCCGCACCAATGAATGGCTGGCCGCCGACGAGGACGTGTTCGAGACCGAGGACGTGCTGATGCGCGAAGTCGACAAGGCCGAAAGGGATCACCACATATGACGGACCCGCAAATCGCCCTGATGATGCTGGGGCTGTTCATCGTCTTCGTTTTCCTGGGTTTCCCGATCGCCTTCACGCTGATGGCCATGGGCATCGGCTTTGGCTACTACGCCTATTTCGACGCGGGCCGGATGTGGCGGACCTTCAACCGGCTCGGCGAGGATGCCGACATGTGGGACCGCTGGACCGCCTGGATACAGGGGCTGTTCAACAACCGCATCTTCGACCTGTTCGTGAACCAGACCTATACGGTCATGTCGAACGAGGTGCTGACCGCGATCCCGCTGTTCCTGTTCATGGGCTATATCGTCGAGCGCGCGAATATCGTGGACCGGCTGTTCGGCACGCTGAACATCGCCGCGCGCAACGTGCCCGGCTCGATGGGGGTGGCGGCGCTGATCACCTGCGCGCTGTTCGCCACGGCAACCGGCATCGTCGGCGCGGTGGTGACGCTGATGGGGCTGCTGGCGCTGCCCGCCATGCTCAAGGCGCGCTACAGCCCGTCATTCGCCAGCGGCATCATCTGCGCGGGCGGCACGCTGGGCATCCTGATCCCGCCCTCGATCATGCTGATCGTCTATGCCGCGGCCTCGGGCGTCTCCATCGTCCGGCTTTACGCCGCCGCGCTCCTGCCGGGGCTGACGCTGGTCGGGCTTTACCTGATCTACGTCATGGGCCGCGCGATCCTGCAACCCTCGGTCGCGCCGCGCCCCACCGAGGACGAGGTGCCGCGCGTGCCCTTCGTCAAGCTGGCATGGATGCTGGCCACCTCGTTCCTGCCGCTGGCCTTCCTGATCGCCTCGGTGCTGGGCTCGATCCTGTTCGGCCTTGCCACCCCGACCGAGGCGGCGGCCATCGGCGCGCTGGGGGGGATGCTGCTGGCGGTGCTCTATCGGTCGATGAACCACAAGCGGCTGCGCGAAAGCGTCTACCTGACGGTGCGCACGACGGCGATGGTGTGCTGGCTGTTCGTCGGCTCCTACACCTTCTCGGCGGTGTTCTCCTATCTCGGGGGCGAGCATGTGATCTCGGAATTCGTGCAAAGCCTGAACCTGACGCCGCTGCAATTCCTGATCCTTGCCCAGCTCATCATCTTCCTGCTGGGCTGGCCGCTGGAATGGTCCGAGATCATCATCATCTTCGTGCCGATCTTCCTGCCGCTGCTGAAATTCTTCGACATCGACCCGCTGTTCTTCGGCGTGCTGGTGGCGCTGAACCTTCAGACCAGCTTCCTGACACCACCGATGGCGATGTCGGCCTATTACCTCAAGGGCATCGCGCCGCCCTCGGTGCAGCTGACGGCGATCTTCCGCGGGGTGATGCCGTTCCTGTTCTGCGTCTTCATGGCGATGGCGCTGATGTATGCCTATCCCGATATCGTCTACTACCTGCCGAGGCTGTTCTATGGATAAGGCAAACCCGCGCGCCCGGTCCGCCGCCGCCGCCCTGTCGCTGGGCGCGGTGGCGATCCGCGACAAGCTGACCGCGGGCGAGTTCCGCGCCACCGATCTGGTCGAGGTCTGCCTGGCCCGCATCGCCGCGACCGAACCCGAGGTGCAGGCCTGGGCCTGGCTCGACGGCGATCACGCCATCGCCCAGGCCGAGGCGCTGGACCGCCACCGCGAAAGCGGCCGCGCCATCGGGCCGCTGCACGGGCTGCCGGTGGGGCTGAAGGATGTCATCGACACCGCGAAAATCCCCACCCTGAACGGCGCCGCGCTGGACGAGGGCCGCGTGCCGCAGCGCGATGCCTTTGTGGTGGACCGGCTGCGCGCGGCGGGCGCCATCGTGATGGGCAAGACGGTGACGACCGAACTGGCCTTCCTGCATCCGGGCAAGACGCGCAATCCGCACAACCCGGCCCACACCCCCGGCGGATCCTCCTCGGGGTCGGCCGCGGCGGTTGCGGCGGGCATGGTGCCGCTGGCGGTGGGCACGCAGACCGGCGGCTCGGTGATCCGGCCCGCCTCCTTCTGCGGGGTGACGGGGTTCAAGCCCAGCTTCGGCGCGATCCCGCGGCGCGGCGTGCTGATGCAATCGCCCAGCCTGGACACGCTGGGCGTCTTTGCCGCCGACCCGCTGGGCGCCGCGCTGCTGGCCGAGGCGCTGTTCGGCCATGACGCCGCCGACCCGGCCACCGCGCCCGGCCCGCATCCCCGCCTGTTCGAGATCGCGCGCGCCGCCCCGCCGGTCAGGCCGGTCTTCGCCTTTGTCCGCCCGCCCGGCTGGGACGATGCCCATCCCGAGATGCAGGCCGGCCTTGCCGAACTGGTTCAGGCGCTTGGCGATCAGGTCTTCGAGGTGGCCCTGCCGCCCGCCTTTGCCCAGGCCGAGCCCGAGCGGCGGCGCATCAATTTCGCCGAGATGGCGCGCTACTATCACCGCTATGGCCGCGACCCCGCGCTTTTGTCCAACGAAACCCGCGCCGCGCTGGACGAGGGCAACGCCATCCCCGCGCGCGACTACCTGGCCGCGCTCGACTGGAAACCGGTGCTGAACGCCGCGCTGGACGAGATATTCGAACGCTGCGATGCGATCCTCTGCCCCGCCGCCCCCGGCCCCGCGCCCGAGGGGCTGGGCTCGACCGGCAGCGCGATCTTCAACGGGCTCTGGACGCTGTGCGGCACGCCCGCGGTCACGGTGCCGCTGATGACCGCCGGAAACGGGTTGCCGATGGGCGTGCAGCTTGTCGGCCAGACCGGCAATGACGCGCGACTGCTGCGAACCGCGCAATGGCTCTGCGACTGGGCCGCGCAATGACAGATGACGGAAAGGACCGGCCATGATCGACCGCCTGATTGCGCTTTTCGCCTTTGCCGTCTTCCTGGGGTTCGTGGGGATCCTCGCGATGGGGGTGCCGCGGCTTGACCTTGGCCTGGTGATCGGGCTGACCGTGGTGCTGGTGGCGTGGGATTTCATCGCCTCCAGCGGCAAGCCGCGCGGCTGAGCGCCGAATTGATTTGATGCCGCGCGCCCGGCCGCTATCCTTGCGGCGGAGGATCGGGAATGGCCAAGCAGGTGACACAGGACATGCTGTCCGCGTCCGGCGCGCTGACCGATTCCGTCTGGGCCGACGTTCTGGCCGCCGTCGACCGGACCTATGCCGATCTTGTCGATTACCAGGAACAGCTTGAACGCAAGAATACCGAGCTTGAGACGATGCGCTCGTTTCTGGCCTCGATCCTGGCCTCGGTCTCGGATGTCCTGATCGTGGTCTCGCGCAGCGGCCGGGTCGAGGAGGTCTCGGCCTCGTTCCCCGAGGGGGCCGCCTTTGCCGGGCAGCCGGTCGAAACGCTGTTCCGCCCCGAGGATCGCCCCCGGCTGGCCGGAGCGATGGCGCGCGTCGCGCTGAACCGCGCCCCCGAAACGATCGAGGCGAACCTGGCCACCCCCGGCGATGACGCGCCGCTGGAACTGTCGATCAGCGCCCGGCTGGACGATCGCGGCCGGATCACCGGCCATGTCCTGACCGGCCGCCCGCTGGGCGAATTGCGCCGCGCCTATGCCGAACTGGAACAAAGCCATGACGAGCTGAAGGCCGCGCAGGCGCTGCTGGTCAGGAACGAGAAACTCGCCTCGCTCGGCCGGTTGCTGGCCGGTGTGGCGCATGAGCTGAACAACCCGATCAGCTTCGTCTATGCCAATGCGCATGCGCTGGACCGCTACGCCGCCAAGTTCGAAACCTATTTCGACCGGGTGCAGGCCGGCGCCTCGCGCGAGGAACTGATCGCCCTGCGCGAGGAATTGCGCCTCGACCGCGAGATCGGCAACCTGCGCGAGGCGGTCGCGGGCGCGCGCGAAGGCGCCGAACGGGTGCGCGACATCGTCGAGGATCTGCGCCGCCTCTCGGCCGAGGGCACGGGCGAGATGATCGGGTTCGATCTGGTCGAAACCGCGCATGTGGCGGCGACCTGGGTGATGCGGGGCACCGAACACGGCGTCCGCATCGCCCTGACCGGCGTGCCCCGCGCCATCGTGCGCGGCCGTCCCGGCCATATCCAGCAGGTGGTGATGAACCTCGTCCAGAACGCGCTGGATGCCGTCGCAGGCGAGCCCGACGCCCGGATCGAGGTCGCCACCCGGATCGCGGGCGACCGCGCGGTGCTGTCGGTCAGCGATAACGGGCCGGGCGTGCCGGACGATCTGCGACAGGCGATCTTCGATCCGTTCTTCACCACCAAGGAGGTGGGGAAAGGCACCGGCCTCGGCCTTGCGATCAGCCACAAGATCGCCGAGGAACATGGCGGCGCGCTGCGGCTCTGCCCGGACGGGGCAGGGGCGTGCTTCTGTTTCGACCTGCCGCTGGCCGAGGGGGGCGCATGAACATCCTGTGGCTTCAGGCGTCGGGCTGCGGCGGCTGCACCATGTCGCTGCTGTGCGCCGAGCATCCCGACATCCTCAGCCTTCTGGCCGATGCGGGCCTGCGGATGCTGTGGCACCCCGCGCTGTCGGCCGAAACCGGGGCCGAGGCGGCGGCGCTTCTGGATCGGATCGCTTCGGGCGAAACGCCGCTCGACATCCTGTGCATCGAGGGCGCCATCGCGCGCGGGCCGCGCGGCACGGGGCGGTTCCAGATGCTCTCGGGCACCGGGCGGTCGATGCTGGACTGGCTGCGCGCGCTGGCGCCGCTGGCGGGCCATGTCGTCGCGGTCGGTTCCTGCGCGGCCTTTGGCGGTGTCACCAGCGCGGGCGGCAACCCCTCGGATGCCGCGGGCCTGCAATACGAGGGCGGGCATGGCGGCGGCATCCTGCCGCCCGAGTTCCGCGCCCGCGCCGGTCTGCCCGTCATCAATGTCGCGGGCTGCCCGACGCATCCGGACTGGGTCAGCGAAACGCTGTTGCTGCTGGCCGCGGGCGCGCTGGGGCCGGGCGATCTGGACGATCTGGCGCGCCCGCGCTTCTATGCCGAACATCTGGTGCATCACGGCTGCCCCAAGAACGAGTTCTACGAATACAAGGCCAGCGCCACCCGGCTCTGCGAACTGGGCTGCATGATGGAACATCTGGGCTGCGTCGGCACGCAGGCGGTGGGCGATTGCAACATCCGGCCGTGGAACGGGTCGGGCAGCTGCACCCGCGCGGGCTATCCCTGCATCTCCTGCACCGCGCCGGAATTCGAGGAACCGCGCCACGCCTTTACCGAAACGCCAAAGGTCGCGGGCATCCCCGTCGGCCTGCCCTCGGACATGCCCAAGGCGTGGTTCATGGCGCTGGCCTCGCTGTCCAAGGCCGCAACGCCCGAACGGCTGTCGAGAAACGCCGTGGCCGACCGGATCGAGGTTCTGCCCAGCCCCCGGAAACCCCGCGGATGAGCGATACGCGCCTGATCGTCGGCCCCTTCAACCGCGTCGAGGGCGATCTGGAGGTGCATCTGGACATCGCCGGCGGCAGCGTGCGCGCGGCCCGCGTCAACGCCCCGCTCTATCGCGGGTTCGAACGGATGCTGCTGGGCCGCCCGCCCTCGGACGCGCTGACGCTGACCCCGCGGATCTGCGGCATCTGCTCGATCAGCCAATCCGCCGCCGCCGCCCGCGCGCTGGCCGCCGCCGGGGGCCACACCCCCGCGCCGCAGGGAGAAACGGTGGCCGCCCTGATCCATGCCATCGAGAACGTGTCCGACCACCTGACCCATTTCACCCTGTTCTTCATGCCCGATTTCGCCCGGCCCTGCTACGCCGCGCGGCCATGGCACGCGCAGGCCGCCGCGCGGTTCACCGCGATCGAGGGCAGCGCGGCGCGCCAGGCGGTCGAGGCGCGGGCGGCGCTGATGCACATATTGGGGCTTCTGGCGGGCAAGTGGCCGCATACCCTTGCCATCCAGCCCGGCGGCGTCACCCGCGCCCCCGGCCCGCGCGACAAGGTGCGCATCGCGGCCAGCCTGACCGCCTTTCGCCGCTACCTCGAAACGGTCGTCTTCGGCGCCCCGCCCGAGGAATTTGCCGCGCTGAGCACCCGCGCCGCGCTGATGGGCTGGGACACCGGCGATGCGGGCCTGTTCCTGCGCATCGCCGCCGATCTGGACCTTGACGCGCTGGGGCGGGGCAGCGGGCGCTACCTGTCCTTCGGCGCCTATCCGGCCGGGGGCGGGCATGGCTTTGCGCCCGGCATCTGGCAGGGCGGCGCGGCGCATCCGCTGGACCTGAGCGGGCTGGTCGAGGACAACGCCCATAGCTGGATGCTGGGGGCCCCCGCGCATCCCGAAACCGGCCAGACCATCCCAGACGAGGACATGCGCGACGCCGCCTATAGCTGGTGCAAGGCGCCGCGGCTGGGCGGGCTGACCCATGAAACAGGCGCGCTGGCCCGGCAGGTGATCGACGGCCATCCGCTGGCGCGCGACCTGGCGGGGGGCGGCGTGCTGGCCCGGGTTGCCGCCCGGCTTCTGGAACTGGCGCGCACGCAGATGCTGATGGAACGGCTGGCCCATGGCATCGACCCCGCCGCCCGCTTCATGGTCCCCGCCCCCGACCTGCGCGAAGGCACGGGCGCCGGGCTGGTCGAGGCGGCGCGCGGGGCGCTTGGCCATTGGCTGCGGGTGGAAAAGGGCCGGATCGCGGGCTATCAGATCGTCGCCCCGACCACCTGGAATTTCAGCCCCCGCGACGGCACAGGCCAGCCCGGCCCGCTGGAAGCCGCCCTCGTGGGCGCCCCGGTCGGCCCCGGCGAAACCACGCCCGTCGCGGTGCAGCATATCGTGCGCAGCTTCGATCCATGCATGGTCTGCACGGTGCATTGATGCAGGGCCGCGAAATTCGCGTGCGCGGACAGGTGCAGGGCGTGGGCTTTCGCCCCTTCGTCTGGCAACTGGCCCGCGATCACGGCATCCGGGGCGAGGTGTTCAACGACCCCCATGGCGTGCTGATCCGCGCCACCGGCGGCGATCTGGACGGGTTTCAGGCCGCCCTGTCCGCCCGCGCCCCGGCCCTGGCCCGCGTCGATGCAATCGAGTCGCGGCCCTGCCGCTTTGCCACCCCGCCCGCGGGGTTCGTGATCGCCGCCAGCCGCGGGCAGGGGGCCGAAACCCGCGTGACGCCGGACACCGCCACCTGCCCCGACTGCCTGGCCGAAATCCGCGCGCCCGGCCGCCGCCACGGCTATCCCTTCACCAACTGCACCCATTGCGGCCCGCGCTTCAGCATCCTGCACCGGCTGCCCTATGACCGGGCGCAGACCACGATGGCGGATTTCCCGCTCTGCCCCGCCTGCCGCGCGGATTATGACGACCCCGCCGACCGCCGCTTTCACGCCCAGCCCATCGCCTGCCCCGAGTGCGGCCCGCGCCTGTGGCTGGAAATCGCGGGCGCGGTGCAGCCGGGCGACCCCATCGCGGGCGCCGCGCAGGCATTGGCCCGGGGCCATATCGTCGCGATCAAGGCGCTGGGGGGCTTTCATCTGGCCTGCGACGCGGCGAATGCGGCCGCGGTGGACCTGCTGCGCGCCCGCAAGCGCCGCCCGGCCAAGCCCTTTGCCCTGATGGCCCGCGCCGATGATCTGGCCGCCTTCTGCGCGCCCACGCCCGCCGATCTGGCGCTGCTGCACGACCCCGCCGCCCCCGTCGTGCTGGTCCGCGGCACCGGCACGCTGCCCGACAGCATCGCCCCCGGCATGGCCTGCCTTGGCGTGATGCTGCCCGCAACGCCCCTGCACCACCTGTTGCTGGAGGCCGTGCCGGGGCCGCTGGTGATGACCTCGGGCAACCTGTCGGGCGAGCCGCAGGCCATCGCCAATGACGAGGCGCGCGCCACGCTGGGCGCCTTTGCCGATGCCTTCCTCATGCATGACCGCGCCATTGCCCGGCGGCTGGATGACAGCGTGGAACGCGCCGCGCCGCGCATGGTGATCCGCCGCGCGCGCGGCCGGGTGCCGGGCACGCTGCCCCTGCCGCCGGGCTTCGAGGATGCGCCGCCCGTGCTGGCCCTGGGCGGGCAGATGAAATCCGCGATCTGCCTGCTCAAGGGCGGGCAGGCGCTGTTGTCGCATCATCTGGGCGAGTTGGACGAGGCCCTGACATGGGAGGAATTCCTCAAGGCCATCGCCGATTACACCGCGCTTTTCGACCACCGCCCCGCGCTGGTGGCCTGCGACGCGCACCCCCTCTATCGCGCGACGCAGCACGCCCACACCCTTGGCCTGCCGGTCGCGGAGGTGCAGCACCACCACGCGCATCTGGCCGCCTGCCTTGCCGAAAACCTGTGGCCGCTTGGTGCCGGGCCGGTGGCGGGGATCGTGCTGGACGGCACCGGGGCAGGGGCCGACGGCACGATCTGGGGCGGCGAGGTGCTGCTGGGCGATTACCGCGGGGCGCTGCGCATCGCGCATCTGACGCCCGCGCCGCTGGTCGGCGGCGATCTGGCAGCGCGCGAGCCCTGGCGCAACCTGCTGGTGCGGCTGGATCAGGCGGGCCTTGGCGCGCTGGCCGACCGGCTGTTCCCCGATCTGCCCCGCGACACCCTGCGCGCCGCCGCCCGCGCCGGGCTGAACGCGCCCGCCTGTTCCTCGGCCGGGCGGCTGTTCGATGCGGTCGCCGCCGCGCTGGGGCTCTGCCAGCCGCGCCAAAGCCATGAGGGCGAGGCCGCGATGCGGCTGGAGGCGCTGGCCGAGGGCATCACCGCTGCGCCCTATCCCCTTGCCGGGCTCGACCCCGCGCCGATGTTTCACGCGCTGGCCGCCGATCTGGCCGCGGGCACGCCGCCCGGCATGATCTCGGCCCGGTTCCATGCCGGGCTTGCCCATGCCTTTGCCGCCCCCGCCCGCGCGCTGGTCGAACAGGGCCGGGCGCAGGCCGTCGCGCTGTCGGGCGGCTGTTTCCAGAACGCCCGCCTGCTGGCCGAAACGCTGGCCGCGCTGGGTGACGTCCCCGTGCTGACCCACCGCGAAACCCCGGCCAATGATGGCGGGCTGGCGCTGGGGCAGGCGGTGATCGCTGCGGCGAGGCAGATCGCCGGGCCGGTAAGCGGCTGACCGGCCGGGCCTGCGGCTGGCAATCCACTGACCGGCCGCACATGGCCAGCCCCGCCCCGAAACCGCATAACCCATTGATCTGCCAAGAAATCGCGAAATCCCCCGCCGGCCGAAATTTCCTTTGCACCGATGCCTGCGCCCCTGCTTGCATACGCTGGGATACTGACGGTCCGCGCCCAAGCCGCCCGGACCACCGCACAGGGAGGACGACTTGGCCCAGATCGAAACCTTCTATGACGTGATGCGCCGGCAGGGGATCACCCGGCGCAGCTTCATGAAATACTGCTCGCTGACCGCCTCGGCGCTGGGGCTTGGCCCCGCCTTCGTGCCGAAGATCGCGCATGCGATGGAAACCAAGCCCCGGACCCCGGTGATCTGGATCAACGGGCTGGAATGCACCTGTTGCAGCGAAAGCTTCATCCGCGGCGCGCATCCGCTGGCCAAGGATGTGGTGCTGTCGATGATCTCGCTCGATTATTCGCATGTGCTGATGGCCGCGGCCGGAAAGCACGCGCTGGACGCGATGGAAGAGGCGATCGACGCGCATCGGGGCAATTACATCCTTGCGGTCGAGGGCAACCCGCCGCTGAACGAGGACGGGATGTTCTGCTTTCAGGGCGGCAAGCCCTTTGTCGAGAAGCTGCGCCATGTCGCCAAGGACGCCAAGGCGATCATCTCGTGGGGATCGTGTGCGTCCTATGGCTGCGTGCAGGCCGCCGCGCCGAACCCCACCCGCGCAACCCCGGTTCACAAGGTCATCACCGACAAGCCGATCATCAAGGTGCCCGGCTGCCCGCCGATTGCCGAGGTGATGACCGGCGTCATCACCTACATGCTGACCTTCGACCGGCTGCCCCCGCTGGACCGGCAGGGCCGCCCGGCGATGTTCTATTCCCAGCGCATCCACGACAAATGCTATCGCCGCCCGCATTTCGATGCCGGGCAATTCGTCGAGCAATGGGACGACGACTACGCGCGCAAGGGCTATTGCCTGTACAAGGTGGGCTGCAAGGGGCCGACCACCTACAACGCCTGTTCCACCGTGCGCTGGAACGAGGGCGTCAGCTTCCCGATCCAGTCGGGCCATGGCTGCATCGGCTGTTCCGAGGACGGGTTCTGGGATCAGGGCAGCTTCTATGACCGGCTGACCACGATCCGGCAATTCGGGGTCGAGGCCACCGCCGACCAGATCGGCCTTGCCGCCACCGGCGTCGTGGGCGCGGGCATCGCCGCCCATATCGCCGCCTCGGCGCTGAAACGCGCGCAGAAGAAAACCGACGATAACCGCAGCAAAGAGGAGGTCTGATAGATGACCGTGACACCGAACGGCTTCGATCTGGACAATTCCGGCCGCCGCATCGTCGTCGATCCCGTCACCCGGATCGAAGGCCACATGCGCTGCGAGGTCAATGTCGATGACGAGGGCATCATCCGCAACGCGGTTTCCACCGGAACGATGTGGCGCGGGCTGGAAGTGATCCTCAAGGGCCGCGATCCGCGCGACGCCTGGGCCTTTACCGAACGCATCTGCGGCGTCTGCACCGGCACCCACGCGCTGACATCGGTGCGCGCGGTCGAGGATGCGCTGGGGATCACCATCCCGCAGAACGCCAACTCGATCCGCAACATCATGCAGCTGAACCTTCAGGTGCATGACCATATCGTGCATTTCTACCACCTGCACGCACTGGACTGGGTCAACCCGGTGAACGCGCTGCGCGCCGATCCCAAGGCGACATCGGAACTGCAACAGGCGGTCTCGCCCTCGCATCCGCTGTCCTCGCCCGGCTATTTCCGCGATGTGCAGAACCGGCTGAAAAAATTCGTGGAATCGGGCCAGCTTGGCATCTTCAAGAACGGCTACTGGGACAACCCGGCCTATCTGTTGCCGCCCGAGGCCGACCTGATGGCCACGACCCACTACCTCGAAGCGCTGGATCTGCAAAAGGAGATCGTCAAGATCCACGCCATCTTCGGCGGCAAGAACCCGCATCCGAACTGGCTGGTGGGCGGCGTGCCCTGTCCGATCAATATCGACGGCGTGGGCGCGGTCGGCGCGATCAACATGGAACGGCTGAACCTTGTCAGCTCGATCATCGACCTGTGCCGGGATTTCGTGAACAACGTCTATCTGCCCGACGTGGTCGCGATCGGCGGGTTCTACAAGAACTGGCTTTACGGCGGCGGCCTGTCCGGCCAGTCGGTGCTGGCCTATGGCGACATCCCCGAGCATCCCAACGATTTCTCGGCCGACCAGCTTCACCTGCCGCGCGGCGCGATCATCAACGGCAACCTCAACGAGGTGCATGACGTCGATGTGCGCGACCCCGAACAGGTGCAGGAATTCGTCGATCACTCGTGGTATTCCTATGGCGAGCCGGGCAAGGGCCTGCATCCCTGGGATGGCGTGACCGAGCCGAAATTCGAGCTGGGCCCCAATTCCAGGGGCAGCCGCACCCATATCGAACAGATCGACGAGGCGGCGAAATATTCCTGGATCAAGGCCCCGCGCTGGAAGGGTCACGCGATGGAGGTGGGCCCGCTTGCCCGCTATGTCGTGGGCTATGCCAAGGGCCACGAGGACATAAAGAACCAGGTCGAGGGGCTTTTGCGCACCATGGACCTGCCGGTATCGGCGCTGTTCTCGACGCTGGGCCGCACCGCCGCCCGCGCGCTCGAGGCGGAATATTGCGCGCGGCTGCAAAAGCATTTCTTCGACAAGCTGGTGACCACCATCCGCAACGGCGACAGCGCCACCGCGAATGTCGAGAAATGGGAGCCGAAGACCTGGCCAAAGGAATGCAAGGGCGTCGGCATGACCGAGGCACCGCGCGGCGCGCTTGGCCATTGGGTGCAGATCAAGGCGGGGCGCATCGAGAATTACCAATGCGTCGTGCCCACCACCTGGAACGGCAGCCCGCGCGACACGGCGGGCAATATCGGCGCCTTCGAGGCGGCGCTGATGAACACCCGGATGGAACGCCCCGAAGAACCGGTCGAGATCCTGCGCACGCTGCACAGTTTCGACCCCTGCCTGGCCTGTTCCACCCATGTCATGTCGCCCGACGGTCAGGAACTGACCCGGGTCAAGGTCCGCTGAGGGAGGGAGACCCGATGAAACGACTGATCCTAGCCGCGGCGCTGGCCGCGATTGCCGCCCCCGCGCTGGCCCATACCGGGCAGGGCACAACCTCGGGGCTGGTCCACGGGCTGGCCCACCCGATCCTCGGGCTCGATCATCTGCTGGCGATGCTGGCGGTGGGGCTGTGGTCGGGCTTCGTGCTGCCGGCCCGTGTCTGGGGCGGCGCGGCGGCCTTCATGTCGGCGATGGTCGCCGGGGCGGGGCTGTCCTGGTCGGGCGTGCCGATCCCCGGCGTCGAGGGGCTGATCGCGGCCTCGGTGCTGGTCTTCGGCGTGCTGACCGTCTTTGCCCATGCCGGGCAGTCGCGCGGGCTGACGCTGGCCTCGCTGGCGGCCATCGCGGGGTTCGGCCTCTGCCACGGCCATGCCCACGCGACCGAGGCGACGGGGCAGGCGGCGGCCTATCTGGCGGGCTTCCTGATCGCGACCGGTGCGCTGCATCTTGTCGGCATCGGGCTGGCCCGCGCCGTGTCGCGGCTGCGCAGCGCGGGCGTGCTGCGCAAGGCGGCGGGGGCGGGCATCGCCGCGTCGGGCGCCTGGCTCGTCTCGGGCTGAGGGCGGGGCCATGACCGACTTCCGCACCGACACCCCGATCCACATCCCCAACCCCGACGCGCCCACCCCGCTGGAGGCCGCGCGCCTGACCGGCGGCGCGCGCCCCGAGGACATCGAAAGCCTGCGGTTGCAGGCCGCCATCTATGTCTACGAGGCACCGGTGCGCATCTGGCACTGGGTCAACGCCGCCACGATCACGGTCCTGATCATCACCGGCTACCTGATCGGCTCGCCCCCCCCCACCATGGAAATCGCCGAGGCCACCGACCAGTTCCTGTTCGGCTATATCCGCTTTGCCCATTTCGCCGCCGGGATGATCCTGACGGTGGCCTTTGCGGCGCGCATCTACTGGGCCTTCGTCGGCAACCGCCATGCGCGGCAATTGTTCTACATCCCGTTCTGGCGCGTCCGCTGGTGGAAGGAACTGATCTTCGAAGCCCGCTGGTACGCCTTTCTCGAAGCCGAGCCCAAGAAATACATCGGCCACAACCCGCTGGCCCATTTCGCGATGTTCACCTTCATCACGCTGGGCATGACCTTCATGATCATCACGGGCTTCGCGCTTTATGCCGAAGGGGCGGGGCAGGACTCGATCTATTACGCGCTGTTCGGCTGGGTGATCGAGATGGTCTCCAACACCCAGCGGCTGCACACGCTGCACCATCTGGGCATGTGGGCGATCACCATCTTCGCCATCATCCATATCTACGCGGCGCTGCGCGAAGACATCATGTCCCGCCAATCCATGCTGACCACGATCGTGTCGGGCTGGCGGACCTTCAAGGACAACCGGGTTGAATAAGTCGAGTCACGAGTGATCCGGTACCCCGAGGCGCGGCCCGATCCCCCTGGGCCGCGCCTTTCCTTTTGGCAGCCCCCCTTCCGCATCAGAACCAAAACCGGCAAGCAACTTTCCGATTTGCGCCCCGGTGTATACCCGGGAATACCGTCTTTTCCCTTGCCCGACAGGGGCTTGTCACAATGTCGCAGCGCGCCGCAATTCCGCGCTGCCAGCCCGCCCGGCCCGGCATAATCTTGCCTCAGATCATCATGCGAAAAATTCGCAGCCAGCACCGGTTCAGGGAGGGACCAATGCCAGCCGCGCCATCCGACTCCGTCCTGATCCTCGGCATCGGCAACCTGCTCTGGGCCGACGAGGGCTTCGGCCCGCGCTGTGTCGAGGCGCTGGCCGAAAGTCATGCCTTCGGCCCCGGCGTGCGCCTGCTCGATGGCGGCACGCAGGGGCTTTACCTGCTGCCCTTCCTCGAAGGGATGGGCTCGCTTCTGGTCTTTGATGCCGTCGATTACGGCCTTGCGCCCGGCACGCTCAAGATCGTGCGCGACGACGAGGTGCCCGCCTTCATGGGCGCCAAGAAGATGAGCCTGCACCAGACCGGGTTCCAGGACGTTCTGGCCACCGCCGCGTTCAAGGGCTGCCTGCCCGCGCGCATGACCCTGATCGGCTGCCAGCCCGCCGAGCTGGAGGATTACGGCGGCGGGCTGACCGCCATCGCCGCCGCACAGATCGGCCCGGCCATCGCGGCGGGGCTGGCCGAACTGGCCGCCTGGGGCGTCGAGGTGCGGCCGGGCCGGACCGACACCCATGATCTTGCCGACCCCGCGCTCCGCCGCGACGCCTATGAGGGCGGGCGCCCCTCGGAAACGGATGCCTGCCGCATCGGCGATGCCCGCTTCTTTCCGGGGGCCGGGTGATGTGCGTCGGCCTGCCCATGCGCATCCTGTCCGTCGACGGCATCGCCGCGCGCGCCAGCGATGGCGCGGACGAGGCGCTGATCGACCTGTCGCTGACGCCTCAGGCGCGGCCCGGCGACTGGGTGCTGACCTTTCTGGGCAGCGCGCGCGCCGTGATCGACGCAGACGAGGCGCAGAAGATCGCCGCCGCCCTTGCCGGTCTGCGCGCCGTGATGGCGGGCGGCGAGCTGGGCGATGCCTTTGCCGATCTCGACGCGCGCACGCCCAGCCTGCCCC
The DNA here is from genome assembly GCF_009649175.1 of Rhodovulum strictum. GTDB lineage: Bacteria > Pseudomonadota > Alphaproteobacteria > Rhodobacterales > Rhodobacteraceae > Rhodovulum > Rhodovulum strictum. The sequence goes on along the minus strand of NZ_WJPO01000007.1, from coordinate 41,343 downwards.
CGCATCTTCAGGCCGCACTCGATGCCGGCCAAAGCCAGGGATGATGCCATGACCCACCCGCTGATCGCCCGCCTTGAAACCGACCTGCACTGGCCGCGGCTGGACAGCATGGAAGCGGTTGCCGCCTTTGCCGGGGCGCCCGGCGCGCATTGCCTGTTCATCCCCGGCGATCCGGTGCGCAACCTTGAAACCGCCGACGCCGCGGTGATCCTGCCCGAGCTTGCCGCCGCCTTTCAGGGCGCCTTCGACTGCGCCATCGTCGATGATGCGATCGAGGCCGAGCTGCGCGAGGCCCACCGCGCGCTCAAGACACCGGGTTTCCTGTTCTTTCGCGCCGGGCAGTTTCTCGGCGACATCCAGAAGATCCGCGACTGGGACGATTACCTTGCGCGCACCGCGCATATCCTGTCGCTGACAGACGCCTGAGAGGAGGCCACATGGTCACGAGTTTTCTCTTGCCCCCCACCGGCTTCGGCCCCGGCGCCCAGCCCGGCGAGGGCGAGGATGCCCCCAGCTACCTGCCCATGCCCTCGGGCATGCGCGTGTTCGAGCCCCGCATCCCCGACATCACCGATGCCGACGCCGCCGCCCCCGCGCGCGAGGTTCTGGCCCGCATCGCCCGCGCCTGCGCCCACAGCGCCGAAACCGGCGCGGGCGCCAGCATCGTGCTGTCAGGCATGGCGCCGGCCGCGCGCAAGCTGATCGCCGAAACGCTGGGCCAGGGCGAGGTGTCGATGAAGATCCGCGGCATCCCCTCGGTCGCGGTGCAGGAAAGCGTCTTTGCCGGGGTCTGGCAGGTGCTGGGCGCAGGCGTCGACCGGGTCGAGATCGGCGCCGTGCCCGCCCGCGCGCTGGCGGCCTTCGACCCGGTGCGCCCGGGGCTGGGGCTCGATGCGCCCCGCGGGCCGGACGTGTTCAACGCGCCCGCGCTGCTGGCCGAACTGCTGGACAAATCCGCCGCCTTCCGCCCCGGCACCGACCCGCATGTGCTCAACCTGACGCTGCTGCCCCATACGCAGGGCGATCTGGACTGGCTTGACGACGGGCTGGGGCAGGGCGCCGTCACCATCCTGTCGCGCGGCTATGGCAATTGCCGGATCGAGGCGACGGCCACGCCCTTCGTCTGGCGGGTGCGGTTCTACAACTCGATGGATACGCTCATCCTCGACACGTTCGAGGTGACGGACATGCCGCTGGTCGCGCTGGCCGCGCCCGAGGATCTGGCCGACAGCGCCGAACGTCTGGACGAGGTGCTGGAGGCGATCGGATGAGCGCGCAGCCCGGCGATCCTGCCGCCCACGGCCCCGCCGCGATCCTGGAATGCCGGATCTGCTGGGCGGTCTATGACCCGGCCGAGGGCGACGCCTTTCGCCAGGTGCTGCCCGGCACCCCCTTTTCCGCGCTGCCCGACGACTGGACCTGCCCCAATTGCGACGCCCCACGCGCCAGTTTCCTGCTGCGCGCCGATCCCGATGCCGACGCCCTTGCCGCGCGGATCGCCACCCGCGCCGCCGCACTCGAAGCCGATTTCCGCGAGATCTGGCATGCCAAGATGCGCGACGTGCCGCTCTGCAACAAGGCCCTGCATGTCGAGGCGGTGGGCTTTGTCGCGCATGAGGGCCGCGCGCTGGGGGTGCTGGTCGCGCCCTGGTGCATGAACCTTGTGATGCTGCCCGCCGAGGGCGAGGACTGGTCCACCCTGACCCCCGGCACCAAAGAGGAAATCGTCTTCCCCTCGGGCATCTACGAATTCCTGCACAATGTCCGGCCGATGGTGGGCGGCTACAAGGCGTGCTCGCTGTTCTCGCCGATGGGCGATTTTCCCAGCCAGTTGCAGGTGGTCGAGGTCGCCCGCGCGGTGATGACCGAACTGTTCCGCCCCGAGAACCGGGACGAGACCGACCGCGCCGCCGAGATCCGCGCCGCGCGCGTGGCCGAACTTGCGCCCCCCGCACCCGCCCCGCAACCCTCGCGCCGGGCGGTGATCTCGGGCGGGCTGGCCGCGGGGGCGCCGGGGGAATGAGCCTTGCCGCGCTCGACATCGCGCTGACGCCGGGGGGGGTGCGCATCCGCCCCCCCGTGCCCGCGCCGGTCGAGGCGTTGCTGCTGGGCCGCACCCCCCTTGAGGCCGCCGAGCTGTTGCCGCGGCTCTTCAACCTCTGCCGCGCGGCGCAGGGCATGGGCGCGCGGCTGGCGCTTGGCCTGCCCCTCGGCCCCCAGGATCACGCCGCCCTTGGGTGCGAGATACTCCACGAACATCTGGCCCGGTTCTGCGTGCTCTGGCCGCGGCGGCTGGGCCTGCCGCCCGCCCCGCTGCCCGGCCCCGGGGCGCTGGGGGCCGCGATCTTCGGTCCCGCCGCGCGCCTGCCCGACCCCGACGATTTCCCGCGCTGGCTGGCCGCGGGCGCGGGTGTCGCGCCGGTTCTGGCCGCCATCGCCGACGCCTTCGCCCCCGGCGAGGCGGTGGCCGACCTGCCCGCGCCGCGCCCCGAAACGCTGGTCGCCGCGCTGGCCCAGGAAAACACCCCCGCCGCGCGCAATGCCGATGCCCCCCTGCTGTCCGCCACGGAATCGCGGTTCGGGCGCGGGCCGCTCTGGCGGGCGCTGGCGCGGCTGGCCGATCTGGACGCGCTGGCCGCGGGCCGGGCCGATCTGGCGCCCCGCAGGCAGGGCAACTGGGTCTTCGTCCCCGCCGCGCGCGGGTGTTATGCCCTGTCCGCGCGCGTCGGCGCCGGGCGCGTCACCGCCTTTGCCCGCATGACGCCCACCGATCACCTGCTGGCGCCGGGCGGCGCGCTGGCGCAGGCGCTGGCCACGCTGCCCCCCGCCCGGGCGCATCTGGCGCCGCTTGTCGTCGACATCCTCGACCCCTGCATCGCCGTGACCATCCGCGAGGCCCAGAATGCATGAGATGTCGCTCTGCGAAGGCATCCGCGGGATCGTCGAGGATCAGGCCCGCGCGCATGGCTTTTCCGCGGTCCGCACGCTGCGGCTGGAAATCGGCCGCTTCGCGGGCGTCGAGAAACAGGCGCTGGAATTCGCCTTTGACGTGGTGATGCGCGGCAGCCCGGCCGAGGGCGCACGGCTCGAGATGATCGACCTGCCCGGCCGCGCGCTCTGCTATGATTGCGGCGACGAGGTCGAGATCGCCGAACGGCTGGACCCGTGCCCGCAATGCGGCGGCGGGCGGCTGATGCCCGTTGCGGGCGACGAGATGCGGATCAGGGATATGGAGGTGATCTGATGTGTACGGTTTGCGGATGCGGCACGGCAACGACCGAGGGCAAGGCGCACAGCCATGACCACGATCACCCCCACGGCCACGGGCATCACCATCACCACCATGACCACGACCACGGGCATGACCACGGGCACCACCATCACGGCCCGCAGGGCGACCTGCATTTCGGCCAGGGCGCGGCGGGGGTTGCCGTTGCGGGTGTCAGCCAGGCCCGCCTGATCGAGATCGAGACCGACATCCTGTCGAAGAACGACGCCCATGCCAGCGGCAACCGCCGCGTGCTCAGGGCGCTGGGGGCCTTTGCGGTCAACCTCGTCTCCTCGCCCGGCTCTGGCAAGACGACGCTTCTGTGCCGGACCATCGCCATGCTGGACGGCCAGCCGCTGGCCGTGATCGAGGGCGACCAGCAGACCAGCAACGATGCCGACCGCATCCGCGCCACCGGCGCCCCCGCGATCCAGGTCAATACCGGCAAGGGCTGCCATCTGGACGCGCATATGGTCGCCCACGCGATGGACCACCTTGGCCTTCCCCGCGGCGCGCTTCTGTTCATCGAGAATGTCGGCAACCTGGTCTGCCCCGCCGCCTTCGATCTGGGCGAGGATGCCAAGGTCGCGATCCTCTCGGTCACCGAGGGCGAGGACAAGCCCCTGAAATATCCCGACATGTTCACCGCCGCCCGGCTGGCGATCCTGAACAAGACCGACCTTGCCCCGCATTGCGACGCCGATCTCGACGCCTACGAGGCGAACCTGCGCCGGGTGAATCCCGACATCGCGATCCTGCGCGTCTCGGCCCGGACCGGCGAGGGGATGGCGGCCTGGATCGACTGGCTGCGCGCCGGTCTTGCCGCGAAATCCGGCGGGGCGGCCTGATGCCGCGCGACGCTGCCGCTCCCGCGATCCTGCTGGTCGATGACGAGCCGCATTCGCTGGCGGCGATGCGCATGGCGCTGGAGGACGAATTCCACGTGCTGACCGCGCCCGGCGCGGCCGAGGCGGCGCGTCTGCTGGAACAGGAATGGGTGCAGGTGGTGATCTGCGACCAGCGCATGCCGGGCCAGACCGGCGTCGCCTTCCTGGCCGAGATCCGCGAACGCTGGCCCGAAACCGTGCGCCTGCTGATTACCGGCTACACCGATCCCGGCGCGATGATCGAGGCGATCAACGCCGCCGGCATCCACCAGTTCCTGACCAAGCCCTGGCATCCCGAACAATTGCTGGTCGCCGTGCGCAACGCCGCCCGCCTGTTCCATCTCGCGCGCGAGAACGAGCGGCTGGCGCTGGAAATGCGGCTGCTCAGTTCGACCGCCGAGTCGCGGCTGGAAAAGCGCCGCCGCGCGCTGCGCGAGGGCATGGGGTTCGAAACCGTGCTGCGCGCGCCCCATTCGCCGATGAACGCCACCATCGCCGCCGCCCGCCAGTTCGCCACCTTCGACGTGCCGGTGCTGCTGGTCGGCGAGCCGGGTTCCGCCAAGGCACAGATCGCGCGGGCCATGCATTACGGCTCGCTGCGGTCGGACAAGCCGTTCTACGACCTCAACCTTGCCGGCCTGCCCGAGGATCTGGCGCTGATCGAACTGATGGGCGCCAAGCGCGGCATCGCCCTGGGCGGGGTGGCGCGGATCGGCCTGATCCAGAAGGCCGATCGCGGCACGCTTTACCTTGGCGGGATCGAAACCGCCTCGCCGGGATTGCAACTGGCGATCCTGCGGGTGCTGACCGAGGGCGCCTTTACCCCGGTCGGCGGGCAGGAAACGCTGCGCTCGAACCTGCGGCTGATCTGCGGCGCGGGCTGCGACCTGCGCGCGCGCGTGGCCGAGGGGGCGTTTCGCGCCGATCTCTATTTCGCGCTTGCCGCGGGCGAGATCGCGGTGCCGCCGCTGCGCGCCCGGCGCGGCGATGTCGCGATCCTGGCCCAGGCGATGCTGGACGATCTGGCCGCCCAGCATGGCAAGCCGGTGCATGGGCTGGACGAGGCGGCGCTGGGGTTTCTGGAAAACCACGACTGGCCCGGCAACCTGCGCGAGTTGAGGAACGAGATCACGCGCATGCTGGTCTTTGCCCAGGATACCGTTCTGGGCGCCGACCTGATCTCGCGCCACATCCTTCAGGCCCCCCCGGGCGAGGAGGGCGCCGACCGCTCGGCCGAGGCGGCGCTGACCGCGGATGGCACGCTCAAGGACCGGGTGGAACTGATGGAAATGCGCATCCTGCGCGAAACGCTGACCCGCCATCGCTGGAACAAGAGCCGCGCGGCCGCCGAACTGGGCCTGTCCCGGGTGGGGCTGCGCGCCAAACTCGACCGCTACGGCATCGCCGACCCGTCGGGCCGCGTGACGCAGGACGAGGAGGAGGACTGAGATGTGCCTTGGCATCCCCGGCCGGATCGTGGCCATCACCGACGAGACCCGCATGACCGCCCTGGCCGAGGTGTCTGGCGTGCGCCGCGAGGTCAACATCGCCTGCGTGCTGGACCGCCCCATCGCCGCGCTGGTGGGCGAATGGGCGCTGATCCATGTCGGCTTTGCCATGGCCCTGATCGACGCGGACGAGGCCGCGCGCACGCTGGACGCCCTGCGCGATCTGGGCGAGGCCCAGGAGGCGCTGGAGGCCATGGCCGAGGGGCAGAAGGCGCTGGAGGGGGGGGCATGAAATACGCCACCGAATTCCGCGACCCGAAAGCCGCCCGCGCCCTTCTGGCCCGCATCGCACAGGTGGCCGATGCCATCGGCGCCACACGCGAGAAACCCGTTCACATCATGGAAATCTGCGGCGGCCACACCCATGCGATCTTTCGCTTCGGGCTGGACAAGCTGGTGCATGAGGGGGTCGAGTTCATCCACGGCCCCGGCTGCCCGGTCTGCGTGCTGCCGATGAGCCGCGTGGACGAATGCGTGGAAATCGCGGAACGGCCAGAGGTGATCTTTACCACCTTCGGCGATGCGATGCGGGTGCCCGGCACGCGCAAGTCGCTGATGCAGGCCAAGGCCGAGGGCGCCGATATCCGCATGGTCTATTCCCCGCTCGACGCGCTGGAACTGGCGCGGCGCAATCCCGGCCGCGAAGTGGTGTTCTTCGGCCTCGGCTTCGAGACCACGACCCCCTCTACCGCGCTGTCGATCCAGCAGGCGGCGCGCGAAAACCTGCCCAATTTCAGCGTCTTCTGCAATCACATCACGGTGCCCGAACCGATCCGCGCGCTGCTGGACGACCCGCATATGGTGCTGGACGGCTTCATCGGGCCGGGCCATGTGTCGATGGTGATCGGCACCCATCCCTATGATTTCATCGCGCAGGATTACGGCAAGCCCATCGTGGTCGCGGGGTTCGAGCCGCTGGACCTGTTGCAATCGGTGCTGATGGTGCTGGACCAGATCCACCAGCGCCGGGCAGAGGTGGAAAACCAGTATGCCCGCGTCGTGCCCGAACATGGCAACCCCGTCAGCCTGGCCGCCATCGCCGATGTCTATGAACGCCGCCCCAGTTTCGAATGGCGCGGCCTTGGCGAGATCGACGCCTCGGGGCTGCGCATCCGCGCGAAATATGCCGCCTTCGATGCCGAGGAGAAATTCGGCGTGGGCTATGCCGCCGGGCCGCGCCATGTGCCCGAACCCGAGGGCTGCGCCTGCGGGGCGGTGATGACCGGCCGCATCCGCCCCACCGCCTGCCCGCAATTCGGCCAGGGCTGCACCCCCGACATGCCGCTGGGCGCGCTGATGGTCAGCTCCGAAGGGGCCTGCGCGGCCTATTGGCAATATGGCGGCGCGCGCGGCCGCGAGGCGGCGGAATGAACGCGCCCCGCCGCCTGCGCGATACCCGCGTGACGCTGTCCCATGGCGGCGGCGGGCGGGCGATGCGCGACCTGATCGACAGCGTGTTCGCCACCGCCTTCCAGCCCCAGACCGCCGAGGATCAGGCCCGCCTGTCCCATCCCGCGCTGTCGGATCCCGGCGCGCGGCTGGCGCTGACCACCGACAGTTTCGTGGTGACGCCGCTGGAATTTCCCGGCGGCGATATCGGCAAGCTGGCGATCTGCGGCACGGTCAACGATCTGGCGGTGGGCGGCGCGCGGCCGCTATGGCTGTCGGCCGCCTTCATCATCGAGGAGGGCACCGAGATCGACCTGTTGCGCCGGATCGTCGCCACCATGGCGCAAGAGGCCGCGCGGGCAGGGGTGCAGATCGTCACCGGCGATACCAAGGTCGTCGGCCGCGGCGCCGCCGACGGGCTGTTCGTCACCACGACCGGCGTGGGCGTGATCCCGCCCGGCCGCAACCTTGCCGCCGACCTGATCCGCCCCGGCGATGTCGCCATCGTCAACGGCGTTCTGGGCGATCACGGCGCCACCATCCTGGCCGCGCGGGGCGATCTGGCGCTGTCGACCGATCTTGTCTCGGACTGCCAGAGCCTTGGCCACCTGATGGAAGCGGTGATCGCCGCCGCGCCGGGCACCCGCGCCGCGCGCGATGCGACCCGCGGCGGGCTGGCCTCGGCGCTGAACGAGATGGCAGCCGCCGCCGCCCTGGGGATCGAGATCGACGAAGACGCGCTGCCCCTGCGCGACGAGGTGCGCGGCATGTGCGAAATCCTCGGCCTCGACCCGCTTTATCTGGCGAACGAGGGCACGCTGGTCGCCTTTGTCCCCGAGGCGCAGGCCCCCGCCGCGCTGGCGGCGATGCGCGCCCGGCCCGAAGGGCGTGGCGCGGTGGCCATCGGGCGGGCGGTCGCGGCGCATCCGGGCCAGGTGCGGATGCGCACCGTCTTCGGCGGCAGCCGCATCGTCGACATGCTGGTGGGCGAGCAATTGCCGCGCATCTGCTGAGCCGCCCGCCGCCTATCCGGCGGCACGCCCGCGCTGGCCAAGATAATCGGCAAAGCTTTGCGCCGACATCGGCCGCGCCCACAGATAGCCCTGTCCCACCTCGATGCCCATGCCCAGAAGGATGTCGCGCTGCGCGGCCTCCTCGACCCCCTCGGCGACCGACCGGATGCCCATGCCGCCGGCGATCTCGGCGATGGCGGCAACGATGGCGCGGTCGTCGCGCCGCACCGCGATCCCCGCGATGAAACTGCGGTCGATCTTGATCTCGGCGACCGGGATCTTCTTGAGATGCGACAGCGACGCATGCCCGGTGCCGAAATCGTCCAGCGACAGTTCATAGCCGCGTTCGGCCAGCGTATCGAGCACCATGCTGACCATGTCGGTGCCGCGGCCGATAAAGCAGCCTTCGGTGATCTCAAGCATCAGGTGGCGGCCGTCGATGCCGCGCGCCTCGAACATCTCGATGGTTTCCATCAAGAGTTCGGGCGACTTGATGTCGTCGGGATGGATGTTCAGCGCGATCTTGCCCGGATCCAACCCGGCCCGGCGCAAGGACAGGATATCGTCCGCCACCGCCTCGGCGATGCGGCGCGACAGGTGCGGCAACAGCCCGCGCTCGGCGGCGATGGTCAGAAAGCAGTCCGGCGGCACCATGAACCCATCCGCCGCCCGCCAGCGTACCAGCGCCTCGGCCCCCAGCAGGCGGCCATCGGACAGCGCCAGCTTGGGCTGGTACTGCACATGGATCAGCTCGTCCCTCAGCGCCTGGCGCAGGCCCGCCTCGATCGTGTCATTCGCGATCAGCCGTTCGCGCAACTGGGCATTGAACTTGACGCATTGGCCGCGGCCGTCCTCCTTGGCGCGGTTCAGCCCCAGATCGGCCTTTTGCAGCAACTCGACCGGATCGGTCGCGTCGTCGGGGCAGATCACCGCGCCGATCGAGGCGCCGGGATGCAGCTGCCGCCCCGCCAGCCGCGCCGGTTGCTGCAACGCCTGCATCAGCCGCTCGGCCACGACCCGGATCGTCGGCTCGTCGCTGACCTCGACCAGGATCACCGCGAACTCGTCCCCGCCCAGCCGGGCCACGACATCGCGGGCCGACAGGTTGTCGCGCAGCCGCCGCGCGATCTCGGCCAGAAGCTCGTCGCCGACGCCATGGCCGAACAGGTCGTTGACATTCTTGAACCGGTCCAGATCCAGCAGCAGCACCGAGAACCCGGCATCCTCCTGCCGGTAGCGCTCGGCCGCCTCGCGCAGCAGGGCCTTGAACGCCTTGCGGTTGGGCAGGCCGGTGGTGTCGTCGATATTGGCCAGCAGGTAATTGTCCTCATGCGCCTTGCGCAGGTCATCGACCGCGCGCGACAGCGCCGCGACCGAGGTATCGTGCCGGCGCGCGGTTTCGCCCGTGGAATAGGCGAAATAGGCCAGGAACAGGCCATAGGCGCAGGAATAGGCCGTCAATGGCCAGGCATGGGTCCAGCCGCCCAGATGGTACGAGACGATGGCCGCCGCCAGGATCGGCGCCATGAAGGCCAGCGCGGCGACAAAGGTGCGGTGCAGCATGAAGGCACCGCCGGCCAGCATGCCGATGCAGATCATCAGCACGACCATCGGCTCGCCCGCACCGCGCAGCCCCACGACATGGATCGGCAGCGCCGCCCAGGGCAGGGCAAACAGCACCGAGGTCACGATCAGCCTGCGCGCCGCGCGGGACGAAACCCGCGTCACCGTCCGCCGCACCGCCCGGGCCGACATCCGCGCAAGCGTCAGCGACAGCGCAAGGACGGCGCCAAGCCAGACCAGAAGGAAGGACATCGCCTCGCCATCAAAGGCGCTGATGGCGTAGATGACCGCATTCAGCGCGGTGACGAAGGTCGCGACAGACGTGCCATTGACGACACTCGCCACATCCTCGGGGCTGGGATGCTTGGTCAGGGCCGCGCGGATCGGCGGCGGAAAGAGACGGACCAGAGGGCGCACGGCAGACCTTTTGCGGTATCACCTGCCCCTCTCGTGGCACCGAAAGGTTAACACCGCCCCCAGACAGCCCGACGGAGAGCTTTCGTTTTTAGGGAAATTCCTCGGACCTGTCGGCTCAGGTCAGGCGGATAAGCAAGATTATGTAATCCATGCAACTTGCGCCGGTCCGGGCAGCCGCCGGTAAGGAAAAATTTCGAGAATGCGTTGCACTCTGCCGCCAAACCCGCGCGGGCGCAACGAAAGGGCCGTCATGGCCGAGACATGGCACGCACATCCCCCGACCGACGCCACGCCCGGCGGCGCGGCGCGACCCGGCGTGCTGGCCATCACCTGCATGAAGGACGAAGGCGCGATCCTGCCCGAATGGATCGCCTATCACCAGTCCATCGGCTTCGACCATTTCCTGATCTTCACCAATGATTGTTCCGACGGCACCGACGCGATGGTGGCCCGGCTTGCCGAACTGGGCATCGCCACCCACCGCGACAACACCCGCCATCCGGGCCAGCGCGCAAGCTACCAGATCCGCGCCTATAGGCGCGCGCTGCGCGAGCCGGTCTATCGCGCGCATGGCTGGGCGATGGTCCTGGATGCGGACGAATATCTCAACATCCATGCCGGGGATGGGTCGGTCCATGACCTGATCGCCGGTGCCGGGCATCCCGACGCCATTTCGATCACCTGGCGGCTGTTCGGCGATTCCGGCATCGACCGCTACGACCCCGGCTTCCTGACCGAGCGGTTCACGCGCGCGGCCCCGCTGCATTGCCCGCGCCCCGCCCAGGCCTGGGGGTTCAAGACCCTGCTGCGCAGCGCCGCCTTTGCCCGGCTGGGCACCCACCGGCCGCTGGCGCCCGCGGGCGGCGACTGGACGGGGCTGCGCTGGGTGAACGGCTCGGGCCAGCCGATGCCCGCGCGCTATCGCGAACTGACCCGGGGCAACTGGCGCAGCGCGCAGGACAGCCTGGGCTATGGGCTGGCCCAGCTCAATCACTACGCGGTGCGCGCGCGGCAATCCTTTCTGGTGAAATCGCTCAAGGGCGCCGCGCATGGCGGGATCGCGCGCAGCCTGGACTACTGGATGCGGATGAACCGCAACGAACAGCCCGACCTGACCATCGCCCCGCGGCTGGCCGCGATGCGCGACCGCCACGCCGCGCTGATGGCCGATGCCCGGCTGGCCGCGCTGCATGCAAGGGCGGTGGGCTGGCACCGCGCCTGCATCGCCGCGGCGCTGGCGCAGCCCGACAGCGCGGCGCTTTACCGGGGGATGCAGGATGGCTGAGGCATCGCCCTCCCCCGACCGCGACGCATGGCGGCGCGAGATGATGCGCATCGGCGATGCCGGCGGCTTCTATCGCGAGCTTGGGGCCGAGCACAGCGCGCTGCATCTGCGCGGCGGCGATACGCTGGTCGTCACCTTCGAGAATCTCGATCATGTGCTGGACCACGCGGCCGACCGCCTGCCCTGGGGGTTCGGCTTCGTGCGCGCGCAGGGCTGGTCGATCCTCGGGCTCATGGCACATGGCTGGACATGGTATCGCGACGCGGCCGTGCTGGATTTCTTCGACCGGCTGCGCGATGACGGGTTCTTCGACGATTTCCGGCGCGTGGTGTTCTACGGCGCCTCGATGGGCGGCTATGCCGCCGCCGCCTTCTCGGCCGCCTGCCCCGGCGCAACCGTGATCGCCATCAGCCCGCAGGCCACGCTCGACCGCGAAACGACGCCCTGGGAAACCCGCTATTCCCGGGCATGGGGGCGTGATTTTCGCGGCCGCTACGGCTTTGCCCCGGATGGGCTGCGCGCGGCCGGGCGGGTGCATCTGCTCTACGATCCGATGGCGCCGCTCGACCGGGCACATGCGGCGCTGTTCGACCGGCCGGGCGTGACGCTGCTGCGCTGCCCGATGATGGGGCACCGCATCGCCTCGGCCATGCAGGGGATGGGCATCCTGAAACCCGTGATCGAGGCCGCGATCGACGGGCGCCTGGACCCGGGCGAATTTCATGCGCTGCTGCGCAAGCGCCGGGACCTTCCCCGCTATTACAAGGAGATGCTGGCATTGCTGGAACGGCGCAACGATCCCTGGCTGACCTATGTCTTCTGCCGCCATTACCTGTCGCGCTGGCGCGGCCCGCGGTTCCGCGCCGCCATGAACGCCGCCCGCGCCACGCTGGAGGCCGAGGGCCGCCGCCTGCCCGGACCCGCGGCATGAGACAGACGGCGTCCGACACGGACGACCCCGAAACGCTGCGCCGCGCCTGTGTCAGGGCGCTGCGGATCGCCGATATCGGCAGCCATTTCGCCCTGCCCGACCTGCCGATGCCGCGCGACTACCCCCTTGCCGAGGGGGCATGGTCCGGCAACCGCCGCCCGCCGCAACGAAAATACCTTCAGCGGCGCAGGAACCTTGTCCGGGCCGTCCGGCGCATCCAGCTTTACCTGCCCGAACTGATGGGCGGGCCGCCCCGGCGCGTGTTCGAACTCTCGACCGGGCATGGCGCCATGCTGGAAGTGCTGCGCCATTACGGCCACGCGGTTCTGGGCAATGACTTCGCCAACATGGTCAATGGCAGCGAGGATGGCGGCCGTTCGGCCCTGCGCGCGCTGAACGATCCGGGCTTTTCGCGCCGCATCGACGATTACGGCATCCCGATCCCGGCGGACGGGCAGATTGCCGACTGGCCCTATCGCCCGATCACCGACAGCATCGGGCTGCCGATGGCGCTGTTCGATGCCGGGCACCTGCCCTATCCGCTGGACAGCGGCAGCCAGGATTATGTCCTCTGCCTTCAGGCGATCGAGCATTACTGCCATCCCGGCCACTGGCTTGCCGTGGTGGACGAGATGTGCCGCATCGCGACCACCGGGGTCTTCGTGCTGCTCAACCCGATGATGCAATCCTTCGCGGCCGACCCCGGCTATCGCGCGGCGTTCGACACCTTCCGCGCCGGGATGCGCGCCTATGACCGGGGCGGCTTTCGCTGCGTGGGCGTGCATCTGCACTGGGGCCAAGCGCTGGGGTTCAAGCTGCTCAGGCTGGGGGGCAAATGCTGATCCTGCATATCGGCTCGCCCAAGACGGGGACGACCGCGCTTCAGCAATTCCTGCATGACAACGAGGACGCGCTGCGCGCGCGCGGCATCAACTATGTCCGGGCCGCGCGCGCGCATCTGGCCCACAACCCGCTTGCCCTGGCCATCGCCGAGGGGGACGGCGCGCGGCTGCTGGCCGATGTGCTGCGCGAATGCGACGCCGCCCCCGACCGGCTGCATGTCCTGTCCAGCGAAATCCTGTTCCGCAGCATCGTCACGCAACGCATGCCGCGCGATCTGGCGGCGGCGCTGCGCGGGCGCGTCCGGGTGATCTGCTACCTGCGCCGTCAGGATCGCTATGCCGAGGCGATCTACAAGCAACGCGCAAAGAACGGTCTGGCGCTGGACGACCGCGCGGCCTTTCTCGACGGTTTCCTGCCCCGGCTGCGCTATTCGCAGGTGCTGGGGGACTACGCCGATCTGATGGGCGAGGCGGCGCTGCACCTCCGGCCCTTTGACCGGCGGCTCTTGCCCGAGGGCGACATCGTGGCCGATTTCGCGGCAGAGTGTCTGGGCATCGACGACCTGACCGGGTTTGCGCGCGCAGGCGGCGATGCCAACCCGACGCTTTCGGTCGAACTGTCCGAGATGCTGGGCCGGATCGCCGGTGAACGGCTGGGCAATGTGCGCGAACTGATCCGCGAGATTGCCCGCTTGCCGCCCGACGATCTGGCGGTCTCGCGCGACACCTTCACCCCGGCGCAGCTGCGGGCGGTGATGGACCATGTCGCCGCGGACAATGCCGCGCTCTGCGCGCGGTTCCGCCCGGACCTTGCGGCGCTGTTCGACCTGTCCGACCTCGACGATCCGCAGGCCGGGGCGGCGCTGGCGCCCGAGGCCGTCGCCCGGCGGTCCCGCGCAGGCGCGCTGGCGCTGGCCCGCGCGATGCAGATCGTGGCAGAGCGCACCCCGCCCCCCGCCGCCCCGCAACCGCCCGAGCCCCCTGCCCTGCCCCTCTGGCTGACCGAGATCGGGCCCGCCGGGCCGCGCAAGGGCTTCTGCCACTGGCTTGGCCATCACGGGGTGGTGTTCGTCGATCGCGGGCCGGGCCAGTTGCTGGTCAGCTTCGACAACCTGCACAATGTCGGCGACACCCGCCCCGACCGCGCGCCCTGGGCCGCGAAACTTGCCGCCGAACGCGGCTGGTCGCATCTGGGGGTGATGTCCCGGCGCCCCGACTGGTTCCGCGATCCCGCGCTGATCGACTGGTTCCACGACGCCGCGGCCCGGGGCTTTCTGGCCGGTTTCGCCCGCGTGGGCTTTGCGGGTGCCTCGATGGGCGGTTTCGGCGCGCTGGCCTTTTCGGCTCTGGCGCCCGGGGCAACGGTGATCGCCTTCAGCCCGCAAAGCACGCTGGCCCCCGACCTTGTCCCGTGGGAGCAGCGCTTTGCCCCGGGCCGGGCGGCGGACTGGACGCTTGGCTTTGGCGATGCGGCGCACAGCGTCGCGGCGGCGGACCGGGCCTGGATCGTCTACGACCCCTTCCACCGCGCCGACCGCCAGCATGCCGACCGGCTGTCCGGGCCGAACGTCACCCATCTGCGCGCGCCGGGGCTGGGCCACAAATCCGCGCTGGTGCTGAACCGGATGGGCTGTCTCAAGGCGGTGATGACCGGCGCGATCGAGGGCAGCCTGACCCGCGCAGGCTTCCACGCCATGATCCGCGCCCGCAGGACGGTCTATCTCTACCGTCAGGAAATGACCGCGCATCTGACCGCCCGCGGCCAGCCCGACCGCGCCACCCGCCTGCGCGCCGCCTTCCGGCGCAACCGCCAGCGCGCCGCACAGTGACGCAAGGACGGCCTCAGCCCTCCCGCTGCGGCGACGGCACCATCAGCACCGGGCGGCGCGCGATTTCGCACAGATGGGCCGCGGTCGATCCGATCACCATGCTTTGCAGCCGGTTCTGCCCGTGCTTGCCGACGATGATAAGGTCGCTGTCCTGCGCGGCGGCAAGGCGGGCGATCTCCTCGGCCGGTTTGCCGTCAGGCTGGTGGATCGCGGCCCTGCCCCCCGCGGCGCGGATATCGTCGGCAATATGGGCAAGCGCCACCCGCGCCATTTCCGGCCAGCGGGCATAGATCGCGCGGCCGTCCGGGATCTGCACATGCACCACCTCGACCGAGGCACCCGTTGCCGCCAGCGCGACGGCAGCCGCCTCGGCCGCCTGCGATTCGTACGAGAAATCGGTGCCCAGGACGATCCGCTGCGGCCCCTGCCCCGCGCCCCGCGCGCCCTCGCCCTCCGGCTCCAGCCATTCCAGCAGCACCGGCAGCGGGCTCTGGCGCAAGAGCGCCCGCGCGGTCGAGCCCAGGAACAGCCCGCGCAGCAGGCTCTGCCCGCGCGAGCCGATGACGATCAGTTCCGCACCATGCTGCGCCGCCGCCGCGACCAGATCGCCCGCGACATCGCCCGCCGTGCGGATATCCACCGCAACCTCCAGCCCGGCGGCGCGCAGCCCCTCGGCCCGACGCGACAGCCAGTCGCGCAGCGCCTCCTCATGCCCGTAGCCCGCGCCCTGGCCATAGCCCGGCCGCACCACATGCACCAGGATCGCCCGGCGCACCCCCATCGCGCGCAGATCGCCCAGCCAGTCCGGCAGCGGCCCTTCGGCGGCCGTGAAATCCAGCGCGATCAGGGCGGTGGCATACATCAGGTCTGCTCCTTCCTGCGGCTGCGGCGCAGCGCGGTTTCCTCGGCCGGGAACCAGTGGGTGGTGCGGTTGGCGAACCACACCAGCGACAGCATGACCGGCACCTCGACCAGCACACCGACCACGGTGACAAGGGCGGCGATCGAATTCAAGCCAAACAGCCCGATCGCCACCGCCACCGCCAGTTCAAAGAAATTCGACGTGCCGATCAGCGCGCAGGGCGCGGCCACCTTGTGCGGCACCCGCCACGCCCGCGCCGCCCAATAGGCCAGCGCAAAGATCCCGTAGGACTGGATCAGCAGCGGCAGCGCGATCATCGCGATCACCAGCGGCCGGTCCAGGATCACCTCGCCCTGAAAGCCGAACAGGATCACCACGGTCGCCAGCAGCCCCAGGATCGACAGCGGCTTGATCCGGGCGGTAAAGGCCGCCACCCGCGCCTCGCCCTCGGCGGCGCTGGCCGAACCCCTCGTCAGCCGCAGCCGGGTCAGGACACCCGCCCCCAGCGGAATGACCACATACAGCACCACCGACAACACCAGCACCTCCCACGGCACGGAAATGTCGGTCACCCCCAGCAGCAGCGCGACGATGGGCGCAAAGGCGAACACCATGATGACATCGTTCAGCGAGACCTGAACCAGCGTGTAATTCGGATCGCCCCGGGTCAGATGCGACCAGACGAACACCATCGCCGTGCAGGGTGCCGCGCCCAGCAGGATCATGCCCGCGATATACTGCCCCGCCGTACCCGGCTCGATGAAGGGGGCAAAGACCCATTCGAAGAACAGCACCCCCAGCGCCGCCATGGTGAAGGGCTTTATCAGCCAGTTCACCGCCAGCGTGATGATCAGCCCCTTGGGCCGTTCATGGATGCGCGCCAGCGACGAGAAATCGACGCCCACCATCATCGGAAAGACCATGAACCAGATCAGGATCGCGACGACCAGGTTGACCGAACCCCATTCAAGCCCGGCCAGAACCCCCACCAGCCCCGGCGCGACCTGCCCCAGCCCCAGCCCGGCAAGGATCGCAAGTGCGACCCAGATGGAGAGGAATCGTTCGAATACGGGCATGCGCTCTGGTCCCTTGCTGTTCCCGGGCGTTTTTCGAACCGCGCCCAACTGCTGCCATAAAGCTGGATTATGCCCCTGAGCGAAACAATGTTCCCGGGGCAGCCATGGCAGGTCTATACGATGTCCGCTTCCTTGCATCAATCAAGGCGGGGTCAAGCCGGTCGGCCGCCATCGTCCTCGACCATCTGGCACCTCTGATCGAGACCCTGCCGCGATCCGTGGTCGATATCGGCTGCGGATCGGGCAGCTGGGCCGCGGCCTTTGCCGCCCGCTTTCCCGGGGCAGAGCTGCGCGGGATCGACGGCGATTATGTGGACCGCACGCGCCTGTCGATCCGCCCGGCGGATTTCCGGGCGCATGACCTGACCCGCCCGCTGCCGGCCGATCGCCGCTTCGGCCTTGCGATCTCGCTGGAGGTGGCAGAACACCTGCCGCCCGAAAGTGGGCCCGAGTTCATCCGCACGCTGGTCGGCCATGCCGATCATGTCCTCTTTTCCGCGGCAATCCCCGGTCAGGGCGGCGAACATCATGTCAACGAACGGCCGCCCGACTACTGGCGCGGGCTGTTTCGCAGCCATGGCTATGTCGCGGTCGACTGCCTGCGCCCGGCGCTGCACCGCGACCGCCGGATCGAACCGTGGTATCGCTACAACGCCATCCTCTATGTCCGCGCCGACCGGCTGGCCGACCTGCCCGCGGCGTATTCGGCAGCCATCGTGCCCGCGGATGCGCCGCTGGCCGATCTTGCCTCGGGCTGGTGGCGGCTGCGCTGCGCCATCATCCGGCGGCTTCCGGCGGGGGCGGTCCTGATGCTCGCGCGCACCAGGCGCCGCCTCCTGTCGCGCCGCCCGGCCCCTGCCGCACGGCTGCGGGCCGCCGCATGATGGCCGGGCCCCGCAGCCTGCCGCCCGTCTTGGCCACGCTGCTGCGCTTCGGCACGGTCGGGGTGGTCGTGGCGGCGATCTATGCGCTTGGATTCGCGCTGCTTGCGGGGGCGGGCCTGGCCAGCGCCCCGGCCAGCACCATCGCCTATCTGGCCGCGATCGTGGTGCAGTTCCTGGGGCACCGGCATTTCACCTTTCGCTCCGGCGGCGCGCTCGGCCGCACGGCCGGGCGCTTTCTGGCCGTGAACGGGCTCGGCCTCGGGCTGAGCACGGCTCTGGTCCTCGTCCTGCGCGACCTGATCGGGCTTGATGCGCTGACGACCGGGCTTGCGGTGTCGCTGGCCCTGGCGGCGATGAACTGGGTCATCCTGCAACATTGGGTATTCCGGCGATGATCGGCAACGCGGCACAGCGCCTGGGCGCGGTCTGGCCCGTCAGCCCGTCGGCGGCCCGCCCGGCCATGGTCTCGTTCGTGGTGCCCTGCTTCAACGAGGCGGCCAACATCGCCCCCCTGCTTGCGGCGCTGGACCGGGTCTGGGCCACCGCGCGGCAGGAAAACCCCGGCCTGCGCGGCTGCGAGATCGTGCTTGTCGATGACGGCTCGACCGATGCCACCTGGGCCCTGATCGCCGATGCCGCCACGCGCCGCCCCGACACGGTCGCGATCCGCCTGTCGCGCAATTTCGGCCACCAGCCCGCCCTGCTGGCCGGGCTGATGGCGGCGACGGGCGATGCGGTCATCAGCCTCGATGCCGATCTTCAGGACGACATCGCGGTGATCCCCCGGATGCTGGCGGCGCATCTGCGCGGCGACGAGATCGTGTTCGGCGTGCGCGAGGATCGCAGCGCCGATACCGCCTTCAAGCGGATCACCGCCCAGGGCTATTACCGGCTGCTGGCGGCGCTGGGGGTCGATGTGCTGCACAACCACGCCGATTTCCGCCTGATGGGGCGCAAGTCGATCGAGGCATTGCGCCAGCATGGCGAGGCCAATCTGTACCTGCGCGGGCTGATCCGCAGCTTCGGCTTCCGCAGTTCGGTCGTCTCCTATGCCCGCCTGCCGCGCTGCCGGGGCGAAAGCGGCTACACTTTGCGCCGGATGCTGCTGCTTGCGCTGGACGGGATCACCTCGTTCTCGGTGCGGCCGCTGCGCTGGATCTTCTATCTGGGGCTCGTGATCTCGGTGCTGGCCTTCGGCTACATCCTCTATGCGGTCTTCATGGCGCTGACCGGGGCCACGGTGTCGGGCTGGGCCTCGCTGGTGGTGTCGATCTACCTGATCGGCGGCATCCAGATCATGGGCATCGGGATCCTCGGCGAATATCTGGGCCGGACCTACATGGAAACCAAGCGCCGCCCGCCTTTCCTGATCGACGAGGTGCAGCGCCATGCAAAGCCCGGCCCCTGACGCCGCGGCCTTCCGCCCTGTCCCCTGGCTTGCGGCGCTGACGCTGGCGACCGCGGCGCTGATCGTGCTGCCGCTTGTGTTGAACCCGTTCCTGCCCTTCGAGGATCTGCCCAACCACATCGCCCGGCGCCATCTTGCGGCCGGGACCGATGGGGCGCTGGCCGACTATTTCATCCTTCGGGACGGGCTGCTGGACGGTCCGGCCACGAATGCCGCCGTCGATCTGGCCTGGCGGCTGCGGATGCTGGTCGCGCCCGTCTCGGCGGCGGATGCGGTCGCCTTCTCGCATTGGGCGATGGGCTTCGCGATGGTCGGCTTCATGGGGGCGGTCATGGTGCTGCACCGGGTGCTGCATGGCCGCTGGTCGGCCTGGCCGCTGCTGGCCGGACTGCTGGTCCATAACGCCAACATCCTCTGGGGGTTCGAGAATTACGCCGTCACCCTGCCCTTCGGCATCCTCGGCCTTGCCCTGTGGATCGCCACCCGCGGCGCCGCGCCCGCGCTGCGTCTGGCCCTGACGCTGGCGGTGGTGGCGCTGCTTTATCTGGGCCATGTGCTGGTGCTGCTCGCCTATGCGGCTCTGGTCATCGGCTACGAGGCCGGGCGCGCATGGCGTCCCGGCCTGCGCCCCGATCTTCGCGCGGTGGACTGGCCCGGCCTTGTGGCAATCTGCACGATCTGCCTTGCGCATGTGCTGATCGGCGTCACCGCCCCGGCGCCGGGTTACGGCAGCGCCACGCAGTTCGGCCCCCTGTCCGAACGTCTGCAACTCCTGCTGTCGCCCTTCGGCTCCACCCCGGGCGGGGGCGCGTTGCTGCACCCCCTTGCCGGGCAGGCGGTGCTGTTTCTGGCCGCCCTTCCCCTGCTCTGGGCGCTGGCGCGGCGCAACGGGCTGTCGATCCGGCTGGCCGCCGGGATGCGGCTGCCGCTTCTGCTGCTGGGGCTGGTCACCTTGCTGATGCCGGTCCAGTTGTCGGGGGTCCATTTCACCCATCTGCGCTATCCCGTCCTGCTGCTCGGGCTGCTGATCGCGGCCACCGACCTGCGCCCGATCCCTGGCGCCCGCCCACCGTCGAACCGGCTGGCGGGCGGGCTGATGCTGGCGCTGCTCGCCGTCATCGCGCTGCGCGCGCATGTGCTGGACCGCGCGGCCCGCGCCTATTCGGCCGAGATCGCCTCCATCGCCGCCGTGGCGGCAAACCTGCCCGCCGGGGCCCGGGTGCTGCCCGTGATCGCAAGCCGCGCCCCCCTGACCACGCGGCATTTCCACAGCGCGGCCTATCTGGTGCCCCTTGCCGGGGCCTTCGTGCCGACGCTCTTTGTCGGCGGCTCGCATCGCCTGGCCCTTGCCCCCGAATGGCAGGCCCTGTCCGCCGCCCAGCCCGTTGCGGTGCCGCTCCACCTGCTCGACCTGCCGCCCGACCGCTTCAGCGCGCCAATGCGCGAGATCTGGGCCTTCGTTCCCGGCTGGCAGGACCATTTCACCCATGTCCTGCTGATCGGCGGAACCGCCCCCGACCGCCCGGGCCTTGACCCTCTGGCCAGCGCAGCCGGAACCACCCTTCTGGCCCTCCGCCCTGTCCCGGGCGATCCGGCACCGTGACGCAGCCGCGGGCCGTCAGCCGACGATGCGCACATCCCTGACGCTGGGATCGACCCGGCGCAGCGCCGACAGCAGCTTTTCCTTGAGGTTCGTGGCGACATAGCTTGCGTGAAACCGCGTGGGCGCGGCCAGGGTCAGGGCATTGGCCTCCAGCCCCGCATCGCTCAGCGCATGGAACCAGGCGCCATAGGTTGCCGGATCCTCGGCATGCAGCCAGGCCTGCGCCGCCGCCCAGACAGAGCCATCCGCCATCGGCACGGGCACGGCGCGCAGCGGCACCACGTTCGACCCCCCCTGCCCCGCCGCGGCCGCCGGGTCCAGCCGCGCCATGAAATCCTCGCCGATCAGCGGCCAGGCCGGGCGCGTGTCATCCAGCATGCGGTTCAGGTCCATCCCATAGGTGCTGACCCGCCCGCGCGCGCCCTGCCGTTTCAGCACCAGCCAGCCCCGCGCCCGCAGCCGCGCCATCTCGCGCTTTACCGTGCGCTCGTCCACCGACCACAGCCGCGCGATTTCTCCCTGCCCCATCGTCAGCTCGTCGCGCTGCCAGTTGTAGCGCGTGGTGATCAGCGCCATGACCCGCAGCACCTGCCGCTGCACATGCTTGTCCTGCGACAGTCCGAACGCCATCAGGGCCGACAGGATGTCGTACTTGCGCGATGCGGCCTCGCGCCCGACGGGCCGGGCAAGCTGCATGTCTCTCTCCTATCCATCCCCGTCCGCGTTCCGGTCGGGGCCTGCCTCGGGTTTGCTGGCCGTGATCCGGCTCTTGGCGGGCGCGGCGCCGATACTCAACGCTCTTCGCTCCATGCCGGTCATTAGCGTCCGCCTTTGCGATTCTGTCAAGGGCACTGGCTTGGGGGCGGTTCCCCGATCCAATTCCTTTCCGGAGGAAAAGGGTATCAATGGTAAAGGGGGTCGCATAGGGTGACCCCCATTCCGCAGGAAATGTCCCCCCAACATGCGGTGGGGGCAAGCCATCTGTCCCCCAATATGCCCGCCTTGGACCGAGGCGCCCCCCCCTGCCCTCCCCCCGGGCGATTCGGGCCGATCCCCCTTGCCGCAGGGCCGGATCTTCCCCGCGGGGAAGATCTGATCCGATGATAACTTCGGTTTTGCATTCGTGGCAAGTTCGGCGTATTTGGGAAACAGGCAAGAATTTACGTTCCAAAGAGGCGAGTATGTACACACATGAGGATCTGACGCGATTGCAGGCCCAGTCGCTCAAGATGCAGGGCTGGATCCGGCAGCAGACCTTCAGCCCCGAGAACCAGAAGACCCTGCGCCGGTTCTCCTCCTGGGAGGTGGCGGAACTGATCTTCCGCATCAACCAGTCCACCTTCCGCGGTCGGCTGGCGGCCGAGCCCGACCTTCCCGGCGGGGAAGTCGAGCCGGACGGGCGGCAGCGCTGGTTCAGTCTCGACGAGATCAACGCGCTGCGCCGCAAGATGAAGATCAACCGCAAGACCCTGATGCCCCCCCGCCCGGCGGGCAAGCGGGCGTTCCGGGCGGCCATCGCGAACTTCAAGGGCGGGGCGGGCAAGTCGACGGTGGCGCTGCATTTCGCCCATGCCGCGGCGCTGGATGGCTATCGGGTGCTGCTGGTCGATTTCGATCCGCAGGCGACGCTGAGCCATTCCATGGGCCTGACCGACGTGGCCGAGGATTACACCGTCTGGGGCATCATGGCCCGCGACCTGATCCGCGAGACGGACCGGATGAACACCGCCGTCACGGGGGCGGCCAGCGGCACCGCCCTGCCCCGCCGCCAGATCCCGGCCTCGATCCGCGATCTGGGTCTGGGCGAGTTGCGGCATGGCGACTTCATCAAGCCCACGGCCTGGTCCACGATCGACATCGTGCCCTCCTGTGCCAATGCCGCCTTTGTCGAGTTCGCCAGCGCGCAGTATCGCCACCTGAACCCGGAATGGTCGTTCTTTGCCGCCGTGTCGCGCTATCTGGACGGGCTGGGCGACGACGATTACGACTTGGTGCTGTTCGACTGCCCGCCCGCCATCGGCTATCAGTCGATGAACGCGGTCTTTGCCGCCGACATGCTCTATATCCCGTCGGGCCCCGGCTATTGGGAATACGACTCGACCACCAGCTTCATCGGGCAGTTGGCCGAGGCGCTGGAGGATCTGTCGGGTTTCGGTCCGACCTTCCCCGCGGGGAAGGTTTCGCTGCCCAAGAGCTTTGCCGAGATCCGCTTTCTGATGACCCGCTACGAGCCGGGCAACGACCTGCACCGCGCGATGTTCGACGCCTTTCGCAAGGTCTTTGGCCCGCATGTCGCCGAGCATCCGATCGAGATGACGCGCGCGGTCGAGCAGTCGGGCCGCTTTCTCTCGTCGGTATACGAGATCGACTATCGCGAGATGACGCGCGAGACATGGCGCCGGGCGCGGGCCAGTTTCGACCGCGCCTATGAGGAATTCAGGGGCAGCATGCTGGCTGCCTGGGACCGGATCTGAGGGGGCCGCGATGAGCAGGAAACGCCGCATGTTCGACATCGACCTGCCCGAGGGCAGCATCGCCGATGGCGCCGAAACCTTCCCCGCGGGGAAGGTCGGCGATGCCCCGGCCCGGCGCGGGCCGATGGCCACCGCCATTTCCGAGACCGTCACCTCGACCCTGGAGCGGCAGGAAATCGAGTCGCAGATCCGCGCCGAGAACGACGCGCTGGCGCATGAACATGTCCGGCTGAAGCGGCTTGGGCTGGTCATCGAGCTGGTGCCGCTGGAGCTGGTCGAGATGTCCAAGCTGGTGCGCGACCGCAAGGCGGGGCCGGATGCCGAGCTTGCCGACCTCAAGGCGTCGATTGCGGAACTGGGCCTGTCGAACCCGATCCGGCTGGAATCGCGCGAGGATGGCCGCTACGAACTGATCCAGGGTTATCGCCGGCTTGCGGCCTATCGCGAGCTTCTGGAGGAGACAGGGGATACCGCCCGCTATGCCACCATCCCGGCTGCCGTCACCCAGCCCGGCGAGGATCTGGAGGCGCTCTATCGCAAGATGGTCGACGAGAACCTGGTGCGCAAGGATATCTCGTTCGCCGAGATGGCCATGCTGGCGATCGACTATGCCGCCGATCCGGGTACCGCGGTCAGCGACCCGGAAAAGGCCGTCGCGGTGCTGTTCAAGTCGGCGGGCTACCAGAAGCGCAGCTATATCCGCGGCTTCATGACGGTGGTCGAGGCGCTTGGCGAAGACCTGACCTATCCGCAGGGCATCCCGCGTGCGCTGGGGCTGACGCTGGCCCGCAAGCTGGAAGAGGTCGAGGGGCTGTCCGGCGCGATCCGGGCCGAACTCAGGGATTGGGACAACCGCTCGCTGGCGGATGAACTGGGCGTGCTGCGCCGCTTTGCGGGCGAGCCCGAGCCGGATCAGGGCTGGGACGAGCCCGGCGCGGCCCGGCCCGCGACCCGGCCCGAGAAACCCGCAAAGGCCAGGGCGAGCTTTCAGTTCGACCGGCGCGAGGGGCGGGCCAAATGCGTGGCCGGGGTCGGCAAGCTGGAGATCCGGCTGGACCGCGACTTTACCACCATCGACCGGCGGCGGCTGGAACAGGCGGTGCGCCAGATGCTGGACCAACTGGACGGGTAGGGCCGGAATCTTCCCCGCGGGGAAGGTTTTTGCGGCGCTGTCCCGGTGGGTAGCGGGGCAGGGCAGGGGCGTTTTCAGTTTGATGTGTCATCGGTAAACGACCATTTGATTGCGCGGGCAAGGCGTTTGCCGGGCGCGCGGAGGGCCGGTTTCCTGCGCTTCGGGGCGGAACAGGGTCTTTTCGGACGGGGGAAAGGGGGGTCCGAAAGGGCCGCAGATGGCACCCCCGCATGTGATCCGCGAAACGGACAGTTCCTGCGGATTTGATGCACAGGCCCGTTGATACCGGGCGCGGCCATGGCGACCCACGGATCCTGCGATTCCGGGCCGACAGGGCAAGGGGCGCATCCGGGGGAACCTGTTCGTGCTCTTGCCGATGCGGGCCGATCCTGCTCAACAGACGGGGGCGGCAGGTCTGCGCCGCCCGAACAGGAGGTCCGACCGATGGCCAACCCGCTTTACGATGCGCTGTTCGCCCCGCTTGCGGGGCAGGAGCGGCCCTTTCTGATCCTGCCCGATGGCAGCGCGGTCAGTGCGGACGGGTTTCACCGGATGATCGCGCGGTTCGGCAATGCGCTGCGGGCCATGGGCCTTGCGGCGGGCGAGCGGATCGCGGTGCAGGCGTCCAAGACACCGCAGATGCTGGCCTGTTATGGGGCCGCGGTGGCGACGGGGGCGGTCTTCCTGCCGCTGAACCCGGCCTATACGGCGGATGAGCTGGAATATTTCGTCACCGATTGCGGCGCCCGGCTGCTGCTGGTCGATCCCGACCGGGTGGCGGCGCTGACCCCGCTGGCCGAACGGCTGGGCCTGCGGCTGGAAAGCCTGGGGCCGGGCGGCAGTTTCGATGCGCTGGCGGATGCCGGGCCCGACAGCCTGACGCCCGAGCCGCGCGGGCCGGAGGATCTGGCGGCGCTGCTATATACCTCGGGCACCACGGGGCGGTCCAAGGGCGCGATGATGAGCCATCGCAACCTGTTGTCGAACGCGCGCACGCTGGTCGACCTGTGGCGGTTCACCGAAGCCGATGTGCTGCTGCATGCCCTGCCGATCTTTCACACCCATGGGCTGTTCGTGGCCAGCAACGTGGTGCTGCTGTCGGGCGGGCAGATGATCTTTCTGCCGAAATTCGACATCGAGCAGGTTTTCGCGCTGCTGCCGCGGGCAACGGCGATGATGGGCGTTCCGACCTTCTACACCCGGTTGCTGGACGATCCGCGGCTGGGGCGCGGAACGGTCGGGCATATGCGGCTGTTCGTGTCGGGCTCGGCCCCGCTGCTGGCGGAAACCCATCATGCCTGGGCCGAGCGCACGGGCCATGCGATCCTGGAACGCTACGGGATGACCGAAACCAACATGCTGACCTCGAACCCCTGCGACGGTGCGCGGCGGGCCGGGACGGTGGGGCTGGCGCTGCCGGATGTCGATCTGCGGATCGTGGACCCGGAGACCGGGGCGGAACTGGCGCCGGGCGAGACCGGCATGATCGAGGTGCGCGGGCCGAACGTGTTCCAGGGCTATTGGCAGATGCCCGAAAAGACCGCGGCCGAGTTCCGCCCGGACGGTTACTTCATCACCGGCGATCTGGGCGTGATCGACGATCAGGGCTATGTGACCATCGTGGGCCGGGCCAAGGATCTGATCATCTCGGGCGGCTACAACGTCTATCCCAAGGAGGTCGAACTGGTGCTGGACGAGATGCCGGGCGTTCTGGAAAGCGCGGTGATCGGCCTGCCCCATCCCGATCTGGGCGAGGCGGTGGTGGCCGTGCTGGCCGCGGCCGGGGCGGGGCCGGACCCGGGCGCGATCCGGGCGGCGCTGTCCGAAAGGCTTGCGCGCTACAAGCAGCCCCGGGAATATGTCGTCCTGCCCGAACTGCCGCGCAACGCCATGGGCAAGGTGCAGAAGGCCGAGTTGCGCAAGACCCATGCCGACCTGTTCAGAAGGACAGCAAGATGACCCAGACCCGCGCCATCATCTTTGAGACCCCCGGCGGCCCCGAGGTGCTGAAACTTGTCACCCGCGAGGTGGGCGCGCCCGGCCCGGGCGAGTTGCGCATCCGCCATCATGCCTGCGGGCTGAACTATATCGACATCTACCAGCGCTCTGGCGTCTATCCGATGCCGCTGCCGCAGGTGCCGGGCATGGAAGGCGCGGGCGTGGTCGAGGCGGTGGGCGAGGGCGTGACCCATCTGGCCGTCGGCGACCGCGTGGCCTATGCCGCCGCGCCCCCGGGCGCCTATTGCGACGTGCGGGTGATGCACGCGGCGCAGGTCTGCCGCCTGCCCGACAGCATCGACTTTCGCACCGCCGCGGCGATGATGTTGCAGGGGCTGACGGTGCAATACCTGTTTCACCGCACGGTGCCGCTGAAATCCGGCGATACGGTGCTGTTTCACGCGGCCGCGGGCGGCGTGGGGCTGATCGCCTGCCAATGGGCGCGGGCGATGGGCATCAGGCTGATCGGCACCGCGGGCACGGACGAGAAATGCGCCCTTGCGCGCGCGCATGGCGCGGCCGAGACGATCAATTACGAGCGCGAGGATTTCGTTTCCCGCGTGCGCGACCTGACCGAGGGGCGCGGCGTCGATGTGGTGATGGATTCGATCGGTGCGGCGACGTTTGACCGCTCGCTCGACTGCCTGCGGCCGGTGGGCATGATGATCAGCTTCGGCAATGCCTCGGGCAAGGTGCCGCCCTTCGATCTGTCCATCCTGGGCGCCAAGGGCAGCCTGCAACTGACGCGGCCGACGCTGTTCACCCATATCGCCCGGCACGAGGATTGTCAGGCGATGGCGGCGCAACTGTTCGGGATGGTCGAGACCGGCAAGGTCGCGATCCGCATCGGGCAGGAATTCGCGCTGGCCGACGTGGCCGAGGCGCATCGCCGGATGGAAGCCCGCGCCACGACCGGCAGCACGATCCTGCTGCCCTGACGCGGCGGGGGCAAGGATGCGGGGCCGCGGATGAGGCTTTACGACGAATTGTCCGACTGGTGGCCGCTGATGTCGCCGCCCGCCGACTATGCCGAGGAAGCGGCCGGCATTGCCCGCCTGCTTGATCCGGGCCGGTCGGGGCGGCGGCTGCGGGTGCTGGAACTTGGTGCGGGCGGCGGTCATCTGGCCTGGCATCTGAAGCACGGCTTCGAGATGACGCTTGTCGATTGCGCGCCGCGCATGCTGGATCTCAGCCGCCGACTGAACCCCGACTGCCGCCATGTGCCGGGCGACATGCGCAGCCTGCGGCTGGACGAGCGGTTCGATGCCGTGCTGATCTTTGACGCGATCAGCCACATGGAAGGGCTGGACGATCTGAAGGCCGCGCTGGCCACGGCGCGCGCGCATCTTGTGCCGGGGGGTGTCGGGGTGTTCTGCCCGGATGCGACAATCGAATGTTTCGCGCCGCAGACCAGCCAGGGCGGAAGCGATGCCGGGGGCCGGGGGATGCGTTACATGGAATGGGTGCGCATGGGGTCGGACGGTGCCTCGTGCGAGACGGATATCGTCTATCTTCTGCGCGCGGCGGACGGGCGGGTGCTGGTTGCGCATGACCATGCCCGGTTCGGCCTGTTTCCCCGCGCGCTGTGGTGTGCCGCCCTGGATGAAGCGGGGTTCGAGGCCGTTTCGGTCGAGACGCAGGCCGGGCGCGACGTGTTCACGGCCCGGGCGCGCTGAGGGCGTGTCGTCCGGCACACAGGTGGCGGCGTTTCGGCGCCGCGGGGTTGTTCGCCGGGGGCGGGTTTGCTAGCGATTGCGGCGGGTGACGGCGCTGGTCGTTGCCCGTTTGATGGAGACTGGATGTCAGAGCTTGTGTGACAAGGCTCTCCGATCCGCGGAGAGCCCTGTGAAGTGAACCGGCCGGGTGCCTGTGCGCCCGGGTAATTCCGTTTGCCACACGAGACTTCCATGAATATCTCACGACCCGAACAACGTGCGCTGCACGTTCTGGCCCTTGGTGGGCGCATCCTGCACGAACGCGACGGTGGCCCCAGGGTGATCGCCGTGACCTGCGTGACCCGCGAGGGGATGATCCTTGCCGGGTTCGACCTGGTCCTTTTCAACCGGCTGCGGCGGAAACGGCTGATCGAATCCCGCTCGGGCAGCCCTTATCGCATCTCGAAACGCGGCCGCCTGTCGGTGCGCGCGCAACTTGACAATCAGGGGATGTAACATGCTGATCCGAAACGAAACCGAAGGCGACATCCCGGCAATCGGCGCGCTTGTCACCGAGGCGCTGGGGCTGCTGGCAGAGGCCACCGGAACCGAGGCGCGCATCGTCGAGGCGTTGCGGGCCGAGCGCGCCCTTGTGCTGTCGCTGGTGGCCGAGGAGCGGGGCGAGATCCTCGGCTATCTGGCGGCCTCGATGGCGCGGATCGGGGCGCAGGAGGGCTGGGGGCTGATCGGGCCGCTGGTCGTGCGGCCGTCGCGGCACGGGCAGGGGATCGGCTCGGCGCTGATGGCCGAGGCGCTTGCGCGGTTGCGGCTGAATTGCCGCGGCGCGGCGCTGGTGGGCGATCCGGGCTATTACGGCCGCTTCGGTTTCCGGTGCTTCGCCGGTCTGGGCGTCGCCGGCTGCCCGCCGGAGGTGGTTCAGGCACTGCCCTTCGACGCCAGCACGCCCTGCGGCGAGCTGATCCACCACCCGGCCTTTGGCCTGAGCCAGACGGGGTGAAAGGGGGGCGGCCCCGCCCGCTGCGGGACGGCCGGGATGGGACGGTCGGCGGCGCGGCGGGGCCCGCTCAGGTCTGGACCACGGGAACGAACCCGCCAACGATCATGCGCGTCATGTCGAAGGGGCAGGTCCGGGCGTCGAAGCGGGGATCGGCGTAGATGCGGGCATTGCCCGCATCGCGCGCGGCGCGGTCGGGCCATTGCACCCAGGAAAACACGATGGCCTCGTCGGGCCGTGCCGCGACGGCGCGGCGAAAGTCGGTCAGCTTGCCGTCGGGCACATGGGTTTCCCAGCATTCGGCGATCCAGACGGCGCCATGTTCCATGAAGATCGGGTCGCAGAACCGGCCGAAGGCTTCGAACTCGGCCCTGGCGGTTCTGGGCACCGGGATCACGAAGCCGTCGAAGAACCCGCCCGGCTGCGGCGCGCCCAGTTCCAGCACGGGTTCGAAATGCCCCCAGATCACCCGCTTGCCGTCGAAGGGCATCGGGTTCGTTGCCGGGTCGATCCGGGGATCCGCCATGGCGGTTCGCATCGCCGCGTCCTGTGTCGCCGTGTCGGGCCAGCGATAGAAGGAGAAGACCACGGTTTCATCGGCCGTGGCCAGGACCGATCCGTGGAAGGACGGGCCATCGCCCGCCTGCATGTCCTCGCCCCATCCTTCGAGGGCCGAGGCCAGCCCGTGATCGTGGAACGCCTCTGCCGCCAGTGCGGCGTGGCGGATGAAGGCGTCGCGATTGGCGGTCGGAACGGCGGCGATGAAGCTGGTGATGCAGGTCATGGGGCGTCTCCCTTTCATCCTGTGCAGTCGGCGCTGTCGGGAAGGCGAGGATCGGTCTGGCGGGGTTGCGGAGGCCATGGAACTTTGATATCAAAATTCCATGCCCGGAACAACCCCCGACCTGCTGCCCCGCGACACCGTCCTGCATATCCGCGACACCTGTCTGTGCCTGGCGGTGCAGCGGGCGGCGCGCAGGCTGGCGCGGCGGTTCGATACGGTGCTCAGGCCCTATGGCCTGACCAATGGCCAGTTCTCGCTGATGGTGGCGCTGAACCAGCCCGACCCGCCGCCGATGGGACGGCTGGCGCCCTTTCTGGGCATGGACCCGTCCACGCTGACGGCCGCGGTCAAGCCGCTTGCCCGCCGGGGGCTGTTGACGGTCGAGCCCGACCCCGGGGATCGCCGGTCGCGCCGGTTGCGCATCACGCCCGAAGGGGTCGCGCTGATGCGGGAGGCCGCCGAGGCCTGGCGGCAGGCCCATGCCGAGCTTGACGCCGCGCTGCCGCCCGATCTGCCCGCCATGCTGCGCGCGGGGCTGGCCAGGGTCGCGGCCATGCCCGCCTAGCGGCGCCTGCGCGGTGACGCTCTCGCCCTTGATCCGCCGAGCGGTGCGTTCGCTGAAGCCCGCGCGGGCGGCCTCGACGATCTGGCGGCGTTCGTCGCCGGTCAGTTTGCGATGGCGGTGCATGTGAAGTATACGTTCCTATTTCTTGCCAACTTCCTCCAAGCCCCCCGCCTCCCAGCCTCGGCGGAGGCGGATCAGGGGCTTGGAGTCATTTCGTTGAGGCATGGGATTGGGGCTGGTCGCTGGGTTGCAATGCAGAAGGCACGGCGCAGAAGGCGTTGAGCGTTGCGCGCGGGACGCGGCGCAAAGGACGCGGGACGCGATGCAGGTAGCGCGCAGCAGAACGCGCGGGACGCTATGCAGGGCGCAAGGGACGCGCTGCGCAGTGCATTGTGCATCCTGCGGGAAACGCGCCCCTCAGGCCGCCAGCGCTGCCGCCTGCGGGCGGTGATGCGTTTGCATATCGGGCTGCGGTTGCGCACCGAAGCAGCCAGCCGCGCCTGACGCTCCTCCGCCATGGCCTTGGGGAAGCGCTGTCGGCGGCGCAGATGGCTTGACCACCGCGCCGCAGAATGGGATGACGACGGATTGCCCTGGCAGGCAGGGCATCCGGGCGGTTGTGGGTCGCCGGGAATGGAATGGTCGGTTCGGAAGACGGCGCATGACGGTTTCGCAGGTCACGGGTTTCCTGCTCGCGTTTCTGGCGGGAATGATGGTGTACTGGCTGGCGGTGGGGATGCCCGCCTCGCTGACCGAGGAAGAGGGCCCGATCGAGGTATGGTCGTGCAGCGTGCTGTTCATCGCCGCCGCGGCGTCGCCGCTGTTGATCCCGCCGGGGCAATGGCTGCGCTATCTGTACCTGCCCTTCTCGTTCTTCCAGCTTGGCGCGCGGGAATTTCCGGGCGATCTGTGGATCTTCGACGAACGGGTGCTGACGGAAAGCTTCTATCGCGACCAGGGGCTGTCCCTTGCCGCATTTGTGGGCGCGATCTATGGCGCGGTCGCGCTGTGGTCGCTTTTCGCGGCGCTGCGCTGGGGGGTGCCGTGCCTGTGGAACGGGTTGCGCGACGGGCGCCGCTGGGCCGGGTTCCTTGCGCTGGCCTCCGGCGCGGTGGTCGTCGCACTTGGAACCGAGGCGGTCCTGAAGGCGGGGCTGGCCGGGGCCGACTGGCGTTATGGCCTGCATCTGCTGGAGGAGGGCGCCGAGGCGGTGTTTGCCCTTGCGCTGTTCCTTGCGCTCTATTCCGCGTGGCGCAGCTAGGCGGCAGGCCGCGTCGCGGCACAGGACGGGGAACGGACCGGGCATGAGGACCAGCACAGCGGTCTTGCGGGCATATCTGGCGGCCAGCGCGATTGCCGATCCGGTCTATCTGTGGCTGCGCAACCGCCGGCTGGCCAGCGGCAAGGAACTGCCCGACCGGGTGGGCGAGCGGCAGGGTCGTGCGACGCTGCCGCGGCCGCCGGGGCGGGTGGTGTGGTTTCATGCCGCCAGCGTGGGCGAAACGCTGTCGCTGATGGATCTTGTCCGGCGGCTGCTGGAGGAGGACCGGGCGCTGACGGTGCTGATTACCTCGACCACGGTCAGCTCGGCGCGGATGCTGGCCGATCTGCTGCCCGAGCGCGCGGTTCACCAGTTCTCGCCCTTCGACACGCGGGCGGCGGTGCGGCGCTTTCTGGATCACTGGCGCCCCGATCTGGCGGTCTGGGTCGAAAGCGAGCTTTGGCCGCGGCTTCTGGCCGAGACCGACCGCCGCGCCATTCCGATGCTGCTTGTCAATGCGCGGGTGTCGGACCGGACGGCGGCGCGCTGGCGGCGCTGGCCGCGCACGGCGCGGGCGCTGCTGTCGCCGTTCCGCGCCATCCTGGTGCAGGAGGACGCAACCGCCAGCGTCATGCGCGCGATCGGCGTTCCGGCCGGGCGGCTGGCGGTGACGGGCTCGATCAAGGAAAGCCTGCCGCCGCTGGCGGCGGACCCCGACGCGCTGTCGACGATGCGGGCGGCGCTGGGGGGGCGGGCGTGCTGGCTGGCCGCCTCGACCCATGCGGGCGAGGAGGACATCCTGGCCGAGGCGCATGAGCGCGCCTTTGGCCGCGGCGCCGGGCGGGCGCTGCTGATCGTCGCCCCGCGCCATCCCGAGCGCGGCCCGGCGATTGCCGAGGGGCTGGCCGCGCGGGGATGGGCGGTGGCGCTGCGCTCGGCCGGGGCGCTGCCGGGGGCGGGCACCGAGATCTATGTTGCCGACAGCATGGGCGAGATGGGCCTGTGGTACCGGCTTTGCCCGGTCGCCTTTGTCGGCGGGTCGCTGGTGCCGGTGGGCGGGCACAACCCCTATGAGCCGATCAACCTGGATTGCGCGGTGCTGCATGGCCCGCATGTGTTCAACTTTCCCGGCATCCATGCCCGGCTGGCCGAGGCCGGTGGCGCAATCGCCGCCGCGACCGCGGACGAGATCGCCGCGCGGCTTGTGGAACTGGGGGACGCGCAGGCGCGGGCCCGGATCACCGCCGCCGCGCGCCGCGTCCTCGACGCCCGCCCGCCCGCCGCCGAAGCGGTGCTGGCCGCGATCCGGGGGCAGCTTGGGCTTGCGCCGCGCGACGGCCGGGGCGACAGGACGGTTGCACAGGCCAACCCGGCAGCGCCGCAAACCGAAGGGAGCCGCAGATGATTTCGGTGAACGTGATCGACGTGATCGTGCCGAATTTCAAGCGTCGGCTGTCGGGGGTGACGGCGACGGTCGTCCGGCTGGCGCCGCTTCAGGCGCGGATGATCCCGCTTGCGGTGGCGGCCCCGTCGATGCCGCCCGACATCCCGCAGGTGCCGCTGTGGTCGCTGCCGCTGATGTCACGCCGCGGGCCGTCGGGCTGGCGGGTCTGGCACGCCCGGCGCAATGTCGAGATGATCGGCGGCCTTGCCCTGCGCCATCTGCTGGGCAAGCGGCTGCGGCTGGTCTTTACCTCGGCGTCGCAGCGCCACCATACCGGCCTGACGCGCTGGCTTATCCGGCGGATGGATGTGGTCATTGCCACCTCGGAAAAGACGGCGGCCTATCTGGAACGGCCGGCGCGGGTGATCCGTCACGGCATCGACAACACGACCTTTTCGCCCGCGGCCGACCGGGGCGCCGTGCGCGCGCGGCTGGGCCTTGCGCCCGATGGCCTGCTGATCGGCTGCTACGGGCGCATCCGGGCGCAGAAGGGTACCGATCTTTTCGTCGAGGCCGCGCTGCGGCTGTGCGCGGCGTTTCCGGACCTGCGCGCCGTGGTGATGGGCCGGGCGCAGCCCAAGGACGCCGCGTTCCTGGACGACCTGCGCCAGCGAGTCCGCGCGGCCGGGATGGAGCACCGCATCCTGTTCCGCGACGAGGTGCCGGTCTGGGAGATGCCCGACTGGTACCGCGCGCTGGATGTCTATGTCGCGCCGCAACGATGGGAGGGTTTCGGCCTGACGCCGCTGGAGGCGATGGCCTGCGGCGTGCCGGTGGTCGCGGCCGATGTCGGTGCCTTTCGCGAACTGGTGGCCGAGGGCGAGACGGGCTTTGTGGTCGATGCCGGTTCGGCAGAGCGGCTGGAACGGGCCGCGGCGGAACTGCTGGCCGACCCGGCCCGGCTGGACCGCTTCCGCGCCGCCGCGCGGACCCATGTCGAACGCCAGTTCGACATCCATACCGAAGCCGGGGCGCTGGTTGCGATCTATCAGCGGTTGTTGGCCGAGGAAGATGCGTGAGAGACTCGGGCAAGGTCTCGGTTGGCCCTTGGCGGGGCACGAACTGGCCGCTAATAGGTACAAACGGCAAGAGGTTCGTCAGGCAGAAGGCCGCCCGCCATGGACTACACCTATGTCCCGCCTCCCGTGCCCACGCTGGAGCGCTGGCGCAAGCTGACCTGGGCGCATCCGGGACAATCTCTGCTTCGGATGCTCGAATACGAACGGCTCGCATCGGTGAGATTGTCGGGCCGGGTTCTGGACATGGGCGGTGGCAGGAACGCCGACTACCTGCCGCTGCTGCCTGAAGGGGTCAATCTGGAGTCCGTAAACATCGACCCCAGGATTGAACCCACCCATCTGGTGCAGCCGGGTCAGCCGCTGCCGCTGGCCGACGACAGCTTCGACGCCGCGATCTGTTTCAACACGCTGGAACACATCTACGACGCCATGGCCGTCCTGAAGGAACTGCACCGCGTCGTCCGGCCGGGCGGCGAGGTGCATGTGATCGTGCCCTTCATGTTCCGTATCCACGGCCACCCGGACGACTATTTCCGCGCGACACCCAACTGGTGGCGGGAAAGCTTTGGACGCACCGGGTTCTCGGCGCTGCTGCTTTCGCCTCTTGTCTGGGGCAGGCGCTCCACCGCAGCTGTGGTTCCGGGTCTGTACGGGCCATCTCCGCGGTTTCGGATGCACCTCGCCATGCTTCTGGACGTTCTCACAGCCAAGCTGCTGTTGCGCGGCACCACCATCTCGGGGCGCCGCGGCGAAAGCATCTGCGGAACCTCTCCGGGCTGGTACATGATCGGAACCAAGTAATGACTGCGCCCGCGCCAAATGCTCCGAAGTCGCCATTCCGCAGTCTGCGCCTTGCCTGGCACCGCATCACCGGGCGCAAGACCACCACTCTTGACGGCCTGAGGCTTGTTTGTGATCCGGCCAGGGTGCACCGCTCGGTCGCCACCGCCATCATCAAAGGGAGCTACGAAGCGCCCGAACGCTGCCTGGTGCGCGCTGCGCTGCGGCGGGGCGACAAGGTGGTCGAGATCGGCGCCGGCGTGGGGGTCGTGAGCCTGCTTTGCAACCGGCTGGCTGGGGTTGGCAACGTAACCTCTTTCGAGGCCAATGCTGCTCTGGAACCGGTGATCGTCGAGAATTTTGCGCTGAACAACATCACCCCGCGACTTCGGCTACGTGCTGTGACAGTAGACGGCGCGCCGATCACGTTTTTCCGAAACGAGAACGTGGTGTCGTCCTCGGTCTACGACCGCGGGCTCCAGGCTCAGCAGGTGACTGTCCCAAGCGACCCTATCAACCGCGTGCTGATGGACGAAGGTGCCACTGTCCTGGTGATGGACGTCGAGGGCGCCGAGATAGACCTGTTGCGCGCTGCTGACCTGTCCGGTCTGCGCGAGGTGATTGTGGAATTGCACCCCCACATTGTGGGTGATGCGCCGACGCAGGCGATGATCGACGACGTCTGCGCTCGGGGATTCGCGGTTGTCGGACGCATACAGAAGAACATTCGCTTCAGCAGGGTAAGCTAGTCCATGTGGCCCGTCCACGTCATCAACCTGGCCGAAAACACCGCCCGGCTAGCCGCTGTCAGCCGGGTGTTCGGGACGCAGGGGGTGGCGTTCCAGCGGATCGAGGCGGTGAACGGCTGGAAGCTGTCCCCCGATGAAATCGCCGGGGTCTACGACGCCCGACGAAACGCACGCGACGGGCGCCAGCCGCTTGTTCCCGCCGAGATCGGTTGCTACCTTTCGCACATCAACGCCTGGCGGTGCATCGCCGAGGGGCCCGCACCGGGGGGCTTCGTCTTCGAGGATGACTTCGACGCCACGCCCGACCTTGCGCGGGTGATGGAGGCGCTGTCCGTGGATGAGGTGGGTGACTGGGACATGGTCAAGCTCTTCACGCTCGACCCGACCGTTTCGCTGGGCGGGGGGCGTGAGCTGGTGCATGGGTTCCGCATCGGCATTCCGTACCGGGTGCCGACCTGCCTGATCGGTTATGGCCTGACAAAGGCCGCAGCAGCCGGTTTGGCGGCGCGAGCGCTGCCGTTCTTCCGCCCTGTGGACGAAGACCAGAAATTCGTCTGGGAGACGGGCTTGCGTGTCGCCCTGGTTCTGCCGCCTCCGGTCGTTCTGGGCGACCAGCAAGCCATCACCGGCACCGTCGGCCGCGCCCGCCGAGAGGGCCGGCGCAAAGGGCTGGGACAGCTGCTGCACAGGCTGGGTTACAACCTGCGTTACCGCCGGGCACTGGCCCGACACCGCGCCCGCGAGGGGTGGCACACATGACCGCCCGGCGCGTGCTGCACTTCCATTTCGGCAAGGAGGGAGGAGCCGAGCGGTTCTTTGTCAATCTCGCCCAGGCACTGGCTGCACGCGGCCTGGAACAGCGCTTCGTCATGCGACCTAACCGGACCTGGGAGGCTGAGATAGCTGAACTGGGGCCAGTGATCCGCAACAATTTCAGCCGCGTTTCGCCCATGTCGCTGGTAGCCCATGCCCAGGTGGAATGGCTGGTGCGGCGCTGGCAACCAGATGCCGTCATGGCATGGATGCCGCGGGCCGGACGCCTGATGCATTCCTGGCCTGGCGTGGTCAAGCTGGCCCGGATGGGTGACTTTCCGAAGAACCTGAAGCACTTCGGCCACTGCGACGTGCTTGTTGGCAACGTTCCTGGCATTGCCCGCCGCTGTCTGGACCTTGGCTGGGAGCGGCCGGTGCTGACGATTTCCAACTTCGCGCGCGAAGTTGTACCGCAGCCGGTTTCCCGTGAGAGCCTGGACACACCCGCAGATGCCTTTCTGGTCGCCGCCAGCGGCCGTTTCGTGCCACACAAGGGCTTCGACGTGCTGATCCGCGCAATTGCCCGGTTGCCCGGCGCCTGGCTGTGGCTTCTCGGAGAAGGCGAACAGCGCCAAGCCCTTGAGGACCTGGCCCGGAAACTCGGGCTGGCCGACCGAGTGCGCTTCACCGGCTGGGTGGCCGAGCCGATCCACTTCATCGCGGCGGCGGATGCCTTCGTCATGCCCTCACGCCACGAACCGCTGGGCAACACGCTCCTTGAGGCCTGGGCTGCGGGCGTCCCCTCGGTCTCGACCCGATCCGAGGGCCCGGATTGGTACATGCGCGACGGCATCGACGGCATCCTTGCCGCGATTGACGACGATGTCGCGATCAGCGCGGGCCTGGCGCGCATTCGGGACGACAAGGCCCTGGCTGCATCCTTCGTCTCGAATTCCCGTGCCCGGCTGGACGAGTACTTCAGCAAGGACGCGGTGGTCGACGCCTATCTGCGCGTCTTCTCCGGCAACTTTGGCGGCTAGGTGAATGCGGGCGCTCGTCATCAACCTTGCCTGCGAGACCGGGCGGCTTGCGTTTCAACGCGAGCAAGCCGCGCGGCTGGGGCTGGACCTGGAAGTGGTGCCCGCCGTGACGGTCGCCGACCTCTCTGCGCGGAGTGAGGATCTGTCATGGGAGCGTTGGCAGCGCCCCCTGCGCGATGTCGAGAAGGCAACCCTTCTCTCCCACCGTGCGGCATGGCGGCGGGTGATCGCCCTTGGGGTTCCCGTCCTGATTCTGGAAGACGATGCCTGGCTGATGCCCGGGGCCGCCCGACTTGCCGCGCAAGCTGCCGGGTTGACCGGGGTCGAGCATCTGAGCCTGGAGACCCGTGGCCGCAAGAAGCTCATCGGCGCGCCACATCCGAAACTCGCTGGGATTCGGCGCCTTTGGTTGGACCGAACGGGTGCGGCGGCCTATCTGCTGCGGCCCGAAGGCGCGTGTAAGCTGATCACGCGGTCTCAGGCGGTTCCGGCGCTTGCCGATGCTGTCCTGGTCGAAACACCCGGCCTGCGGCGATGGCAGGCGGCACCCGCGCAGGCGATCCAGATCGACATGGCTGCGCGCTACGGGCTGGCGCCGCCTATCGACGTCGCCAGCGCGATTTCGTCGGTGGCGCGCCCCAGTCGCGGCACCATTTATCACCGGATGCGCCGGTTGGCCTGGCAGGTGCGAATGGGACTCGCGATGTCACGTCCCGGCACCGAGCGGATCGAGCTGTACCCTGCCATCGCGGGTTAGGCCCGCCTTTAGAGATGCCGTAATCGGGCGCGTCGCGGATCGGCACGGTCATGGCCTGTCGTAGAGGCTGGAGAGGGGTGTCTCTGCCCTTGGTGCGCATTGCGTGTCGACGGGATCGTGCCGCTGCGGCCTGGTTCTCGACGAAGGCGGCAAGGTCGCGAGGGAAACCGGGGTCGACAGCGAACCGGAGGCGTTGATCGCCCGCGGCCGAGGCGGTGCTGGCCGCGATCCGGGGGCAGCTTGGGCAGCAGGGGCGGGGATAGGGGGGCGGACCCTTGCGGCGCTGGCCGGGCCATGGCAGACCCCGGAGCGTCGTGATCCATTCCGGCAGGTGGACACGGCGCGGCCGCGACAGGACAGGAGCGCACAGCATGGCCAAGGCGGCGCAGGACGCGCCCTTTTCGCTGCGGGAAAGGCTGGAGGATGCCGCCGTCGCGCTGGGGCTGGCGGGGTTGCGGCGCTTGCCGTTCCGCTGGCGCGTGCCGGTCGCGGGCTGGCTGACCGCGCGGGTGGCGGCGCCGGTCCTGGGGATGCGCCGACGGATCAGGGACAATCTGGATCTGGTCTGTCCCGGGCTGGACGCCGCCACGCGCGCGCGGCTGGAAATCGAGGTGCCCGACAATATGGGCCGGTCCTTGATCGAGCTGTTCTCGCCCGCCGATCTGCTGCAACTGGCCGGGCAGACGCCGTTCGAGGGGCCTGGGCTGGCCGCGCTGGAGGCGGCGCGGGCCAAGGGCCGGGCGGTGGTCGCCGTGTCGGGCCATTTCGGCAATTACGACGTGTTCCGCGCGGGGCTGATCCTGCGCGGTTTCGATGTGGGGGCGCTGTTCCGGCCGATGAACAACCGGCTGTTCAACGCCCGCTACGAGGCCGCGATCCGCGCCACCGGAGAGCCGCTTTTCCCGCGCGGGCGGCAGGGGTTCGCCGCGATGGTGCGGCATCTGAAACAGGGCGGGCTGCTGGCGCTGCTGATCGACCAGCATATGGGCCATGGCGCGCGGCTGCGCTTTTTCGGCCGCCCGGCGTTCACCGCGCTGTCGGCGGCGCAGATGGCGCTGAAATACGATGCGCTGCTGGTGCCGATCTATGCGATCCGCCAGCCTGACGGGCTGTCCTTTCGCGTGGTGGTCGAAGAGCCGGTGCCGCATTCGGATGATGTGACGATGACCCAGGCGCTGAATGACAGCCTGGAGGCCCGGGTGCGTGCGCATATGGGCCAGTGGCTGTGGACCCATCGCCGCTGGAAGGAACCCCGCACACGGGCCTGAGCCGCCCGGACGCGCCTTAACCGCCTGTAAAGGCAAGGCGCGCTACGACCTGCGCAATTGTCCAACCCGATTGCATCCGGTGCAGGTAACGATGTTCAAGGCTCTGCTGGAATTCCCGATCCGCTATCGTCTGCCGTTCTCGAACGCGCTTGTCATCCTTCTGGTGACGGGGCTGATGGGTCTGGTCGCCTATCAGCAGGCGGCGCATGAGCAGAAACACGATGCCGAGCAACGGATCGAGTTCGTCGCGCGCGATCAGGCGGCGCGCATCGAAGCCTGGATCGAGCAGATCCGCGCCCAGCTGATCGCCGACGCGGCGAACCCGTTCAGCAGCGAATCGATCCTGGACTTCCGCCAGGCGCTGGCGGGGCCGCCGGACGCGATGGCGCGTGCCCGGGCGGCCTATGTCACCGAAAACCCGAACCCGTCCGCGCAGGATCTGGACGATGCGCGGGACGGCACCAGTTACAGCGCGGCGCACAGGCGCATCCATCCGGTGATGCGCGAGACGCTGCAAACCTTTGGCTATTATGACATCTTCCTGTTCGATCCGGCCGGGAACCTGGTCTATACCGTCGTCAAGGAGTCCGATTTCGGCGAGAATTTCGCAACCGGCCCGAATGCGGAAACCGGGCTGGGCAGGGTCTTTGCCGCCGCGCTCAAGGCCCCGCCGCGCAGCGTGATCGCCTCTGATTTCGAACCCTATGCGCCAAGCGCGGGCGCCCCGGCGGCGTTCATGGCCGCGCCGGTCTTTGCCAATGGCGATGACCGGGTCGGGGTGCTGGCGATCCAGCTGCCGCTGGACCGGCTGTCCGCGCTTGCCACGGCCGCGGCCGGGATCGGCACGCTGGGGGACATGTTCATCGTCGGATCGGACGGGCGGGCGCGCACGAATTCGCGCTTTGCGGGCCGTTTCCAGGTGTTCGACGCGCTGCCGGACGTGCCGCATATCCGGGCGCTTCGCTCTGGCTCGACGGGCTATTTCCACGGTGTCGCGGGTGTGTCCGGGGCCGAAAGTCTGGTGCTCAGCCTGCCGCTGGCGCTGGACTGGGCGGACTGGACCCTTGTGGCGGAACTGGACAAGGCCGAGTACATGGCCGGTCTGGCGCGGTTTCGCGACAGGATGATCCTGATCGCGGCCATCGCG
Source organism: Rhodovulum strictum (assembly GCF_009649175.1). GTDB lineage: Bacteria > Pseudomonadota > Alphaproteobacteria > Rhodobacterales > Rhodobacteraceae > Rhodovulum > Rhodovulum strictum. The sequence continues at coordinate 737 of NZ_WJPO01000007.1, read as the reverse complement.
GTGGTGCTGGCAACCGCGGTAAGCCTGGCCGGGGCGCGCACCATCACAAGGCCGCTGGCAAGTTTCGTCGAGTCGATGAAGCGCGTGGCCGGTGGCGATTACAGCACCGCCGTTGCCGTGGCCGGCCGCCGCGACGAGATCGGAACGCTTGGCCGCACGCTGGTCGAATACCGCGACAAGCTGGCCGCCGCCGAAGAGGCCGAAACCCGGCGCGAGCGGGACCGGGCGGCGCAGGAGATCGTCACCCGCAAGCTGGACGAAGCCATGAAGGGGCTGGCCGAGGGGGATCTGACCTGCACGCTGGAGGAACGCTTCCCCTACGGGTTCGAGCCGATTCGCGCCAATTACAACAAGACCCTGACGACGCTGCGCGAGATGCTGATGGCGGTGGTCGAAAGTGCCGACCATATCCACGCCCGCGCCGAGGAAATCGGCACCGCCTCGGACGATCTGTCGCAGCGCACCGAGAACCAGGCCGCGACGCTGGAGGAAACCGCCGCCGCGCTGGACGAACTGACCGCGAGCGTGCGGGCGGCGGCCGACGGTGCGGCCGAGGTCGAGCGGGTCGTGTCAGCCGCGCGCGGCGATGCCGAGGTCTCGGGCCGGGTGGTGAGCGATGCCATTGGTGCGATGTCAGAAATCAAGCGGTCCTCGGACGAGATCGGCCAGATCATCGGCGTGATCGACGACATCGCGTTCCAGACCAACCTGCTGGCCTTGAACGCGGGCGTCGAGGC
>NZ_WJPO01000079.1 GCF_009649175.1 Rhodovulum strictum | reverse complement strand
GCCCGGAACGCCGAGGCTCATGGGAAAGGCTCCCCGGCGCGCGCCCTCAGGTGGACCCAGCCGGGCAGCACCGGCCAGAACGGCCCGCCCGTGATGAAGGCGTAGTAGTTCTGCGCGACCAGCAGGACATCGTCCTGCGGCTTGTCGGTGAACTCTCGGGTCTGGAAGGCCCATTCGAGGCATTGCCGCCGCAGCTCCGCATGGGGCGAGAGAGGCGCGCTCACCGCAGGCCCTCCATCGCCATGTCCACCGCGTCGGAAAAGCTGACGCCCTTCTCGCGCGCGATCTGGCGGGCGGCGTGCAGAAGCTCGTCATGCGTCCGGTCTGCGCTGTAGCCGTCAGGAATGGTCTGGTCCTGACGGGGCCGCCCACCTTCGAAGGGCATCTGTCCCAGATCCAGCGCGCCGAAGGATACGACCTTGGGTTGCCGTTTCAGGTAGGACAGGAACCAGTCCTTCCGGGTTGCGGTGGCGCCCTCGGAAAAGCTGACGGTCTCGGTATCGTCCAGGCTGGCTGCGAAGGCCACCAGCTCGTCCTTGAACACGGGCAGCACCCGGCCTTCGGCGATCAGCTCTTCCACCTCGCGTTCGCGCACCTCGCGCCGCAGCCGGGCCAGCTCGGTATCGGCCGCAGACGCCGGGGCGGCGAAGGCGTCCTGGTAGAAGGGCAGGCTGTCCCCGCCCGTGGCTGCGAACTTCACCGGCATGAGCCCCGGCACGGCGGGCGCCGCCGCACCGAGGAAGCCCACATGCTTGAGGTAGAACGATCCGGGCTTGGGATTCGCCGCCGCTTTGGGCAGGAACAGCGAGATCGAGACCTTCTTGAACCGTCCCGTCCGCACGGCGTCAGCGAACTCGGTCGCGGTCTGTTCCAGCGTGGCCTTCAGCACCCCGCGTTCCACATAGAGCGCTTCCACCCACCCGAAGGCCGGGGTATCGGTCTGCGGATGCCCGATCACGACCGGCGCCGGGGCGGCCTCGCGGTCATAGCCCGAGGCGATTTCCCGAAGGGTCGCCTCGGAGATCGTCTGGCGCTCACCG
>NZ_WJPO01000078.1 GCF_009649175.1 Rhodovulum strictum | reverse complement strand
GCCTCGGGATTGATCGGCTCGCCGACCGAGCCCAGCACCTTGAGCGCGGAGAGGTCGTATTTCTCGACCCATTCGGTGCCCTGGCCCATCAGCGCGCGGATCACGGTCGGCGCGGTGTAGAACTGGTTGACCTTCAGCGCCTCGCAGACCTGCCAGAACCGCCCGGCATCGGGGTAGGTCGGCACGCCCTCGAACATCACCGTGGTCGCGCCATTCGCCAGCGGCCCGTAGACGATGTAGCTGTGCCCCGTCACCCAGCCCACATCCGCGGTGCACCAGAAGATGTCGCCCTCGTGATAGTCGAAGACATATTCCATCGTCATCGCGGCATAGACCAGATAGCCGCCCGAGGAATGCACCACGCCCTTGGGCTTGCCGGTGGATCCGCTGGTATAGAGGATGAACAGCGGATGCTCGGCGCCCAGTTCGCGCGAGGGGCAGTCGGGGCTCGCGTGTTCCATCAGCGCCAGCACATCCACGTCGCGCCCGTCGATCCAGGTGGTCTGGTCGCCGGTATGCTTGACCACCATGCAGCGCACCCGGTCCGAGCAGTGCAGGAGTGCGGCATCGGTATTCGCCTTGAGATTGGTCTTGCGCCCGCCGCGCGGCGCGGTGTCGGCGGTGATGACGACCTTGGCGCCGCAATCGTTGATCCGGTTGGCCAGGCCATCGGCCGAGAAGCCCGCGAACACGATCGAATGGATCGCCCCGATCCGCGCGCAGGCCAGCATCGCAAAGGCCGCCTCGGGGATCATCGGCAGGTAGATCACCACCCGGTCGCCGCGCATCACGCCCTGCGAAAGCAGGACGTTGGCCATCCGGTTCACCTTCTCGTGCAGTTCGCGATAGGTGATATGCTCGACCGGATCCTTCGGATCGTCGGGCACGAAGATGATCGCCGTCTGGTCGCCGCGCTTGGCCAGATGCCGGTCGATGCAGTTCGCCGCCACGTTCAGCGTGCCGTCCCGGAACCAGTGGATCTCGACCTCGCCGGGGCGGAAGCTGGTGTTCTTCACTTCCGTATAGGGCTTGATCCAGTCCAGACGGCGCCCATGCTCCCCCCAGAACCCCTCGGGATCCTCAACCGACCGGCGATACATCTCCTCATACAACGCCCCGTCAACATGCGCTCCGCGCGCAAAATCAGGCGAGGGGGGGTAAAGTCTG
>NZ_WJPO01000077.1 GCF_009649175.1 Rhodovulum strictum | reverse complement strand
GCTATGGTCTGCCATAGCTTCAGGCTCTTACAGCCAGCCGCTCCGGTCCGTCAGACGGCCCTCGGCGGAGCCTTACGAGAGGCGCGCAGCAGTGCCGGGTCCATAATTCCGGTGAGGGGGCAGCTGCCCCGCCAATAGTCCATAAGGCCCGCGCGGAAAACGTCCTGGCCGATGCGCTGAACGACCAGCCGCTCGGCCTCGGTGGTCTGCGGGAGATCATTGGTTTTCGCTTGGAATTCCTGCAGCGGTGCGTCGGGCAGACTTGCCGCCAACTGATAGATGCGCGGCAACACGGCGTAGAGCGCGCCAAGCGTGTCGAAGACATAGCGGGCAAGGCCGGGGCCTGGCATTTCAGCCGAAGGCAGGCCCAGCTCCTCGATGACGCCGGCATGATCGAGGGCTAGGTACCATGGTCCCTGCGACCCCGCGGCGGCCAGATGGATCGTGCCGTGTGCGGTGGTAGAACCGAAGGCGGCCCAACCCGCGTCGGTGTCGAGATTGCGGCGAAAGCCATGCTGCCAGGCGGCCTTCTCGCATTCCTCGCGGACGACAAAGGACTGGGGTGCCTCGACTATCATAGGTCCATCCTGAAGAGGCGCTGTTCCGCTGGCGTCGAACTCATTCGCAGCCTTACGTACTGGTCGTTCTGCAGTTTCTTCGGAGGAGCCGTTGTCGTCGTAACAATATATTGGAAGCATGGCGGTCCAGCTTCATCCTCCCAACGTTGGACCAGCTCGAACAGGCGGGCATACAGTGTCCCGTCAAGGTCCGCCTCGCGCGGGCTGTCATGAATGAGAAAGGCCGGTAAATCCGCTTTTTCTTCGACTGCCAAGTGCAGCGCTGCAAGGTCAAAGGCAACAATCTTCAGAGAGTCGAGCGCGGCCGTCGAAACCTCGCCCCGGCCAGAGAACTGTGCGTCGACCTTCAATCCTTTGCCGTCGAGCTTTATCGCACCATCGACACCTTCAGGAAGCCAGGCGGACATGATCCCCCGATAGGCGACCGAGTAATTGTTGGCGTTGACCAGCAACTCGGCAGCCTCGATCTGGCGCAATGGTCTCATTTTCCGAAGGATTTCGAACACCGCCATCGGACACGGCTTGTCCTTAGGGTCAGGACCCATTGATATACTTGAAGCTGTCCGGCCTGCGTGATTCAAGCTCCCGAACTGACGGGGGTGGAGA
>NZ_WJPO01000076.1 GCF_009649175.1 Rhodovulum strictum | reverse complement strand
CCATGGGTAAGGCAAAGTTCGAACGTACGAAACCGCATGTGAACATCGGGACGATTGGTCACGTTGACCACGGCAAGACGACGCTGACGGCTGCGATCACGAAGTATTTCGGCGAGTTCAAGGCCTATGACCAGATCGACGCGGCGCCCGAGGAGAAGGCGCGCGGGATCACGATCTCGACGGCGCATGTGGAATACGAGACGCCCGCGCGGCACTACGCCCATGTCGACTGCCCCGGCCACGCCGACTACGTCAAGAACATGATCACCGGTGCGGCGCAGATGGACGGCGCGATCCTGGTGGTGAACGCCGCCGACGGCCCGATGCCGCAGACGCGCGAGCATATCCTGCTGGCCCGCCAGGTCGGTGTGCCCGCGCTGGTGGTGTTCCTGAACAAGGTCGACCAGGTCGATGATGCGGAGCTGCTGGAACTGGTCGAGATGGAAGTGCGCGAGCTGCTGAGCTCCTACGACTTCCCCGGCGACGACATCCCGATCGTTTCCGGCTCGGCGCTGGCGGCGATGGAAGGCCGCGACGCCGAGATCGGCGAGGACAAGATCCGCGCGCTGATGGCGGCGGTCGACGAGTACATCCCGACCCCGGACCGTCCGATCGACCAGCCCTTCCTGATGCCGATCGAGGACGTGTTCTCGATCTCGGGCCGCGGGACGGTTGTGACCGGCCGTGTCGAGCGTGGCGTGATCAATGTCGGCGACCAGATCGAGATCGTGGGCATCCGTCCGACCCAGACCACGACCTGCACCGGCGTCGAGATGTTCCGCAAGCTGCTGGACCGCGGCGAGGCGGGCGACAATATCGGCGCGCTGCTGCGCGGCATCGACCGCGACCAGGTCGAGCGCGGCCAGGTGCTGTGCAAGCCCGGCTCGGTGAAGCCGCACAAGAAGTTCGAGGCCGAAGCCTATATCCTGACCAAGGAAGAGGGTGGCCGCCACACGCCGTTCTTCGCGAACTACCGTCCGCAATTCTACTTCCGCACGACGGACGTGACCGGCACGGTTCAGCTTCCCGAAGGCACCGAGATGGTGATGCCGGGCGACAACCTGAAGTTCACGGTCGAACTGATCGCGCCGATCGCGATGGAGGAAAAACTCCGCTTTGCCATCCGCGAAGGTGGCCGCACCGTCGGCGCCGGCGTCGTGTCGAAGATCATCGAGTAACACCAATCACGGCCGGGCCGGCAAAAGCCGGCC
>NZ_WJPO01000075.1 GCF_009649175.1 Rhodovulum strictum | reverse complement strand
GGGCCCTCAGGACGCCCTCGACCCGCCCGAAAGCAGCACCTTGGCTCCAATGTCAGCCGGCCGGTGAATATCGCGGGTTGAAAAGATAGTTATTCGACGTATCCCCCAATTTGTTGAAGAGAAAAGGCTCGTATTCATCATCAGTAATCACTCCGGACACCCAGAAGAAGCAATCTTCTGTCGGCGGTTGCGGCGGACAATTTTGCATGATCAAGCCCGGACGTGCGCTGGCCAGGAATGAATTTTCTTCAGCCGACCATTCCTTTGCCGTCCTGTGCGGAATCATGACCGGATTGGCATTGTTGTTGGTGATCTGACGGCAGATCCCATGCGCCATCACCGCCTTCGTTTCTCCCGATGCGATCTGCGTCATTTCGCTCTTGGTGGATGGAAGGATTTCATTCGCGGTGGCTGGCATCGCACAGCAAGCCGCACCAAGAACAGCAAAGATAAACTTATTCATGACCTTCCACACCTCCTGAAACCGAAACTCCACGCATCATATGCGAATCGCCTGAAAGTGGAAAACAGTGATTTCCCCAATCTGGCTCAAGGCTGTGGATTGCTGTTAATTGCAAACTGCGATTTTCATCATGCTGCAAAATAAGGCCCGCGATTGCAGAATCGCGGCCAGGAACTTCTGCGCGATATCCGTCATCAAGAGCCGGTCGCGATTCTTGCTGAACACCGTCGAGACCCATACAGCGTCATCGAACCCCAGTCCCACGAACCAACGGAACAACAGGTTATACTGAATCTGCTCCATCAGCTGTCGTTCGGAGCGGACCGCGAACAAGATCTGGATCAGGCTGGCGCGGAGGAGACACGCGGGCGCAATGGAGGGACGGCCGTCAGCGGCGTAAAGCTGGTCGAAATCTGCGTCCATGCTGGCCAGCGCGTCATTCACGACCCAGCGGATCTTGCGGAGCGGCTGACGGTCGGGGATGCGCTCCCCAAGGTCGACGTAGCTGAAGAGCGACCCGCTCGCCTCGTCTGTTCCGCGCATTCCGAGATCCCCTCGTGCTTCCCGGAAGGGTGAATCACGTTCTGGATCCGGCGTCAGAAGCGGGGTTTTTTAGCACGTGCTAGATGCACGGGACGCCGATCGGCGTCCTGTGCATCTAGGGTCAGGACCCATTGATATACTTGAGGCTGTCCGGCCTGCGTGATTCAAGCTCCCGAACTGACGGGGGTGGAGATGAGCAACCTTTTCTGGCTGACCGACGCG
>NZ_WJPO01000074.1 GCF_009649175.1 Rhodovulum strictum | reverse complement strand
GGTCGTGTCTCGGAATTGGTGGAAATTTGAAGGCGGCGTAATCTCCGGGTGAACATCCACCCACCCATCCGGCGGCGGCAACCGCCAGGGAGATCACGCCATGAACCAGAATACCGACACTGCGAGCTTTGCGCTACTGGCCGGAGACGCCGGGTTCGACCCGATCGAGGAGCGGCTGCGGGTCAACGTTCGCGCGACCATCGAAGCCGTTTTCGAGGAGGAGCTGGCCAGCTTTCTCGGCCGCCTGCGCTACGATCGGGGCGACGGTGCCGCGAAAGGCTATCGCCACGGGCATCGCGAGCGGCAGCTGACTGGCACCTTCGGCACCGAGAAGGTGCGGGTGCCGCGCGCCCGGATCGAGGACGAGGACGGCAAGGTGATGGAATGGCGGTCGAAGGCGCTGCCCCGTTACCAGCGGCTGACGAGGAAGGCCGAAGCCCTCATCGCGGCGGTCTATCTCGCCGGAACGAACACCCGGCGGGTCAAGCGGGCGCTGTTTGGACTGTTCGAGGGCGCCGTCAGCAAGGACGTCGTCAGTCGCGCCTGGCGCAAGGTCAAGGTGGACTGGGACGCCTGGTGCGCGCGCAGCCTGGTCGACGAGGACATCGTCCGCCTGATCCTCGACGGCACCGTGATCAAGACCCGGCTGGACAGGAAGGCCACGAATATCTCGGTGCTCGCCGCGATCGGGGTCCGACGCGATGGCCAGAAGGTGCTGATTTCGATCCGGAACATGGGCGGGGAAAGCACGGCCGCCTGGCGCCAGTTCCTTGATGATCTCGATGCGCGCGGCCTGAAGCGGCCCGAATTCGTGATCGTCGACGGTGCCCCCGGCTTGGAGGCCGCGCTCGTGGCGCTTTGGGGCGAGGACCTGCCGATCCAGCGCTGCACGGTTCACAAGCACCGCAACCTCCTGGCACACGCCCCGAAGCACATGCAGGACGAGGTCACCGAGGACTACCGCGACATGATCTACGCCGACACCGCGGCCGAGATCGAGAAGAGGCGCAAGGCTTTCCTGTGCAAATGGCGCCTGAAGTGCCGGGCGGTCGCCGACAGCCTCGAGGAAGCAGGCGATCGCCTGTTCACCTTCACCCGCCTCGATCCATCGCAATGGAAATCTGCGCGCACGACCAACGCCATCGAGCGACTGAACGGGGAGTTCCGGCGCCGGATCAAGACCCAGACCGTGCTGCCTTGCGCCGAGACCGTGCCGATGTTGCTCTGGGCGCTGCTCGCCTCCGGCCAGATCCAGATGCGCAAGGTCGACGGCTGGGAGACCCTCTCTCAGCCCCTCGAGCCGATGCCCCTTGACCTCGCCGCCTGAGAACACGAACCTTCACATGCCCGGAGCATGCCGCCAGAGAATTTCCACAGCATTCGCGACACGACC
>NZ_WJPO01000073.1 GCF_009649175.1 Rhodovulum strictum | reverse complement strand
CGCCGCCGGATGGGTGGGTGGATGTTCACCCGGAGATTACGCCGCCTTCAAATTTCCACCAATTCCGAGACACGACCATCCCATGAAGGGTTCATAGACCGCCTGACCGGGGCTGGAATTGTTCAGGATCGGCCGCCGCATGCATTCGACCGGTTTCTGCGTGCCGTGTACCGTGTCGACATCCTGATCCCGGTTGGCGATCTGCCACAGCGTGGTCTGCTTGCGGTCTCCGGCCCAATGGCCCTTGCCCTTCGCCCGCACCGCATACCAGCAGGGTTCGTGCTGCCAGTGGTAATCGCCGCGGCTGAGCACCAGCCGGTCCTTGGCCCAGATGATCTGCGACCGGATGGCGAAGCCCGCGGCGATCAGGCTCTCCGCCACGGTCGCGGCATGGAGCGCGCCGTGCCAGACATAGACGACATCGCCCGGAAACAGCGCCCAGGCCTCGCGCCAGTCGGCGCGGTCGTCGTTCAGTACCTTGCCGGTGCGTTTGGTCTTCGCGGCACCGGCCTGGTTCCGCCATGAGGGGTCATACTCGACGCCATAGGGTGGGTCGGTCACCATCAGCAGGGGGCGCACATCGCCCAGCAGCCGCCCGACCACGTCGGCCGCGGTGCTGTCGCCGCAGATCAGCCGGTGCGGCCCGAGCTGCCATAGGTCGCCCTGTGCCGACACCGGCGTGACTCGCAGCTCCGGAACATCGTCCTCGCCCTCGACCGCGCCATCGCTGGCCAGCGCCTCGGGGGCTCGCAGCAGAGCGTCGAGGTCGTCGTCGCTGATGCCGAGCAGGGACAGATCGAAATCCTCGGCCAAGAGCCCCGCGATCTCGTCGCGCAGCAGGGCCTCGTCCCATTCGCCCAGTTCCGTTAGCTTGTTGTCGGCGATCCGGTACGCCCGGCGCTCGGCTTCATCCAGATGGCTGAGCCGGATCACCGGCACCTCGGACAGCCCGAGCATCGTGGCCGCCAGCACCCGACCATGACCTGCGATCAGCTCGCCATCATCGGCCACCATGCAGGGCACGGTCCAGCCGAACTTGGCCATGCTGGCGGCGATCTTCGCCACCTGGTCGTCGCCGTGCATCTTGGCATTGCGGGCATAGGGGCGCAGCCGGGCAATCGGCCAGGTTTCGATCTGGCTCGGCGCGAAGACGAGGTCCATGGGTTGGGGCTCGGGATGTAGGGGCGGGAAATGAAAAGCGCCCGCGAGGGGGATCCTCCGGGCGCAATTCTTCGATGATCAAGAGGTAGGTCAAGGGGGCTAGAAATGTCAATCCATTTTTGCGCGTGGAATCAACGCCTTCGTGCGCAACGCCGCCCGCGTGGCTCCGAGAGGTGGCTTCGGTGGCTAGGGTCAGGACCCATTGATATACTTGAAGCTGTCCGGCCTGCGTGATTCAAGCTCCCGAACTGACGGGGGTGGAGA
>NZ_WJPO01000072.1 GCF_009649175.1 Rhodovulum strictum | reverse complement strand
TGGCCGGTGCTGCCCGGCTGGGTCCACCTGAGGGCGCGCGCCGGGGAGCCTTTCCCATGAGCCTCGGCGTTCCGGGCCGCGCCAATCCGCGCCCGACCGGCCGCGCGGACTCGATGTCCTTCCTTGGCCTGGCGCATCTCGCCTGGCGCGAGGTGCTTTGCGATGTCGGCCAGCATCGCGGCCCGAACGCGTTTGTCAAGACGGGCGAGCTGCTCCGCCGGAAATGGTGCTGGGGCCTCGGCCCCGCGCCCAAGCCATGCGGCAAGCTGCTCTGTAAACGAAAATGACGGCCGGGGCGATCCGGCCGTCGACGCGGGGAACTACCTGGACAATCACCTGTCATCGCGTGCCCGCTCCAAAATCATACGTCAAATCGAAGGGTAGCTCAACATGACCGGCGTCACGATGACCGTCACGGTCGACGACCTGGAGGCTCGGGAGCGGCTGCGCGCCCTGGTCGAGCGGATTGAAAACCCGGAAGGGTTCTACGGGCATGTGGGCGAGATCATCGTCCAGTCGACGAAAAGGAACTTCCAGTCCGAATCCGCGCCAGACGGCACGCCCTGGGCGGCGCACGCCCCCTCGACCATCCGCCAGCGCATCCGGCGTGGCCAGGTGCCCATCACCAAATTGCGCCGCAACGGCTTCGGCCAGACGCTCTACAACCAGTTGAACGCGCGCCCCTTGGCCGAGGGCGTGACGGTGGGCACGCCCATGCCCTATGGGGCCATTCACCAGCTCGGCGGCACGATCCGGCGGGAGGCGCGCTCGGGCCGCCTGTTCGGGCGCGAGAATGTCTCGGTCCAAGCCTACACGACCACGATTCCCGCGCGTCCCTATCTCGGTCTCTCGGCCGACGACTGGCTTCGCTCCTGAGGTCGGTCGAGCGAGAATGTGTAGGGGGGTCTTACCTTTTGGACAGAGGAGAGAGAGGGAAAGGGCCACCCAAGGCATTGCGGACACAAGAGAAAACAGGGGTGGCGGCTGCTGCCATTCGTCATGCTGGAGACAGGCGTCAAGATATGCCCGGGTGCGTCGGCAATGGCCGACAGGTGGCTTGATCCCACGGCCTTGCCGCGGCTTCCGCTGAAGGACTGTACCTGCCGTCCGTGCCAATGCAATTACCGCCCCCTGTCTCGCCGAGACCTCGATAAGAGCGGTTGGTCGGTGGATGGTCCGTGGCCGGTTGGAGCGTCAGGACCGCCCGGCTAAGGCCCGTTTCTGACGCTTTTCCAGCGTCCCACCTTGGCCAGCGGTTTCAGTGCGCCTCACGCCGATTAACATACTGATCCTACGACATTAAATCAAGGTGGGACGCTGAGCGGCAAGGTGGGACGCAATCGTCCCACCTCAGCGTTCATCTAGGGTCAGGACCCATTGATATACTTGAAGCTGTCCGGCCTGCGTGATTCAAGCTCCCGAACTGACGGGGGTGGAGATGAGCAACCTTTTCTGGCTGACCGACGCG
>NZ_WJPO01000071.1 GCF_009649175.1 Rhodovulum strictum | reverse complement strand
GCTACGACCGATGCGCCAAGACCTTCCTTTCCGCCATCGCCCTCGCCGCAACCGTCCTGTTCTGGCTTTGACGATCAGTGAGTCTGGAGCCTAAGGGCAGCCCATATGGAGACCTTCGACTCTTTCGCATTGGGGGCTAACACGCGCATCAAAGTCTATTCAGGAAAAAACTATACTGGAGAATTGCTGGCGGACTTTCATGGACCAATTGTAAGATGCAATGGTTATGTCGCCACCTACATGTTGTTCTACTCCACTCTTACAGATGACTGGAGTTCATCCGGATCTTTGTTCCAACAGTTCCCGCCTTCAACAAGGGGATACATAGGCGAGATAGGGGGGGCAGTCCCTGGCCCTGGAGCACTCTTGTGGAACTGGGCAGATGGAAGCATCAAAGTAACATGTGACTGATGCCGGCAAGATCCTCGTTTGCCTGTCGACTCCCGAACACCGTCGCAGTGATCTCATCAGCTCCTCGCAGCCGCCGACGGCGGTCTGTTACTCCCGAGACCTCGCCTATCTGATGCAAGATCCCGTCTTGCGTTTGGAAATCGCGGGAGCTATGACCGCGAACGGCGAAGCGCCATCTGTCGAGCTTCCAGCCTCCTTCTTGATCCGAGCCCAGCCCCCGCGGCTGGTGTCTCTGGCGTTATGATGAGGCAACCATGATCCCCTGGCCACGGCGAAGGGCGCGCCGAAAGCCAGGAAGAAGAAGCCGGAGTTGGCCCTCGGGACGTTCGCGGAGAGCGGCACCGTGCTTGGCGTTCTGGAACTGAAGGGCAAGGCGCTGATCCTGCAGGTGAACTCCAAGGAGCGTGCCGCACGGGGCGAGGCCTTGGTCAGGAAAGCCGCAGGCGATCTCTTGCGCCCGCCGCTGACCACGATTCAGACGGTCGATCAGGCGATGCGCGACCGCGACGCCCGCGGGGGGCAGTCAAACGACGCGGACGAGATCCCACCAGAGATCGCCCGCCAGATCATGCAGGAGCACTTCGACCGACACTACCGGGCCACGCTCGACCAGCCGATCCCGGCCCTCGGCGGCAAGACCCCGCGGCAAGCGGTTCGAAGTGCCGCCGGACGCAAGAAGGTCGTGGAGTGGCTGAAACTGCTTGAGAACAACAGCGCGAAGGCCGAGGGGACGCCCATGGCCGAATACGATTTCTGCTGGATGTGGGAGGAACTGGGCGTGCTGGAGGAAAGGCGGTAGCAATTTGGTCGGCATTGGCGTTGAAGGCGGCCCAGAGCCGCCAGTCGGGATTGTGCCTACGCCGCAGCGCGGCTTCCCTGAAGCGGTCGGTCATGTTCTGGCGCAGCAAGATCAGCGGACGAATGTCAGCAGTGTGGACTAAGCAGCCGCTCAAGCATCTTGCGCTCTCGGCCCGAACCTGCCGCTTGATCAGCAGGATGGTCGCTTCCGCTCTCGGCCCAATTGTAAGCGCAGCCTGACCACCCTTCGGCTTGCCGCGTGACTATTCAGCGAAGTTCCAGGGCATAAGCTCGGCGATATC
>NZ_WJPO01000070.1 GCF_009649175.1 Rhodovulum strictum | reverse complement strand
GCGCAACCTCCTGCCGCCAGACGGGGCGCTGCCGGCCCGGCCATGCTGCGCCGGTTACATCCCGCCCGATTTCGCCTCGGCCACCATGGCGGCGACGCGGGCGCGCAGCGGGGCAGGGATCTGGTCGTCCGATAGCGACAGGAAACCCTGCACGATCAGGTCGCGCGCCGCATCCTCGGACATGCCCGAAGCCATCAGATAGGCCAGCTTCTCGCCGTCGATCCGGCCCACCGATGCCTCGTGCGAAAGCTGCGTGCCCTCGGCCAGCGCCGAAAGCGACGGCACCGCGCGGATCTCGCCCGCATCGGTCAGCTTGAGCCCGTCGCAGCCCAGGAACCCCTCGGTCCCGGCAGCCGCGCCGACCAGAAGCGCCCGGTTCTCGATGACGCCCCCGGCCGAGACCATCCGCGTCACGTCCTGCGACCGGGCGCCCGGAGCGATCAGGCGGGTTTCGCTGGCCAGCACCCGCGAGGTGCCCTCGGGCGCGAAGACGACAGCCTGCGATGTTGCGCTGGCCCCCGCGTCGAGGATCGAGACCGAATGGCTGGCATGATGGCGGATCGGCGACATCATGATCGCGGTCGCGGTCGAGGTAGCCCCGGCCTCCATCCGCGACCAGCCATAGGAATGAACCTCCATCTCGGGGCCCCAATGCTCGATCGTGACCGAACGGCAGGTCGCATTCGCCCGGATGTAGGTCTCGCCGATCGAGATGTGGCGGCCCTTGCGCACCGAGGCAGGCACCGCAGACCCCGAGATCATCTCGACCTCGGCGCCCTCGTCGATCAGGGTGATGTCATGGGTGAACTGGCGGCCCTGGGGCGTTTCGAGCAGGGTAAAGCTCTGCACCGGCAGTTTCACCCTGGCCCCCGGCTTGACCCAGATGAAATGGCCAAGCGGATCGTGCATGTGCTCGGCGACCAGGCGGACATGCTCGTTCTCCTCGGGATCGACCAGCCCGAACATCAGCCCCTGCACGAAATCATAGGTCTTCAGCGCCTGGGCAAGCGGCAGGATCTCCACGCCCGGATCGTTCGACAATGCCATGCGCATCGCGCGATCCGCCAGGATCGAGGTGCCCGCGCGGGTGGATTCGTCGCCGAAGCCGACCTCGTGCAGGATGTCGCGTTCGGCATTGGTCAGGGTGCCGGAACTGGTTGTCATGTCGTCCATCGCTTGCTCCTTGAAGGCTGCCGCGCGGTCAGGCCGCGTCGGGAACGCTGTAGCCGTTGGTCTGGATATGGGTGAAAAGCGTCTGGGGATCGCCCGAATGGATCAGGCGCCCGTCCCTGACGATATGCGCACGGTCGGCCGCGACATGGCGCAGGATCAGGCCGGTATGGGTGATGACCAGCCCGGCGCGCGGGCGGTCCTGGCGGTCGGGGCTGCGCACGATGCGTCGGATCGCCTGGCCGATGGCGATGACATGTTCCAGGTCGACCCCGCTTTCGGGTTCGTCGAACAGCATCAGGCGGGGATCCTGAAGGAACAGCTTGAGGATTTCCCAGCGCTTTATCTCGCCGCCCGAGAAGCCCACATTCATGTCGCGCCGCACGAAATCGGTCAGGTCCAGCGCCGCCGCCTCGCGCGCCAGCGTCTCGCCCGCCCCCAGCGCCTCGGC
>NZ_WJPO01000006.1 GCF_009649175.1 Rhodovulum strictum | reverse complement strand
CAGGGTGTCGGCAAGTTCTGCGATGCGTGCTTCCATGTCGGTTTCCTCTGGTTGCTCCGGGGGTGTGTCCTTGGCGTCCCGCCACCATTCCCCGGTCGGTTGCTTCCCGGCGGCGATCATTGCCCTGCGGCGCTGCCGCATGTTGTGAACGGTGGTGCGGCTCGCGCCGGTATCGCCCACGATGTCCGCCTTCGAGAGAGCGGCATCCGCCAGCCACACCAGACGCCATGCGAGGTTCATCTTCTCGGCAAACGTCAGGGGCAGCTTGTCGCGGCTGTTGCGCTGGGCGGCAAGGCGATGGGCTGTGATCTCGTCGCAGGTGACGATGCGGACGGGGATGCCCTTGGCGACCTTCGTTTTGCGACGCTGGTTCTCGTAGGCGGCGAGGATGTGCTGGCCGTCCAGAAGCACCAGGCGGAGCCTGTCGGGGTCCCTGAGGTCTTCCCAGACAAGGACCGGGTCAAGGCGTCCGCTGTTGCGAAGGGCGGCATAAAGCGTCCTGACGTGATCTTCGCGGATGTCGCGGACCGTGAAGGCCGGGTCGCGGGTGATCTCGCGGGGCTGGACATAGGCGCGGCGGTAGCTGGGCGTGGCGGTGGCTTTTGCGGTGATGGTCATGGGTGGTTCCTTGGTGATCGCGCGGCCCCACGATGGGCCGGAATGAAGAAGGCCCCCGCCGATGTGGCAGGGGCCGTAATGCGTGGTGATCGGGCAGTGTGTGCCGGAACTTCTCCGTCAAGTCGGCTTCTGGCTCACCTGCGCCTGCGCCTGCGCTATTGCGTCCACCTCCTCGTTATACTTGTCCCCGGCGTGGCCGCGCACCCACTGCCAGTTCAGCGTGCGCGTTGTTGCTTCCGACAGGAGGTCGATCCAGAGGTCCTGATTTTCGACCGGCCTGCCGTCTGATTTGCGCCAGCCCCTTTTGATCCAACCGGGCGTCCACTCTGACATCCCCTTGATGAGGTACTGGCTGTCTGAGCGGATGATGATCGGGGCGACCTCGTCACGGCGCAGGCAGCGCAAGCCATTCTTGACGCGGTCATTGATGCCTTCGAGGCCCACTCGACGATGAGCAAGCAGGCCTTGGATTCGGCTGAAGTCCGCGATGGCCTGAAGGACGTCCTTCTGGGGCCGGGGCAGCTATACGAGTCCCTGAAGGCCAGATGGAGCGGGCGTCCGGGGGCGTCGATCTAGTTCAAGCTGTGACACCTTGAGCCGGGGGCAACTAATCGAGGTTGGCGTCCACCCGGCACTTGACGCGCCCTCCCGGTCCCCGCTACCTCTCTCCTCGCGGGTCCACAATCGGCCCGCGCAAGGTCCACACTCGGGCAGGCGCTTCGGCATAAGTTCTTGAGAATAAACGGTTGCGGCGCGTTCGATTTTCGATCACCGCGCCCTCCACCGGCACCAGCCTCGGGTCCGTCGCGCCCCTGCGCTGGACAATGCAAGGTTCGCCCGCCTGAAATCGCCGTGAAGACGGTACAACGGGGAATGCCGATCCCGCTGACGTGGTCGGGTTGGAACATTCTGCGAACTCGCCTTCCCCTTCCGCCCCGTCCGCGCTAGATTGGCCCCATGAACCCCATCGACGACTCCGAAGCCTTCGAGGCCGCCGCCCGTCTGCCCCTGTCTGCGCGGGCGATGGCCGCCCGGCCTGCGCCCTATCTCGACGGGCTGAACCCCGCCCAGCGGCAGGCGGTTGAAACGCTGGAGGGGCCGGTGCTGATGCTGGCTGGCGCGGGCACCGGCAAGACCCGTGCGCTGACCGCGCGCATCGCGCATCTGCTGACCACCGGCACCGCCCGGCCGAACGAGGTGCTGGCCGTCACCTTCACCAACAAGGCCGCGCGCGAGATGAAGGACCGCATCGGCCGGTTGATGGGCGAGGCGGTCGAGGGGATGCCCTGGCTTGGCACCTTTCACGCGATCTGCGTCAAGCTTCTGCGCCGCCACGCCGAGCTGGCGGGGTTGCAATCGAATTTCACCATCCTCGACGCCGACGACCAGATCCGCCTGATGAAACAGGAGATCGCCGCGGCCGGGATCGACGAAAAGCGCTGGCCCGCCCGGCAACTTGCAGGGATCATCGACCAGTGGAAGAACCGCGCCCTGACGCCCGCGCAGGTGCCTGCCTCGGACGCCGCCGCCTTCAACAATCGCGGGGTTCAGCTTTATGCCGCCTATCAGGACCGGTTGCGCAACCTGAACGCGGTCGATTTCGGCGATCTGCTGCTGCACATGGTCACGATCTTCCAGGCGCATCCGGACGTTCTGGACCAGTATCGCCGCTGGTTCCGCTATATCCTGGTGGACGAGTATCAGGACACCAACATCGCCCAGTACCTGTGGCTGCGGCTGCTGGCGGGGGGGCATCGCAACATCTGCTGCGTGGGCGACGACGACCAGTCGATCTATGGCTGGCGCGGTGCCGAAGTGGGCAACATCCTGCGGTTCGAAAAGGATTTTCCGGGCGCGCAGGTGATCCGGCTGGAACAGAATTACCGCTCTACCCCGCATATTCTGGCCGCCGCCTCGGGCCTGATTGCCGCCAATACGGGCCGCTTGGGCAAGACGCTGTGGACCGAAGCCGAGACCGGCGAAAAGGTCCGCCTGATCGGCCATTGGGACGGCGAGGAAGAAGCCCGCTGGATCGGCGACGAGGCCGAGGCGATGACGCGGGGTACCCGCGGGCTGCGCCCCTATACGCTGGATGACATGGCGATTCTGGTACGCGCCAGCCACCAGATGCGCGCCTTCGAGGACCGTTTCCTGACCATCGGGCTGCCCTATCGCGTGATCGGCGGCCCTCGCTTCTACGAGCGGATGGAGATCCGCGATGCGATGGCCTATTTTCGCCTCGCCGTCTCGCCCGCCGACGATCTGGCCTTCGAGCGGATCGTGAACACGCCCAAGCGCGGCCTTGGCGACAAGGCCCAGCAGACGATACAGCAGATGGCGCGCAGCCATGGCGTGCCGCTGGTCGAGGGCGCGCGGCTGGTGCTGGAGAGCGGCGCGCTGGGCGGCAAGGGCGCGGCGGAACTCAGGAAGCTCGTGCAAGGCATCGGCCGCTGGCATGGCGCCGCGCTTGATCCGCGCGAAAGCCATATCGAACTGGCCGAGCGCATCCTTGATGAGTCGGGCTATACCGCGATGTGGCAGGCCGACAAGACGCCCGAGGCGCCGGGGCGGCTGGAAAACCTCAAGGAACTGGTCAAGGCGCTGGAGGAATTCGAGAATCTTCAGGGCTTTCTTGAGCATGTCGCGCTGATCATGGACAACGAGACCGGGGAGGGCGGCGCCAGGATATCGGTCATGACGCTGCATGCCGCCAAGGGGCTGGAATTTCCCGTGGTCTTCCTGCCCGGCTGGGAGGACGGGTTGTTCCCCAATCAGCGCGCGATGGATGAAAGCGGGCTCAAGGGGCTCGAGGAGGAACGGCGGCTGGCCTATGTCGGCATCACCCGGGCCGAGGAAGTCTGCACGATTTCCTTTGCCGCCAATCGCCGCGTCTATGGCCAGTGGCAGTCGCAACTGCCCTCGCGCTTCATCGACGAATTGCCCGAGGCCCATGTCGAGGTGCTGACCGCGCCGGGGCTTTACGGTGGCGGCGCGCCGCAGCGATCGAGCCTTGAGGATGCGGCGACGCGGGCCGATGTCTATGCCTCGCCCGGCTGGAAGCGGTTGCAGGCCCGCAGCGCCCAGCGCCCTCTTGCCCAGCCCCGGGAAGCCCGCAGCATCGTCATCGACGCCGAGGCAATCGCCGCCTTCGACCCCGGCGCGCGCGTTTTCCACCAGAAATTCGGCTATGGCACGGTGACGGGGACCGAGGGCGACAAGCTGGACATCGCCTTCGACAAGGCCGGCGAAAAGAAGGTGGTCGCCCGTTTCGTCGTTGCCGCAGGGCAGGCGGACGACGTGCCGTTCTAGCTGCCGCAACCCGCGTCATTTGCCGAAAATCCAATCGAAATATGCCCTTGGCGCCGGATTCGGGTTAACACTTCTTTCGGGGCGTCAGACGAGAGTCCGTCAGGGAAGGACTCTGTATTCATGGTCACGTTCAGCGCCACAGACACCGAATTCGCCGTCTCGACCGGCAACAACGTCAACAGCAATGCTGGCGGCGCGGGCACGTCCACCTTCGACGACAAGCCGGGCGCGACCACGAATCTTGTGATCACCTCGACGCCGGGCGATCCCGACCCCTATCTGTTCTCGCTCGGCGATCTCTACGAGATCAGCTTTCGCGGCCGGGAGGGGACAACCACGGTGCCGAACGCCGCCGTGATCCGGTCGGACGAGATCGGGTTCGCTTCGGGTCATGCCGTGGTGTTCGAGGGGAGGGACCAGACCGGCAGGCTTGTCCAGGTTGTCTGGTCGCCGGGCTTCGATCTGGACAAC
Organism: Rhodovulum strictum; assembly: GCF_009649175.1. Lineage (GTDB taxonomy): Bacteria > Pseudomonadota > Alphaproteobacteria > Rhodobacterales > Rhodobacteraceae > Rhodovulum > Rhodovulum strictum. Next base: position 159,700 of record NZ_WJPO01000006.1, on the reverse strand, counting down.
TGGTACCGGACCAACCTGCGAAACGGCCGGAGCCCCGGCTTCTATGTCTATGACCGCGACCCCGATACCGAATATTCCGTCCCCATCCTGTGTTTCGAGGCCGAGACGCTGATCGCCACGCCGCGCGGGCCGGTCCGCGCCGCCAGCCTTGCGCCCGGCATGATGGTCGAGACCGTCGATCGCGGGCCGCAGATGCTGCTTTGGGTCGGCCAGAGCGTGACCCGCGGCACCGGGCCGATGGCGCCGGTGGTGTTTCCGTCGGGCGCGCTGGGCAATGAACGGCCGCTTGTGCTGTCGCAGCAGCATCGCGTGCTGCATGCCTCGACAATGGCAACGCAGCTATTCGCCGAGCCCGAGGTACTGATTCCCGCCCGGGCCTATGCGTTGGCCGGGATCGGCGGTTCGGCCATCGTCGAGTGGCCGGTGGTGCGCTATGTCCATCTTCTGTTCGAGCGCCATGAACTGGTGCGGGCCGAGGGTGCGGTCTGCGAAAGCCTGTTCCTGGGCGATGTCGCCCGCCGCGCGCTTGATGCCGAATCGCGCGACGAGATCGCGACCCATTTCCCCGAGCTTGACGTCACCCCCGCCGGGGCCGAACCGTTCGAGGCCGCGCGGCCGATCCTGCGCGTCTACGAGGCGCGGGCGCTGTTCGGTTCGGCCGGTGTCGCCGCAGGGCAGGGGACGGCCTTTGGCCAGGCGGGCGCTATGGAACCGCTGCACCGGCTGGCACGGTCGGGATAGCACGCACCCGGCAGCGATGCCCGGAAGGTGATGATCACTTCGCTGGGCCGACCTTCGATCTGACATTGACCAGAAAAAGAAACGGCGACGCCAGGGAGGAGAGGCGCCGCCGTTCTTGTCAGCGACGGTGTCAGGGAGGAGGAGACGACCCGTCGCATTCGGTGGGGCGGTAAGGCCCCGAAAGGGTGCGGCGACACCAAGGAGGAGGAAGGTGTCGCCGCTAGACAAGGAAACCCAGGGAGGAGGAGGGGTTTCCCAGCCGGTTGGCATGTCGGGCCGTTTTCTCGAACCCGACCGCGACTTCTGCCGCGCGCCGTTGGGATCAACATACGGCAATGCTGCGGCTGCACAATAGTTTGCGGGTGAATTGCCGCCATGCGGAAAACGCATAAGTCATGCTGACATGTTTCGGGGCGCTGCATCCGCCCCGTGCTGCGGAAACGGGCATGTCGCGAACGCCCTTGCCCTTCGCCTGCGTCTGGCCAAGTTATGGGGCGGGCCCGCCGGCCGCAAACCTCTGGAAAGGAGATCTCCATGCCCGTCACGCGCGATGCCGTGCTCAATGCCCTGTCCCGGATCGCGCTGCCCGGTGGCGGCGATCTGGTCTCGCGCGACATGGTCCGGGCACTGGGGATCGAGGGCGAAACGGTACGCTTCGTGATCGAGGCCCCCGATCCCGGCCAGGCCGCCGGGCTGGAGTCGGTGCGCGCCGCTGCCCAGGCCGCGGTCGAGGCGCTGCCGGGTGTGGCCCGCGCGTCTGTCGTGCTGACCGCCCATGGTCCCGCGCCCAAGGCCCCGCCGGAGCAGGGGCTGAAATTCGGCCGCCACCCGACCCCGCAATCCGGCCCCGAGACGCCCGCCGGGATCGACCGCATTCTGGCTGTCGGTTCGGGCAAGGGGGGGGTGGGCAAGTCGACCGTGGCCTCGAACCTGGCCGTGGCGCTGGCCCGGCAGGGGCGCCGGGTGGGCCTGCTGGATGCCGACATCTACGGCCCCTCGCAGCCGCGCATGATGGGCGTGACCCGCCGCGCCGCCTCGGCCGATGGCAAGACCATCGAGCCGGTGGTGGCCCATGGCGTCACCATGATGTCGATCGGGCTGATGCTGGACGAAGGGCAGGCTGTCGTCTGGCGCGGGCCGATGCTGATGGGGGCGTTGCAGCAGATGCTGTCGCAGGTGAACTGGGGGCCGCTTGACGTGCTGGTGGTCGATTTGCCGCCGGGCACGGGCGACATCCAGTTGACGCTGTGCCAGCGCACGCGGCTGACCGGGGCCATCGTCGTCTCGACGCCGCAGGATGTGGCGCTGATCGACGCGCGCAAGGCCATCGACATGTTCGGCAAGCTGGGCACCCCGGTTCTGGGCCTGATCGAGAACATGTCCACCTATGTCTGCCCCAATTGCGGGCACGAGGCGCATATCTTCGGCCATGGCGGCGTCGCCGCCGAGGCCGAGGCGCTGGGCGTTCCGCTGCTGGGGGCGTTGCCGCTGGCGTTGGAGGTGCGGTTGGCGGGGGATGCGGGCCAGCCGGTGGCGCTGGGCGAGGGGCCGCAGGCCGATGCCTATGCCCATATCGCCGCCCGTCTGATCGGCGGCGGGATGGCCTGATCGGCCACGGGAATTCATGGGCGCGGTCATCTTCGCGCCCGTTTTCACCGCGAATCACCCGCGCGTGAGGCTGTGTCAGGGGCGCTTTCGGGCCGGAATCCGGGCCGCGACCGCCTCTGGCAGCAGATCCGGGCAGATCTTTCGGGAAATCACGGGAAAAACCCTGCTCACTGGGTGCCCTACTGCATCTGGTAGGCGTGACGCGCCCGTTCGCAACATGGGGCGAAGTTGCCCGTGATCGGACGCTGAAATCCGGCAGAGATGGGGGAAATCCGCCCGTCTGGTGCCGTGGATGACCATAGAAAAACATTGAATACCATGAAGTGGCATAGTATGTCTGAAACATCCGATGAGGATGGGCAGACACAGGGGCATCAAGACCCCGCGAGGCACCAGGTTTCATACAGGCACCCAGCTTCATCGAAAAACACAGATCCGGCGCGCGGGCGAGCAGAACATCCCCCCAGGTGGCGCGCGCAGCCGGGCATCCCGAAGCGGGACGAGGGCGGCGGATCGGGCAGTGGCAGCAGCTCGGTCCGCCGTTTTCGTACCAGCCCGACGGTGAAGCGGAAGGAGCGGTCGTCCGGTGGCGCGCAGGTTCAGAGGCGAGAGCCGCCACAAGGTGGATGCGAAGGGCCGGGTGTCGATCCCGTCCACGTTCCGCCGCGTGCTCGAAGCCGGGGATCCCGACTGTACCGACGGCCAGCGCCCCCAGCTTGTCATCGTCTATGGCGACCATCGCCGCAAATATCTTGAATGCTACACGATGGAAGCGATGGAGGAGATCGACCGCAAGATCGCGGCCAAGCCGCGCGGCTCGATCGAGCGTCAGATCCTCGAACTGACCTATAACGGCCAGTCCCACACCACCGAGGTCGACAATGACGGCCGGCTGGTGCTGCCCCAGAAGCTGCGGGAAAAGATCGAACTCGGCGACGAGGCGTATTTCATCGGCCACGGCGACACGTTCCGTATCTGGAACCCCGATACCTTCGAGACCGAGGAAATGGCCCGGGCGCGCGCGCGGCTCGACGACCTGCCGCCCGATTTCGACGTCGCCTCGCTGCTCGACGGTTCGCTGGAGGGCTAGGGGATGGCCGCCGCGGAACGCCTTGACCCCTCCGAACCGCCCCACATCCCCGTCCTGCTGCGGCCCCTGCTCGAAGCGGTCTCGCCGGTCGGGGGGGTGTGGCTTGACGGCACGTTCGGGGCGGGCGGCTATGCCCGCGGCCTGCTCGAGGCCGGGGCGGATCGCGTGATCGGGGTTGATCGCGACCCCAGCGTGTTCGCGATGGCGCAGGGCTGGGCGGCAGAGTTCGGCGACCGGCTGCGGCTGGTGCAGGGCACGTTTTCGCAGCTTGACGACCATTCAGAGGGGCCGCTTGACGGCGTGGTGCTGGATCTTGGCGTGTCCTCTATGCAGATCGACCAGGCCGAGCGCGGCTTTTCCTTTCAGAAGGATGGCCCGCTCGACATGCGGATGGGCGATACCGGCCCCTCGGCTGCCGATCTGGTCAACACCGCGCCCGAGGCCGCGCTGGCCGATATCCTGTTTCATTACGGCGAGGAACGCGCCGCGCGCCGGATCGCGCGCGCCATCGTCGCGGCCCGCGCCATCGCGCCCATCGTCACCACCCGCCAGCTTGCCGAGGTGATCGCCCGCTGCCTGCCGCGTCCGCATCCGGGCCAGATCCACCCCGCGACGCGCAGCTTTCAGGCGATCAGGATTGCGGTGAACGACGAACTGGGCGAACTGGTGGCGGGGCTTCAGGCCGCCGAACGCGCGCTGAAGCCGGGCGGCAGGCTGGCGGTCGTGACCTTCCATTCGCTCGAGGACCGGATCGTGAAACGCTTCCTGCAATTGCGCGCGGGCCAGTCCGGCGGGGGCAGCCGCCATGCGCCCGAGGCCCCCAGCGAGGCGCCGCGGTTCCGTATCCTCACCCGCAAGGCCGTCGGCCCCGACGAGGCGGAACTGGCCGCCAACCCGCGCGCACGCTCGGCCAAGCTGCGGGTTGCCGAACGTACCGATGCGCCCGCGGGGCCGGTGGATCGCAGCCAGCTTGGCCTGCCCGCGATCATGGAAGGGGGCTAGATGCGCAGTCTGTTCTACGTTCTGACGGCGCTGGCGGTGATGGGGCTTGCGGTCTGGGCCTATCGCGAGAACTACGCCACCCAGCAGACCATCGCCGAGGTCGAGCGGCTGAACCGCGATATCGGGATGCTGCGCGAGCGGCGCGCGATCCTGAACGCCGAATGGGCCTATCTGAACCGGCCCGACCGGCTGCGCGCACTGGCCAACCTGAATTTCGAGCGGCTGGAACTGCTGCCGCTTGCGCCCGAACAATTCGCCGGGATCGACCAGGTCGCCTATCCGACCTTCGAACTGCCCGAGATCGTGATCCCGATAGAGCTTCTGGGCAGTCTGCTCGCCGACGAAGATCTGGAGCCCCAGCCATGATCCGCACGCCGCTGCGCCCGCTTGCCCGCATCCTCGAGGCCCGCGCCCGGGGCGAGAACCCCGCCGCCATCGAGCGCGAGAACCTGCGGCTGCGCCACGAACGGATGCGCGACAGCGCCCGTACCCGCGCCGAGGGGCGGCTGCTGATGCTGGGCGTGATGTTCTGTGCCGCCTTCGTGGTGGTGGGGGTGCGCATGGGCACGCTGGCCGCGGCGGTGCCCACCGAGCCGCGCGCCGCCGCGTCGGGTGCGGCCATCGTCGCGCAGCGCGCCGATATCGTGGACCGCAACGGCAATATCCTGGCCACCAATCTGGCCACGCATGCGCTTTACGCCCAGCCGCCCAACATGATCGAACCCGCCCGCGTGGCGCGGGAACTGGCGCAGATCTTCCCCGATCTGGACGAACAGCGCCTGCTGGCCGACTTTACCGGGGAACGCAAGTTCCTGTGGATCAAGCGCCGTCTCAGCCCCGAACAGATGCAGAAGGTGCATGACATCGGCGATCCGGGCCTGCTGTTCGGCCCGCGCGAGATGCGACTTTACCCCAATGGCCGGCTGGCCGCGCATGTGCTGGGCGGGTCCGGCTTCGGGCGCGAGGGTGTGTCCTCGGCCGAGGTGGTGGGGCGCGCGGGTGTCGAACAGGCGTTCGATGCCTGGCTGCGCGATCCGGCGAATGGCGGCGCACCGCTGCGGCTGTCGCTTGACCTGACCGTGCAGGCCTCGGTCGAGCGGGTGCTGGCGGGCGGGATGCGGCTGATGAACGCCAAGGGCGCGACGGCGATCCTGATGGATGTGCATACGGGCGAGGTGATCGCAATGGCCTCGCTGCCCGATTTCGACCCCAACGAGCGTCCGCGCCTGCCGACCAAGGGCGATCCGTCCGACAGCCCGCTGTTCAACCGCGCGGTGCAGGGGGTCTACGAGCTTGGCTCGACCTTCAAGACCTTTACCATCGCCCAGGCGCTGGAAGAGGGCATCGTCACGCCGAAGACCATGATCGACACCAAGGGGCCGATGGTCTGGGGCCGCTACCGCATCCGCGATTTCCGCAATTACGGCCCCGAACTGTCGGTGACCGATGTTCTGGTGAAAAGCTCGAATATCGGGACCGCGCGTCTGGCCCAGCGTATCGGCGCGGAACGCCAGCGGGCGTTTCTGGACCAGTTGGGCTTTCTGGTGCCGGTGCCGCTGGAACTGGTCGAGGCGCCGACCGGCAAGCCGCTCTTGCCGCCGCGCTGGACCGATATCTCGATGCTGACGATTTCCTATGGCCACGGGCTGTCGGCCAGTCCGATGCACCTGGCCGCGGGCTATGCGACGCTGGCCAATGGCGGGTTCCGGGTGACGCCGACGCTGCTGGCCGGGGGTGGCAAGCCGGGCGAGCGGGTGGTGTCCGAGGCGACATCGGCCGCGATCCGGTCGATGTTGCGCGATGTCGTCGCGCACGGGACGGCGACCCTGGCCGAGGTCGAGGGCTATTCGGTCGGCGGCAAGACCGGCACCGCCGACAAGCCCAAGCGCACCGGCGGCTATCACAAGGACAAGGTGCTTTCGACATTTGCCAGCATCTTTCCCTCTGACGCCCCCCGATATGTGCTGGTGGTCACGCTGGACGAGCCCGAGGACCGCACCGGAAGCGAACCGCGCCGCACCGCCGGCTGGACCGCCGCGCCGGTTGCGGGCGAGATCGTGCGCCGCGCCGCGCCGCTTCTGGGGCTGCGGCCGGAGATTGAATCCGCCTCGGGCTTTGGAGTAACACTGGCCGCGAATTAGCGCGCGGGGGATCATGGCGCATCGCTCGGAGAAATCGCTCGCTGCGCTCGGTCTTCGGGCCCGGGGGGGGCGCGAGGCGCGCGTGGCGGGCCTTGCCATCGACAGCCGTGCGGTGCGCCCCGGCTTCCTGTTCGCCGCCTTTCCCGGCAGCCGCGCCCATGGCGGCGCCTTTATCCCGCAGGCGCTGGCAGGGGGGGCGGTGGCGATCCTGACCGATGCCGAAGGCGCACGGATCGCGGCCGGGGCGCTGGCCGCAAGTCAGGCCGCGCTGATCGTGGCCGAAGACCCGCGCGCGGCCTTTGCGGGCGCCGCTGCGCTGTGGTTCGCCGGCCAGCCCGCGACGATGGCCGCGGTCACGGGCACCAACGGCAAGACCTCGGTCGCCCAGTTCACCCGCCAGATCTGGACGCTGCTGGGCCATCAGGCCGCCAGCCTTGGCACCACCGGCGTCGAGGGTGCCTATCAGGCGCCGCTGGCGCACACCACGCCCGACCCGCTGACGCTGCATCGCCTGCTGGCCGAGATGGCCGGGGCGGGTGTCACCCATGCCGTGATGGAGGCGTCAAGCCATGGCCTTGCCCAGGCGCGCCTTGACGGCGTGGTGCTGCGCGCGGCGGGCTTTACCAATTTCACGCAGGACCACCTGGATTACCACGAGACCTTCGATGCCTATTTCGCCGCCAAGGCCGGGCTTTTCGGCCGCGTGCTGCCCGAGGATGGCACCGCGGTCGTCAATATCGACGATCCCAAGGGGGTGTCGGTGACCTCTCTGGCGCGGGCGCGCGGGCAGGAGGTGCTGAGCGTCGGTTCCGACCCGGCGGCGGATCTGCGGATCGCCGCGCAACGCTTCGATGCGACCGGGCAGGAATTGCGGCTCGACTGGCAGGGGCGGGCGCGGCAGGTGCGCCTTGGCCTGATCGGCGGGTTCCAGGCGCATAACGTGGCGCTGGCGGCAGGGCTGGCGATTGCCTGCGGCGACGACCCGGGGCAGGTCTTCGACACGCTGCCCGATCTTGTCGGTGTGCGCGGGCGGATGCAGATGGCCGCGCGGCGGGCGAACGGGGCGGCGGTCTTTGTCGATTACGCGCATACCCCCGACGCCATCGCCACCGCGCTGAAGGCGCTGCGCCCGCATGTGATGGGCCGCATCGTCATCGTCTTTGGCGCGGGTGGCGACCGCGACCGGGGCAAGCGCCCGCTGATGGGCGCGGCGGCTGCCGAACATGCCGATATCGCTTATGTGACAGACGACAACCCCAGATCCGAGGTTCCGGCGGTGATCCGTGCAGAAATACTGAAAGGCTGCCCCGACGCGAGCGAGGTTGGCGACCGGGCCGAGGCGATCCTGCGCGGCGTCGACGCGCTGGAGCCGGGTGACGCGCTGCTGATCGCGGGCAAGGGCCATGAGACCGGCCAGATCGTCGGCGACGACGTGTTCCCCTTCGACGATGTCGAACAGGCCAGCGTGGCGGTTGCCGCGCTGGACGGGCGGCTGGCATGAGCGTGCTCTGGACGGCAGCCGAGGCCGCAGCCGCCACCGGTGGGCAGACCGGTTGCGACTGGCGCGCAAGGGGCGTGTCGATCGACACCCGCAGCCTTGCGCCCGGCGATCTGTTCGTTGCGCTGACCGACCAGCGCGACGGCCACGATTTCGTCGCCGATGCGCTGGCCCGGGGGGCGGCCGCGGCGATGGTGTCGCGCATCCCCGAGGGGCTTGCCCCCGATGCGCCGCTTCTGATCGTGCCCGATGTGCTGGCGGGGCTGGTGGCGTTGGGGCAGGCGGGCCGGGCGCGGGCACGGGCGCGGGTTGTGGCGGTGACGGGCTCGGTCGGCAAGACCTCGACCAAGGAGATGCTGCGTGCGGTTCTGGCCGGGCAGGGCCGGGTTCATGCTGCCGAGGCGAGCTTCAACAACCATTGGGGCGTGCCGCTGACGCTGGCGCGGCTGCCCGTCGATGCCGATTTCGCGGTGATCGAGATCGGCATGAACCATCCCGGTGAGATCGCGCCGCTGGCCCGCATGGCGCGGCCCCATGTTGCGCTGATCACCACGGTTGCCCCCGCCCATCTGGCCGCCTTCGACGATCTGGCGGGCATCGCGCGCGAGAAGGCGGCGATTTTCGAGGGGCTGGAGCCGGGCGGCGCCGCGATCTGGCCCGCCGATCTGGAGGTCAGCCCGATCCTGGCCGAGGCAGGCCGCGCCCGGGCCACGACCGTCTTTACCTTCGGGCAGGGGAAAGCCTGCGATTTCAGGCTGATCAAGGTGCAGCTTCATCCCAATTCCACGGTGGTCGAGGCCAAGGCGCAGGGCGAGAAGCTGCTGTTCAAGATCCGCGCGCCGGGCCGGCATTTCGCGATGAACGCGCTGGGCGTGCTGGCCGTGGCCGAGGCGCTGGGCATCGATCGGGCGCTTGCGGCATGCGATCTGGGCGGCTGGGTTCCGCCCGGCGGGCGCGGCGCGCGGCTCAGGATCGCGCTTGACCCGATCGACCGCGAGATCGCGCTCGAGGTGATTGACGACGCCTTCAATGCCAACCCCGCCTCGATGGGCGCTGCGCTGGAGGTGCTGGCCGCCGCCGTGCCCCGCGACGGGGTCGGTCGCGTCGCCCAGGGCCGCCGTATCGCGATCCTCGGCGACATGCTGGAGCTTGGCGAACAGGAACAGGCGCTGCATGCGGGCCTTGCCGATCTGCCCGCGATGGGCCGCGTCGATCTGGTCCATTGCGTCGGACCCCGGATGCGCGCGCTTTATTTCGCGCTGCCGCTCAAGCGCCGCGGCCAGTGGTTCGACGAGGCCGAGCCGCTGGCGGCGCGGGTCCATCATCTGGTCGATGCGGGCGATGTCGTGCTGGTCAAGGGGTCCAAGGGCAGCCGCGTCTCGATCGTCGTTGACGCGCTGGGCAAACTGGGCCAAGCGGTCCGCGAAACCGACGAGGACCTTGACTGATGCTGTTCTGGCTGGCCGATCTCTCTGATGGGGGCGGCATCTTCAACCTGTTTCGCTACATCACCTTCCGGGCTGGTGCGGCGTTCTTCACCGCCTTGCTGTTCGGCTTCCTGTTCGGGCGGCCGCTGATCAACCTCTTGCGTCGGCGTCAGCGCAACGGCCAGCCGATCCGCGCCGATGGCCCCGCAAGCCATCTGGAAACCAAGGCCGGCACGCCGACGATGGGCGGGGTGCTGATCCTTGGCGGGCTGATCGTCTCGACCCTGCTCTGGGCGCGGCTCGACAACCCCTATATCTGGATGGTGCTGTTCGTGACACTGTCCTTCGGCGCCATCGGCTTTGCCGACGACTACGCCAAGGTGTCGCGCAACAACGTCAAGGGCGTGCCCGGCCGGGTGCGTTTCGGGCTGGGGCTGCTGATCGCGGCGGTTGCGGGATACTGGGCGGCCTCGGTCCACCCCGAGGCCCTGACCAACCAGCTTGCGGTGCCCGTCTTCAAGTCGGCGCTGTTCAACCTGGGCATCCTGTTCGTGCCCTTCGCCATGATCGTGATCGTCGGCTCGGCGAATGCGGTCAACCTGACCGACGGGCTGGACGGGCTGGCCATCATGCCGGTGATGATCGCCGCGGCTGCGCTGGGCGTGATCGCCTATGCGGTCGGCCGGGTCGACTTCACCAATTACCTCGATGTCCATTACGTCCCGGGCACCGGCGAGATCCTGATCTTCTGCTCCGGACTGATCGGCGCTGGGCTGGGATTCCTGTGGTATAATGCCCCACCGGCGGCTGTCTTCATGGGCGATACCGGCTCGCTGGCGCTGGGCGGCGCGCTGGGCGCGATCGCGGTCGCGACCAAGCACGAGATCGTTCTGGCCATAGTTGGCGGGCTTTTCGTGGTCGAGGCGCTGTCCGTCATCATCCAGGTGGCCTATTTCAAGACTACCGGAAAACGTGTGTTCCTTATGGCACCAATCCACCACCATTTCGAGAAGAAGGGATGGGCGGAGCCGCAGATCGTGATACGGTTCTGGATCATCAGCCTGATCCTCGCGCTGATCGGGCTGGCGACCCTCAAGGTGCGTTGACGCCCGGGGGAACAGGAGGATGAGAGCATGGAATACAAGATCGTGGACGAAGAATTCGTCCGGGAAGTCCGGCCCGGCCCCAAACGCGACCGGCGCGCGTTCTGGGCGTCTCCCCGGCTTCATGCGGTGACCCCCGATGTCACGCTCAAGCATTGGGATGGCGTGCCGCCCTATGCGGTGATCGCCTTCATCGGCTATCTGATCGCGCTGGTGCTGGTCTTCTCTAACCAGATCGTGCCCTATTGCATCGCGAACTTTGCCGAGCCGCAGAATTGTGCGCCGATCTTCGACCGCATTCTGCCGATCGTGCTGGCTTCGATCGTGGTCGCCCCGGCGATCAGCGGCGCGGTGCGGCGGATGGGCGGCAACCGCACGGCGGGCTTCCTGTTCGCGCTGACCGCCGTGGCGATGCCGCCGCTGATGCTGGGCTGGCATTATCTGGTCTGAGGGCCGGGGCGGTCGGGAACACGCCTTGCGCGTGCCGGGCCGTCTTGCATCCGGCGCCCCGTGATGGGCATGCTCCGCCCACCTTTGAAAGGGGTGGGGAATGATTCCGGTGCGCGGGGTTGAGGGGGCGCGGGTCGCCGTTCTGGGGCTGGGGCGGTCGGGCCTGTCGGCGGCGCGGGCGTTGCGGGCGGGCGGGGCCGAGTTGCTGGTCTGGGACGACAACGAGACCGCGCGCGCCGCCGCCCAGGCCGAGGGGTTCGCGCCCGCCGACCTGACCCGACCGGGCGCGCTGGAGGGAGCCGTCGCGCTGATCCTGAGCCCCGGCATCCCCCATCTCTACCCCGCGCCGAACCCCGTGGTTGCCGCCGCCTGGGCCGCCGGGGTGCCGGTGGACAACGATATCGGGCTGTTCTTCCGCTCGCTTTCCACCGAGGATTGGGAGGGCTTCGACAGCCCGCCCCGCGTGATCGCGGTGACCGGATCGAACGGCAAGTCCACCACCTCGGCGCTGATCCATCATGTGCTGAGTGCGGCGGGCCGCGACAGCCAGCTTGCGGGCAATATCGGGCGCGGCGTGCTGGATATCGACCCGCCGGGCGAGGGCGGGGTGGTGGTGCTGGAACTGTCCTCATACCAGACCGAACTGGCCCGCGCGCTGACCCCCGATATTGCGGTCTTCACCAACCTGTCGCCCGACCATCTGGACCGTCATGGCGGGCCGGGCGGGTATTTTGCCGCAAAGCGCCGACTTTTTGCCGAGGGCGGGCCGGATCGGGCGATCATCGGCGTGGACGAGGACGAGGGGCGGTTTCTGGCCAACCAGATGGCCGAGGGGGCTGCCGATGACCGGGTGATCCGGATTTCGGCGGGAAGCAAGCTGACCGGGCCGGGCTGGTCGGTCTTTGCGCGCAAGGGGTTTCTGGCGGAATGGCGCAAGGGCCGACAGGTGGCCAGCATCGACCTGCGCGCCATCCCCGGTCTGCCCGGCGTGCATAACCACCAGAACGCCTGCGCCGCCTATGCCGCCGCCCGCTGCCTTGGCATCGGGCCGAGGGAGATCGAGCGCGCCTTTCACGATTTCGCCGGTCTGCCGCATCGCAGCCAGTTGGTGGCCGAGGCGGGCGGCGTGCGTTTCGTCAACGATTCCAAGGCCACCAATGCCGCGTCGGCCGCGCGTGCGCTGGCCGCCTTTGCGCGCATCCGCTGGATCTGTGGCGGGCTTGAGAAAGAGGGCGGGCTGGCCGAACTTGCGCCGCATCTGGGTAATGTCGCCAAGGCTTATGTCATCGGGCGCGAGGCCGCCGCCTTCGCGCTGCATCTGCGCGACATCCCGCATGAGGTCTGCACCGCGATGGCGACCGCCGTCGCCCGCGCCGCGGCCGAGGCCGAACCGGGCGATGTCGTGCTGCTTGCCCCCGCCGCGGCCAGCTTTGACCAGTACGACAATTTCGAACGCCGGGGCGAGGATTTCGTCGCCCAGGTCAGCCAGGCTCTGGGCGCCTTGTCCTGAGCGCCCGGGGACGGTCCTGCGATCAGCGGGCCGGGGCGTCCTTGCCGGAAAGGGTGGTCACAACCTCGCGGCGCAGCGCCTCCAGCTCGGTCAGCGAGCGGTCGATCTCGTCGCGCTGCGCGGCCAGCGCCACAAGCTGGCGGTCGGCCATCTCGATCAGCTTCTCAAGCTGCGCCCGGCTGCCCTTTTCGTCATAGATCAGCAGCCACTGGCGGATTTCCTCGAGCCCGAAGCCGAAACGCCGTCCGCGCAGGATCAGAGTCATCCGCGCCACCTCGCGCGGGGTGTAGAAGCGGGCGCGGCCCTCCTTATCGGGGCTGAGAAGCTCGATATACTCGTAATAGCGCAAGGTGCGCGGGGTCACGTCGAACCTGGCGCACATTTCCTTGAATGTCAGACGGGTGTCGGACATCGACCCTTCCAGTTTGCCCCTGCCGCGGCGCGGCTGTTCCGCTTGGCGCAACCTTAGTTCATGAAATCCGGGGCGAAAAGAAGGAAGCCATAGGCGACCAGCAGTGCCGGGATGGCGGAATAGACGGTCGCCATGATCGCCGCACGCGGGTTGATCGCGATAGCGGGAAACAGCGCGTCGCCATCGTTCGAGATCGCATTGCCGATCAGCGCGGCAAAGGGCAGGGCACCGTTGACATACAGCATCGTCACCAGCATCTGCGGCCCGCAGCCCGGAACGAAACCCACCACTACCGCGATCAACGGCAAGAGCAGCGCAACAGTCTGGAACCATGCGGCGATGTCAAGCCCGCCGAACGCGGCCGCATAGTCATAGGCCAGATAGGCGCCGATCACCCAGACCGAGATGAAGCTGGTCTCCTCGGCCATGCGCGTCAGCGGTGCATCCCTGGCATTGGTCATCGCGGTGACGGGCGAACTGGACCAGATGAACAGGCCCAGCGCCGTGCCGGTCAGCGCGATGGCGGTCACGGGCAGCGCTTGCAGCATCGCGACCTCGATCTGGACAAGCTGGGCGATGCCCACGGCAAGCCCGGGCAGCAGCGGCAGCAGATAGGCGATGTCGCGTGGCCTGAGCCGCCCGATCCGCGGGGCCAGTTCGCCCGAGGCGCCATGCAGCCGGGGCAGGTCGGAACGGTCGAACCGGTCCACCAGCCAGCCCGTCACGATGCCGACGGCCAGCGACAGTGGCAGCACCACCGCCGCCGCATCGGGCCGTGTTGCCAGCAGCAGGAAGGCGGCATCGCCCATCGTCGCGGTCAGCGCAGCCACCACCGCGCCCATCCGCGCATTGCCCGAGGTATAGGCCGCCACCACGACCACCGCGCCGCCGCAGCCGGGCGTCGCGCCCAGAAGCGCGGCCAGCGGCACCTGCCAGCCGCGCGCGCCGCGCAGCGCCTCGCCCAGGTCAAAGCGGAACAGCCGTTCCGAGCCGTAGAACAGCATGAGCGTCGCGGCCACGAAGACGCTGACCTGCACATAGGCATCGGTCATCAATTCGCGGGTCAGCCGCCCCAGTTCGCCCGGCGCGACCGCCAGCGCCAGAAGCAGCAGCGCGACCGCCAGCCGCCGGGGGCGGAATCCGCCCGGCAGCGCAGCCCCAAGCCGCATGTTCCTGTCGATGATCCTGGTCGCCATATCCGGCCACAATTGCAAATGGTTCTCAATTGCAGAAGTTAGCACTTGCGGGGGGATTGGCAAGGGCCAATAAATCGGGCGGAAAGGGGGTGCCCGATGAACGAGGACAAGGCCCGGATCGCGCGGCAATTCATCGAGATGATCCCGCATTCGCGCGCGCTGAACATGCGCGTGGACGACATCGGCGACGGCGTGGCCGAGATCTCGATGCCCTATGACCCCCGCCTGATCGGCGATCCGCAAAGCGGCGTGATCCATGGCGGCGCGGTCTCGGCGCTGCTGGACACCTGCGGCGGTGCGGCCGTGATGAGCCACAAGGACGCCCCCGTCGGCACCGCGACCATCGACCTACGCATCGACTACATGCGCGCCGCCGCCCCCGGCCAGCGGATCACCGCGCGGGCCGAATGCTATCATGTCACCCGCTCGGTCGCCTTCGTGCGCGCCATCGCCACCGACGAGGACCGCGAAAACCCGGTGGCCACCGCCGCGGGGGCCTTTACCGTGGAACGCGGGGGCAAGCCATGAGCCGCAAGGCCCCCGAACCCGTCCAGGTCATCAAGCAACGCCGCGATGCGGCGCTGTCCGCGCTGGTCCATGGCGTGCCCTATATCAACTTCCTCGGCATCGAGTTCGAGCGCCGCGGCGACGAACTGACCGCTTTGCTGCCCTTCGACGACAAGCTGATCGGCAACCCGCTGCTGCCCGCCCTGCATGGCGGCGTGACCGCGGCCTTTCTGGAAGTGACCGCCATCATCGGGCTGAGCTGGGCGATCATCTGGGAGGACATGGAATCGGGCGCGCTGGACCCCCTCGCGCTGACGCCCGAAACCCTGCCGCGCCTGCCCAAGACCATCGACTTCACCGTGGATTACCTGCGCACCGGCCTGCCGCGCGACGCCTATGCGCGGGCGCGGGTCAATCGCTCGGGGCGGCGCTATGCGTCCGTCCATGTCGAGGCATGGCAGGACAACCGCGCCCGGCTTTACGCACAGGCCACCGGCCATTTCCTGATGCCGCCCCGCAATGGCTGACAGCGCTGCCGGGGCCGCGCCTGCGCCGCCCCCGCTGACCCATCGCCGGGTCCTGGCCATCGCGCTGCCCATCGTGCTGTCGAATGCCACCGTGCCGATCCTGGGCGCGGTCGATACCGGCGTCGTCGGCCAGATCGGCGAGGCCGCGCCGATCGGCGCCGTGGGTCTTGGCGCGATCATTCTGGCCGCGCTCTACTGGGTGTTCGGCTTCCTGCGGATGGGCACGACCGGGTTGACCGCCCAGGCATTGGGCGCGGGCAACCGGGCGGAGGTCGATGCGATGCTGTCGCGCGCGCTGCTGATCGGGGGCGCGGCGGGGCTGGTGCTGATCGCGCTGCAATGGTCCCTGTTCGCCGGGGCCTTCCGGATCGCGCCCGCCAGCCCCGAGGTCGAGACGCTGGCCCGCGACTACATGGCGATCCGCATCTGGTCGGCGCCTGCGGCCATCGGGCTGTTCGGGATTACCGGCTGGCTGATCGCGCAGGGCCGCACGCGGGCGGTGCTGGTGCTGCAATTATGGATGAACGCGGTCAATATCGTGCTCGACCTGTGGTTCGTGCTCGGGCTGGGCTGGGGCGTGCAGGGGGTGGCCGTCGCGACCTTTCTGGCGGAATGGTCGGGGGCGGGGCTGGGCCTGTGGCTCTGTCGCGATGCCCTCCGGGGCGCGGCCTGGCGCGACCGCGCGCGCCTGTTCGACCCCGCGCGGCTCAGGCACATGGCCGCCGTCAATACCGATATCCTGATCCGCTCGCTGCTGCTTCAGGCGATCTTCGTCTCGTTCCTGTTCGTCGCGGCGGGCTTCGGCGACGTGCCGCTGGCGGCCAATCAGGTGCTGCTGCAATTCCTCCAGATCACCGCCTATGCGCTGGACGGCTTCGCCTTTGCCGCCGAGGCGCTGGTGGGCCAGGCGATGGGCGCCCGCGCCCGCGCCACGCTGCGCCGGGCCGCGCTGATGACCAGCCTCTGGGGCGTGGTGACGGTGATCGGGCTGGCGGCGGCCTTTGCGCTGTTCGGCGGGGCGATCATAGACCTGATGACCACATCGGCAGAGGTGCGTGCCGCGGCGCGCGGCTACCTGCCCTGGATGGTCGCGGCGCCGGTCTTCGGGCTGGCCTCCTACATGCTGGACGGCATCTTCATCGGCGCGACGCGCACGCGCGACATGCGCAACATGATGGCGGTGGCGGCGGCGATCTATGCGGCGGCGGCGCTGGCACTGGTCCCGGCCTACGGCAATCACGGGCTCTGGATGGCGCTGCTGATCTCGTTCGTGGCGCGGGCGGTCACGCTGGGGCTGCGTTATCCGGCGCTCGAAATGGCGGCGGACCGGCGCTAGAGAATCTCGTCCTCGTCGAACAGCCTGTCGGCCTCCAGCCCGGTGGACCATGCCCCGATCCGCTCATCCGCCTGCGCTTCGGGCGCGATGGCGGCCAGATGAAAGACGGCATTGCCCTCGTTGACCACGGGCAGCACCGCGCGGCTGAGAATGATGCCGGATTCGGGGGCGCGGATCTCGGCCTCGACCTCGCCGAACGGGTCCGAGACCACGGCCAGAACATCGCCCCTTTCGACCAGATCGCCTTCGGTGCAACTGCTGCGCAAGAGCCCGCCCTGGGGTGCGCGCAGCCAGCGTGCGGCGTGGCAGACAAGCGGCGCGCGGCGCGCACGCGGCACGCCCCTTGCGGCGATCATGCCGCGGTCATGCAGCACCCGCAGGATGCCCGCAACGCCCGTGCGCACGGCGGTTTCATCGAATCTCAGACCCTCGCCCGCCTCGTAAAGCAGCATCCCCACCTTCATCTCGCGCGCGGTCTGCCGAAGCGAGCCCTCGCGCAGCGCCGAGCGCAGCACCACCGGCGCGGCAAAGACCCGGGCCAGGCGCAGCAATTCGTCATCGCCCGGTGATACCCGGATCTGGGGCAGGTTCGTGCGGTGAACCGCCGCCGAATGCAGGTCGATCCCCAGATCGGCCCGCGCCACGACCTCGCGGGTCAGCAGATCCGCCAGCCGCCCGGCCATCGACCCCCCGGCCGAGCCCGGAAAGCAGCGGTTCAGATCGCGCCGGTCGGGCAGGTAGCGCGACAGGTTCAGGAAGCCGAAGGCGTTGACGATGGGAATGGCAATCAACGTCCCCGCCAGCCCCGCCAGCGCGGGCAGGCTCAACAGCCGCCGCACGATCTCGACCCCGATCACCTCGTCGCCATGGATGCCCGCGGTGACGAAGACCACCGGCCCGGGGCGGCGGCCATGGATCACATGGGCGGACATGGTGACCGGGGTATGATCCGACAGCACCGAAACCGGCAGATCGACCGTCCGCCGCGTGCCCGCAGGCACCAGCGCATCGCCGAGCTCGAAGCCCGGGCGCAGGCTCATGGGGCAGGGGGCGGGGGACAGGTCATCCCCCAAGCGTTACGACTGGCGCGACGGGCTGGCAAGGGGGCGCCGCCCGATATCGCGGATCACGCGGCAGGCGCAGGGGGGCGGGGGCAGCGCCCCGACGCGCCCGAAGCTGGCTGCCTAGCGGGCCTGTTCCCATTCGGCCGTGGCGATCCGGCCATCGGTGACGGGGCGATAGGGGGCGTTCGCGGCCAGGAATTCGGCCGTCACATCGGCAAGGTCGGGGCCGAAATCGTAGACATTCTGCGCATCGAGGAACATCCGGTAGCCGTCGCCGCCATTGCGGACGTAGTTGTTCGACACCAGTCCATAGGTCCGGTCCGGGTCGATGGGCGCCCAGTCGCCGTTCTCGATCACCTCGACGCTTCTGATCCGCGCGCCCGGCTCGGCCCCCGGCGCCCAGGTGAAGCGCAGGCCAGCGACCTGCGGGAAGCGGCCGGCGCCTTCCTCGACCTGCGACAGGCCGTTTTCCAGCGCCTCGATCACCGTGCGGCCCGGCACGTAAAAGGTCGAAAGCGTGTTCTGGAACGGCAGCACGGTCAGCACATCGCCCATCGTGACGGGGCCCGCCTCGATCGAGGCGCGCAGGCCGCCGCCATTCTGGATCGCGATGCTGATGCCCTGTGCGCGCACCCGATCCAGCATCGCCTCGGCGACCAGATTGCCCATCGCACATTCCATCACCCGGCAGATGCTGCGATCGCCCTCGATGGGTTCGGCGGCCTCGGCCACGACCTTCTGGCGGATCTCGTCGAGCGGTTGGGCCAGGTCGGCGATGCGTGCCCTGGTCTCTGCATCCTCGGCGATGGTGGCGTCCAGCAAAATCGGCTCGCCCATCGCCGCGGTCACAACGCCCGCGTCATCGAAGGTGACGGTCAGCTCGCCCAGATATTTGCCATAGCCATAGGCCTGCACGATGGCGGTCTGGCCCACCATGGTCGGATAGGGGCCCGCCGCCCCCTCGACGCTGTTGGACAAGAGCGTGTGGGAATGGCCGCCCACGATCACGTCGAGGCCGGTGGTTTCCGCGGCGATCCGCAGGTCATGGTCATGGCCCGAATGGCTGAGCAGGATGATCTTGTCGATGCCGTCCGCGGCCAGCCGGTCGATTTCGGCCTGAACCGCGGTGACCGGGTCGGTGAAGACGATGTTCGGGCCGGGGCTGGCCAGATCGGGGTTGTCCACGGGCGTCAGGCCGATCAGCCCCAGCCTTGCGCCGCCGCGCTCGATCACCGCTGATTTCGCGATCCCCTCGCGCAGCAGCGGTTCGGCCGACAGATCGGCATTGGCCATCAGCACCGGGAAATCGACCGAGGCGACGAAACGGCCAGCACCTCGGGGCCGTCGTCGAATTCGTGATTGCCCACCGCCATCGCGTCATAGCCCAGCCGGGTCATCATCTCGGCGGTGGCCTGGCCCTTGTAATGGGTGTAGAACAGCGTGCCCTGGAACTTGTCGCCGGCATCGACAAGGATCGTGTTGGCATTGCGCGCGCGGGCTTCGGCGATGGCGGTCGCCAGCCGGGCCGAACCGCCGAAACATTCGCCCGCGGCATTCTCGGCCTCGGAACAGCCCGAATCATGCTTCGAGATCGGCTCGAACCGGGCGTGGAAATCGTTGGTGTGCAGAATGGTCAGCGTATAATCGGCCCGGACCGGGGCGGCCGCCAGTGCCAGAAAAAGCGCAGCGGAAAGAACGCGCGTTGCCATGATGAATCCCCCCCCTTGGGTTGAACGCGGCAAGTCTGGCCTGCCGCGCCGGGGCTGTCAAAGCCTCTGGCGCTTGACCGGCCGCGCGTCTGCGGGCATGGGAGCGGGATGCTGATCTACAAGATCCTTCGCCGGGCCGAGTGGGACGCCTTTCGCGCGGCAGGGCGAACTGCCGGGGCGCCGGTCGATCTGGCCGACGGGTTCATCCATCTGTCAACCGCGGAACAGGTGACCGGCACGGCCGAGCGGCATTTCGCCGGGGAAAGCGATCTGGTGCTGGTGGCGGTCGCCGTGGACCGGCTGGGCGAGGCGCTGCGCTGGGAGCCGTCGCGCGGCGGCGCGCTGTTTCCCCATCTTTATCGCGAACTGGTCGCGGCGGATGTGGTTTGGGACAAGTCCCTGCCGCTGGGGGCGACCGGCCACATCTTTCCCGAGGGTATGGTATGACGCCGCTTGAACGCGCGGGGCTTGCGCTTCTGCACCGGATGGACCCCGAGCGGGCGCATGGGCTGTCGCTGGCGGCATTACGCGCAGGGCTTGTGCCGCTGCCGGGGCCGATTACCTCGGACCGGCTGGCGACCGATCTGGCGGGGCTGGCATTGCCCAATCCGGTCGGGCTGGCCGCGGGCTATGACAAGAATGCCGCGGCGCTTGACCCGCTGGCGCGCGCGGGTTTCGGCTTTGTCGAGGTGGGGGCGGCGACGCCGCGCCCGCAGCCCGGCAACCCGCGCCCGCGTCTGTTCCGGCTGGCCGAGGATCGCGCCGCGATCAACCGGTTCGGCTTCAACAACGAGGGCATGGTGGCGATCGGGGCGCGGCTGGCGGCGCGGCCCGGGGGGGCGGTGGTCGGGCTGAACCTGGGCGCGAACAAGGACAGCGCCGACCGGGCCGCCGATTTCGCCGCCGTGCTTGCCCATTGCGGGGCGCATGTGGATTTCGCGACCGTCAATGTCTCGTCGCCCAATACCGAGCGGCTGCGCGATTTGCAGGGGCGCGCGGCGCTTTCGGCGCTGCTGGCGGGGGTGATGGCGGCGCGGGCGGGGCTGAAGCGGCCGATCCCGGTCTTCCTCAAGATCGCGCCCGATCTGGGCGATGCCGAGATCGACGAGATCGCCGGGGTCGCGCTGGAGACCGGGATTTCTGGGATCGTGGCGACCAATACGACGCTGGCCCGGGGCGAACTGACAAGCCGCCATGCGGGCGAGGCGGGGGGGCTGTCGGGTGCGCCGCTTTTCGCGCGCTCGACCCGGGTGCTGGCGCGGCTGTCGGTGGCGACGGGCGGGCAATTGCCGCTGATCGGCGTGGGCGGCGTCGGCTCGGCCGAGGACGCATATGCCAAGATCCGCGCAGGTGCGAGCGCGGTGCAGCTTTACACCGCGCTGGTCTATGGCGGGCTTGGGCTGGTGGCCGAGATCCTGCGGGGGCTTGACCGGCTTCTGGCGCGCGACGGTTTTGCCAATGTGTCCGAGGCGGTCGGCACGGGCCGCGATGAATGGCAATGACCGGACGGTTGGGCGGGGCGCAAAATCCTTGCAAGGATTTTGCCAGGACTTTCTGAAAGGTCTTGGTCCCGGCCTTCCCCTTGACGCCCATGTGCGGACGGTTCGCGATCACCCTGTCGGTCGAGGGCGTGCTGGCATTGAACCGGGTCGGTCCGGCGGTGAACGCGACCCGTGCCGCGGGGACGGGGCTGATCGAGCCGGCCGCAGGCTGACCGCTTCGGGCCAGATGCGGCTTGACCGCCGCCCGGTGCTGGCCTAGTGACAGGGGCACGCGGGTATAGCTTAATGGTAAAGCCCCTGCCTTCCAAGCAGGCTATGTCGGTTCGATTCCGTCTACCCGCTCCATCCCTGCATCCCGCGCCCCGGCCGTGAAATCGGCGCCTGCGACTTGTTGTCCCCGCCGCCCGGCCCTACAACAGCCGCGGACAAGCAGGAGCATGCCATGCCCCCCAGGGCCAAGGTTGACGAGGATCGCGCAACGTCGAAGCGGGTGGGGGCGCTGCGGGCGCTCTGGCCCTTTGTTCTGCCCTACAAGGGGTTGCTGGGCGCGGCGCTGACGGTGCTGGTGCTGACCGCGGCGGTTTCGCTGATCCTGCCGATGGCGGTGCGCCGGGTGGTCGATGCGTTCGAGACAGAGACGGCCGCGCTTCTGGACGGCTATTTCGCCGCCGCGCTGGGCATTGCGGCGCTGTTCGCGCTGGGCACGGCGCTACGCTATTACCTTGTCACCCTGCTGGGCGAGCGGGTGGTGGCCGATATCCGCACCGCCGTCTTCGACCGCATGATCGGGATGAGCCCGGCCTTTTACGAACGGACGATGACCGGCGAGGTGCTCAGCCGGATCACCACCGACACCACGCTGATCCTGTCGGTCATCGGCTCGTCGGTTTCGGTCGCGCTGCGCAATGTGCTGATCTTTTTTGGCGGGCTGGCGCTGATGCTGGCGACCTCGGCCAAGCTGACGGGTGCGGTGCTGATCCTGGTGCCTGCGGTGATCGTGCCCATCGTGCTGCTGGGCCGGAGGTTGCGCCGCCTGAGCCGCGAGAACCAGGACTGGATCGCGGCCTCGTCTGGCAATGCCTCCGAGGCGCTGCTGGCGGTGCAGACCGTACAGGCCTTTACCCACGAGGCGGCAAGCCGCGGCACGTTCCATGACGTGACCGAGAAAAGCTATGTCGCCGCGCGCCAGCGGATCGGCACGCGGGCGGTGATGACGGTGATCGTGATCTTTCTGGTCTTTGCCGGGATCGTGGGCGTGCTGTGGACCGGCGCGCGCGATGTCCGCGCCGATGTGATGAGCGTGGGCGAGCTGGTCCAGTTCGTGATCTATTCGGTGATGGTGGCTGCCGCCGTGGGCGCGATGACCGAGATCTGGGGCGAGTTGCAGCGCGCCGCGGGCGCGACCGAGCGGCTGGTCGAGCTGCTGACCGCCGAGGACAGCGTTACCGACCCCGCGCGACCCCTGCCGCTGCCGGCCCGGGCGCGGGGTGACCTCCGCTTCGAGGATGTGCGCTTTTCCTATCCCTCGCGCCCTGGAATCTCGGCGCTGGACGGGGTGAACCTGCATGTGCGGCCGGGTGAAACCGTGGCGCTGGTCGGTCCCTCGGGCGCGGGCAAGACGACGATCATCCAGCTTCTGCTGCGCTTCTACGATCCGCAACAGGGGCGCATCCTGATGGACGGTGTGGATCTGCGGGCGACCACGCGGGCCACCTTCCGCCACCATATCGCGCTGGTGCCGCAGGATCCGGTGATCTTCGCGGCCTCTGCGCGCGAGAATATCCGCTTTGGCCGACCCGAGGCGACCGATGCCGAGGTCGAACAGGCCGCCCGCGCCGCTGCCGCGCATGACTTCCTGGCCGCGCTGCCGCAGGGCTATGATACCCAGGTGGGCGAACGGGGCATGATGCTGTCGGGCGGGCAGAAACAGCGCATCGCCATTGCCCGCGCCATCCTGCGCGATGCGCCCGTGCTGCTTCTGGACGAGGCGACCTCGGCGCTGGATGCGGAATCGGAACGCGCGGTGCAGCATGCGGTGGACGAGATGGCCGCCACCCGCACCACGCTGATCGTGGCGCACCGGCTGGCCACCGTGAAGAAGGCAGACCGCATCCTTGTCTTCGATGGCGGGCGGATCGTCGCCGAGGGCAGCCACGAGGCGCTGGTGGCGCAGGGCGGGCTTTATGCGCGCCTTGCCCGGCTGCAATTCACCGACGGCATCGACAGCGCGGCCTGAGCCAAATCCTTTTCGTTTCCCTGTTGCGAAACCCGGTCTATTCTGGCGCATCGTTAATGATTGTTGCCGAGGAGGACGGGAAATGGGTTTGTGGCAATTCGTGAAGAATGCCGGAAAGAAGCTGGGTGGCCGGGCCGAGGCGGCCGAGGCGCCGAGCGTCGATGAACTGCACAAGGAAATTGCCGATCTGGGGCTCGATGCCGGGGGGCTAGAGATCACGGTCGAGGGCGACAAGGTCAAGGTGTCGGGCACGCCCGTCAGCCAGGAGGCCAAGGAAAAGGTCATGCTGGCGGTCGGCAATATCGAGGGCGTGGCCGCGGTCGAGGATGCCGCGGGCGGCGCCGAGCCGGTATTCCATACCGTCGTCAAGGGCGACAGCCTGTGGAAGATCGCCGAAAAGACGCTGGGCAATGGCGCGCGCTATACCGAGATCTTCGAGGCCAACAAGCCGATGCTGAGCGATCCCGACAAGATCTATCCCGGCCAGGTGCTGCGCATTCCGCAGGGCTGATCCTGTCGCGCACGGTGCAGCGCGGGGCCTGAAACGGCGGCGCAGGCCCCGAGCAATGTCTTGCGGCAGTCGGAAATTCCGGCCATCCTGATCCTTCGACAAGGGAAAGCGGGTCCGCATCGAACGGACCCCCTCGGGAGGAAAGACGATGGCAGGCTATGCCTCACGCGCCGATCGCGACGCGATCGAGGCGGAATCCGACTGGCATTCGCGCCCCGTGGCGCGCAGTGTCTATGAGTTCGTGACGACGACGGCGCGGGCGCATCCCGACCGGCCTGCCCTGTCCTTCCAGATGTTTTCCGATCCCAGGGCATCGGCCGAGACGCTGACATGGGCGGAGTTGCATGCCCGCGTCACCCAGGCCGCGAACCTGTTCCGCCGCCTCGGCATACGCGAGAACGACGTTGTGGCCTTCATTCTGCCCAACAGCACCGAAACCGCGGTGACATTGCTGGGCGGGGCCGTGGCGGGGATCGTGAACCCGATCAATCCGCTGCTGGAGGCCGAGACCATCGCCGCGATCCTGCGCGAGACCAATGCAAAGGTCGTGGTCACGCTGCGCACCTTCCCCAAGACCGATGTCGGCCAGAAGGTCGCCGAGGCGGTGCGCCATGCGCCGAACGTGCGCACGGTGCTGGAGGTGGACCTGCTGCGCTATCTGAGCGGCGTCAAGAAGCTGATCGTGCCGCTGATCCGGCCCAGGAATCCCGACAATCACCATGCCGACCTGATGGATTTCCACAAGGAACTGGCAAAGGAACGCGCCGACGGGCTGGATTTTGCCGATCATTCCGGGGACCGGATCGCCGCCTATTTCCATACCGGCGGCACCACCGGGCTGCCCAAAGTGGCGCAGCACATGGTCTCGGGCATGGTCTATAACGGCTGGCTGGGCGACCGGCTGCTGTTCAACGAAACCGACACGGTGATCTGCCCCTTGCCGCTGTTCCATGTCTTCGCGGCCTATCCGGTGCTGATGTCGGTGATCTCGACCGGGGCGCATGTGGTGCTGCCGACGCCTGCGGGCTATCGCGGCGAGGGCGTGTTCGACAATTTCTGGAAGCTCGTCGAGCGCTGGCGCGTGACTTATGTCATCACCGTGCCCACCGCCATCGCCGCGCTGATGCAGCGCGAGGTGAACGCCGATGTCTCGTCGCTGCGCTATGCGTTCTCGGGCTCGGCGCCGCTGCCGGTCGAGCTCTATCGCCGGTTCGAACAGGCCACCGGCGTCACCATCTGCGAAGGCTACGGGCTGACCGAGGCGACCTGCCTTGTCTCGATCAACCCGCCCGATGGGGCCAAGAAGATCGGCTCGGTCGGCATCCCCTTTCCCCATACGCAGGTGCGCATCCTGAAATGCGACGCCGAGGGCAACGTGCTGGGCGAATGCGAGGTGGATGAGGTGGGCGAGATCTGCGTCGCCAATCCCGGCGTTCTGGAGGGGGCGACCTATACCGATGCCACGAAGAATCGCGGGCTTTATGCCGAGGGGCGGTTCCTGCGCACCGGCGATCTGGGCCGGTTCGATGCCGATGGCTACCTTTACATCACCGGCCGGGCCAAGGACATCATCATCCGCGGCGGCCACAATATCGACCCCGCCGAGATCGAGGAGGCGCTGGCAGGCCATCGCGCCGTGGCCTTCGTGGGCGCGATCGGCCAGCCCGATGCCTTTGCGGGCGAACTGCCCTGCGCCTATGTCGAGCTTGTGCAGGGCGCGACCGCGACCGCCGATGAACTTCTGGCCCATGCCAGGGTTCATATCCACGAGCGCGCCGCGATCCCCAAGCATGTCGAGATCATCGACGAGATGCCCAAGACCGCGGTCGGCAAGGTGTTCAAGCCCGATTTGCGCAAGCGTGCCATCCAGCGGGTCTTTGACACGGCGCTGGCCGAGGCGGGGCTGTCGGCCCATGTGGCCGAGGTGGTCGAGGACCGCAAGCGCGGGCTCGTGGCCCGGGTGGACGGGCGCGGCGCGGATGACGAGGCGGCGTTGCGCGCGGTGCTCGGCAACTTCGCCACCCCCTGGGAGTGGGCCGACTAACCCGCGACGCGCCCCCGGAACCGGCTGTTGCCGGGCAATCCCCTGTGCGGATCCGCCTTGGCGGTGTGGTGCCCTGTGCGCCGTTTCGCGCCCGGTTTCCAGCCCGTCAACCCGGACGAAGGGATCGGCAAATCAGCGGTTCTCAAAGCCCCCGACCCATGCTTTACTCGCCCGGGATATAGGGAGGATATCGATGACAAAGGTCACGATGACCGTGAACGGCAAGGCCGTTTCCGGAGAGGTGGAGGGACGCACCCTGCTGTCCCAGTTCCTGCGCGAAGGGCTTGGCCTGACCGGCACCCATGTCGGCTGCGACACCAGCCAATGCGGGGCCTGCGTGGTGCATGTGAACGGGCAGGACGTGAAATCCTGCACGACCTTTGCCCTTGAATGCGAGGGGGCCGAGGTGCGCACGATCGAGGGCATGGCCAATCCCGACGGCTCGCTGTCGGTGATCCAGCAGGCGTTTCAGGATCATCACGGGCTGCAATGCGGCTTCTGCACGCCGGGCATGGTGATGACGGCTGCGGCGCTGCTGGCCCGGAACCCGACGCCCAGCGAGGCCGAGATCCGGCATTACCTTGAGGGCAATATCTGCCGCTGCACGGGATATCACAACATCGTCAAGGCGATACTGGCAGCCTCGGGACAGGATGTCAGCCATCTGGGCCACGGGGACGCGGTCGCCGCCGAATAGCCGTCCGTCAAGGGCGCGCAGAAGACAGATACTCCAGGGAGGATATCATGCCGAAGGATCACGGCATCGGCGCCAGCACCAAGCGGCGCGAGGATTTGCGGTTCCTGACGGGACGGGGCCGCTATACCGACGACATAAACCTGCCCGGACAGGCCCATGCCTGTTTCGTGCGCAGCCAGGTCGCGCATGGCCGGCTGAACGGGGTGAACACCGACACCGCTGCCGCGATGCCCGGTGTCATCCGCATCTTCACCGCCGCCGATTTCGAGGGCGTGGGCGGGCTGCCCTGCGGCTGGCAGGTGACCGACCGCCACGGCGCCCCGATGCAGGAGCCGGGCCACCCGGTTCTGGCGCGGGGCAAGGTGCGCCATGTGGGCGATCCGATCGCGCTGGTGGTGGCCGAGAGCTATGACCAGGCCCGCGACGCGGCCGAGGCGGTCGTGGTCGATATCGAGGAACTGGAACCCGTTCTCGACATGAAGGCGGCGCTGGCCGAGTCTGCGCCCAAGGTGCATGACGAGCTGACCTCGAACCTGTGCTATGACTGGGGCTTCGTCGAGGAGAACCGCGAGGCGGTGAACAAGGCGTTCGAGACCGCCCATCACGTCACCACGCTGGAACTGGTCAACCAGCGGCTGGTGCCGAACGCGATGGAGCCGCGGGTGGCCATCGGCGACTACAATTTCGCGACCGACGACTCGACGCTTTACACCACCAGCCAGAACCCGCATGTGATCCGGCTTCTGATGGGGGCCTTCGTGCTGGGCATCCCCGAGCACAAGCTGCGCGTCGTCGCGCCCGATGTGGGCGGCGGGTTCGGGTCCAAGATCTTCCACTATGCCGAGGAGGCCGCCGTCACCTTCGCCGCGAAGCAGTTGCGCCGTCCGGTGAAATGGACCTGCACCCGGTCGGAAAGCTTCGTCACCGATGCGCAGGGCCGCGACCACGTCACGAAGATCGAACTGGCGCTGGATGCCGAGGGCCATTTCCAGGCCATCCGCACCGAGACCTACGCCAATATGGGGGCGTATCTGTCGACCTTTGCGCCGTCGATTCCGACCTGGCTGCATGGCACGCTGATGGCGGGGAACTACCGCACGCCGCTGATCTATGTGAACGTCAAGGCGGTGTTCACCACCACGGTTCCGGTCGATGCCTATCGCGGGGCCGGTCGGCCCGAGGCGACCTTTCAGCTTGAGCGCGTGATCGACAAGGCGGCGCGCGAGATGGGGATCGACCCGGTGGAGTTGCGGCGCAGGAACTTCATCACCGAGTTTCCCTATGCCACGCCGGTCGCGGTGGAATACGACACCGGCGACTACAACGCGACGATGGACAAGCTGCTTGAAATCGCCGACGTCGCGGGCTTCGAGGCGCGGCTGGCCGAAAGCAAGGCCCGCGGCAAGCTGCGCGGCCTCGGGGTGAACTGCTATATCGAGGCCTGCGGGATCGCGCCCTCGCAACTGGTCGGCCAGCTTGGTGCCCGCGCAGGGCTTTACGAAAGCGCCACGGTGCGGGTGAACGCCACGGGCGGGCTGGTGGTGATGACCGGCAGCCATTCCCACGGGCAGGGGCACGAGACGACCTTTGCCCAGGTGGTGGCCGACATGATCGGCATCGACGAGAAGATGGTCGAGATCGTGCATGGCGATACGGCGAACACGCCGATGGGCATGGGCACCTATGGCTCGCGCTCGCTGGCCGTGGGGGGCAGCGCGATGGTCAAGGCGACGAACAAGATCATCGCCAAGGCCCGCAAGATCGCGGCCCACCTGATGGAGGCCAGCCCCGAGGATATCGAACTCAAGGACGGCAGGTTCACCGTTGCGGGCACCGACAAGTCGGTGGCCTGGGGGGATGTGACGCTGGCGGCCTATGTGCCGCACAACTATCCCCTGGACGAGATCGAGCCGGGGCTGGAGGAAACCGCCTTCTACGATCCGAACAACTTCACCTATCCCGCGGGCGCCTATGCCTGCGAGGTCGAGGTTGATCCCGAGACCGGCAAGGTGACCATTGAACGCTTCGCGGCGGCGGACGATTTCGGCAATGTCGTCAACCCGATGATCGTCGATGGACAGGTCCATGGCGGGATCGGGCAGGGGATCGGGCAGGCGCTGCTGGAAACCACGACCTATGACGAGTACGGCCAGCTTCTGTCGGGATCCTACATGGATTATGCCATGCCGCGGGCCTCGGACGTGCCGTTCTACGTGGTCGACCATTCCTGCCAGACGCCCTGCACCCACAACCCGCTGGGGGTCAAGGGCTGCGGCGAGGCCGGTGCCATCGGCAGCCCGCCCGCGGTGGTCAACGCGGTCGTGGATGCGCTGCAACGGGCGGGCCATACCCATATCACCCATATCGACATGCCGCTGACGCCCTCGCGCGTCTGGGCGGTCATGCAGGGCTGAGGAGGACCACGCATGTACGCTTTCGAACTCGTGCGCCCGGCAACGCTGGACGAGGCGATGACCGCACTGGGCGCCGAAGAGGCGCAGGCGCTGGGCGGGGGGCAGACGCTGATCCCGACGCTCAAGCAGCGGCTGGCGGCGCCTGCGAAACTGGTCTGCCTGAGCGGGATTGCCGAACTCAGGGGGGTGTGCATCGCCGATGACGGCGCGGTTTGCGTGGGGGGCGCGACCCCGCACGCGGTGGTCGCGGCCGATGCGGCGGCGCATTACCCGGCGCTGGCGGCGCTTGCGGGCAATATCGGCGATCCGGCGGTGCGCAATCGCGGCACCATCGGCGGGTCGCTGGCCAATAACGACCCCTCGGCCTGCTATCCGGCGGCGGCGCTGGGCTCGGGCGCGACGATCCGCACGGTCAACCGCGACATCGCGGCGGACGACTTCTTTCAGGGCATGTTCACCACCGCCCTTGAGGATGGCGAGATCATCACCGAGGTTCGCTTTCCGGTGCCGGAACGGGCGGCCTATCAGAAGTTCGAGCAACCGGCCTCGCGCTTTGCACTGGTGGGGGTGTTCGTGGCGAAATACGCCTCGGGCGTGCGCGTCGCGGTGACCGGCGCCTCCGAAGGGGGCGTGTTCCGCTGGGCCGAGGCCGAGGCGGCGCTGTCTGCCGATTTCAGCGCGGGCGCCATCGCGGGGCTGTCGCTGGAGGCCGACATGATGATCGGCGATCTGCACGGCTCGCCCGAATACCGCGCGCATCTGGTCAAGGTGCTGACCGGCCGGGCCGTCACCGCCGCGGGTTGAACGCAGAGCTTGCGCCCTCGCCGGGTCCGGCGGGGGCGCTGCCCTCTCAGGGGCCGTCGGTTACAGCGCGATGCGGATCGCTTCCGCCTCGGTCACGATGGCGTCAAGGCGCTGGTCCGTCGGCTCGACCGGCACGCGCGCCACCTCTTGCGCGCCAAAGGCAAGGCCCACCGCCAGAACCGGCCCCTGCGCGCGCAGCCGTTCCAGCGTCCGGTCGTAGAACCCGCCGCCATATCCCAGCCGCGCGCCGCTGCGGTCAAAGGCGACCAGCGGCACGATCACCAGTTCGGGCCGCATCGGCACGGCCGACACCGGCACCGCGGCGCCGAAGCGGCCGGGCTGCATCGCGCCCTCCGGCGTCCAGAGGTGAAAGTCCAGCGGCCTGTCCCTTGCCACGATCACCGGCACGCCCACCGGGCCATGCGCAGCCAGCGCCGCCATGGCGGGCAGGGGGTCGATCTCGCCGCGCATGGGCATGTAGCCCGATGCGGGCCGGCCCCTATGCCCGGCCAGCAGCGCCAGAAGCCGCGCGCAAGCGGCCTGACCCGCGCGCGTCGCATCCGGCAGGGCGGCACGCCGGGCCAGGGTTTCGGTCCGCAGCGCGGCCTTGTCGGCGGTCATAACAGCACCATGGTTGCGATGCCGAGGAACACGAAGAAGCCCACGATGTCGGTTATCGTCGTCACGAAGGGGCCCGAGGCAACCGCCGGATCGACCCCCGCCCGTTCCAGCGCAATCGGGATCAGTACTCCGCCCACCGCCGCGCCGATCAGCGTCAGCAGCAAGGCCACCGCGATCACCGCGCCGATCATCGGCTCGCCGAACCACAGCGCGACCACCGCCCCCATCATCGCGCCGAAGGCCAGGCCGTTCAGCACCCCCACCAGCGCCTCGCGCCGGACCACGCGCCAGGTGTTGGACGCTGTCAGATCGCGGGTGGCCAGCGCGCGCACAGCGACGGCCAGCGATTGCGTGCCCGCATTGCCGCCCATCGAGGCCACGATCGGCATCAGCACCGCCAGAAGCACGATCTGCTGGATCGTCGCCTCGAATTGCGAGATCACCGACGCCGCGACATTCGCCGTCACAAGGTTCACCATCAGCCAGGGAAAGCGCCCCTTGGCGGTGGTCAGCACCTTGTCGCTGAGGCTGGTATCGCCCACACCGGCGAGCCGCAGGTAGTCCTCCTCGTGCTCCTCGTCGAGTACGTTCATCGCGTCGTCGATGGTGATGACACCCACCAGACGCCCGCCTTCGTCCACCACCGGGGCCGAGATCAGGTGATACTGCTTGAACAGATAGGCCACCTCGGCGCCGGGCTGGGTGACCGGGATCGTGCGGAAGCTGTCCTCCAGGATATCGGTCAGCGGCACCGAGCGTTTCGCCGACAGAAGCTTGCCCAGCGTCACATAGCCCACCGGCCGGATGCCGGGATCGACCACGATCACATGATAGAACTGGTCGGGCAGGGTCTTCTTGTTGGCGCGCATGTGGTCGATGGTTTCGCCCACGGTCCAGTGTTCGGGCGCGCGCACCACCTCGCGCTGCATCAGGCGGCCCGCGGAATATTCCGGATAGCCAAGCGCCTGTTCGACCGCGACCCGGTCGGCATCCTCCAGCGCGTCAAGGATCGCCTCTTGCTGGGGCGGTTCCAGATCCTCGATCAGGTCGACCACGTCATCCGAGTCGAGATCGCGCACCGCCTCGGCCAGCACCTCGGGCGGCAGGAAGGCGATCACCTCCTCGCGCAGGGTCTCGTCCAGTTCGGACAGCACCTCGCCATCGAAATGCCAGGGCGCCAGCAACAGGATCTCGCGCCGCCGCCCGGAATCGACCTGTTCCAGAAGGTCGGCGATATCGGCCGAGTGCATCGGTTCCAGCAACTCGCCCAGCCGCGCGCCATCGCCCGCGGCCACGGCCAGAAGAACCGCCGACACCGTCCGGTTGTCGAGCGCAAAGCCGTCCTCGTCGGCGGCGGTCTTGTCGATGACCTCGTCGTTCATGCCCGGCCCTGCCTCCTGCTTTGCGCGCACCATAGCGAAACGGGCGGCCGGACAACAGGGTGCGATGCGGGATTTACGCTGCCCGCGCGCACCCATAGGGTTTGCGCGACCGAAGCGGACAGGGCAGGGGGGTGGCGGTGGAACTGATCCTTGGGCAGGTGCTGCATTTCGCGGCCGATCCCTTTGCCGAGGGTCTGGAGGCCGCGCGGATCGAGACCCGCGGCGGCGTCCTGGTCGAGGCGGGCCGGATCGTGGCGGTCGGGGCCGCGGACGCGCTGCGCGCCGCCCATCCCGGCGCCCGGATCACCGATCTGGGGGCGGCGCTGCTGTCGGCCGGGTTCGTCGATGCCCATGCCCATTACCCCCAGACCGGCATCATCGCGAGCTGGGGCAAGCGGCTGATCGACTGGCTGAATACCTATACCTTCCCCGAGGAGATGCGCTTTGCCGACCCGGCCCATGCCGCCGCGGTGGCGGCGCGCTATCTCGACCTCGTACTGGCCCATGGCACCACGACGGTCGCAAGCTTCTGCACCAGCCATCCTGAAAGCGTCGATGCCCTTTTTGCGGCGGCCGAGGCGCGGGGGATGCGGATCGCGGCGGGCAAGACCTGCATGGACCGCAACGCGCCGCCCGGCCTGTGCGACACGGCCGGGCGCGCACATGACGAAAGTGCCGCGCTGATCGCGCGCTGGCATGGGCGGGGGCGGCTCGTCTATGCGATCACGCCGCGCTTTGCGCCGACCTCGACGCCCGAGCAACTGGACGCGCTGGGCACGCTCTGGGCCGAGCATCCGACCTGCCTGATGCAGACCCATCTGAGCGAACAGACCGAGGAACTGGACTGGGTGCGCGCGCTCTACCCCGAGGCGCGCGACTATCTGGATGTCTACGAACGCGCGGGGCTGCTGGGGCCGGGCGCGCTGTTCGGCCATTGCATCCACCTGACCGGGCGCGAGCGGATGCGGCTGCGCGAGACGGGCGCGGCGCTGATCCATTGCCCGACCTCGAATGCCTTCATCGGCTCGGGGCTGTTCGACATGGCCGGGCTGACCGCCGAGGGCCAGCGCGTGGGGCTGGCCACCGATACCGGCGGCGGCTCGTCCTTCTCGATGCTGCGCACCATGGCCGCCGCCTATGAAATCTGCCAGTTGCGCGGCCGGGCGCTGCACCCGGCGGAACTGTGGTGGCTGGCCACGGCCGGGGGGGCGCGGGCGATGGGGATGGCTGACCGGATCGGCAATCTGGCGCCGGGGATGGAGGCCGACCTGATCGCCCTCGACCTGGCATCGACCCAGGCCATCGCACAGCGCAGCGCGCGGGCAGAGACGTTCTGGGAAGCGGTCTTCCCGACGATCATGATGGGCGATGACCGCGCTATTGCCGGGGTCTGGGTGAACGGTCAGCGCCTGCGCCCCGCCGAAGCGCCGCGCGGCTAGTCCGGCGCGCGGGACAGGATGGCCAGCGCCTCGGCATGGATCGCGCGGTTCGCCGCCGCCACAACACGCCCGCCCTGATGTGCCGGGCCGCCGCGCCAGTCGGTCACGATGCCGCCCGCTGCCTCGATCACCGCGATCGGGGCCTGGATGTCATAAGGCTGCAATCCCGCCTCCACCACCAGGTCGATCTGGCCCAGCGCCACCAGCGCATAGGCATAGCAGTCCAGCCCGTAGCGCGTCAGGCGAACCTGTCCGGCGAGGTCGGCAAAGGCGCGGGCCTCCTCCGGGCTGCCGATTTCGGGAAATGTGGTGAACAGCGAAGCCTCGGCCAGAGGCCGCGGCGGGCGCGTCTTAAGCGGAAACCGGCCCGACGGCGCGTGCAACTCTGCCAGTCCCAGCCCGCCCATGAAGCGCTCGCCGATATAGGGCTGGTCGATCATGCCGAAGAGCGGCCCGGTCTCATCCGCCACCGCGATCAGGACGCCCCAGGTCGGTGTGCCGCACATGAAGCTGCGGGTGCCGTCCACCGGGTCCAGCACCCAGGTCAGCCCGCTGGTGCCCGCAACCCCGGCAAGTTCTTCGCCAAGGATCGCATCATCCGGCCTTCGTTCGGCGAGAACCGCACGCATCGCCGCCTCGGCCTCGCGGTCGGCCTGCGTCACCGGATCGAAACCGGCCCCGGCCTTGTTCTCGACCCCCAGCGCGGCACCCCGGAAATGGGCAAGCGTTGCCACACGCGCGGCATCCGCCAGCGCATGGGCGGTGGCGATCAGGTCGTCGGGGGAAAAATGGGGCATTCTGCCTCCAGGCTGGCTTGCGGAACGGCGGGCTACGCCCTTGGCCCGGGCGGTATCCGCCCGGCCGGGTTCCGTCAAGCGCGCGCGTCAGGCGACGTCGCTCAGCACCCGCGCCAGTTCGAACAGCCGACGCCGCTGGTTTTCCGGGATCGCGTAGTAGGAGCGCACCAGTTCCAGCGCCTCCTTGTCCGACAGGATATCGTCGGGCATGCCCTGCCCGGCGGGTTCTGCCGCCTTGCCGTCGATCCCTTCGAAGAAGAAACTGACCGGCACATCGAGCGCATCGGCGATATCCCACAGCCGGGAGGCGCTGACGCGGTTCATGCCGGTTTCGTACTTCTGGATCTGCTGGAACTTGATCCCGACCTTCTCGGCCAGTTGTTGCTGGGTCATGCCCACCATCCAGCGGCGGTGTCTTATTCGTTTGCCCACATGGACATCAACGGGGTGTTTCATAGGCGAACTCCTCTAACACCCATCATAAAGCAAATTGCGTGCCAAATTGCTTGCGATGGCAACCAATGCGTGTACCTTGTCATCAACACGTTGCAGACGAAAGATAATTATTTTCTCTGAGTGCCCTGAGAAGGGCTTATCTAGGGTAAAGTCGACAAAGTGTTGCTCACGCATGGGTTGCAGGGCGCGAAATTCCGCCGATGCCTTTGCGTTTTGCAAAAATCACGCGCGCAGCGCCCGTTGCATATTGCGAATTTGTGGCCGCTGGCCCCCGGGCCTGCCTGCGATTACCCTTCGCCGGGAATCACCTTGCTACAGGAGTAACACATGATGCGGGCCTTCCGGATCGCCGAATTCGGCGCCGCTGCGCAACTGGACAAGGTTGCCCTGCCCGAGCCCGGGCCGGGTGCCGTGCGGGTCCGGATTGCGGCCTGCGGGCTGAACTTCGCCGATCTTCTGATGATCGAGGGCCGCTATCAGGAACGTCCGCCGCTGCCCGTGACGCTGGGCATGGAGTTGGCTGGCACCGTCGAGGCGCTGGGCGGGGGCGTCGATCCCGGGCTTCTGGGCCGTCGCGTCGCGGTTTTTGCCGGATCGGGGGGGCTGGCCGAGGCAGGCTGCTTCCCGGCCGACCGCTGCGTGCCGCTGCCCGAAGGCATGACATTCGAGGCGGCGGCGGCGTTTCAGGTTGCCTATGGCACCAGCCATGTCGCGCTGAACCACAAGGCGCGGCTGCAACCGGGCGAGACGCTTCTGGTGCTGGGCGCGGCGGGGGGCGTGGGGCTGACCGCGGTCGAGATCGGCAAGCGGATGGGCGCGCGCGTGATCGCCTGCGCCCGCGGAGCCGAGCGGCTGGAGGTGGCGCGCGCCGCCGGGGCCGATCACCTGATCGACAGCGATGCGGGCGATCTGCGCGAGGCGGTGCTGGCGCTGGGCGGCGCGGATGTGGTCTATGACCCGGTCGGCGGCGACCTGTTCACCGCGGCGATGCGGGCCTGCAAGCCCGAGGCGCGGATCCTGGTGATCGGTTTCGCCTCGGGCGACGTGCCGCAGATCAAGGCCAATCACCTGATGGTCAAGAACCTGAGCGTGATGGGACTTTACTGGGGCGGCTATCTGGCCTTCCGGCCCGAGGTGCTGACCGACAGTCTGGCGACGCTGTTTCGCTGGTATGCCGAAGGCGGGCTGAGCCCGCATGTGAGCCATGTGCTGCCGCTTGAGCGCGCGGAGGAGGCGCTGACGCTGTTGCGCGAGCGCAGGGCGACGGGCAAGGTCGTGATCACGATGGGGTGATCCGGGGGTCACAGGGCGCGGGGGGGCTCTGCCCCCCTCGTCCTTGCGGACTCCCCCCGGGATATTTGCGGCCAGAAGAAGATCATGGGGCGCCTGCTTCCTCCGGTCCCTGTAGGCCCGCGCCCTTATTCCGGTTCGACGTTGAAGATCAGCCTTTCCTCGCAGGGGGCCACGCGCAGGATGTTGGTCGAACCGGGGATGTTGAAGGGCAGGCCCGCGATCACGATGATCCGGTCCTCGCCATCGCCATAGCCGCCGGCACGGGCTGCGCGGGCGGCGCTGACCACGGCCATCTTGAAGCGTTCGACCTTGTCGTTGAAATAGCAGTTGATCCCCCAGGACAGGCAGAGCCGCCGCGCCGTGGCGGCATAGGGGGTCAGGGCGAGGATCGGCACGCGCGGGCGTTCGCGGGCGGTCTTGAGCGCGGTGGTGCCGCTTTCGGTGAAGCAGCAGATCGCCTTGATGTCTGTGGTCTCGGCGATCTCGCGCGCGGCGGCAACGATGCCGTCGGCGATCGTGGTGCGGCTGGCCTGACGGCTTGATTCGATGATGGTGCGATAGGTCGGGTCGCTTTCGACCTCGATCGCCACGTTGTTCATCGTGGTCACTGCCTCGATCGGGTATTGCCCGGCCGCGGATTCGGCCGACAGCATCACCGCATCCGCCCCTTCATAGATCGCGGTTGCCACGTCCGAGACCTCGGCGCGGGTGGGCATCGGGCTTTCGATCATGCTTTCCAGCATCTGGGTGGCGACGATCACTGGCTTGGCCGCGGACCGGCAGGCGCGCACCAGCCGTTTCTGGATCGGCGGCACGTTCTGCACGGGGATTTCCACCCCCAGATCGCCGCGCGCTACCATGATCCCGTCCGACACGGCCAGAATCTCGTCAAAGCATTTCACGGCGGCGGGTTTCTCGATCTTGGACAGGATCGCGGCGCGGTCGCCGACGATCGCGCGGGCCTCGGTTACGTCCTCGGGGCGTTGCACGAAGCTGAGCGCGATCCAGTCGATCCCGAGTTCCAGCACGAAGGCCAGATCGCGCCGGTCCTTGTCGGACAGGGCGGCGAGCGGCAGCACCACATCGGGCACGTTCACGCCCTTGCGGTTCGAGATCGTGCCGCCCACGACCACCTCGCAATTCGCGAAATCGGGGCCGCATTCCCTGACCTTCAGCCGGATCTTGCCGTCATTGACCAGCAGCGACGCGCCCGGTTCCAGCGCGGCGAAGATCTCGGGATGGGGCAGTTGCACCCGATGCGCCTCGCCGGGGGTGGGATCGAGATCGAGGCGGAATTCCTGGCCATCCTCAAGATCCGCCGCGCCATTGGCAAAGACCCCGCAGCGCAGTTTCGGCCCTTGCAGGTCGGCAAGGATCGCGATGGGCCGTCCGGTATCCTGTTCGATCTGGCGGATGATCGCGTGGCGGCGCGCGATTTCCTCATGCGCACCATGGCTCATGTTCAGACGGAACACATCGGCTCCCGCCTCGAACAGCTTGCGGATCATGTCGTAATCGTCGGAGGCCGGACCCAGCGTGGCCACGACCTTGAGGTTGCGTAGACGTCTCATCCTGCCCCATCGTTTGGCTGAACCCGGCGCGGGTGTATGCGCCGGTACACACTCTCTAGGGCAAAACCCGGCCCGGTGACAACTGGTGCTTCTGCCGCGGCTGTCCTATAGGCTTGTCACCGTGAAAGATGACACGCACATGACCTATCAGCCGTTCGAGACGATCGAGGCGGGGCGCATGTCCCGCTGGCTGGTGACCTGCGATCATGCCACCAATATCGTGCCGCCTTCGGTGAACGGGGGCGATCTGGGGATCGCACCGCTCGACATGGCCCGGCACATCGCCTGGGATCCGGGGGCGGCAGGCGTGGCGCGGCGGCTGGCCGAAGTGCTGGGGGCACCTTACGTCGCAAGCCGCTTCTCGCGGCTGGTGATCGACCCGAACCGGGGCGAGGACGATCCGACGCTGGTGATGCGGCTTTACGACGGCACCGTGATCCCGGCGAACCGGGCGGTGGACGAGGCCGAAACGCTGCGGCGTCTGGCAGCGTTCTGGCGGCCCTATGATGCCGAACTGGCCCGGCTGGCGCGGCGTCCGGGCACGGTCTTCGTTTCGGTTCACAGCTTTACGCCGCGTCTTGCCGGGCGCGATCCGCGGCCCTGGCAGATCGGCATCCTGCATGCTGCCGACGACCGGCTGGCGCGACCCCTGATCGACCGTCTGCGGCGCGAGCCCGATCTGTGCGTGGGCGAGAACGAACCCTATGGCGGCCATCTGCCGGGCGATGCCATCGACCGCCATGCCATCGCCAACGGTTTGCCCAATGTGCTGATCGAGCTGCGCAACGACGTGATCGCGACCGAGGCCGACCAGATCGGCTGGGCCGAGCGGCTGGCGCCGATCCTGACCGGGGTACTGGTCGAAACCGGGCTTTGACACGAGGAGGAGGAAAGACAATGGACGACGCAACCCGAACCGAGCTTGAGGCCGCCGCCTTTCGCCGCCTGCGCCGGCACCTGATGGAGGATCGGCCGGATGTGCAGAATATCGACCTGATGAATCTGGCGGGCTTCTGCCGCAACTGCCTGTCACGCTGGGTGCAGGAGGCCGCGGCCGAGCGTGGCATCGCGATGTCCCAGGCCGAGGCGCGCGCCGATTTCTACGGCATGCCCTATGACGACTGGAAGGCCGCCCACCAGACCGAGGCAAGCCCCGAGAAACAGGCTGCGTTCGAAAGGGCCTTTGCCGATAATGTCGGCCCCCGCGACTGAGCCCGGCTGACCTGCATCAAGGCGCGGCATTGCGGTTCTGCCAGACTGGCCGCGCCAGAGCCCCGGAGCCCGCCCATGCGTCCCGCCGAGCAATTGTCGCAATTCGTGGCCGAGGCGCTGTCCGCCGGGCGCAGCCGCCTCGAGATTGCCGCGGCCCTGCGCGCGGCCGGCTGGACCGAGACCGAAACCGCCGAGGCGCTGGGCGCTTGGGCAGAGGGCGATTTCCTGCCCCCTGTGCCGCGCCCGCGCCCCTATGTTTCGGCCAGCGAGGCCTTCGTCTACGGGTTGATGTTCCTCGCGCTGGCGATGACCACTTGGCATGTCACCGCGCTGGGCTTTCGGCTGATCGACCGCTGGATCCCGTCGCTGAGCGATCCTGCGACGTATTATTCGGCCGATGCGATCCGCTGGTCGATTGCCTCGCTCGTGGTGTTCTTCCCGCTGTTTCTGATCCTGAACCAGCGCACGACCCGGGCGGCGCGGCGCGATCAGGGGGTGCGGCGCTCGGCGGTGCGGCGGTGGTTCGGGCATCTGACGCTGTTTCTGGCCACGCTTGCGCTGCTGGGCGACCTGATCGCGGTCATCTATGCGGCGCTGGGCGGCGATCTGACCCTGCGTTTCCTTGCCAAGGCGGGGCTGGTCGCGGTGACGGCGGGTATCGTGCTGGTCTATTTCCGCGGCGAGATGGCGGAGCCCGACGATGCGGGCTGAGGGGTTGGCCCGCGCGCTTCTGGCCATCCTTGTCGTTGGGTTGGTGGGGCTTGGCCTGCTGGCCACGGGCGGGCCGGGCAAGGGGCGGATGGAGAAGCGGGACGCGACCCGGCTGGCGGATTTGCAGGGGCTGGCCGATCTGGCCCATTGTCTGGCCCGAACCGGGGATCTGCCCGAAACCCTTGCGCCGAGCGATGCCTGCCCGCGCGATATCCGTCTGGCCGATCCCTTTACCGGCGCGCCCTATCGCTATGAACGGCTTCCCGAGGGCGCGTTCCGGCTGTGCGCTGGGTTTGAGGACGCCGAGTGGTTGCGGGATACCCGCCGCAGCGATCTCGACCCCGCGACGGGCTGTGTGGTCTTTCCCCATCGGCCCTGAAAACGGCCCGGGGCCGACCCCCTTCCGCGATGCGGATTTCGCGATAGACTGACCCCGACTCGGCCCGAACGCGCCGCCCCGACCGCAAGGCAGGGGGCGGCGTTTCCGGATCCGGGACATCCCGATGCCGAGGAGTGCCATGGCCCCGCACAGTTCGCCCTTCCTCCAGTTCACGCCGAAACTCGTTTCGGTCCTGGCCGAGGGCTACGGTCTGCGCCAGTTCCGCGCCGACCTGATCGCGGGGCTGACCGTGGCGGTGGTGGCGCTGCCGCTGTCGCTGGCCATCGCGATCGCCTCTGGTGTGCCGCCCGATCGCGGGCTGGTCACGGCCATTGTCGGCGGCTTCCTCGTGTCTTTCCTTGGCGGCAGCCGTTACCAGATCGGCGGCCCGGCGGGGGCCTTCATCGTGCTGGTGCTGGCGACCGTCCAGCGCCACGGGCTTGACGGGCTGATGCTGGCCACCTTCCTGTCGGGGCTGATGCTGAGCGCGCTGGGCGCGTTCCGGCTGGGCGGCTTCGTGAAATACATCCCCTATCCGGTGACGGTGGGTTTCACCGCGGGGATCGGCCTGATCATCCTGGCCAGCCAGATGCGGCCCTTTCTGGGGCTCACGCTCGATGGCCCGGAACCCGGCCCCTTCCTTGAAAAGCTGCCCGTGCTGTGGGCGGCGATGCCGACGCTGAGCCCCCTGAACCTGCTGCTGGGCATCGGCACCTTCGGCTTCATCCTCGTGCAGCGCCGCCATGCCCCGCGCTTTCCGGGCATGCTGGCGGCGATCGCGCTGGCGGGGCTGACGGTCTGGCTGCTGAAACTCGACGTGCCGACCATCGGCACGGCCTTTGGCGGCATCGCGCAAAGCCTGCCAGCCCCATCGCTGCCCGAATTCACATGGGACAAGGTGCTGGCCGTTCTGCCCGACGCGCTGGCCTTCACGCTGCTGGGCGCGATCGAGTCGCTTCTGTCCGCGGTGGTGGCGGATTCGATGACCGGCCGACGGCATCGCTCGAATGTGGAACTGATAGGGCAGGGCATCGCCAATATGGGCGCGGCCTGTTTCGGCGGGTTCTGCGTCACCGGCACCATTGCGCGCACCGCGACCAATGTGCGTGCGGGGGCGCATGGCCCCGTCGCGGGCATGATCCATGCGCTTGCGCTGCTGGCCGTGGTGCTGCTGCTGGCCCCGCTTGCCAGCGCCATCCCCATCGCGGCGCTTGCGGGCGTGCTGATCTCGGTCTCGCTGCACATGGTCGACGTCAAGGCCATCGTGACGCTGGCCCGTACCTCGCGCGCCGAGGCGGTGGTGCTGCTGGCAACGCTGGTGACCACCGTGCTGCGCGACCTGACCGAGGCGATCATCCTTGGCCTTGCGCTGGGCGCGCTGGTCTTCCTGCACCGCATGGCGCAGATGAGCGGCGTGGACGCCACCATGGACGAAAGCGACACCGACCCGCGCCCCGAGGATCGGGGCGAAAGCCGCCGGACGGTGGTGCTGCGGCTGACCGGGGCCTATTTCTTCGGCTCGGC
The DNA here is from genome assembly GCF_009649175.1 of Rhodovulum strictum. GTDB lineage: Bacteria > Pseudomonadota > Alphaproteobacteria > Rhodobacterales > Rhodobacteraceae > Rhodovulum > Rhodovulum strictum. The sequence goes on along the minus strand of NZ_WJPO01000006.1, from coordinate 118,786 downwards.
CCCGGTCATCGAAAGCGTGCTGGACCGGATCGTGGCGCGGCCCCGTCACCTGATCATCGACCTTGCCGATGTGCCGGTTCTGGACATGACCGGCGCCCACAGCCTGAGCGGGTTCGTCAGGAAGGCGCTGGATCAGGGCATGGAGGTGACGCTGGCCGGGCCGCATCCCCAGCATATGGATATGTTGCGTGCCGCCGGGTTGCCTGCGGCCGTGGCCACGGCCACCGACACGCTGGCAGCCCGGGCGCGGCTTGGCGAGTGACCGGGGCGCGGTGTCAGCGGATCAACGGCTCCAGCGGGTCATAGATCACCGCGTCCTCCCAGGCAGCGCGGGGCAGGCTGTCGGGCTTGAAGCGGATCGCGGCCATCTCGTCGCGGGCGAAAAAGCGGCGCACGGTCACCACGCCATCGGGGTCGCGCCAGTCGGCATCAAGCGTGCCGCCGGTGATCGTGCAGCGGAAATAGATGTCGACCTGGTGAAACGGGTGGCCGGGGTCGTGGAACTCGTTCACCAGGCAGGGCGTGCCGACCGCGACGCGCAGGCCGGTTTCCTCATGCACCTCGCGGGCGAGGTTGTCGGGCAGGGAACTGCCGCGCTCGACTCCGCCGCCCGGCGCGCACCACAGGTCGCTGACCCCGCCGGGCCAGGCATTGACCAGCAACAGCCGGTTTTCGTGCAGGATCAGCGCGCGGACGGCAAGGCGGGGCGTGGGGGCTGTCATGGCGCGAGACTGCCCGGCCCGTTGCCGCTGCGCAAGCGCCCCCTCGAAACCGGGCGCCTGCGCGCCTAGATCAGGACGATGCTGCGTCTTGTCCTGATTCTGCTGTTAGCCCTGTCCGCCCCCGCCCGGTCCGATTGCGTCATTCTGCTGCACGGGCTTGCGCGCAGTTCGGATTCGATGCTGCTGATGGAACAGGCCCTGGAACGCCAGGGCTACCGGGTGGTGAACGCGGATTATCCCTCGACCGAGGCGCCGATCGAGGATCTGGCGGGCGTGCTGCCACGCGCTTTTGCCGAATGCGGGCCGATGGCGCATGTGCATGTCGTCACCCATTCGATGGGCGGGATCCTGTTGCGGCTCTGGCTGAGCGATCACCGGCCCGCCAATCTGGGCCGGGTGGTGATGCTGGGGCCGCCCAATGCGGGCTCGGAACTGGTCGATGCGCTGGGCACGCTGGAACCCTTCGAATGGATCAACGGCCCGGCGGGGATGCAGCTGGGCACCGGGCCGCAAAGCCTGCCGAAGCGGCTGGGGCCGGTCGATTTCCCGCTGGGGGTGATCGCCGGGGACCGCAGCCTGAACCCGCTTTATTCCGCGCTGATCCCCGGCGCGGATGATGGCAAGGTGTCGGTCGCCTCGACCCGGGTGCAGGGAATGGCGGCGCATCTGGTGCTGCCGGTGACGCATACCTTCATGATGAACGATCCCCGGGTGATCGCGCAGACGCTGGCCTTCCTGCGCAGCGGTCGGTTCCAGCCCGATCTGGGTGTGGCCGGGGCGCTGGTGCGGCTCCTTGAGTGACGTGACGATCAGGACGATGCGGGCCCAAGCCAGCGGTTGACATGCCCCATCTTGCGGCCCGGCCGCGCCTCGGCCTTGCCGTAAAGATGGATCGCCACGGCCGGATCGCGAGCCAGCGCGGGCACCTTGGCGATATCGTCGCCGATCAGGTTCTCCATCTCGATATCGCAATGGCGCGACCCGTCGCCCAGCGGCCAGCCTGCAATGGCGCGGATATGCTGTTCGAACTGGTCGATCATGCAGCCATCCTGCGTCCAGTGACCGGAATTGTGTACGCGCGGCGCAATCTCGTTGACCAGAAGGCCATCGGGGGTGACGAACAGTTCCACCCCCATCACGCCCACATAATCAAGCGCGTTCAACAGCCTGCCCGCCAGCAGGACGGCATCGGTGCGCTGCGCGGCGGTCAGCGGCGCGGGCACCCGGGTCGTGTGCAGGATGCCGTCGCGATGGACATTCAGGCCGGGATCGTAACAGGCGACCTCGCCCGTCAGCCCGCGCGCGGCAATCACCGAGATCTCGCGGGTGAAGGACACGAAGCCCTCCAGGATTGCAGGCGCCCCGCCCATCGCGGCAAGGGCGGCGGGCGCATCCTCGGGCCGGTTGATCCGCGCCTGGCCCTTGCCGTCATAGCCCAGACGGCGGGTCTTGAGGATGGCGGGCAAGCCGATCTCGGCCATCGCCTCGGCCAGATCCACCTCGTCGTCGACGGCGGCAAAGGGGGCGGTCTTCAGGCCCAGTTCGGTGACAAAGGCCTTTTCGGTCAGCCGGTCCTGCGAAACGGCCAGCGTGCGGCGGTTGGGCCGGATCGTCACCCGCGCCTCGATCGCGTCGAGCGCGGCGGTGGGGATGTTCTCGAACTCGTAGGTGACGACATCGACCGCAGCGGCAAAGGCGGCCAGCGCCTCGGTATCCTCATAAGGCGCGGTGGTCACCCGGTCGGCGACATGGCCTGCGGGCGGTTCGGGGGCGGGATCGAAGATATGGCTGCGAAAGCCGAGACGCGCGGCTGCGACCGACAGCATCCGGCCAAGCTGGCCACCGCCGAGAATCCCGATCGTGGCACCGGGGGCAAGCGGCTCAGTCATCGGAGGGCTCCTCGGGGATCGAGGCCGACAGATCGGACCGCCAGCGGTCGAGCCGTGCTGCCAGAACGGGATCGGTCAGCGCAAGGATCTGCACCGCCATCAGCCCCGCATTGGCCGCGCCCGCCGCCCCGATCGCCATCGTGGCGACGGGAAAGCCGCGGGGCATCTGGACGATGGAATAAAGGCTGTCCACACCGTTGAGGGCGCGGGTCTGCACCGGCACCCCGATCACCGGCACGCGGGTTTTCGAGGCCATCATGCCCGGCAGATGCGCCGCCCCGCCAGCCCCCGCGATGATGACCTGAAGCCCGCGGCTGACGGCGGACTTGCCATAATCCCACAGCCGGTCGGGCGTGCGATGGGCGGAAACGATGCGTGATTCAAAGGGCACGCCGAGTTCGTCGAGGATCGCGGCTGCCTCTTTCATCGTGGACCAGTCCGACTGGCTGCCCATGATGATGCCCACTTTCACGTCCGCCATTCCGCCCTCCGGGTTTCGCGAGCGGGCACTATAGCGGTGCGGCGCGGCTGCGCAATCGGGCTAGGCGATGATATCGGGGGTCAACTGATCCTCGATCAGCGCGATGCGGTCCTTGAGCGCGAGTTTCTGCTTCTTCAGCCGCATCAGCGTGAAAGTGTCGCCGGTGCCCCTTTCCTGAAGGGCACGGATCGCATCGTCGAGATCGCGATGCTCGCGGCGCAGAACCTCAAGCTTCACGCGCAGGACTTCTTCTGAGTTCATCTCGCTGGCGATGTTCATGGCTTTCCCGCGTGAGTCGCGACGGTTCCGGACGATATTAAGATATCCGTTTTGCCGCCCGGCGGGAAGCCGGACTTGCGGGGCGCGCGTGCCGCCCCCATATCCCGGAATGCCGCCGCGGATGCGGGGCGTAGTGGAATCCAGGTCGCTTGTTCAAGGACTTGCACATATGACGAAACTCACTCTCGGCTCGCACCCCTTCCTGCTGGGTTTCGAGCAGCTCGAACGGCTCGTGGAACGGACGGCGAAGTCCGGAACCGAGGGCTATCCCCCCTTCAACATCGAACAGACCTCGGAAACGGGCTATCGCATCACGCTGGCGGTGGCCGGGTTCCGCGAGGAGGATCTGGCGATCACCGTCGAGGACCGGCAACTGGTGATCCGCGGCCGCCAGGCCGAGGAGGGCGCCGACCGGGTGTTCCTGCATCGCGGCATCGCGGCGCGTCAGTTCCAGCGCAGCTTCGTGCTGGCCGACGGGGTCGAAGTGTCGGGAGCGACCATGGAAAACGGGCTGCTGCATGTGGATCTGCAACGCTCGGTGCCCGAGAGCGTGGTGCAGACGATCCGCATCAAGACTGCGTGACGGGGGGCAGGGCCATGGACACGAAAACCGATTTCCTGCCCGGCGGCGGCGAGCGGATCGTCTATATCCGGTCTGTCAGGGTGGCGGACCTGCCCGAAGAGGTCCAGCGCGAGGCCGAGGGGCTGAAGGCGCTTTATGCGCTGCATGCGCCGAATGGCGAGCGGCTGGCGCTGGTGCGCGACCGCAAGCTGGCCTTCGTGCTGGCGCGGCAGAACGATCTGGCGCCGGTCAACGTGCACTGAACCGGGACGCAAGGGGGCGCTCCCGCCCCGGGCCGGCGCAGGGCGCATGCGCCCGCTTGTCCGGGGTTGGGCGTGGCGCGGCCTTGCGGCCGCGCGCGCCGCGCGGGGGTATTTTTTGCCAGGAAGAAGCAGGAGGCGCGCGCCGGGTGAGTCGGCGCGGCCTGTTGCAGGCGGGTCAGTTCCCCGCGATCAGCCCCATCTGTTCGAGCTTCAGGATGACCTGATGGGCGCAGTTGTCGACATCGACGCCGGTGGTGTCGACGCAGAGTTCGGGGGTTTCCGGGGCCTCGTAGGGGTCCGAGATACCGGTGAACTCCTTGATCTTGCCCTCGCGCGCGAGCCGGTAGAGGCCCTTGCGGTCGCGTTTCTCGCATTCCTCGATGGGCGTGGCGACATGGACCTCGCAGAAGGCGCCATAGGCTTCGATCATCTCGCGCACGGCGCGGCGGGTGGCGGTATAGGGCGCGATCGGCGCGCAGATGGCTATGCCGCCATTCTTGGTGATCTCGCTTGCGACATAGCCGATGCGGCGGATGTTGATGTCGCGATGTTCCTTGGAAAAGCCCAGTTCCGAGGACAGATGCTTGCGCACCACGTCGCCGTCGAGCAGCGTCACCGGACGGCCGCCCATCTCCATCAGCTTGACCATCAGCGCGTTGGCGATGGTTGACTTGCCCGAGCCCGACAGCCCGGTGAAGAACACGGTAAAGCCCTGTTGCGAGCGCGGCGGCGAGGTGCGGCGCAGTTCGGTCACCACCTCGGGGAAGGAGAACCAGTCGGGGATATCCAGCCCTTCGCGCAGGCGGCGGCGCAGTTCGGTGCCCGATATGTCGAGAACGGTTGCCCCTTCGGACACTTCGTCCACGGGGAAATACTGTGCCTTTTCCTGCACATATACCATCTGTTTGAAATCGACCATCTCGATGCCGATTTCGTCCGCATATTGCTTGAACAGATCCTGCGCGTCATAGGGGCCGTAGAAATCGGCGCCCTGGCTGTTCTTGCCGGGACCGGCATGATCGCGGCCGACGATGAAATGGGTGCAGCCGTGGTTGCGGCGGATGATCCCGTGCCACACCGCCTCGCGCGGGCCGGCCATGCGCATGGCGAGGTTCAAGAGGCTCATCGTGGTGGTGGCGGAGGGGTACTTGTCCAGCACCGCCTCATAGCAGCGCACGCGGGTGAAATGGTCGACATCGCCCGGCTTGGTCATCCCCACGACCGGGTGGATCAGCAGGTTCGCCTGCGCCTCGCGCGCCGCGCGGAAGGTCAGTTCCTGATGTGCGCGGTGCAGCGGGTTGCGGGTCTGGAACGCCACGATGCGGCGCCAGCCAAGCTTGCGGAAATAGGCGCGCAACTCGTTGGGCGTGTCGCGGCGGCCGCGGAAATCGTAATGTACCGGCTGCTGGATGCCAGTCACCGGGCCGCCCAGATAGACCTTGCCCGCGCTGTGATGCAGGTAGTTCACCGCCGGATGGGCCAGATCGTCGGCGCCGAAGACCTTTTCGGCTTCTCGTGCCTTGTTTGGCACCCATTTGTCCGTGACGGACAGGATGGCAAGGATCACGCCTTCGAGATCGCGCAGCGCGATGTCCTGTCCAGGCTCGATCTTTGCTGCGAACTCCTCGGAGATATCCAGCGTGATCGGCATCGGCCAGAGCGTGCCGTCGGCGAGACGCATGGTCTCGACCACGCTGTCGTAATCGGCTTCCGACAGGAAACCCTTGAGGGGGTTGAACCCGCCATTCAACAATAACTCGAGGTCGCAAATCTGGCGCGGCGTCAGATCCCAACTGGGCAGATGCCCCGCCTCGACCTTGAGTTTCTGGGCGCTTTCGGGCGATACGTAAAGCTCGGGGATCGGGGTGAGATTGGAAAGTGACATCTGGAAACCTGATTTCCTGGGCGCAAGCTGTGAACCGTCGGGGCCTTCCGGCATTGCGGGCGCCTTACCGTGCAAGTGCGGCAAGGTTCAAGCGTAACCCGGCTGCGTTGGAAAATGAGGACCGGCGTCACCGCGACCGCACCGGTTCAAGGGAGATTGTCCATGCTCTCTCCAGCTTGTCGGGTCTGGCGTTCCTGTATTGCCGAGGGCGGCTTCAGGCCGCTGTCGCCATGCTCAGGCAATGCCGCTGTCATGTCGGCCTGTTAACCGTTTCGAACATACAGAGGGAGTTTTGAATGAACATGCGTGTCACTCTTGCCGCCACACTTGTCGGTATCGTCTTCTCGACCGCTGCCGATGCAGCCACGTTCCTTTTCATCCGCGACGCGCAAACCATCGCGAATATCGGTCAAGCCACTACGCCAGAGGATCTCGTGAACCCGCCGCTGACAGCAGCGGGTGCGCAGCAGGCGCTGGAACTGGCCGATGCGCTGAAGGATCTGGACCTGACCGCGATCTATGTCAGCAGCTATCAGAGTGCGGTGCAGACCATCGCGCCGACGGCGGCCCGATTTGGTCTGACGCCGGTTGCCGAACCCGCGATCCGGGAATGGAGCTTTGGCGACGGGACGACGCCGCTCGACAATGCCGCGGTGTTTGCGATGTTCGGCGAATGGATCAGCGGGAACACGGCCGCCCGGATCGCAGGCGTGCCGGATTCCGAGTCGCTCGATGACTTGGCGGGGCGTGTCGTTCCTGCCTACCGGTCGATCTTCGATGCGCACAAGGATGAGGATGGCGTGGTGGCCATTGTCGGCCATGGCGGGTCGATCGGTTGGGCCATGCCCTATTTCGCCGAGAATGTTCCGCTTCTGTTTGCGTTGGCGAACAACCTGCGCAATACCGGCATCGTCGAGGTCCGGATGGACAGCGCAGGTCGGCCCGTGGTCGCAAACTGGGACGGCATCGCGTTTGAGATCGAGGAGCCGACGCCGGTGCCGTTGCCGGCAAGCGGGGTGATGCTGCTGGCGGCGCTGGGTGGCATCGGTGCGCTTCGCCGTCGCGTCCGCGCGGCCTGATCGCAAGGCTTGACGCTGCCGGGGCGCTTTTCCCGGCAGCGTGCCCGTTCAGCCCTGTTCGGCCAGCCAGCGCTCGACTTCCAGCGCGGCCATACAGCCCATGCCCGCCGAGGTGACGGCCTGGCGATACTTGTGATCGGTCAGATCCCCTGCGGCAAAGACGCCGGGGATCGAGGTGGCGGTGGAATCGGGCTGGGTCACGACATAGCCGCCCATATGGGTTTCCAACTGGCCCAGGACCAGTTCCGAGGCGGGCGCATGGCCGATCGCGATGAAGACGCCCTTGCACGGGATCTCGGTCACGGCGCCGGTATGGACATGGCGCACGCGGATGCCTTCGACGCCGGGCGGGGTGTCGGTGCCGACAATCTCGTCCAGCGAATGGTCCCACAGGATTTCCACCTTGGGATTGTTGAACAGCCGGTGCTGCAACACCTTTTCGGCGCGCAACTCGTCCCGGCGATGCACCAGCGTCACCTTGGACGCGAAGCGCGTCAGGAACAGGGCCTCCTCGACCGCCGCATTGCCGCCGCCGATCACCGCCACATCCTGTCCGCGATAGAAGAACCCGTCGCAGGTGGCGCAGGCGGAGACGCCGAAGCCCTTGAACTTCTCCTCGGACGGCAGGCCCAGCCATTTCGCCTGCGCCCCCGTGGCCAGGATCAGCGCGTCGCAGGTATAGGTGGTGCCGCTGTCACCCGTGGCGGTGAAGGGGCGTTTCGACAGGTCCAGCGCGGTGATGATGTCGGCCACGATCTCGGTGCCCATGGCGCGGGCATGGGCCTCCATCTTCTGCATCAGCTCGGGGCCCTGGATTTCCACCTCGCCGGGCCAGTTCTCGACCTCGGTGGTGATGGTCAACTGTCCGCCGGGCTGGATGCCCTGGATCAGCAGCGGTTCCAGCATCGCGCGGCTGGCATAGACGGCGGCGGTATAGCCCGCCGGACCCGAGCCGATGATCAGAACCTTGCTGTGCCGCGTCTCGCCCATCGGCCATTCTCCTGTCTTGCGGTGTTCCGCGCCGGGCCGGTATAGCCAGCGCCCCCGCCCCATGGAAGCCCTGCCGTGCCGATCCGCCGCAGCGTTGCGCCGGATGCGGGGTGGTTAAAATCTTGCGCAATGGTGAAACATTATTGCGCAGGACGCGTCCCGAACCTATGATCCGCAAAAATTCGAGGGGAGCAGCATGCCCGGAGCGAAGCTCGACGCGATCGACCGCATGATACTGGCCGAGTTGCAGGCCGATGGGCGCATGACCAATGTGGAACTGGCCCGCCGCGTCGGCATCTCGGCGCCGCCCTGTCTGCGCCGGGTGCGCACGCTGGAGGAGGCGGGCTTCATCCGCGGCTATCATGCCAATGTGGACAGCCGCGCGCTGGGCTTCGAGGTGCAGGTCTTTGCGATGGTCGGGCTGCAAAGCCAGGCCGAGGCCGATCTGACGAAATTCGAGAACCGCTGCCGGGCATGGCCCCTGGTGCGCGAGTGCCACATGCTGAATGGCGAGGTGGATTTCATCCTGAAATGCGTCGCCCCCGACCTCTCGACCTTTCAGAGCTTCCTGACCGAGGAACTGACGGCGGCCGAGAATGTCGCCTCGGTCAAGACCTCGCTGGTGATCCGCGGCGCCAAGGACGAGCCCGGCGTTCCCTTTGACGTGCTCGAGGAACGCCTTGCCCGCAAGGCCTGAGGCGGCGGTTCAGGCGGCGCGCATGCGCTCCATCTCGAAGGCGGTCAGCCGGGGCAGGGACATCGGCCCGAATCCCTCGAATCCGCACAGATGCGGGAAAAGCGCCAGAAAGCGCAGCCTCGCGGCCGGATCCATCAGGTCGGCAGCATTATCGCCCGGGTGATAGCTTTCGACCTCGATGCCATTGGCCATCAGGATGTGCTGCGCTTCCAGCGCCAGATGAAAGACCCGCGTCGGGCGCGTCACCTTCAGCCCGATCATGGCCATGCCGTCAGCAAAGGCCGAGGCCGGGCCGAATGCCTGTCCGGTGCCCAGGATGTCGTGACAGCCGGGGTGACGGAACAGCATTCGCGCGCGCGGCCCCAGGATCAGATCCGCCATTGGCCGCCCAAGCCCCAGACTGTCCGCCGTCACCCGCGTCAGCGTCGGTAGATCGCGGTTCAGGGCGCCCGCCATCGGCATAAGCACGGTCGAGCCCACCCACATCAGCCGCCGCGCCCCGGCATCGGCCGTGCTGAGGGTCATCCCCGGTTCCAGATCCTCGACCGCGACCGGCCCGGAGGGTGTCGCGATCAGCGTCCCGTGGGCGAAGGCGGCGAATGCCTCGTCGATATGCGGCTCGGCGGGCAGGGCGCGGATGAAATGCTGCGGATAGCCGTCAGGGCAAAGCCCGTTGACCTCGTAGCGGCGCATCAGCGATCCGTTCTGGCGCGGGTCCAGATGTGCGGTATAGCCGGGTGGAACGCCCGGGCGAACCATGGGCGTGTGGCGGTCGTGGAGTCCCATGCGATCAGTCCTTCCGGTCTGGTCACATCTGCAAGAGCCCCCACCCGTTATGCAGACAGACGATCGCCGAGACTGCCCAGATCCTGCCCTGTCTGTCAAAGCCGGGCTGCCCATTGCGCGGGTGTCCCCGGACAATGCGGGGGGCGGAGCGGTGATTGTCCGGGGCAGGGGAGCGGTGGGACAGGACCGGCCCGGCCGCGTGCGAATCGGCGATGCCGCGCTCAGAACTCTATGTGGCTACCCAGCGCCAGACCCAATGCGCCGTCCCTTTCCAGCCCGACAATGCCGCTGAGGGTGAGCCAGCCCCGATCGCCCACACGCCGCGCGACGGCGGGAACAAGGCGTAGCGTCTGATCGCCTTCGGCCGGATCCTCGAAGCGCATCTGGAGGCTGATCTGCGTGCGCTCGCTCAGGTTCAGCCCCAGTGTCAGGTCCAGCTTGTAACCCTCGGTCAGCGTAACGGGCAGGCCCGCAAAGGCGGGCGGTGCGGTGTCGGAGGCGGCGGAAAGTCCGAAGATCCCCCTGGCGTCCAGATTGACCCAGGCCCAGCCCAGCCCGGTTTCGAAACTGTGCCCCCAGCTCAGCCCCGGTTGCAGGACGGCCCCGACCTCGCCGCCGGGCGTGCCCGCTGCGCCGATCCCGAACTCGGCGGCCACGCGGCCCGGCAGCCAGTCGAATTCGCGCCCCATGCGCAGGAAGACCACCGCCTTCCAGTCATCGGCCGCCTCGCCCTTGCCCGCGTCCAGCCCCAGCGTCAGCCGCGGGGTGAGCCCGTATTCGCCATAGACCGAAGTATAGCCCGCCCGCGACCCGCCTGCCTCGGTGATCTCATGCGCGAAGGCCAGCATCGCCGCGCCCTCGTCGCGCAGCCACGCCCCGGCCGTGGCCATCGGTGCGGCGAGCGGCCAGAATGTCAGGGCCAAAAGGGCGCTGCGGCGCATCCGGGATTCCCTGAGGGGCGAGGTCCGCGCCAGAATAATCGCCCTGCCGTTGACCGATAGCCCCGGGTGCGATTTCTGCCGCGCGCGCGGTGCGGCGGCCACAGGGGCGTGCGCCGTTTTGGGCTGGGCAATCTGCGCCGCGCGCCCTATGCTGCGGCGCAGCGGAAAGGTGCGGGGGGCGGACATGACCGGCACGATCATCACCATCGCGCAGCAGAAGGGCGGCTCGGGCAAGACCACGCTCGCGGCCAATCTTGCCGTGGCCTATGCCAGCCGGGGGCTGGGTGTTGCGCTGATCGACACCGATCCGCAGGGCAGTCTGGGACGCTGGTTCATGGCCCGGATCAAGGGGCGCGAGATGTCCGACATGGAGTTTTCCACCGCCTCGGCCTGGGGCGTGGAATATGAATGCGCCAAGCTTGCCCGTGCCCATGACATCGTGCTGATCGACACGCCCCCCAAGGCCGACAGCGATCTGCGCCCCGCGCTGCGCGCCGCCGATCTGGTGCTTGTCCCCGTGGCGGTCAGCCATGTGGACCTGTGGGCGACCGAAGGCGTTCTCGATCTGGCCCGGCGCGAGGACAAGGCGGCGCTGGTGGTGCTGAACCGGATCAAGGCGGGCACGCGGCTGGCCGCCGAGGTCGCCGAGACTGCGGCAGGGCTTGCCGCCACGCTGGCCGAGGCACGGTTGGCCAACCGCGTCGTCTATGCCGAGACGCTGGGCCATGGCCAGGGTGTGCAGGAAGCCGCGCGGCGCGGCCCGGCCGCCGCCGAGATAGCCGCGCTGGCCGACGAGGTGCTGGCCTTCGCGCGGGGATGATTTGCGTCAAGGTTGCATCTTCCCGCCTTTGCCATTCTAGATGGGCAGAGAGAGGGCAGACCCAATGTACAACAACATACTCGTTCCCGTAGCCGTCGATCACGGCCCGAATCTCGACGAGGTGATCGCACTGGCGCGCAGGTTGCGCGCGGCCGATGGCCGGATCACCGTCCTGACCGTGGCCGAGGCGATCCCGCCCTATGTGGCGCAATATCTTGCCGAGGATCAGGAGGCCCAGACCCGCGAGGCGATCCGCGCCGATCTGGCCGGCGATCTTCAGGACGCCCCCGATGTCGAGACCCGCGTGGTCACGGGCCATGCCGGCATCACCATCGTCGATTATGCCGAGCATCATGACATCGACTGCATCGTGATGCAGTCGCACCGTCCGGGGCTGAAGGATTACTTCCTCGGCTCGACTGCCGCCCGGGTGGTGCGCCACGCGCCCTGCTCGGTGCATGTGCTGCGCTAGTTCCAAGAGGCCCAAGGAGAGGTTTCCATGCCCACCATTTCGCGCGATGCCGAGTTGCAGACCGTCATCACCACCTTCGAGGTGACCCCCGGCACCTGCCAGGATCTGCTGGACGAGTTGCAGGACGCCTATCGGAACTTCATCTCGAAACAGCCGGGCTTCATCGGCGCAGGGCTGCATGTGAACGATGCGCAGACCCGGATCGCCAATTATTCGCAATGGCAGCGGCGCGACGATTTCCAGGCGATGCTGCGCTCGGACGAGATGCGCGCGCGCAATCGCCGCTTTGCCGAACTGTGCAAGAATTTCGAGCCGGTGATGTATGAGGTGTTCGACAGCTTCAACTGACGGCGGCGTGACCGGCGTCAATGCGCCGGCCCGCGCCCGAACAGACAATCCGCAGGCCATGCCAGACCCGGAGGTTCCGCCGATGCCGTCGCTTGCCCGTTCCGCAGCCCTTGCCCTGGCGGTGGCGCTTGCCCCCGTTGCCGCCGCCGCGCAGCAGCTTGTCGGTGAATATGTCGCCGTCATCGGCCCGCAGGATCTGTACAATTCGCGCGGCGAGCGGTTGACCGAGCCTTGGCAGATCCTGCGCCAGGACCGCGCCAATTTCCACCGCTTCGGGCGGCGCGATCCGGGCGACGAGGGCGATCCGTTCTTCGCAGACGCGAACAATCGTGCGGCAATGGAACGGATGCTGATAGGTGGCCGGATCGACCCGGCTGCCGCGCGTGCCATCCTTGCAGGCGGTGCGATGGTCGTGGTGCGGATCTGGGGGCAGGGCGGACGCGGCGACTACGTCACCGTCGACGTCTGGCGCTGAGCGCCGCGACCAGCGCCGCCGCTTCGCGCAGTACCAGCCAGGCATGGCGATGCGGCCGTCCGATGCCGTGGCGCGGCGCCGCCGGGACCACGCGCAACCCGGCCCGCGCCGCCAGAAGACGCGCCCGCGGCAGATGGTAGTAATCGCTGACCAGCGTCACCCGGACGATGCCCAACCCGGCCAGAATCTCGGCCGAAAAGGCAATGTTCTCGGCGGTGTTGCGGGCGGACTGTTCCAGCACGATCCGGTCTTCGGGCACCCCTTCGGCGCGGCAGATCGCGGCGATCGCCTGCGCCTCGCCCTGCGCGCCGCTGGCCAGCACCATCGCCCCCGGTGCCGCCCGCCACAGCGCCGCCCCATGACGGGCACGCCGTACCAGCGCCGCGCCGGGCGTGCCGTCGGGCCGCATCGCCGCGCCCAGGATCAGGATCGCATGTCCCATGCGCCAGGCGCCCGCGCCGTCCCTACTGGATCATGCCCCAGCACTGGAACACCGCGTTGATGGCCACGCGCGAACCGCTGAGCGAGAACCGGGCAAAGGGTCGCGACATGCCCTGTTCATAGACCGCCACCGCATTGCCCGCCTGCAATTCCCGCAGGAAGCGCCGCGTCGCAAGATCCTCGCTGAAGAAGAACGAGATCGCGGTTCCGCCCGCCGTCGCCTCGATCGTCCAGCGCGAGCGGTCGATGTCGATCACGATGGGGAAATAGGCATGTCCGCCGAAATCCCAGCCATCATCCATGATATACATCGCCGCCGCCCCGTCCGAGAACAGCGTGATGTCGAACGAGGTGCCCTCTCGGTTGACGGTTGCCGCCTCGCACCAGTCCGCGCCGGTGAAGTCATTGCGCACATAGGAAACGTGCCAAGCCCCCTGACGCAGCAGCACCTCTTCGGTGAACTGCGCCGCGGCGGGCGGGGCGACAAGACAGAGCGCGACAAGCGCGGAAGACAGGCGGACAGACGGCATCTTTTCTCTCCCCGGATATGGCCGCTGCGGGGCGGGGCGAAAGCCCACACGACCGCGGACCGCCATCCAGCCATCCCGCGCCCAAGGCGCCCCACTCCCCGATGTCATACTGAAGCAACCCTGCCGGGCCACATTGACCGTCGTCAATCCCGCAAACGGATGCATGCCCGTGGCCAATCGTCTGCGGGCTGGCGTAGGGTGGGTGAAACCCTCCGGTGCGGGCAATGGCGGTCGGATCGGTGGGTTGGCATCCACCCTGCGCCTCTTGTCAGGCCGCCACCACTTCGGCGCATTCCTCGACGAGATAGGCGAAATAGTCCTTCTCGAAATGCGTTGCGCTCATCAGCAGCGCGACCATGAATTTCAGTTTTGTCGACGCATCCCGTGCATTCGTCGGCCGCGTTTCAAGGATTGCATTTTCCAGTTCCTGCATCTGGTATTTCAGCAGCATGATCCGGCTCTCGATGGCATCCAGTTCGCGAATATCGCGATCCGATCCGTTCATCACCACGCTTTTGCCGTGCAGGGGCAGGGCGCTGCCAAAGGTGTTGCGGGCCAGCATGCTGCGTCGGGCGACGCGGTCCGGCGAAAGCGGTCCGGTCCCCGCCGGGGCGGCCTCGGCCGCGCCGGGAAAAAGGCTGGTGGTGGTCCCTTCGGTCGGGCGGGCGGTGGCAGTCCGGCGCGAGATCCGGCGGCCCATTTCCGATTGTTCTTCAAGAGCTTCGGCGCAAAGCTGCTCGAAATACCCGTAGTCCAGGATCAGGGATTGCAAGCCCCGTCCCCTGCCACCGGACACGGGATGGTTTGGTGAAAACGTATCTTGGCCGACCGGGCTCGCGTTCTGCGCAGACATGCCCAACCCCTCGTTCTGTTACTTGCTAAGGCGGGGCGGCATTGTCCGCCCTCTGAATAAGCCGTTTTTCGCCTATATGGTCGCGTCAGGGGCGACTCAACCTGTCTTTTTCGGTATTCAGGGTTGTTAAGCTTTATGAATTCCAGAAATAATGTCTAGGAATCAAGGCCCGATTGCAGGGCTGCCCACCGACCCGAGGTGGGCGCCTTGGGTCTGGCTGTCGCAGAAAAGACACAGCGTCGTGGCGAGGCTGGACCCTGTTCCCCTCGTCCGTCCCTTGGGGCCGCGTTGTCCCCCCTTTCGGGCCCGATGGCGACCAAGGCATTCTAGGGGCAACCCCGGTCGCCTCGGCCTTGGGCAACATGGCTGTCAGGCACGATTCGCGCCGCGCGGCCGACCCTGCCGTGCCTAACGGCGTCCCCGTTTCCCGCCGCGTTGTCCCGCCCGCCCCGCCGTCGACCGCCCCTTGGTCCCCACGGCGGCCTCTACCGCCTCGTCTACGGCCGATTGCCGGGCCAGCGGGTCGTCGGACAGCACCAGATCGACCGCTTCCAGCCGCTTGATCTCGTCGCGCAAGCGCGCCGCTTCCTCGAATTCCAGGTTCTCGGCGGCCTTGCGCATCGCCGCCCGCAACCCGTCCAGATGCGCTTCGAGATTGGCGCCGTGCATCGGCTTGTCCACCCTTGCGGTGACGCGCGCCATGTCGGTATCGCCCTGATAAAGCCCGGCAAGAATATCATCGACATTCTTCTTCACCGTCTCGGGCGTGATTCCGTGCGCAATGTTATAGGCAATCTGCTTTTCCCGCCGCCGCTCCGTCTCGCGCAACGCGCGTTCCATGCTGCCGGTGATCCGGTCGGCATACATGATGACCCGTCCCTCGGCATTGCGCGCCGCACGACCGATGGTCTGGATCAGCGAGGTTTCGGAGCGCAGGAACCCCTCCTTGTCGGCATCCAGAATGGCAACGAGTCCGCATTCGGGAATATCCAGCCCCTCGCGCAGCAGGTTGATCCCGACCAGAACATCGAATGCCCCAAGCCGCAAATCGCGCAGGATCTCGATCCGCTCGATGGTGTCGATATCCGAATGCATATAGCGCACGCGAATGCCCTGTTCATGCAGGTACTCGGTCAGATCCTCGGCCATGCGTTTTGTCAGCGTGGTGCAAAGCGTGCGGAAGCCGCGCGCCGCGACCTTGCGCACCTCGTCCAGCAGATCATCCACCTGCATCTCGACCGGCCGGATTTCCACCTGCGGATCCAGCAGCCCGGTGGGCCGGATCACCTGCTCGACAAAGACGCCGCCGGTCTGTTCCAGTTCCCAGCCGGCCGGGGTCGCCGAGACAAAGACCGATTGCGGCCGCATCGCGTCCCATTCCTCGAACTTCAGCGGGCGGTTGTCGGTGCAGGAGGGCAGCCGGAACCCGTGCTCGGCCAGCGTGAACTTGCGCCGGAAGTCGCCGCGATACATGCCGCCGATCTGGGGCACGGTGACATGGGATTCATCCGCGAAAACAATGGCATTGTCTGGGATGAACTCGAACAGCGTGGGGGGCGGCTCGCCCGGTGCGCGGCCCGTCAGATAGCGCGAATAATTCTCGATGCCGTTGCAGACCCCGGTGGCTTCCAGCATTTCCAGATCGAAATTCGTTCGCTGTTCCAGCCTTTGCGCTTCCAGCAACTTGCCCTCCTGCACGAACTGGTCCAGCCGCTGGCGCAACTCCTTGCGGATCGCGTGGATCGCCTGCTGCATCGTCGGCCGGGGCGTGACGTAGTGGGAATTGGCGTAGATCCGGATGCGCTCGAAACTGTCGGTCTTCTGTCCCGTCAGCGGGTCGAATTCTGTGATGCTTTCCAGTTCCTCGCCGAAGAACGACATCCGCCAGGCGCGATCCTCGAGGTGGGCGGGCCACAGTTCCAGAACGTCACCGCGCACCCGGAAACTGCCGCGCTGAAACCCCTGATCGTTGCGTCGGTATTGCTGGGCGACCAGATCGCCGATCACCTTGCGCTGGTCATAGCTTTCCCCGACCTTCAGATCCTGGGTCATCGCGCCATAGGTCTCGACGCTGCCGATACCGTAGATGCACGAGACCGAGGCCACGATGATCACGTCATCCCGTTCCAGAAGCGCGCGCGTCGCGGAATGGCGCATCCGGTCGATCTGTTCGTTGATCTGGGATTCCTTTTCTATGTAGGTGTCCGAACGCGGCACGTAGGCTTCGGGCTGGTAATAGTCGTAATAGCTGACGAAATACTCGACCGCGTTCTCGGGGAAAAAGCCCTTGAACTCGCCATACAATTGCGCGGCCAGCGTCTTGTTGGGGGCAAGGATGATCGCCGGGCGCTGGGTTTCCTCGATCACCTTGGCCATGGTGAAGGTCTTGCCCGTGCCGGTCGCGCCCAGCAGCACCTGATCGCGGTCGCCGGCCGTCACACCCCCGGCCAGCGCGGCGATGGCGGCGGGCTGGTCGCCTGCGGGCTGGAATTCGGTGCGCATCACGAAGCGCCGACCGCCTTCCAGCTTTTCGCGCGGGCGGGCAAGACCGGAAAAGGCGTCGGGGGCGATCGTTTCGGTCGTTTGCGACATGGCGGCGATTCCTCGGAAGCGTGGTGCAGACTTGACCCGCGGGGCGCGGCGTTCAAGAGGGATGCATCTCTGTATCCTGCGGTATGCCGGGGCTTGAAGCCCCGGGCTCAAGCCCCCATAAAGGCGGGAAGGACAATAGCGGAGGACAGAATGCCCATGCGCGCCCGCATCTACCAGCCTGCGAAAACCGCCATGCAATCCGGCCAGGCCAAGACCCATCACTGGGTTCTGGATTTCGCTCCCGCCAGCCCGCGCGCGATCGACCCCCTGATGGGCTGGACCAGTTCCGCCGACACCCAGGCACAGGTCCGGCTGCGCTTTGACAGCCGCGAGGCCGCCGAGGATTACGCGCGCCGCCACGGCATCGACGCGGTCGTGATCCGCCCGAAAAGCCGCAAGCCGGTCGTTCGGCCGATGGGCTATGCCGAGAACTTCGCCGTCAACCGCCGTGGGGCGTGGACCCACTGAGGGTCGTGTCAATCCGTGCCCTTGGCGCCGAACGCTCCCCGACCCGGCCAAGGATAGTGGGGGCGTGGGATGCGTGTTGGCGATAAAGTTTAGTGAAAGCAATGGGATGCGGAATCGGAACGCGCTTGCGAACCGCGGTCCGAACCGGTATCACAATGAACAGGGCCCCGTAGCTCAACTGGATAGAGCACCTGACTTCTAATCAGGATGTTGGGCGTTCGAGTCGTCCCGGGGTCGCCATTCCTTGTCCCGTGTCGTGCCGTTCGGGATTGCGGGCATGGCTGGCAGCCTGTTGGCCCTTATATGATCTCGAAGGTTCCGCCGCAGATGCGGGATCCATCCCCTGGCGGATCAGCCCGAACGGCATGGAATAGCGGCAGCTTTCACCGGTGCGATCACCGACATGCCGTCATCCAGCACGGCAACAAATCTCATGCGGTTTCACTGGCCAGCCATGCCGAACTTTGTCAGCATGAACCGGATATCGGGGCCACAGTGTGAAGCCCGGAGAGTCACTCTGGTCGCGTTCCGCCTTGGGGGCCTGCCTGAGCAAGCCGCCCGCCCTGACGCACCATCTCGATGCGCGTGGCCTTTCCTGTGCGGTCGTCGGTCTCGACATAGACGCCCGAAACCGTCGCCTCGCCCGCGGCCGGGTTGAACCGCCCCTTGGCCATCCCGGTGATGAAACGGCGCATCGGCTCGTCCTTTTCCATGCCGATGACCGAATCATAGTCGCCGCACATGCCCGCATCGGACAGATAGCCGGTGCCGCCGGGCAGAACCTGCGCATCCGCGGTGGGCACATGGGTATGGGTGCCCACCACCAGGCTTGCCCTGCCATCGCAAAAATGGCCCATCGCCATCTTTTCCGAGGTGGCCTCGCAATGCATGTCGACCAGCACTGCCTGCGCCAGCCCCCCCAGCGGATGCGCCTTCAGGACCGGCTCGATGGCCGAGAACGGATCGTCGAAGGGCCGCTTCATGAAAACCTGCCCCAGCGCCTGCGCGACCAGAACCTTGCGCCCGCCGCGTGCCTCGAACAGCCGCGCGCCCTTGCCGGGCGCCCCCTTGGCATAGTTCAGCGGCCGCAGGATGCGCGGCTCCTGCTCGACGAAAGTCATCATGTCCTTCTGGTCGAAGGCATGATCGCCCAGCGTCAGACAATCGGCCCCGGCCTCCAGCAACTCGCGCGCATGCGCCGGGCTGATCCCCGCGCCCGAGGTCGCGTTCTCGCCATTGACCACGACGAAATCAAGCGCCCAGTCGGCGCGCAACACGGGCAGCCGCGCGATCACCGCATCGCGCCCGGCCCGGCCCATGACATCCCCAAGGAACAGAATTTTCATGGTCAACAGCCCTAGGCCGCGCCACGCCAAAGGGCAAGCCGTTCCGACACCCCGCCCGCGCGCCCCTGTCCTTCTTCTGGCTGCAAATATCCCGGGGGGAGTCCGCAAGGACGGGGGGCAGCGCCCCCCTGCGCGCCGTGCGATCTTTGCTCAGGCCCGGTCGGCCAGTGCCTTGCACCAAGCTTCCATTTCGCGCGTCGCGATTTCCATAGGCGGTTCCATGAAGGCGATGTGGAAGCGATCGCCCAGATCGGCCACGCCGATCGACCGCGGCCGTACCGCCAGCACATGGGCGTTCGGCAGCGCGATACCGAAACAGAAGACGATGTTGCGCGCGTCGCGGATCCCTTCGCCGATGGTGCCGCCGATGGCGGTGGTATGCGCGAAATGGTCGAAGATGGCGATGAAGGCCACCTTGGGATGGGCGTCGATCCGTGCCTTGAGGGCCGCCATGATGTCATCGACGCTCTCGCAAGAGGTCTCGGACTTGGGCAGGTCCATGCCGAAGACGGGGTATCTCTCCATCAGAAGGGTCTGTTTCATCGCCGCTCCGGGGCTGAGGGTTGATCTCGTGCCATCCTGACGGATCCGCCCTGCGCGGTCAGTGACCAGATCACCGGGCGGCTGCATCCCGTGCAGCGGCCAGTGCCTCGGGCAGCGCCGCGGCCAGCACATCCAGTTGATCCTCGGGGCCCGCGGAAATCCGGATGCAGCGATTCATGGGCGCCACCCCCGGCATCCGCACGAAGACATCCCGTTCGGCCAGACCGGCCAGCACCGCGCGCGCCAGGGCGCCATCCCCGCCGCAATCGACGGTGACGAAATTGGTGGCAGAGGGCAGCGCCACCAGCCCGTTGTCGCGCGCGATGGCCTCGATCCGGTCGTGCGCGGCGGCCACCTGCGCGCACACCTGGGCCAGCCAGGCCCGGTCGCCCAACGAGGCCAGCGCGCCCGCCTGGCTGATCCGGCACATCCCGAAATGATTGCGCACCTTGTCGAAGGCGGCGATCAGGGGCGCGGCGCCTATGGCATAGCCCACCCGGGCACCTGCCAGCCCATGCGCCTTGGAGAATGTGCGGAACCGGATCACGCGCGGGTCGTGGGGGTCGATGGGGGGCGCGGTGCCCTCGGGGGCGAATTCGATATAGGCCTCGTCCAGCACCATCAGCGTGCCCTCGGGCACCGCCTCGATCATCGCCTGCACGCGCGCGGCCGGGTGCCAGCTGCCCATCGGGTTGTTCGGGTTCGAAAGATAGACAAGCTTCGCCCCCACCGCCCGCGCCCGGTCGATCAGCGCGTCCGGGTCTTCGTGATCGTCGGCAAAGGGCACCATCTGCAACGCGCCGCCGAAGCCTGCGACATGGTAGTTGAAGGTCGGATAGGCCCCTGCCGAGGTCACGACCGGATCGCCGGGCTCGACCAGCATCCGCACCAGATAGCCCAGCAGACCGTCGATCCCCTCGCCGATCATCACGTTTTCAGGCGCCACGCCCAGATCGGCGGCCAGCGCCTCTCGCAGATCGTGATTGGTGGAATCACCGTATTTCCACGCTTCGCGCGCCGCCTCCTGCATCGCGGCGACGGCGCGGGGCGAGGGGCCGAACAGGCTTTCATTCGCGCCCAGCCGCGCGCGGAAGGGGCGGCCACGGGCACGCTCCTGCGTCTCGGGCCCGACAAAGGGCACGGTGGCGGGCAGGCAGGCCACGAGATCGGTGAAACGGGGTCCGGTCATGGGGCGAGCAAAGCGGAAAAGCCAAGGCCGGGCAAGGGGCGGGGTTGCGGGCAACCGCCCGCCTGCCTAGGCTCGCCCCGCACCAGGAGAGAGCCCGATGCCCGCACCCGATGTCCTGATCACGCCCCAAGGCCGCCGCCTTGCCCATCACCGCATGCCGGGCGCGGGGCCGGGGGTCGTCTTCCTTGGCGGTTTCATGTCCGACATGACCGGCACCAAGGCCACGCATCTGGAAGCCTGGGCACAGGCGCAGGGCCGCGCCTTCCTGCGTTTCGACTATTCCGGTCATGGGCAAAGCTCGGGCGCCTTTGCCGATGGCTGCATCGGCGACTGGGCGGCGGATGCGGCGGCTGCCATCGCCGCGCTGAGCACGGGGCCGCAGGTGCTGGTCGGCTCGTCCATGGGCGGCTGGATCGCGCTGTTGCTGGCGCGCGCCATGCCCGAACAGGTGGCGGGGCTTGTGGGCATCGCCGCCGCGCCGGATTTCACCGAAGACAGCCTGTGGGCGGGGTTCACCGACACCCAGCGCGCCCGGATCATGGCCGAGGGCCGGATCGAGATCCCCTCCGCCTATGCCGACAGCCCCTACACGATCACCCGCCGCCTGATCGAGAACGGGCGCGACAATCTGGTGCTGCGCACGCCGCTGCATCTGCCCTTCCCGGTCCGGCTGTTGCAGGGGACGGCGGACGAGGATGTGCCGGTGCCGGTCGCGCTGCGTCTGCTCGATCACATGGACTGCGCCGATGCGCAGCTGATTCTGGTCAAGGGGGCGGATCACCGGTTCTCGGAACCGGACAACCTGGCCCTGATCGAAGCCGCGATTGCAGCGGTGACGGCGGTCTGATCCGCCGCGCCCTCTGTCTTCTTCTTGGTCCAAATACCCACGCGCCGAAGGCGCCCGCGCCCGGCGGGCGCGGCCTCAGACGGTGCGCAGATGCACGCGGCCCGGTTGCGGTGCGCCGGAATTCGCGTCGATGAAGTCCAGCACCAGCGGGCGGATATTGTTGCGCCAGCTCTTGCCCGCGAAGATGCCGTAATGGCCCGCACCGGGTTCCAGATGGCTTGCCTTTTTCGAATCGGGCAGCCCGGTCAGCAGGTCGAGCGCCGCGATGCACTGGCCCGGTGCCGAGATGTCGTCATTCGCGCCCTCGACGGTCTTGACCGCGACATCGGTGATCGAGGCGATATCGACCTGCCGGCCCGCCACCTTGAAGACGTTGCGCGCGATCTCGCGGCGCTTGAAGACGCGCTCGACCGTCGACAGGTAGAATTCGGCGGTCATGTCCATCACCGCCAGATACTCGTCATAGAAGCGGTTGTGCTTGTCGTGGTCGGACGCCTCGCCCTTGGTCACGCGCAGCACCTGTTCGGAAAAGGCGCGGGAATGGCGGTCGCCATTCATCGACATGAACGAGGCAAGTTGCAGCAGCCCCGGATAGACCAGCCGCCCGACGCCCGCATATTTGAACCCGACGCGCTGGATCGCGATCTGTTCGAGCTGCCCCATCGTCACCCGGCGGCCGAAATCGGTGACATCGGTCTTGGCCGCGTCCGGGTCGATCGGCCCGCCGATCAGCGTCAGCGAGCGGGGCTGGGCATCGGGGTCTTCGGCGGCCAGATAGGCGGTTGCCGCCAGCGTCAGCGGAGCGGGCTGGCAGACCGCGATCACATGGGTATCCGGCCCGAGAAAGCGCATGAAATCGACAAGGTAGAGGGTGTAATCCTCGACATCGAACTTGCCCGCCGAAACGGGGATGTCACGGGCATTGTGCCAGTCGGTGACGAAAACCTCGCAATCGGGCAGAAGGCTGGCCACGGTCGAACGCAGCAGCGTGGCATAATGGCCCGACATCGGCGCGACCAGCAGCACGCGGCGCGGTTTCGGCGGGCGGCCATGGACCTGGAACTGGATCAGGTCGCCAAAGGGGCGCTGAACCACCTTCTCGACCGACACGATATGGTCGCGACCGTCGCCGGCGACCACCGTGTTGATGTTCCAGTCGGGCTTGGCGATCATGCGGGCGAAGGTGCGTTCCGTCACCTCGCCCCAGGCAGCGACCATCCTGAAGAACGGGTTGGGCACCATGCTGACGGCAGGATAAGAGCCGATGGCCTGCGCCGTTGCCCCCAGCCACTGGCTGGTGGTACGCGCCGTCTCCATCAGGTCGTAGGTCGCCATGTATTTCATTCGCCACTCCTTTTCCGATAGGATATCGGAGATGCAGGGGCAGCGGAAGCCGGGGAGGCGGCAATGCTGCGAACGCGAAAAATAAGGGGGAAATTTCGTCGTGACAACTGAAGAAGATGCGCCGGGCACGAATCTCGAACGGTTGAACGAGAACCTCGCCAAGCTGGAGGGGCTGACCGAGCGTCTGATGGCGGCGGTGTCGCGCAAGCGCAGGATAGATCCGAACCTTCAGGGGCCGGGGCATGACCTCTACATGAAGGCGGCCGCGGCCTATATGGTCGAGATGATGCGCAACCCCTCGAAACTGATCGAGCATCAGGTCGCCTATTGGGGCAAGTCGCTGAAACATTTCGTCGAGGCGCAGGAGGCGCTGGCCCGCGGACGGCTTCAGGCGCCCGAGGATCGCACGCCGTCCGATCCGCGCTTTTCCAACCCGCTCTGGCAGACGCATCCCTATTTCAACTTCGTCAAGCAGCAATACCTGATGAACGCCGAGGCGATCGCGAATGCGGTGCGCGGCGTCGAGGGGCTTTCGCCCAAGGATGCCAAGCGGCTGGAATATTTCACCCAGCAGATCGTCGACCTGATGTCGCCCGCGAATTTCCTGGGCACCAACCCCGAGGCGCTGGAACGTGCGGTCGCGACCGACGGGCAGTCGCTGGTGGACGGGCTGGAAAACCTGGTGCGCGACATCGAGGCCAACGAGGGCGAGATCCTCGTCACGCTGGCCGACCGCCAGGCATTCACCGTGGGCGAGAACCTGGCGACGACGCCGGGCAAGGTGATCTATCGCAATCGCCTGCTGGAACTGATCCAGTACGCGCCGTCAACCGAAACGGTGCATGCGACGCCGCTGATCATCTTTCCGCCCTGGATCAACAAGTTCTACATCCTCGATCTGACGCCGAAGAATTCGCTGATCAAGTGGATCGTCGATCAGGGCTATACGCTGTTCGTTGTGTCCTGGGTGAACCCCGATGCGTCCTATGCCGATGTCGGCATGGATACCTATGTCGAGGAGGGCTATCTGGACACCATCGCGCAGGTGAAGGCGATCACCGGCGAGGACAAGGTCAATGTCATCGGCTATTGCATCGCGGGCACCACGCTGTCCTTGACGCTGGCGCTGATGGAAAAGCGCAAGGACAAGTCCGTGCGCTCGGCCACCTTCTTCACCACGCTGACCGATTTCTCGGATCAGGGCGAGGTGGGGGTGTTCCTTGACGACGATTTCGTGGACGGGATCGTGCGCGAGGTGACAGCGAACGGCTATCTGGACAGCTTCTTCATGTCGCGGACCTTCTCGTTCCTGCGATCGAACGACCTGATCTACCGGCCCGCGATCCGCAACTACATGATGGGCGAACGCCCCCCCGCCTTTGACCTGCTTTATTGGAACGGCGATTCGACCAACCTTCCGGCGCGGATGGTGGTGGAATATCTGCGCGGGCTCTGCCAGCAGGACCGGTTCGCCAGCACCGGGTTCGAGATCTGCGGCGAGACGGTGCATATCGGCGATGTCAAGGTGCCGGTCTGTGCCATTGCCTGCGAGACCGATCATATCGCGGCCTGGTCCTCGTCCTATCAGGGCGTGCGGCGGATGGGCAGCCGGGACAAGACCTTCATCCTGTCGGAATCGGGCCATATCGCGGGGATCGTGAACCCGCCCGCCAAGCGGAAATACGGCCATTACGTCAGCGATGCCGACATCAAGGACACGCCCGCCGATGCCTGGCGCGAGGGGGCAGAGTTCCACGACGGGTCCTGGTGGCCGCGCTGGTCGGACTGGCTGAGCCGCCGTTCGGGCAGGCGGGTTGCCGCCCGAATCCCCGGCGAAGGCCCGCTCGGGGCGCTTTGCGATGCCCCCGGCACCTATGTTCTGGCCGGTAAAACCACCTGATTCCAGCGCCTTGCTGCTTTTGTGCTGCGGTGCAGCGAAAAAACTTGAAATGCTGCGCCGCAGCACGTATCTTGTTTGTCAGGAACACAGCAGAGACGGGCGGCCCGCCCGCGACAGGAGACCCCCAATGGCTGACACGCAAGACTTCACCAAGATCATGCAGGACATGATGTCGGCGTTCTCGATGGACCCGACCGCCATGCAGGACGCGTTCAAGACCCAGGCCGCGCTGGCCGAGAAAATGTCGCGCGTCGCGCTGGAAGCGGCCGAGAAATCGACCGAGATTTCCGCCAAATGGACCAAGGACACGCTGGCCAAGCTGGGCGAGGTGACCACCGTCAAGGACGAGCCCACCGACTACACCAAGTCGCTGACCGATTTCGCGTCGTCCACGGCCGAGATGGCTGCCGAGAACATGGCCGCCTTTGCCGAAGTGGCCAAGAAGGTCCAGATGGAAACCGTCGAGCTGATGCTGGCCGCTGGCAAGGATTTCAGCCAGGACGCCACCACCGCAATGAAAAAGGCGACCACCACCGCGACCAAGACCGTCAAGAAGGTCACGACCCCGGCCGCCTGAGCGAATTACGAGTTGGCCTCGACTCCTCCTCCCTGTCGATAGGTCAATACTGGGCGGGCCTCGTGCCCGCCCTTTCTTTTTGCGATTGCAGCGCATAAGCTTGCCTGCGCCGCTTTGCGGCATTGCCATCGAGGGAGGGCCGCCCGTGACCGACGCGAAAGAGCCGTTGCTGATCAAGCGCTATGCCAGCCGCCGTCTCTACAACACCGAGACGAGCGATTACGTCACGCTGGAAGATATCGCCAAGGTGATCCGCGAGGGCCGCGAGGTGAAGATCGTCGATCTGAAAAGCGGCGACGACCTGACCCGGCAATACCTGCTTCAGATCATCGCCGAGCATGAAAGCAAGGGCGAGAGCGTCTTGCCGATCAACGTGCTGACCGATCTGGTGCGCAGCTACACGACCTCGGCCCACAGCATCGTGCCGCAATTCCTGGCGCAAAGCTTCGACATGCTGCGCGAGAGCCAGGCGAAGATGATGCAGAACATGGGCCGGATGAACCCGATGGCCGCCATGCCCGGCTTCGAGGCGTTGAAGGCCCAGCAGGAAGCGTTCCTCAAGGCGATGACCGCGGGCTGGGCAGTCGGTTCGACGCCGGGCCGCGACGAGGACGAAGCGGGCGCCGACCGCAGCGAGCTGGAGGATATCCGCCGCGAACTGGCCGAGTTGCAGCGCAAGCTGTCCAAGCTGAACGGATGATCCGGCTCAGGTGCCGTAGGCGCGCGTTTCGGGCCGCTTGACCGCCTCGGCGGCGGCAACCAGTGCATCCGCGACGAAATCCAGGTCTTCGCGCGTCAGCCGCGCGGGCAGCCGCGTGTCGCAGGCGCGCATCAGCATGGCGCGGGTCCTGGACAGGTCGGGCACCGGTCCCTCGATGAATTGCCAGTTCCAGAAGGCGCGCGCATTGTCCCGGCTCAGCCCGAAGACCTGCACCGCCACGCCGCGTGCCGCGGCCTCGTCCTGAAAGGCGATCGCGTCGGCATCGCTGTCGAAGCCCGCCAGGTTGAACTGGATCGAGTCGGGCGCGCGGGTTTCGGCGGGCAGGGGGGGCGGCACGTCGAACCAGGGACAGGCATTCAGCCGCGCCGCGACGTGATCGTGGTTCGCCCGCCCGTCACGCACCCGGCGGTCGATCTCGGGCAATTGCGGGCGGATCACCGCGGCCGACAGGTTCTGCATCCGCATGTTGTAAAGCGGCAGCCGATTCTGCCAGCGGGCAAAGCTGTTCAACAGCCCGTCATGCTTCTTCCAGTTATGTTCATAGGCGCCCGACATGATGATCGCGCGCGCGGCAAGGTCGGGATTGTCGGTAATCAGCATGCCGCCTTCGCCCGCATTGACCAGCTTGTAGGACTGGAAGCTGAAACAGCCGATGGCGCCCAGCGTGCCGATCCTGCGGTCATGCCAGAGCGTGCCTAGCGAATGCGCCGCGTCCTCGATCACGGGGATGCCGCGCGCGTCGCACAGTGCAAGGATCGCGTCCATGTCCGAGGTATGGCCGCGCATGTGGCTGATAAGGACGGCGTCGATGCCCGTGTCGAGCTTTGCGGCGAAATCGTCGATGTCGATCCGGTAGTTCGAACCCACCTCGGCCAGCACCGGCTGGCAATCGGCATGGATCACGGCCGACGGCACGGCGGCAAAGGTGAAGGCGGGAATCAGCACGCGCGCGCCGCGCGGCAGATCCAGCGCCTTGAGCGAGAGGAACAGCGCCGCCGAACAGGACGAGACGGCGACCGCAAAGCGCGTCCCCATGAATGCCGCGAATTCGCGTTCCAGCAGCGTCACGGGGGCATCGGCGGCGGCGGTGTAGCGGAACAGATCGCCCGAGGCGAGCAGCCTGTCGATCTCGGCACGGGCGGCCTCGGGGATCGGCTCGGCGTCGTGGACATTGGGGGCGAGGGACATGGTTTCGCCTTTCCTGAACAGCACTTTCGGATTTCCTGTAAAGGAAAGCCCGGCCGCGGACAATGCCGCGACGGTACTCAGATGCCCAGCCGGTCGCGCAGGCCGTACCACGCCATGGCCAGCGCCAGCAGCGGGCTGCGCAGCGCGGGGCCGCCGGGAAAGGCGGGGCAGGGCAGGCGGGCCAGCGTGTCGAAGCCCGCGCTCGGGCCTTGCGCGGCCTCGGCCAGCAATCGGCCCGCAAGGGTGGCCAGTGCCACGCCATGACCGGAATAGCCCCCGGCCGACAGCACGCCCGGCGCAGGTGCGGCAAGATGGGGCAGGCGGGTGCGCGTGATGGCAAGCGTGCCGCCCCAGGCATGGGTCAGGGCCACATCCGCCAGATGCGGAAAGACCTGAAGCATCGGCTTGCGCACCTTGGCGCGGATGTCGGCGGGGAAGCGGTAGCCATAGCTTTCACCGCCGCCGAACAGCAGCCGCCGGTCGGGCGTCAGGCGGAAATAGTTGACCACAAAGCGGCTGTCGGCCACCGCGATGTCGCGCGCCAGAACCGTTGTCGCGCGCGCGCCCAGCGGCTCGGTCGCGACGATGAAATTGTTGATTGGCATGACCCGGGCCGCCACATGGCGGTCCAGCCCGCCCAGATAGCCGTTCGCCGCCAGGATCACCCTGTCGGCGGTCACGCGGCCGGTTTCGGTCACAACGACGGGGCGCGTGCCCGGTTCGATGCGGGTGACCAGCGTGCCCTCGTGCAGATGCGCCCCGGCGGCAGCGGCGGCCCGCGCCAGCCCCAGCGCATAGGCCAGCGGGTTCAGATGCCCGGCACCCCAATCCACCACCCCGCCGCGATAGGCGGGCGATCCCACCAGCGCGCGCATCTCGTCCTGGTTCAGCGGTTCGACCAGATCGTAGCCATAGTCGCGGCGCAGCTTTTCGGCATAGGCATGCGCGTGCGCCACGCCGCGCGCGGTCCATTCTGCATAGGCCACGCCGGGGCGATAGTCGCAGCCGATGGCGTGTTGCGCGATCAGATCGGCGACCAGCGCGCGCGCATCCTCGGCCAGATGCCAGAGCCGGGTGGCACTATCATCGCCCAGCATCCGCTCCAGCGCGTCCTGATGCAGCCGCTGGCCCGATCCGACCTGACCGCCATTGCGCCCAGACGCGCCGAAGCCCACGCGATGCGCCTCGACCAGAACGACATCGGCCCCGGCCTGCGCCGCATGCAGCGCCGCCGACAGCCCGGTATAGCCGCCGCCCACGATGCAGATATCCGCCCGCATGTCGCCCTGAAGCGGCGGGAACGGGTCCAGCGGCGGCGTGACCTCGGCATACCAGCTTGCCGGCCAGGCGCCGCGGCGGTCGTTGGCAAACAGCAGGTTCATACGTTCAGCAGCAGATGCTCACGCTCCCACGGACTGATGACTTGCAGGAACTCCTTGTATTCCAGCGTCTTGACGCTTTCATAAACGGCGCAGAATTCCTCGCCCAGAACCGAGCGCATGGACGGGGACGCGCCGAAAAGGTCCAGCGCCTCGGACACGTTGCGCGGGATCGACTCGTCGCCGGAATAGGCATCGCCCTTGTATTCGGGTTTGGGTTGCGCCCCCTCGATCAGGCCCAGATAACCGCAGGCCAGCGAGGCGGCGATACCCAGATAGGGGTTGCAATCCATCCCGGCCAGCCGGTTCTCGACCCGGCGCGCCTCGGGTTCAGCGACCGGCACGCGCAGCCCGGTGGTGCGGTTGTCGCGCCCCCATTCCAGATTGATCGGCGCGGCGAAATCGGGAACGTAGCGGCGATAGCTGTTCACATAGGGCGCAAGCAGCGCCACCACGGACGGCATGTGGGTCTGAAGCCCGGCGATGAAATGCATGAAGGCCGGGCTTTCGCCGCCATCGGGTTCCGAGAAGATGTTGCGGCCCGTCACCGTCTCGACCACGGAATGGTGGATATGCATGGCGGAACCGGGTTCGTCCTCGATCGGCTTGGCCATGAAGGTGGCGTAGCAGTCATGCCGCAGCGCCGCCTCACGGATCAGCCGCTTGAAGAAGAAGATCTCGTCGGCCAGCCGCACCGGATCGCCATGGCGCAGGTTCAGTTCGACCTGACCCGCGCCGCCCTCTTGCAGGATGCCGTCGATCTCCAGCCCCTGCGCCTCGGCGAAATCGTAGATGTCGTCGATCACCGGACCGTATTCGTCCACCGCGCTCATCGAATAGGCCTGCCGCGCGGCGGCCTTGCGTCCCGACCGGCCGATCGGTGCCTCGACCGGCTCGGCCGGGTTGGTGTTGCGCGCGACAAGGAAGAATTCCATCTCGGGCGCGACGATGGGCTTCCAGCCGCGCGCGTTGTAAAGGCCGACCACCCGTTTCAGCACGTTGCGCGGCGCAATCGACACCGGGTTGCCCGCCTGATCGGAAATGTCGTGGATCACCTGCAATGTCAGGTCGGCCGTCCAGGGTGCGGCCGTCGCGGTGGTGAAATCCGGCGTCAGGATCATGTCGGGTTCGGTGAATGCCTGACCCGGAATGTCGGCCCAGTCGCCGGTGATCGTCTGAAGGAAGATCGAGTTCGGCAGGTAGAACCGCGCCTGCGTGGCGAATTTCGAGGCGGGCATCGCCTTGCCGCGGGCAACGCCGGCAAGATCGGCAACGATGCATTCCACCTCGTCGGGTTTGCGCCCGCCAAGATAGGCCGTCGCGGCCTCGGGAAGCTGGTCGAGCCAGTTTGACATCGGATTAGCGCCTTTCGGTGAAGAACCGCGCGATGCGCGCGGCCATGGCATCTGAATCGGTGGGCAGGTCCAGCCGCGCGCGCGCTGCATCCAGCAGGTCGTCGGGCACCAGCCCCGCCCCGCGGGTCTGCATCAGCCCCGCGATGAAACCGCTGTCGAATTCGGGATGGGACTGAACCGAAAACGCCCTGTCGCCATAGATCAGCGCGGCATGGGCGCAGAAATCGTTGCTGCCGATGGTTTCGGCCCCGTCGGGGGGGCGGATCACCTGGTCCTGATGCCAGGCGTTCAGCCGGAAGGGCCGCCCCTCGATCCGGTAGTCGCAAGCCCCGACCGACCAGCCGCCGACGAACTTCTCGACCTGTCCGCCCAGCGCCCGGGCGATGATCTGGTGGCCGAAACAGATGCCCACGACCGGCACCGCGGCATCAACTGCGGCGCGGATGAACCCCTCCAGCGGCGGGATGAAGGGATGGTCCTCGTAGACGCCATGGCGCGAGCCGGTGATCAACCAGCCCCCGGCGTCATGGGGCGAGGCGGGAAACTCCATCGCCTCGACGTCATGGGTGACGAAATCGAAGCCCTGGCCCGCAAGCAGGCGCGTGAACATGTCGGGGTAGTCGCCATGCTCCGCCCGAAGCGCGTCGGGCGCATGGCCGGTCTGCAATATGCCGATCCGCATGGGGGTCTCTGGGTTGTGTGCGGCCAACCTAGTCAGCGGCCCGCGGACCGGCAAGCCCCCTCGATGGCGCCCGTGCCGCTGAACGCTGGACGGGATGCCCGGGCCGGTGCATCACTGCCCCATGAGCCCCGCGCCCGACCGCATCCTTCCCGGCATCCTGCTGATGATCGGCTTCACCGTCACCGCGCCGGTGATGGACAGCTTTGCCAAGCTCGCCTCGGCCGAGATCCCCGTTGCCCAGATCGCGGCCGCGCGCTTTGCCGTGCAGGCGGCGATCCTGATTCCGCTGGCCGCGCTCTTGGGCGCGCTGGTCCGCCCGACGCTGCGCGAAGCGGGGCTGCACCTGTTGCGCGCCATCCTGATCCTTGCCGCCACCACGGCCTTTTTCGCCGCGCTGCGGGTGATGCCGCTGGCCGATGCCATCGCGGTCTTCTTTGTCGAGCCTTTCATCCTGACGCTGCTGGGCGCCGTTCTGCTGGGCGAAACCGTGGGCTGGCGGCGGGTTCTGGCCTGCATCGTCGGCTTTGTCGGCGCGCTTCTGGTGATCCGGCCCAGCTTTGCCGCCTTCGGGGCAGTGGCGCTCTTGCCGCTGATGACGGCCTTCTTCTTTGCCTGCTACATGGTGACGACGCGGCAGGTCGCGCGCCATACCCATCCGGTGGCGTTGCAGGCCTGGACGGCGCTGGGCGCCTGTGTGCTGGTTTTGCCGCTGCTGGTGATCTTCGAGGGCTCGGGGGTGGCGCCGCTTGATCCGGTGATGCCGCAGGGCGTCTTCTGGCTCTGGCTGGCCGGGGTGGGGCTGGCTGCCACCGTTGCGCATCTGTTCCTCAGCGCCGCGCTGCGTCGCGCGCCGACCGCGGTTATCGCGCCCCTGCAATATCTGGAAATCGTGGCCGCCGCCGTTCTGGGCCTGCTGATCTTCGACGATCTGCCCGACGCGCAGGCGCTGGCGGGCATCGCGATCATCATGGCCTCGGGGCTATACGTCTTTTTGCGCGAGCGCGATCTCAACCGCCCACCGCCGCCTGCGCCCTGAGCGCCTCGGCCGTCATTTCCAGTTCCGTTTCGGGCAGGATCGCGACCATTGCGCCGCTTTCGATGCGCAGATGCACCGGACCCGTGACCTCGTTCGAGGTGCCGATCCGTCCGCCCGGCGCGAAGTCGAGCCCCGCGATCGGCCAGCGCAGCCCCGTGCTTTCGCCCCGTACCGGACCCAGCGGGAACAGCGACAGCCGCGATCCGGGGGGCGGGGCAAGGTGCAACTCGGACGGGCAGAGGAAGCAGATATCCGCCTCGCCCACCAGCAGGCAGCGCCGGTCGGGATAGCGCGCCAGCGCGTTCATCGCCGCCAGCGCATGGTCGATCCGCGCCCCCATGAACCCCAGCCCCAGGATCAGCGGCGCCGAGACGGCGCGCAGGCATTTCTCGAAATCGGTGCTGTCCTGTTCGGCCACATGATGCAGCCGGTCGGGTGGCAAGGCGGCGCGCGCGTGGTCGGAAATCGAGTCGAAATCGCCGATCACCAGCCGCGGCAGCAGCCCGGCGGCCAGCGCGTGATCGGCCCCGCCATCGGCGGCCACCACCTCGGCGACGAGCCGCAGCACACGCGTCAGGTGATTCGGGTTAACGAAACCTCCCCCGAGGATTGCGATTGGGGCGGGACTCTGGAGCAAATGAGGCGGCATCCTTGCAGCAATGGGTCAGGATCGGGGTCAACGCAATCGAAACACCGAAAAATCCATGAAAAAACACTTTCTGTTCATCTTTGAGAAGGAGCCTATGGTAAATACTCGTCCTGTGTGGCGGGGGGAGAGAGCGAGCGACCATGGTCGGTGCAAGCAAGATTCTGACGGTGTCCTACGGCACCTTCTCGTGCACCCTCGAGGGGTTCGAGGATTCCTTTGGCATGATGAAGGCGATTGCCGAATACTTCCGTGATCTTGCCGCCGAGGATCGTTATTTCGGTGCAGAACCGCCCAACCCGGATGCCGGGATGCTGAAACGCATAGCCGAGCGGGAGATCCGCAGCCGGGTCGAGGCGCGGGTGGGCGAGGATGGCATCGTGCTGCGCCCCGCCGTGCTGTCCGGCGCCGACCATCCGCCTGTCTTTGCCGAGACATCGGCCCGAGCGGACGCCCATCCCGCCCCGCCCAACCATGGCACGCGCGCGGCCGAGGAACCGGAAACCGTTGCGGCCAAGCTTGCGCGCATCCGCGCCGTTGTCGAAAACGCCCGCGCCACCGCCCCGGCCGAATATGGCGCGCCATTTGCCGGGATCGAGTTCGAGCCCGATGCGCCGCCCACCCCCTGGACGGAGGGCCACCCCGGCCCAAAGTCGCCTGATCCGGCCGCAGAAGCGCCGGACCCTTCCCTTGCCGAGTCGGCCGCGGAATTGTGCGCCGACACGGTGGACGACACCGCCGTTGATGCCGACTCCCTGGCCCCCGTGATCGTGGCCGATGGCGGTCCCGAGCCCGAAGCCGCAGCGACGGCTGAGCCCGGCGGCGGCGACGCGGCGCGGGCGCGGCTTCTGGCTGCGCTTGGCCGCCCGGTCGCGGCGGTGCCCGGAACCGATGCCGCGCCTTTGCGTGCCCGTGCTCGGGTCCTCAAGCTCAAGCGCGAAGACCTGGCCGTGCATTGGCCCGCGATGTCTGCCCAAACCGCCAGCATGCCGGACAAACCGCCGGTACCGGCCAAGGACGAGGCGCGCCTGCCCGATGCGCTCGAAGCCGAATTGCAGGCCGAACTTGCCGCGGTCTGGGCCGAGTTCGGGTCCGCCCCCGACGCGCCGCCCGCAGAGTCGCCCGTGGAAACTGATTTGCCCGAGGCGCAGGAAACCCTGCCCCCGCCCGCCATCGCCGCGGCTCCCGAAAACACCGTTGACGATGTGCCGGACATGCCGCTGGCCACCGATGGACCCTTGGTGCTGGACAGGCCACTGGAGCCAGAGACAGCCGAGGCCCTGTCGCCCGCCAGCCCTGCAGAGGTGCACCCGGACGAGCCCGCGCC
Organism: Rhodovulum strictum; assembly: GCF_009649175.1. GTDB lineage: Bacteria > Pseudomonadota > Alphaproteobacteria > Rhodobacterales > Rhodobacteraceae > Rhodovulum > Rhodovulum strictum. The sequence continues at coordinate 85,133 of NZ_WJPO01000006.1, read as the reverse complement.
CGGCGAAACGGACGCAGCGCAGCAGGATCTGCTGCCCCCGGCCGCCCCGACGCAGGTGGAAATCGCGCTTCAACGGCTCTGGGACGAGACCAATACCAAACTCGACGGCGTCGAGTTGACCCGCCGCCGTGCCTCGATCGCGCATTTCAAGGCCGCGGTGGCGGCTACCTTTGCCGACCTGAAATCCGGCGGCGGGCGTTCCGCCGGAGCCGAGGACGAGCATGCCCGTCGGCCCTATCGTCAGGTTCTGGCCAAGGTCGTGCGGGGCAATCGCGACAACACGGCCGATACCGCTGCCGACGAAACGCCGCGTCTGGCGCCGCTGATACTGGTCTCGGAACAGCGCGTAGACATGATCCTGCCGGATCCGGGCAAGGACACCACCGCTATCCGCCCGCGCCGGGTCAGCGCTGAGGATGACCTGGGTGGTCCGCAGGGCATGGATCCGGGGCGCGATTCTGTCACCGATCTGGGCTTTGCCCTCTATCTGGCCGAGCGCGAGACCGACGGCGTCGAAGGCATGCTTGTGACGGCCGCTGCCTATCTTCGGACCGAACGCGGCCAGGAACAGTTCGCTCGCCCCGAGGTGCTGCGCCTCGCGGTCGGGCATCTCGCTCCGGAAACCTCTCGCGAAGAACTGCTGAACGCCTTTGCCAACCTCTTGCGCTGCGGCACCTTCCGCAAGGTCCGGCGGGGCGAGTACGTGCTGTCTGTGCCAGCGCCGGAGGCTGACACGCCCGAGGCAGAACTGCGCCACGCCTGAGCCCGGGCGCCGCCGCGGCAGAATCCGGCGCGATCGTTGGGTCACTTTCTGGCCGATTGGTCCCCGCCGTGCCGCGGTCCATCCGCGGGGCCGGGTTGGGGCGCGTCAGGGTCGGGCTTGCCGATGCCGCGAAACACGAAGCGGAAGGGCAGGGCCCAGACGATGCCCAGCGCGACATAGATCGCCAGTTCTGCCCAGAAGGGCGGGCGGTCGAACAGGCCCACCACCGTCACGGCCGCAACCACATAGGCCGGAAGCCCGATCAGCAGGATGACGAGCGACCAGCGGCGGCGGGCTTTCCAGGACAGGGCCATCAGTCTGCGAAGGGGTCGGTTACAAGGATGGTGTCGTCGCGTTCGGGCGAGGTGGAGAGTAGCGCGACCGGGCACTGGATCAACTCCTCGACCCGGCGGACATACTTGATCGCATTCGCGGGCAGGTCGGCCCAGCTGCGCGCGCCCTCGGTCGACTCGGACCAGCCGGGCATTTCCTCGTAGACCGGCGTACACCGCGCCTGCTGGTCGGCCGCGGTCGGCAGATAGTCAAGCCGCGCGCCGTCCAGCTCGTAGCCCACGCAGATCCGCAGCGTCTCGAACCCGTCGAGCACGTCGAGCTTGGTCAGCGCGATCCCGCTGACCCCCGAGGTGGCGCAGGTCTGGCGCACCAGGACGGCATCGAACCAGCCGCAGCGCCGCTTGCGCCCCGTCACGGTGCCGAATTCCCGGCCGCGCTCGCCCAGCCGCTCGCCATCGGCATCGGTCAGTTCGGTTGGAAACGGCCCCTCGCCCACGCGGGTCGTATAGGCCTTGACGATGCCCAGCACGAAGTCGATCGCGCCTGGCCCCATGCCGGTGCCGGTCGCGGCCTGGCCTGCGATGGTGTTCGACGAGGTGACGAAGGGATAGGTGCCGAAGTCGATATCCAGCAGCGCCCCCTGCGCGCCTTCGAACAGGATGCGCTTGCCAGCGCGCCGTGCCTCGGTCATCACCTTCCAGACCGGCGCGGCATATCGCAGCAGTTCGGGCGCGATGGCGCGCAGATCGGCCAGCAGGGCGGCGCGGTCGATCTCGGGCAGGCCCAGCCCCGCGCGCAGCGCGTTATGGTGGATCAGCGCGCGGTCCACCCGCAGTTCCAGCGTCGCATCGTCGGCCAGATCGGCGACCCGGATCACCCGGCGGCCGACCTTGTCCTCGTAGCAGGGGCCGATCCCCCTGCCGGTCGTGCCGATACGCGCGACCGAAATCTGCGCCTCGCGCGCGCGGTCAAGTTCGCCATGGAAGGGCAGGATCAGGGGCGTATTCTCGGCCACCATCAGCGTCTCGGGGCTGATCTCGACCCCCTGCGTGCGGATCGCCTCGATTTCCTTCAGCAGATGCCAGGGGTCCAGCACCACGCCATTGCCGATGACCGACAGCTTGCCGCCCCGCACGACGCCCGAGGGCAGCGCGTTCAGCTTGTAGATGACCCCGTCGATCACCAGCGTATGGCCGGCATTGTGCCCGCCCTGAAAGCGCGCGACCACATCGGCGCGCTCGGACAGCCAGTCGACGATCTTGCCCTTCCCCTCGTCGCCCCACTGGGCGCCGACGACGACGACATTGGCCATGGCTGTCCTTCCTTGCGTAGCTGGCTGCAAACCCGCGGAGGTATATCGGCCCCGGTCGCCGAGGCAAGCGCTTTTCGCCGCCGACCGACGCCGCGGGGCGGGGCATCCCGGCTTCGGAAAGGCCCGCGGCCGCGCGGCACATCGCCGGTCGGCGATCCCTGCGACGATGAGGCAGGCCATTTTTCGCCGCAACAAGGCTATCCAGAGGTAGACTCTGCCGCGAGTCGGCATCTGTCGAGGTACAACCACGGAGGACGAGAAATGTCCGGATTTCTGCTTCGTTGGGCGATTGCCGCCATCCTTCTGGCGGCCGCCTACAATCCGACCCAATACAACTACTACACTTGGGCCCAGGCCAATTTCGAGACCGACCAGAGACCTCTGGTAATCGGGCTCGGCGCGATGCTGGCGATCGCGTTCCTGGTCTACATCATCGGCACGCTGCGCGCGCTGGGTGTGGTGGGCCTGTTCCTTGTCATCATCATCTTCGGCCTGCTGGGCTACATCATGGTCGACAAGGGCATCATCGAGCTTGACGTGAGCGCGACGAACATCTGGGGCGGCATCGCGGTGCTGTCGCTGATCCTCGCCGCGGCGATGAGCTGGCGTAGCGGCACCAAGGCTCCGGCCAAGAAGAGCACGCCCGCCAAGAAGGCAGAGCCCAAAACGGCGCAGGCCTGAGGGGTTGCGGGGGCGGCCCGTTGGGCTTAGGTAGACCGCCAGACCGAGTCCGGGGCCGCCTCGCATGGAAAATGTCATCCTCATCGTCCACCTGATCCTGGCGCTTTGCCTGATCGGCATCGTGCTACTGCAAAGGAACGAAGGGGGTGGCCTCGGAATGGGAGGCGGCGGCGCGATCACCGGCCGCACGCCCTCCACGCCGCTCGGCAAGCTGACATGGTTCTTTGCCATCTGCTTCATCGGCACCTCGATCACCCTGACAATCCTTGCCGCGCAGAATGCCGCCGGAACCTCGGTGGTTGACCGCATCCGCGGTTCTTCGGCTCCGGTCCAGGAAGCCACGCCTGAAACCGTCGCGCCGGGCCTGCCCGGGGGCGACGATCTGCTGCCGCCGCCGCCCGTCACGCCCGGCGGTGCCACGCCCTTGCTGCCGCCCCGCGCGGATTAGGCCCTTCAGGCGCGGCCGGTTCAGCGCCGTGCCGCAGCCGCAGCATCTGTCCCACAAGGGATTGAGGCGTAATCATAATCCTTAACAGTATCTAGCGGTCCGGTTGCGGCCACGCACCGAATCCGCTATATCTCGACTCCCGTGATACTGCGGCGCCCGAGCGCCGAATCGGACGGTCGAGACAGCAACATCACGGGGGCGCCAGCCTATGGCACGATTCATCTTCATCACGGGCGGCGTGGTCTCGTCTCTGGGCAAGGGGTTGGCCTCGGCGGCCCTGGGGGCGCTGTTGCAGGCGCGCGGCTTCACCGTCCGGCTCAGGAAGCTGGACCCCTACCTGAATGTCGATCCCGGCACGATGAGCCCGTTCGAGCATGGCGAGGTCTTCGTCACCGATGATGGTGCCGAGACCGATCTGGATCTGGGCCATTACGAACGCTTCACCGGCGTTTCGGCGCGCGCGACCGACTCGATCTCGTCGGGCCGCATCTATTCCAACGTGCTGGAAAAGGAACGCCGGGGCGACTATCTGGGCAAGACGATCCAGGTGATCCCGCATGTCACCAACGAGATCAAGGACTTCATCTCCATCTGCGAGGACGAGGTCGATTTCATGCTGTGCGAGATCGGCGGCACGGTGGGCGATATCGAGGGGCTGCCCTTCTTCGAGGCGATCCGCCAGTTCAGTCAGGACAAGCCGCGCGGGCAATGCATCTTCATGCATCTGACGCTGCTGCCCTATATCCGCGCCTCGGGCGAGCTGAAGACCAAGCCGACCCAGCATTCGGTCAAGGAACTGCGCTCGATCGGCATTGCGCCCGATGTTCTGGTCTGCCGCTCCGAAGGGCCGATCCCGGAAAAGGAACGCGCCAAGCTGGCGCTGTTCTGCAATGTCCGCCCCGACGCCGTGATCGCCGCGCAGGATCTGAAGTCGATCTACGAGGCGCCGCTGGCCTATCACCGCGAAGGGCTGGACCAGGCGGTTCTGGATGCCTTTCAGATCAGCCCGGCGCCGAAGCCCGACCTGACCAAATGGGAGGATGTGTCGGACCGCATCTTCAACGCCGAGGGCGAGGTGCGGGTGGCCATTGTCGGGAAATACACCCAGCTTGAGGATGCCTACAAATCCATCGCCGAGGCGCTGACCCATGGCGGCATGGCCAACCGGGTGCGCGTCAAGGCCGAATGGATCGACGCCGAGATCTTCGAGCGCGAGGACCCCTCGCCCTGGCTCGAAGGCTTCCACGCGATCCTCGTGCCCGGGGGGTTCGGCGAACGCGGGACCGAGGGCAAGATCAAGGCCGCGCAATTCGCCCGCACCCGCCGGATCCCCTATCTGGGGATCTGTCTGGGCATGCAGATGGCGGTGATCGAGGCGGCGCGCAATGTCGCGCAACTGGCCGATGCGGGCTCCGAGGAGTTCGACCACGAGGCGGGCCGCAAGCGGTTCACGCCCGTCGTCTATCACCTCAAGGAATGGGTGCAGGGCAATGCCACCGTCACCCGCAAGGCCGATGACGCCAAGGGCGGCACGATGCGGCTGGGCAGCTATACCGCCCATCTGGCCGCAGGCTCGAAAGTGGCCGGGATCTACGGCGCCACCGTGATCGAGGAACGCCACCGCCACCGCTACGAGGTGGACATCAAGTATCGCGACCAGCTTGAGGCCTGCGGGCTGGTCTTTTCGGGAATGTCCCCCGATGGCCGCCTGCCCGAGATCGTCGAGTGGAAGGATCACCCCTGGTTCATCGGCGTGCAGTTCCACCCCGAACTGAAATCCAAACCCTTCGCCCCGCATCCCCTGTTCGCCGATTTCGTGCGCGCCGCGGTCGAGGTGTCGCGGCTGGTCTAGGGCGATGCTCTCCTACCAGCATATCTATCACGCGGGAAACCTGGCCGATGTGCACAAGCATGCGCTTTCATGCGCGATGCTCGACTACCTGACCCGCAAGGACAAGCCGCTCACCTATATCGAGACGCATGCCGGCCGCGGCCTGTACGACCTTGCCGCGCCCGAGGCGGTCCGGACCGGCGAGGCGGCGGCGGGCATCGGCGTGCTGGAGGGGCGCTTGCCCGCGGATCACCCCTATCGGCGCCGGTTGGCCGAGGTGCGTGCGCGTTTCGGCGCCACCGCCTATCCCGGCTCGCCGCTGCTGGCCGCGCTGTCGCTGCGCAAGGGCGACGTGATGCACCTGGCCGAGCTGCATCCGCAGGAATATCAGGCGCTGGCCCGGGTCATGGCCCCGTTCGGCGCGCATCTGCGCCCCGAGGACGGATTTCGCGCCGCTCGCGCGCTGGTGCCCCCCACGCCCCGGCGCGGGCTGATGCTGATCGACCCCAGCTTCGAGGTGAAGGCCGATTACGCCGCCATCCCCGGCCACATGGCCGCGATCCATCGCAAATGGGCGGTGGGCACGCTGGCCTTGTGGTATCCGATCCTGCCCGCCGCGCCGCATGCCCCGATGATCGCCGCGTTGCATGAAACCTTCCCGGACGCGCTGGATCATCAGGTCCGCTTCCCCCCGGCGCGCGCGGGGCATGGGCTGATCGGTTCGGGCATGTTCATCGTGAACCCACCCTGGGGCATGGCCGACGAGGCCGCGCGCCTGACCGCCCTTTTCGCCAGCCTGAAAGGATAGATGCCATGCCCAAGGGATACTGGGTCGCCCATGTCGATGTTCACGACGCGGAGGCCTATGAACGCTACAAGGCCGCCAATGCCGCCCCCTTCGCCGAATATGGCGCGCGCTTCCTGGTCCGTGGCGGCGACCAGCAGGTGCGCGAGGGGCAGGCGCGGCGGCGGACCGTGGTGATCGAGTTTCCCAGCATCGAGGCTGCGCTTGCCTGCTATGACAGCCCCGCCTATCAGGCCGCCCGGGCGCTCCGCGACCCCGTGTCCGAGGGCGATCTGGTGATCGTGGCGGGCTACGAGGGCTGAACCGGCTTTTCCGGCGCGCGCAGGCATCGTATATCATCCCCATGTTCGCAGATTTCCTGAGCCGGCTGTTCCGGCCCGACCCCGGCCGCCTGCCCGATGACGATGCGCGCCTCGCGCTCGGCGCGCTTCTGGTGCGCCTCGCGCGCGCCGATGGCGAGTACGCCCATGAAGAGGCCGAGCGGATCGACCGCATCCTTGCCGCCCGCTATGGCCTGTCCCCCGCCGACGCACACGCCCTGCGCCTGCGGGCCGAGGCGCTGGAGGCCGAGGCGCCCGATACCGTGCGCTTTACCCGCGCGATCAAGGACGCCGTGCCCTACGAGGACCGCGAGGGCGTGATCGAGGCGCTATGGGAGGTCGTTCTGGCCGATGGCGTGCGGGACGAGGCCGAGGACGGGCTGTTGCGGCTGGTGGCGAACCTGCTGGGCGTCTCGGACCGCGACAGCGCGCTGGCCCGCCACCGCGCCGAGACCCGGCGCAACGCCTGAGCGATCCCGCAAAACCCAGGGGCGAGCGGATCGGGCGCAACTGCCCGAATCCCAGGCGTCTGCGGCGCCCTCTGCCAGTTCCCCGTTGCAATCGCAGCGGAATCGCGCCCTACTTCTGGGCCGTCAAGCAACAACAGCCAGCTTCGTGACAGATCCAACGCCGCCCGTTCTTGAAATCCGCGATCTCCACAAGAGCTACGGCGCGCTGGAGGTTCTGAAGGGCGTGAGCCTTGCCGCGCAAAAGGGCGATGTCGTCTCGCTGATCGGCTCGTCCGGGTCGGGCAAGTCGACGCTCCTGCGCTGTGCCAACCTGCTGGAGGACAGCCAGCAGGGCGACATCCTGTTCGAGGGCGAGCCCGTGTCCTGGCGCGGCATTGGCCCCAACCGCCAGCCCGCCGACCGCAAACAGGTGACCCGCATCCGCACCAACCTGTCGATGGTGTTCCAGCAGTTCAATCTCTGGGCGCACATGACCATTCTCCAGAACGTGATGGAGGCCCCCGTCTCCGTGCTGGGCGAGGATCGCGCCGAGGTCGAGACCCGCGCCCGCGCGCTGCTCGACAAGGTGGGGATCGGCGACAAGGCCGATGCCTGGCCCGCGCAGCTTTCGGGCGGCCAGCAGCAGCGCGCCGCGATTGCCCGCGCGCTGGCGATGCAGCCCCGCGCGCTTCTGTTCGACGAGCCGACCTCGGCGCTTGATCCGGAACTGGAACAGGAGGTGGTGCGCGTCATCAAGGCGCTGGCCGAGGAGGGGCGCACGATGATCATCGTCACCCATGACATGCGGCTTGCGGCGGATGTGTCGGACCATGTCATCTTCCTGCATCAGGGCCTGATCGAGGAAGAAGGCCCGCCCGACGCCCTGTTCGGCGCGCCAAGGTCCGAGCGCCTGCAACAGTTTCTAAGTGCAACCGTGGCGGCCTGAACCGCCCAACCAGACCAACGGGAGAGTACCCATGAAGACCCTGATCCTCGGCACCGCCGCGCTTGCGCTTTCGGCGGGGCTTGCCTTTGCGCAGGATGTCGTCCGCCTTGGCACCGAAGGCGCATATCCTCCCTACAATTTCATCAACGACAACGGCCAGGTCGACGGGTTCGAGCGCGAGCTTGGCGACGAGCTTTGCGCGCGCGCCGGACTGAACTGCGTCTGGGTGACGAATGACTGGGATTCGATCATCCCCAACCTCGTCTCGGGCAATTACGATGTCATCATCGCCGGCATGAGCATCACGGACGAGCGCAAGGAAGTCGTCGATTTCGCACAGGAATACACGCCCCCCTCGGTCTCGGCCTATGCCGGGCTGTCCGAGGATGCCGATATCGAGGGCGGCGTGGTCGCGGCCCAGACCGGCACGATCCAGGCCAATCACGTCGTCGATACCGGCGCGACGCTGATGGAATTCGCCAATCCCGAAGACACGATCGCCGCCGTGCGGAAGGGCGAGGCCGATGCGGCGCTGGCGGACAAGGATTTCCTGGCGCCCTATGTGGCCGAAAGCGATCTGGTCTTTGTCGGCGAGGATGTGCAGCTTGGCGGCGGCATCGGGGCAGCGTTCCGCAAGTCCGACCCCGAACTGCGCGACAAGTTCGATGCGGCGATCCAGTCGATGAAGGATGACGGCACGCTGAACGAACTGATCGCCAAATGGCTCGGCGCCGAGTCGCCGCTGTTCTGATGCGATGAGCGGGGCGGCCGCCGCGCCGCCCCTGACCGCCGATGTTCGCGTCCTGCGCCGATCCGTCCAGCCTCGAAGGGCTACACTGGCTTGCCTGCTACCTGACCAGCGGCAAGCACATGGCCTTCTATGCCTCGTTCGGCACGGTGATGGCGCTGCTGGCGATCACCGCACCCATTGCGCTGGCCTTCGGCTTTGCCGGGGCGGTGGCAACGCGCTCGCGGCTCTGGCCGGTGCAATGGCTGGGCCGGGGCTATACCGCGATGGTGCGCGGCGTGCCCGACATCATCTTTTTCCTGTTCGTGCCGATCGCGATGGACCAGGCGTTGGAATGGGTCCGGCACAAGACGAAATGCCCCGACTGGACCGAACCCGTGCGCCGCGGCAGCGATTTCGTGGTCTGTGCCGAGGCCAAGCTGCCGCTCTCGACCAGCCCGCCATGGGTGCATGACACCTATGCCTTCACGCTGGCGGTCATCGCCTTTGCCGTGGTCTTTGGCGCCTTTGCCGCCAATGTGCTGCATGGCGCGATGCGGGCCGTTCCCCGTGCCCAGATCGAGACCGCCGAGGCCTATGGCATGACCCAGTCCCAGGCGTTCTGGCGCATCCTCGTGCCGCAGATGTGGGTCTATGCGCTGCCCGGCCTGTCCAATCTGTGGATGATCCTGATCAAGGCCACGCCGCTGCTGTTCCTGCTGGGGGTGCAGGACATCGTCTACTGGGCGCGGGAACTGGGCGGGGTCAAGACCTCGATCTATGCCTATCCGCATCCCGATTGGCGGATCTATTACTTCCTCGGGCTTCTGGTGTTCTATCTGGGGCTGACCAGGATCTCCGAGATGGTGCTGGGCCGCCTGACGGCGCGGCTGTCGCATGGCCAGGCAACGCTTGCGGGCGAGGCCCAGCGCAAGGCTGCCGCATGAGCTGTCTTCAGACCATCCAGGATTACGCGCTGCGCTCGGTCGGCATCGGCGAGCGGCTGTTGCCGCGCTCGGGCTTCACGCTGTGCGAACAGATCACCCTGATCGGATCGGGGATGATCTGGAACGTCTATTTCGGCCTTCTCGCGCTGCTCGGCGGCTTCTTCCTTGCAACGGCGGTGGCCCTGGCGCGGCTCAGCCCGCTGGCCCCGGTCCGCAAGCCCGCCGAATGGTTCATCTTCCTGTTCCGCGGCTCGCCGCTTTTCATCCAGTTCTTCCTTGCCTACGAGGCGTTCGTGCTGCTGCCCAAGGCGGGCATCACGCTGAACCTGATCTTCGTCGAGATCACCGCCGAAACGCGCTGGCTGACGCGGGCCTGGGCGGGGGCGCTGATCGTGCTGTTCCTGAACACCGCCGCCTACTCGGCCGAGATATTCTATGGCGCGCTGCGCGCGATCCCCCGGGGCGATCTGGAGGCCGCCGATGCCTATGGCCTGTCGGGCTGGGCCAAGTTCCGCCGCGTGGTCTGGCCCACGATGCTGCGGCTTGCCTGGCCCGCCTATACGAATGAGGCGATCTTTCTGTTCCACGCCACGACGCTGGTCTTCTTCTCGGGCTTTCCGGCCTGGCAACAGAAGGGCGACGCGCTCTACTACGCGAAATATTTCGCCGACAAGACCTTCAACCCCTTCGTCGCCTATCCGATCGTGGCCGCGTATTTCGTCCTTCTGACCCTGATCGTGATCGCGGTCTTCGGGCTGATCAACCGCCGCCTGAACCGCCATCTGCCGCGCGAGGCGCGACCGCGGCTGCGCATCCGTCCGCAGGTGATCCGATGATCGCCTGGCTCGACACCCATCCCGAGGTGCGCACGATCCGCATCGGCGCCTGCGATCTGAACGGGCAGGCCCGCGGCAAGCGGCTGCCTGCCCGCTTTGCCGCCAAGGCCGCCGAGGAGGGCGCGCGCTTTCCGCTTTCGGTGCTCAACCTCGACATCTGGGGCGAGGATATCGAGGACAGCCCGCTGGTCTTCGACTCCGGCGATGCCGATGGCGTGCTGCACCCGACCGGGCGCGGCTTCGTGCCGATGCCCTGGCTCGAGGCGCCGACCGCGCTGTTGCCGATGTGGATGTTCACCGAGGACGGCGCGCCGTTCGACGGCTGCCCGCGTCAGGCGCTGGCGCGTGTGCTGGACGCCTATGCCGCGCGGGGCTGGCGCCCGCAGGTGGCGACAGAGCTGGAATTCTACCTGGTCGACGACAGCGAGAGCGTGCTGCAACCGCCCCGCTCGCCGCGCTCGGGCAAGCGGCGGGCCGCGGCCGAGATCCTGAGTTTGCGCACGCTCGACGCATTCGACGGGTTCTTCACCGATCTTTACGATGCCTGCGAGGCGATGGACATTCCCGCGGATGCGGCAATCTCCGAAGCCGGAATGGGCCAGTTCGAGGTCAACCTGATGCATGGTTCCGCGATGAAGGCCGCGGACGATGCGTGGCTGTTCAAGCTGCTGGTCAAGGGGCTGGCGCGGCGGCACGGCATGGCGGGCAGCTTCATGGCCAAGCCCTATCCCGATCATGCGGGCAACGGGCTGCACATGCATTTCTCGGTGCTCGACGATGCGGGCGCGAACCTGTTCGACGATGCCCGCCCCGACGGGCCGCGGCTTCTGGGTGCGGCTGTGGCGGGCTGCCTTGCGGCGCTGCCCGACATGACGCTGGTGCTGGCGCCGCATGCCAACAGCTATGACCGGCTCGTGCCCGGGGCGCATGCGCCGACGCGGATCTGCTGGGCGCAGGAAAACCGCACCGCGGCGCTGCGCATCCCCGGCGGCAGCCCGCGCGCACGGCGGATCGAGCATCGCGTGGCAGGTGGCGACATCAACCCCTATCTGATGATCGCTGCGGTGCTGGGCGCGGCGCTGATCGGCATCGAGGACGGCCTGACCCCGCCCCCGCCGGTCAGCGGCAACGCCTATTTGCAGGATCTGCCCCAGATCCCGGCCTGCTGGTCCGGCGCGATCGACGCGTTCGAGGCCAGCCCGCTGATCGCCCGCATCTTTCTGCCCGGCCTGATCCGCAACCTTGCCATGACCAAGCGCCAGGAAGCGCGCCGGATCGCCGAGCTGGACGCCGACGCCCGGCTTGCGCTTTACCTCGACACGGTCTGAGGGCGGCGGGCCGGGGAAAGGGGGGCGCTGCCCCCCGTCCTTCGGCCTCCCCCGGGATATTTCAGGCCAGAAGAAAATGGGGTTTCTGTCGGCCGCAAACATCCGCTCGACCAGCCGGGGCCGCGTGCAGGCTCTCAGCAGTTGGGCACGTTGACGGCCAGCCCGCCCAGCGCGGTTTCCTTGTATTTCTCGCTCATGTCATGGCCGGTCTGGCGCATGGTCTCGATGCAGGCATCGAGCGGGACGAAATGCTGCCCGTCGCCACGCAGCGCAAGCGAGGCGGCCGAGACGGCCTTGATCGCGCCAAGCCCGTTGCGTTCGATGCAGGGCACCTGCACCAGCCCCTTTACCGGGTCGCAGGTCATGCCAAGATGATGTTCCAGCGCGATTTCGGCGGCGTTTTCGACCTGTTCCGGGCTGCCGCCCAGCACCGCGGCCAGCCCCGCGGCGGCCATGGCGGCGGCTGAGCCGACCTCGGCCTGGCAGCCGCATTCGGCGCCCGAGATCGAGGCGTTGCGCTTGATGATCCCGCCGATGGCGGCCGCCGTCAGAAGGAAATCCCCCACCTTCGAGGGTTGCGCGCCGGGCACATGGTCGAGCCAGTAGCGGATCGTGGCGGGCACCACGCCCGCCGCGCCGTTGGTCGGCGCAGTGACCACCCGGCCGCCGGCGGCGTTTTCCTCGTTCACGGCCATGGCATAGACGCTCATCCAGTCGTTGATCGTGTGCGGTGCGGTCAGGTTCAGCCCGCGTTCGGCGAGCAGCGCCTGATGGATGTCATGCGCCCGTCGGCGGATGTTCAGCCCGCCGGGCAGGGTGCCGTCGGTGGCCAGCCCGCGGTCGATGCATGCGGCCATCGCCGCCCAGATCGCGGCAAGCCCGTCATCGAGCGCGCTTGCGCTGCGCCGGGTCAGTTCGTTCCGGCGCTTCATCTGCGCGATGCTCAGGCCCGCGCGACAGGCCATGTCCAGCATCTCGGTGGCGTTGCGAAAGGGGTAGGGGACGGGGGCGCCGGTGGTGTCCGGGGGGTCGCCCGAGGCAAGTTCGGCCGCGGTCCGCACGAAGCCGCCGCCGATGGAATAATAGGTTTCGGTCAGGATCACGTCGCCCTGCGCGTCGGTGGCCGACAGGATCATGCCATTGGCATGGCCCGGCAGCGCGCGGTCATAGTCGAAGACCAGATCGCGGGCGGGCGCGAAGGCGAGCGGGCCGAGCCCCGGGGGCGTGACGCGGCCTTCGGCATGGATGCGGGCGTGGGCGGAGTCGGCGGCGCTTGCGTCGTAGCTTTCGGGGCTGATCCCGTCGAGGCCCAGGATCACCGCCCGGTCGGTCGCATGGCCGACACCCGTGAAGGCCAGCGAGCCATGCAGCGAGGCGCGCAACCCATGTGCATGGAAGGGCGAGGCGCGCAGCAGGTCGAGAAACCGCGCCGCCGCCACCATCGGCCCCATCGTGTGCGAGGAGGACGGCCCGATGCCGATCTTGAAGATGTCGAAAACCGAAAGATACATGCGCCCTCCGCCCCCTGTTATCGCAGATATAGGCGCGGCGGCGCGGCTGTCCTGCGCGAAAGCGACGGGACAGGGGGCGGGATGCGCGACCATGCGCCCGTCCGACCGTGGCGCATGGTCCTTGCTCAGCGCGCGGCCTGCGTTCTGCTGAGTGCCTGCGCCATCGCGATGCCGTCGCGCAGATTGGCGCCCAGCAGTTTCACGTTCAGCGCGCCCGCGGCCAGTTCCAGCACCTGCACGCTGTAGAAGGCGGCGTCGAACTGCCCGGCCCCGGCCTTTTGCGCCAGGAAGATCGCCGAGGGCACGAGGATCAGCACCCCGTTGAGCGCGGCAAGCCGCATCCGCTGTGTCTTGCGCGCGATTACCGGGCCGCGGCGGGTGCGGGCCAGCGCGGCACCGCCCGCGCCCGCCATCGCCAGCGCGGGGACAAGCAGGACAAGGCCGTAGAGGATGCCCTGCTTGACGGCGATGATCTGGTCCTGGGTGCCGAACAGTTCGGACCAGAGCGTTGCGCTCCAGAAACAGGCGATGAGCCCGAGCCCGAGGGTTCCGGCGATGGCGTGGGGTTTCTATGACATGATGTCCTCCGAATCATATAGCATGCTATGGATTATCCTGTTGAATAGCATGCTATGCAAGTGATACGGGCCGTTCATGCCGTTTTCCCGCGAAGCCTCGGCCGGTTATCTGGCCAATCACATGGCCCGGCTTTTCGAAAAGGGGCTGGCCCGCCGTCTGGTGCCGCTGGGCCTTGCCCCGGCGCAGTTCATGGTGCTGCTGGTGCTGTGGCGCGAGGACGGGCTGACCCAGCGTGATCTGGCCGAGCGGCTGGATGTCGAGCAGGCCACGATGGCCAACACACTGGCCCGGATGGAGCGGGACGGGCTGATCACGCGCAGCGTCGATGCCGAGGATCGCCGGGCAAGGCGCAACCACCTGACGGAACGCGGCCGAGCGCTTGAGGGTCCGGCGACCGAGGCGGCCGCGGCGCAGAACGCGGCGGCACTGGCGGGGCTGACCGAAGCCGAGCGCGCCGCGCTGATCGCGATCGCCGCCAAGGTGATTGCCACGATGCGGCGCGGATAGGACCGAACCGGCCCGCATTGCCCGCGAATTGCCCCTCGCAGCCTTGGGCCATCTTGCCTATAAGGGCTGCGACCGGACCAAGGAGACCGCAAATGCCCGCAGAGCTTTCGCCCATCGAGAAGGCCAAGTTCGCCGCCGCAAAGCGCGCCAGCGACATGGTGGAAAGCGGGATGAAGGTGGGGCTGGGCACCGGCTCGACCGCGGCCTGGATGGTGCGCTGCCTGGGCGAGCGTGTGCGCCGGGAGGGTCTGAAGATCCGGGGCGTTCCGACCTCGACGCGCACGGCAGAGCTTGCGCGCGAGGTGGGGATAGAGGTGATCGCGCTGGACGAGGCCGGTTGGCTTGACCTGACCATAGACGGGGCGGACGAATTCGATGCCGAACTGAACCTCATCAAGGGCGGCGGCGGCGCGCTGCTTCAGGAAAAGATCGTGGCGACCGCGTCCGACCGGATGGTGGTGATCGCCGATCCGGCCAAGGAAGTGGCGCATCTGGGGGCCTTTCCGCTGCCGATCGAGGTGATCCCCTTCGGCTGGAAGACGACGCGCAACCTGGTCGAGGAGATGCTGGAGGGGATGGACGTTCTGGGCCGCGAGGTCGGCCTGCGGATGAGCGGCGAGGCGCCCTATCGCACGGATGAGGGCAACCACATCCTGGACCTGCACCTGATGCGCATCGGCAATCCGCGCCAACTGGCGCTGGTGCTGAACCAGATCCCCGGCGTGGTCGAGAACGGGCTGTTCATCGACATCTGCGACACGGTTGTGATCGGCCATGGCGATGGCCGGGTGGAGTTGCGCGACGTGACCGAGGGCACGCTCGAGGAGGGGCGCGTGGAATTCGGCGAAAGCGAAAACCTGTTCCGGGATGTCTGAGCGCGGCATGGCCTTCGACTACGATCTTTTCGTCATCGGTGGCGGCTCTGGCGGGGTCAGGGCGGCGCGGCTGGCGGCGGCCGAGGCGGGCGTGCGGGTCGGTCTGGCCGAGGAATATCGCATGGGCGGAACCTGCGTGATCCGCGGCTGCGTGCCCAAGAAGCTGATGGTCTTTGCCTCGGGCTATCCGGTCGCGATGGCGGATGCGCGGGCTTATGGCTGGGATGTGGCGGCGGGCGGCTTCGACTGGACCGCGTTCCGGGCGAAGCTGGATGCCGAGCTTGACCGGCTGGAGGGCATCTATCGCGGCAATCTGCAAAGGGCCGGGGTCGAGATCTTCGATGCCCGCGCCGTGCTGGCCGATGCGCATACCGTCCGGCTGGCCGATGGCACCGAAAAGACCGCGCGCCATATCCTGGTCGCGACCGGCGGGCGGCCCTTTGTGCCCGAGTTTCCGGGCGCAGAACATGTCATCACCTCGAACGAGGTGTTCCGGCTGGACGCGCTGCCGCGCCGGGTCCTGATCGTCGGCGGCGGCTATATCGCCTGCGAGTTTGCCTGCATCCTGAACGGGTTGGGTGTGGCGGTGACGCAGTATTACCGCGGCGCCCAGATCCTGCGCGGCTTTGACGAGGAGGCGCGCGGCCATATCGCCGGGGCAATGTGCGACCAGGGCATCGACCTGCGGCTGGGCTGCAACGTGCAGCGGATCGACCGGGTGGCGGACGGGCTGTGGGTGAAATCCACCGACGGGCATGACGGCGTCTATGACGCGGTGCTGTATGCCACGGGCCGGGTGCCCAACAGCGCGGGGCTGGGGCTTGATGGCCTGGGCGTGGGCCTGAAGCCGAACGGCGCGATCGAGGTTGACGGCTATTCCCAGACCGCGGTGCCCTCGATCTATGCGGTGGGCGATGTGACCGACCGGATCAACCTGACCCCCGTGGCGATCCGCGAGGGCGCTGCCTTTGTCGAGACGGTATTCAAGGGCAGGCCCACGCGCGCCGATCACGATCTGGTGCCCGGCGCGGTCTTTACCAGGCCGGAATTCGGTACGGTCGGGCTCAGCGAGGAGGAGGCCCGCGCCCGTGGCGGGGTCGAGATCTATGCCACCGCGTTCCGGCCGATGCAGTCGGGCTTTGCCGGGCGCGAGGAACGGGTGCTGATGAAGCTGATCGTCTGCGCCACGACCCGCAGGGTGCTGGGTTGTCATATCGTCGCGGACCATGCCGGCGAGATGATCCAGCTGGCCGCCATAGCGATCCGGATGGGCGCGACCAAGGAGGATTTCGACCGGACCGTCGCGGTCCATCCGACCATCGCCGAAGAGCTTGTGACGCTCAAGGCGCCGGTCAGGACCTGGTGAATCCGGGTTGAATTCCGGCCCTGAGCGACCAGTTAGGTCACACGTGTTTGCGACGCGAGCGAGAAGAGAAACAGCAAAGAGGTAAGACCTGGATGGCTGGACATAGTGGCGGTCCCTGGGGGGGCGGAGGCCAGGGCGGCGGCGGCAACCGCGGTGGCGGGGGAGGCGGCGGCGGCCGCGGTCCGGGCGGCGAGCCGCCCCAGATCCCCGAGATCGACGAACTGATGCGCCGCGGGCAGGAACAGCTGCGCGTCCTGATGGGCGGGCGCGGCGGGCGTGGCCCCGGGCCGAAACTGACCAGGGGCGGCATCGCGCTGGGCGTGATCGGCGCCTTTGTCGTCTGGCTGTTCGCCTCGCTCTATACCGTCAAGCCCGAGGAACAATCGGTCGAGCTGTTCCTGGGCAAGTATTACGCGACCGGCCAGCCCGGTCTGAACTTTGCCCCCTGGCCGGTGATCACCGCCGAGGTGGTCAATGTCACCAGCGAACGCACCGAGGATATCGGCATCCGCCGCGGCAATGTCGAAGGCGGGCTGATGCTGACCACGGATGCCAATATCGTCGATATCGACTTCCAGGTGGTGTGGAACATCAACGATCCCGCCAAGGTGCTGTTCAACATCCGCGATCCGCAACTGACCGTGCAGGCGGTGTCGGAATCCGTGATGCGCGAGATCATCGCCGCCTCGCCGCTGTCGCCGATCCTGAACCGCGACCGTGGCATCATCGCCGACCGGGCGCGCCAGAACATCCAGGAGACGCTGGACGAGTACGAAAGCGGCATCACCATCGTCCGGATCAACCTCGACAAGGCCGACCCGCCCGCCGAGGTGATCAACAGCTTCCGCGAGGTTCAGGCCGCCGAACAGGAACGCGACCGTCTGCAACGCCAGGCCGATGCCTATGCCAACCGCGTGGTGGCCCAGGCCCGAGGCGAGGCGGCGCAGATCATCGAGCAGGCCGAAGGCTATCGCGCCCGCGTCACCAACGAGGCGCTGGGTGAGGCCAGCCGCTTCTCGGCGGTGCTGGCCGAGTATCTGAAGGCGCCCGATGTCACGCGCAAGCGGCTGTATCTGGAAACCATGGAAAAGGTGTTGGGCGAGGTGGACAAGACCATTCTTGATCCCGCGATCATCGGCGGCGAGGCCGGTCAGGGCGTGGTGCCCTATCTGCCGCTCAACGAGCTGCGCCGCACGACCGGCACGGGAGGGAACTGACGATGCGCAAGACGATCATGATCGTTCCGATCCTGTTTCTGGTGCTGATCCTGGGTCTTTCCTCGATCTTCGTGGTGGACGAGCGCGAAAAGGCGCTGGTGCTGCAATTCGGCCAGATCAAGGCGGTCAAGGAAGAGCCCGGGCTCGCCTTCAAGATCCCGTTCATCCAGGAAGTCGTCAAATACGACGACCGGATCCTTTCTCTGGACACCGACACGATCGAGGTCACGCCTTCGGATGACCGCCGTCTGGTGGTCGACGCCTTCGCCCGCTATCGCATCTCGGATGCGGTGCAGTTCCGTCAGGCGGTCGGCGTTGGCGGCCTGCGCGCGGCCGAGGATCGTCTGTCCTCGATCCTGAACGCCCAGATCCGGGCCGTGCTGGGTGCCGATCAGGTGACATCCGACACGATCCTGTCCGAGGACCGGCGCGTGCTGATGACCCGTATCCGCAACCAGTCGCGCGATCTGGCCCGCAGCCTTGGCATCGAGGTGGTGGACGTGCGGCTGAAACAGACCAACCTGCCCGCCCAGAACCTGGAAGCGACCTTTGCCCGGATGCGCGCCGAGCGCGAGCGCGAGGCCGCCGACGAGATCGCCCGCGGGAACGAGGCCGCGCAGCGGGTGCGCGCGCTGGCCGACCGGACCGTGGTCGAGCTTGTCTCGGATGCCGAGCGCGAGGCGCAGATCACCCGAGGCGAGGCCGATGCCGAGCGCAACGCGATCTTTGCCGAGGCGTTCGGTGCCGATCCCGAGTTCTTCGCCTTCCTGCGTTCGCTCAGGGCCTACGAGAACGCGCTGATGCAGGGTAATTCGTTCATGGTCATGACGCCCGACAGCGAGTTCTTCGAATACCTCAAGCAGGCCGAGCGGCCGCAACCGGCAGCGCCGGGGCGTGCGGCGGCGCAATGAGCTTTCTGGTTCTGGCCATCGGGCTGGTTCTGGTTGTGGAGGGGCTGGTGTTCGCACTGGCCCCTTCGCGTCTTGACGAGGTGGTAGAGCTGATCCGCCGCATCCCGCCCGAGACGCGGCGGATCATCGGACTGGCCGCCGTCGCGCTGGGCACCGCGCTCATCTGGCTTGCCCAACGGCTTGCAGGGTGAAAGACTGCGCCCATCACGGCCTGTTGACGCGCCGCGACGGGCATTGTGTTGCACAGTCCGGCACCAGGGACATATCGCAGGAAAAGCGGGGTCCGCATGCCTCAGGGCATGCCGGGGCCCTTCGGGACCGAACGCAGGAGGATCCACGCGTGACATCGCAGGTCATTTCCACCCCCGCCCGCCGCGCGCCGAGCTGGACAGGCCCGGCCCGCGCGCTGGCGCTTGCCGCCGCCCTTGCGCTGGGGCAGGCATCGGGCGCGCTGGCCCGTGCCGCGCCCGAAAGCTTTGCCGATCTGGCCGAGCAGGTCAGCCCGGCGGTGGTCAACATCACCACCTCGACAAGCATCGCGGGCCATACCGGCTCGACGCCGATGGTGCCCCCCGGCTCCCCCTTCGAGGAATTCTTCCGCGACTTCATGAATCCCGACCGCGACGGCGCCCGCCCGCCGCGTCGCAGCCAGGCGCTGGGTTCGGGATTCGTGATTTCGGCCGACGGCTACATCGTCACCAACAACCACGTCATCGAACAGGCCGACGAGATCACGATCGAGTTCTTCTCGGGCACCACCCTCAAGGCCAGCGTGATCGGCACCGACCCCAATACCGACATCGCGCTTCTCAAGGTCGACAGCGACAAGCCGCTGGCCTTCGTGCCCTTCGGCGACTCCGACACGGTGCGGGTGGGCGACTGGGTGATGGCCATGGGCAACCCGCTGGGCCAGGGCTTCTCGGTCTCGGCCGGGATCGTCTCGGCGCGCGGCCGGGCGCTGTCGGGCAGCTATGACGATTACCTGCAAACCGATGCCGCGATCAACCGCGGCAATTCGGGCGGCCCGCTGTTCAACATGGCGGGCGAGGTGGTGGGCGTGAATACCGCCATCCTCTCGCCCAATGGCGGTTCGATCGGGATAGGCTTCGCGATGTCCTCTGCGGTGGTGACGAATGTCATCGAGCAGTTGCAGGAATTCGGAGAGACAAGGCGCGGCTGGCTGGGCGTGCGCATCCAGGACGTGACCCCCGACATGGCCGAGGCGCTGGGCCTGAAAGAGGCGCGCGGCGCGCTGGTGACCGATGTGCCCGAGGGGCCGGCCGCCGAGGCGGGCATGGAACAGGGCGACGTGATCCTCAGCTTCGACGGGATCAAGGTGGACGACACCCGCGGGCTTGTGCGCCAGGTGGGCAACACCGCTGTCGGCAAGACGGTGGAACTGACCGTGTTCCGCGGCGGC
This sequence comes from Rhodovulum strictum, assembly GCF_009649175.1. Taxonomy (GTDB): domain Bacteria; phylum Pseudomonadota; class Alphaproteobacteria; order Rhodobacterales; family Rhodobacteraceae; genus Rhodovulum; species Rhodovulum strictum. Next base: position 65,060 of record NZ_WJPO01000006.1, on the reverse strand, counting down.
GAGATGGAAACGCTGGACGTGGTGCTGGGTCGCCGCGAAACCGCCGAGGGCGCCGTGCCCGCCGTCGCCTCGCCCGATACCCCCGCCGAACCCGAAACGCGCGAGATGCTGGGCATGACCCTGGCCCCGATGACCGACGCGCTGCGCGAACAGCTCGATCTGGCCGCGGGCGCCGAGGGGCTGGTGGTTCAGGACATCGACGAGACGGGCGAAGCCTTTGAAAAGGGCCTGCGCGCGGGTGATCTGATCACCGAGGCGGGCCAGCGCAAGGTGCTGAGCATCGCCGATCTCGAGGCCCGCATCGCCGAAGCGCGCGATGCCGGGCGCAAGTCGCTTCTGCTGCTGGTGCGCCGCCAGGGCGAACCGCGTTTCGTGGCGCTGTCGGTCGCTGCCGACTGAGCCGCCGAAAGCAAAAAGGGCGCCCGTTTTCGGGCGCCCCGTTTTCGTCCGGACGATGCCCGGTCAGTAAAGCCTGGCCACCCGCGCGCGCAGCGTCACCAGTGCTAGAACCGCGTCGATGGTGGGGGTGGGCGTGCCGGTCACCCGGCCCAGTTCCTGCACCGAACCCACCAGCGCGTCGATCTCCATCGGCCGGCCCATGTCCAGATCCTGCAACATCGAGGTGCGATGCGCCCCCACCGCCGCGCCGCCCTCGATCCGGCGGTCGACATCGATGGGGAATTTCACCCCCAGCTTTTCGGCGATCTCCTGCGCTTCCAGCATCATGTTGCGCGCCACCGCCCGCGTCCCCGGATCGGTACACAGCACATCCAGCGTCGCATGGGTCAGCGCCGAGATCGGGTTGAACGACAGGTTCCCCCACAGCTTGACCCAGATCTCGTCGCGCAGCTTGGGCCGCACCGGCGCCTTCAGCCCCGCCGCCGCCAGCGCCTCGGACAGCCGCACCGCGCGCTCGGATTTCGACCCGTCGGGTTCGCCCAGCGAAAAGCGGTTGCCCTCGATATGCTTGACCACGCCTGGCTCGATCACCTCGGCCGCCGGATAGACGACGCAGCCCAGCACCCGGTCGGGCCCGAACCCGTTCCATTGTGCGTTGCCCGGATCGACCGAGGCCAGCCGCGTGCCTTCCAGCGGGCCGCCGATCTTGTGGAAATACCACCACGGCACCCCGTTGACGCCGGAAACGATGGTCGTGTGTTCACCGATCAGGGGCGTCATCCGGTCCACCACCGGCGGCACCGAATGGGCCTTGAGCGTGACCACGACATAGTCCTGCACCCCCAGATCGGCCGCATTGTCCGAGGCAGTGACCGGCACGGTCACATCCGTCCCGGTTTCTTCCTCGATCAGCCGCAGGCCCCGGTCCTTCATCGCCGCCAGATGCGGGCCGCGCGCCACCAGGCTGACCTCGGCGCCCGCCTGCGCAAGCTTTGCCCCCATATAGCCGCCGATGGCCCCCGCACCGAACACACAGATCTTCATGCACAATCCCTCGTCTTGCCGCGGACCCGCGCCCGCCGCCCTGTCTTCTTCTGGCCCCAAATATCCCCGCCGGAGGCAGCCCGGCCAGGGGCCGGGCTCCCTTTCAGGCCGCGCTTTCCGCCAGTCCCAGCTTCTCGGCCAGGCCGATGCGTTGCAGCTTGCCGGTCGCGCCTTTCGGGATCTCGTCAAGGATGACCACCTTGCGCGGCACCTTGAAATCGGCCATGCGCGCGGCGGCGAATTCGCGGATCTCGCGCTCGGTGGCACTCGCGCCCTCGCGCAGCACCACGGCGGCCGCGACTTCCTCGCCAAGCTTGGGATGGGGCAGGGCGAAGGTCACGCATTGCGCGATCGCGGGATGCTCCATCAGCACGCCATCCACCTCCAGCGGGCTGACCTTTTCGCCGCCGCGATTGATGATCTCCTTCAGCCGCCCGGTGAGGTGCAGATAGCCGTCCTCGTCGAACGCGCCCTGATCGCCGGTGCGGAACCAGCGCTGGCCTTCCGCCTCGAAGAAGCTTTTCGCGTTTGCCTCGGGGTTGCCCTCATAGCCCGGGGTCACGTTGGGCCCCGAGATCACCACCTCGCCCGTGCCGTCAACCAGCCGGTCCTCGATCTCGTGGGCGATGCGCACCATCGGCCCCGCCTCGACCCCGACCGAGCCCGGTTTCTGCGCGCGCGGCGGCAGCGGGTTGGAACACATCTGGTGGGTGGCTTCGGTCATGCCATAGCCCTCGATCACCGGCGCGCCGAAGGTCTCTGCCAGTTCCATCATCACCTGCGCAGGCAGCGAGGCCGAGGAGGAGCGCAGGAAGCGCAGCCGCGCGGCGTCGATCACGTCGCGGTTGCGGCTGGCGCGCGACAGGATCGCCTGATGCATGGTCGGTACCGCGGTATACCAGGTCGGATCCGCGTCCTTGAGCCAGCCGAAGAATTTCAGCGCGTCGAAGCCCGGCGCGCACCAGATCGAGGCGCCCGCCGAAAGCGACGCGCTGACCGCGGCCAGAAGCCCGTGGATATGAAAGAGCGGCATCACGTTCAGGCAGCGATCCGCAGGCGTCAGGTCCAGCGAGGCGCGGATATTCGCGGCCGAGGCGGCGACATTCGATTGCAGCAGCGGCACGATCTTGGGCCGCGAGGTGGTGCCCGAAGTGTGCAGGATCAGCGCGACATCGCCGGACTGCGGTTCCCCCTTGTCGCAGGCCCCGCCGTCGCCTTCGGCCACAAGGTCGAATTCCCCCGCAGGCGCGGCCGGATCGACGCGCAGGCGCAGCACCGTCAGCCCGAAGCGGTTGGCGGCCGCCAGCGCGGGGCCGTCATAGCCTTCGGCCAGAACGATGGCCTTGGCCTTCAGATCCTCGAGGTAAAAGGCATATTCATCCTCGCGATAGGCGGGGTTCAGGGGCGCGGTGGTGGCGGTCTGGGCGATCGTCACGAAGGCCGTGGCCATTTCCGGCCCGTTCGGCAGGACGATGGCCACCCGGTCGCCGCGGCCCACGCCCGCGGCGTGCAGATGGTCTGCGACCCGCTCGCCCAGCGCGCGCAGCCCGCCATAGCTCAGCCAGTCGCGGCCGGGCGCCCCGATGGCGGGGCTCGTGTCGTCATGTCCCTGAAGGAATGCCTTGATGGTCGTCACCTCGTAATCCTTTCCTTGGGTCCGTGTCCTGTCCCTGCGCAGCCTTCCGGTCATTCGGCCGGGGCGGGACGTTTGCTCAGGCGCTGGCGCAGCATCTTCAGGAGCGGCAGCGCGAAGAAGATGGCCGCCAGCACCATGAAGGTTGCCGAAAGCGGCCGCGAGAAGAAGATCATCGGATCGCCCTGGGTGCTGATCAGCGCCTGGCGGAAGCTTTTCTCCATCAGCGGGCCCAGCACAAGCGCCAGAACCAGCGGCGCCAGCGGATAATCGGCCTTGCGCAGCAGATAGCCCGCCACCCCGAAGCCCGCGATCAGCCACACGTCATGCAGCTTCTGGCTGGGGGCAAAGCCGCCCAGGATGCAGAGCACCAGCACCATCGCGCAGAGCACCGAGAACGGCATCCGCAGCGCCCAGACGAACAGCGGGATCAGCGCGATGTTAATGAGCACGGCGGCCAGATTGGCGGTGTAGAGCGAGCTGATCAGGCCCCAGACGAAATCCTTCTGCTCGATGAACAGCATCGGCCCGGGCATCAGCCCCCACATCACCATGCCGCCCAGCAGCAGCGCGGTGGTGGGCGAACCGGGGATGCCCAGCGTCAGCATCGGCAGCAGCGAGCCGGTCGAGGCGGCGTTGTTGGCGGTTTCGGGGGCGGCCACGCCCTCGATATTGCCCTTGCCGAAGGTCTCGGGCTTCTTCGAGAAGGTCCGGGCCAGACCATAGCTCATCAGCGAGGCAGGCGTTGCACCTGCCGCCGGCAGCATGCCGACGAAGAAGCCCAGCACCGAGCCGAAGCTCATGGTCTTCCACATCTTGTTCATCTCGCGGATGCCCTCGACCAGATCGCGCATGCGCAGCCGCGCGGTCGAGACGGCGGGCGAGGTGCGCGCGGTCTCGATGGTGTAAAGCACCTCGCCCACGCCATAGACGCCGATGGCCAGCACCAGAAAGCTGATGCCCGCATAGAACCCCGGGATGTCGCCGAATACCAGCCGCGGCTGGCCCGAGATCATGTCGAGCCCCACGGTGGACAGCACCAGCCCGAGACAGATCATCACGATGGTCTTGAGCGTGTCATCGCCCCCCAACCCGACAAAGGTCGTGAAGGCCAGCAGCACCAGCGCGAATTCCTCGGCCGGGCCGAATTTCAGCGCAAGTTCGGCCAGCGGTGCGGCAAAGGCAGTGAACAGCAGGACCGAGATCGTGCCGCCCACGAAGGACGCCACCGCTGCCGCGATCAGCGCCAGCCCCGCCTTGCCCTGCAACGCCATGGGCCTGCCGTCGAAGGTGGTGGCCACCGCGGTCGAGGCGCCGGGTATGCCCAGCAGGATCGAACTGACCGCGCCGCCATACATCGCGCCGTAATAGATTGCCGCCAGCAGGATGATCGCCGAGGTCGGCGGCACGATGAAGGTCAGCGGCAGCACCAGCGCCACCCCGTTGACCGACCCCAGCCCCGGCATCGCGCCGATGAACAGGCCCGCGGTCACGCCAAGGATGACGATCAGGATATTCAGCGGTGTCAGCGAGGTCGCGAAACCGTCGGCAAGAAGGCCAAGAACTTCCATGATCGGCCCTCCTCAGAAGAACATCGCGTAAAGCGGGAAGAAGAACGGCTCGGTCCAGCCCTTGGGCAGCAGGATCTTGAGCGTCACCTCGAAGAAGAAGAACACGACGACCGGGGTGGCCAGCGTCAGGATGCCGATCAGCAGCCAGCCGTGATGGCCAAAGAATTTCAGGTAGATGAACAGGAACGCCATCAAGGCCAGATAGGTGCCGATGAAGGGAATGACCGCGATGGTCGCAACGAACAGCCCCACCACGCCCGCGATCTGCGGGATCGCGTCGGCATCGGGAAAGAACTTCTCGCCCTCATGCGGGTGACTGACGAAACTGCGCAACAGGATCAGCGTCGAGGCCGCCAGCATGATCGCCGACAGCCAGAACGGAAACGCCCCGCCGCCGGGCCCCGCGTTTGGAACCCAGCCGATCGGCAGGGCCTTGGCATGCCACATGAAGTAAATCGACAGCCCCATCAGCGCGAGGGCGATCAGTCGGTCCGCGGCGAGCATGGTTCCTCCCATCCGGTTGCGCGTTCGACGACACGGGCGGACCCTTGGGCCCGCCCGCCTGCGAAGGTCTGCGAAAGGATCAGGACGGCGTGTCCAGACCCTTCAGGATTTCGCGGTGCTTTTCGCGTTCGGACAGGAAATAGGCCTGAAGCTCGTCCCCCGCGAGGAAGTCGGTCAACAGCGCCTGATCGCGGGCATAGGTCTGCCACTCTTCGGATTCATGCAGGCTTTGCAGAAGGTTGACGTAATAGGCCTGTTGCGCCTCGGTCAGCCCGCCCGGGGCGACAAAGCTGCGCTGCATGTAGTATTCCAGGTCATGGCCAAGTTCGGCGAAGGTGGGCACGCCGGGCATGCTGTCCAGCCGCTCGGCCGTCAGGAGCGCGATGGGGCGCACCCGGCCAGCCTGCCAGAAGCTCATCGCCTCGGAGGGGTTGTTGACCGTGGCGTCGATATGGCCGCCGACCAGCGCGGTCGCCACCTCGCCGCCGCCGCCCATCGGGACATAGGTGTGGCTGATGCCGAATTCGCGTTCCAGCAGCGCCGTCACCAGGCTGTCTTCCTGGCCGGTGCCGGTGCCGCCCATGCGCCACGACCCGCCCGCGGCCTTTGCCGCCTCGACATACTGCTCGATCGTCTCGATGCCGCTGTCGACATTGACCCACAGCGCAAAGGTATCCACCGCCATCCGCGCCAGTGGGGTGAATTCCTCGATATTGACGCCGATCTCGGTCTGGATCGGGGTGGTGTAATAGCTGTTGAGCGTCGCCATGATGACATGGGCATCGCCCTGCTTGTCCTTGAGATAGCGTAGCGCCTCGGCGCCCGATCCGCCGCCCTTGTTCACGGGCAGGAACGGCATCTGTGCCAGCTTTTCCTTCTGGATGATGGTCTGGAACAGCCGCGCCAGCCGGTCCGCACCGCCGCCCTGGCCGGCCATGATGACCATTTCGACGGGCTTGATCGGTTTCCACTCGTCGGCCAGTCCCGGGCTGCCAACCGCGATTGCTGCCGACGCCATGAGAGCCATCGCGCCGCGGCGCGTGAAGATGTTGGTCATTGTTGTCCTCCCTGATCGATACGGCCCGGTCCGCAGCGCCTGATCCTCCCTGGATCGCTTCGGCCGATGCCATCTCATGGTCCTGAAAATCGCGGAGCGGGCGGAAAATTCCACACCGAAAAGGGTTGTTGTGATAAAGCTGAACGTAACAGAGGTGTCATCTTGTAATGTTGTAAATATGCGGAAGGCCCTGATCGGATCGCAATTGCGGCAGCTTCGCCGCGACCACGGCCACACCCAGGCCGAGATGGCCCGGCGGCTGAAGGTCAGCCCGGCCTATGTGAACCTGCTCGAGAACAACCAGCGTGCGCTGTCCGTGCCGGTGCTGATGGCCCTGACCGAAGCCTATGGCGTGGACATGCGCGAGTTGCTCAGCGACCGCGATGCCGCGCGGCTGGCCGAGTTGCGCAGCGCGGTGGCCGATCCGGCCTTCGACCGCGACCGCCCCGATCTGGCGGAATTGCGGGCCGCGGTCGATCATGCGCCGCGGCTGGTGGACCTGTTCCTTCAGCTTTACCGCGGCCATCGCAGCGCGGTCGAGCGGCTGTCGCGGCTGGGCGATTCGGCGGGCGAGATCCTGAGTGCCTCGCCCGAGACGGCGATTCACGACTTCTTTCGCGACAACGCCAATCATTTCGACGCGCTCGAAACCGCCGCCGAGGACATCCGTCGCCAGATCGTGGGGGCGCCCGACGACATGTATGCGCTGCTCAAGCGCTACCTGCGGATGAAGTTCCAGATCGACGTGCGCCAGGTCGGCCTGGACGAGATGCCCGACACGCTGCGGCTGTTCGACGACCGCGCGGGCTGCGTGCTGCTGTCCGAGGCGCTGGACCATCCCAACCGGGTCTTCCAGATCGCCCATGTTCTGGCGCTGGTCGAACTGCCCGACTTGCTGGACGCACTGGTTGGCGAAAGCGGTATCGCGACCGAACCTGCCCGCGCGCGCTGCCGGGTGGAACTGGCGAATTACTTCGCCGCGGCGCTGCTGATGCCCTATCGGCCCTTCCTCGATCTGGCCGAGCAATCGGCCTATGACATCGACCGGCTGGCCGCCGCCTTCGGCATGAGCTTCGAGCAGGTCTGCCACCGGCTGACCACGCTGCAACGTGACGGGGCGCGGGGGATCGGGTTCTTCCTGTTGCGCATCGACCGGGCGGGCAATGTCACGAAGCGGGTCAACGCCACGCCCTTCGCGCTGGCCGAAAAGGGCGGGTCATGCCCGGCCTGGAACATACACAACGCCTTCAGCATGCCCGACATGGTGCTGCCGCAACTGGTCGAGATGCCCGACGGCGCGCAGTTCTTCACGATCAGCCGCACCACCCCGCGCCCGGTCTTCAGCCGCAACCTTCCGGACAGTCGGCTGGTGGTGGCGCTGGGCTGCGAGCGGGGCGACGCGCACCGGATCGGTTATGCCCGCGCCGTCAACCTGGACCGCGAGGCGGGCAATGTGGCGCGGATCGGCATCGCCTGCCAGATCTGCCCGCGCCAGGCCTGCTCCCAGCGCGCCCACCAGCCGATGCACATGGTCCTGCCGATCGACGCCAAGCGGCGCGGCCGGACGCGGTACGAAAGCTGATCGCACGGGGGCGGGGCAGGTTGGGCAGGGAACCGGCCATGCCAGTCCGAAACAGCCCTGACCCCGGTGCAAGCCATCCGACGGAATTGCGACATTGTTCCGCGCGGGTCATTTGGGTAGGCTCCTTGATCAGGACGCGGGCTGCCATTGCCGTGTGACGGGGTCCGGTTTTCGGGGCCAGGATAGTGTGCGTTATTTGATTGTTCCGGGTTTCCCACGGGGGATGGGAGTCTGATGGACGAAAGGACGGGGGCGGAGTCATCGTCGTCGCAAGGCGGCGTTTCCGGGGCGGACCACGCAAGGGTGATGGAGTTGCTGACCTCCGAGGCGTGGGAAAAGCGTCTCGATGAGGCGCGCCGCCAGCGCGAGAAGGCCCTTGCCGACAAGGCATCCGGTACGAAACCCGCCTTGGCCCCCGACGGAGCCAGGCAACGCGCGGTCCGGCCCGAAACCGGGACCGCCGCCCGCGTTGCCATGGTGTTCAAGGCGACGCGTGGGACCGGGGACGCATCAGGCATGGCTGCGCCAAAGGCTTCCGCCGACAAGCCGGGCCCGCCCGGTCTGCCGCGGAACGGTGCGTTGTCGACCCCTGCCGCGATTCGGTCCGTGGCGCCCCCCCCCAAGGCGGTGCGCCCCCCTGCCGCCCTTCGCGGCGGTGCGCCGCGGCTTGAGGTTGCACTTGCCCAGGCCCGGGCCGCGCAGCGTGATGGGTCGGGCAAGACGCGGGACCGGCGGCGCTGGCGCTGGGCGCTCTTTACAGCGGGGGCATTCGGGATTGGTCTGATTGCCGGGGTCGGGGCGATGAAGTTCCCCGGCCTGAGGGACAGCGGGTTGCCGCCTGTCGTGGCTCAGCCGCCAGACACCGCGACCATGGATTCGGCCGCCACCCCGCGCCCCGCGCCATCCGCAAAGCCCGCCGCGTCGTCGCAGCCCCTTGCCGCAGCCCCCGTCCGGCCGGATGCGCGGGCGCAAGATGCGGTCGCCAGAATTCCGGCCCTGGCGGTTGCGCTGCCCCCGCTGCCCGTGCCCGAGCCTGCCCCGCGCATGGTGCTTGCCGCGCTGCGTGCCCCGGCCTTTCCCGCCCTCGCGGCTCGCCCGGCCGCGCCTGAACAGTTGCTGGCCGGACTGTTGCCGCCCGCGCCCGCGCCATTGCCCGCGCTCTGGGCCGGTGACAACGCCGTTGCGGTTCCGGCGGTGAGCGTTCCGGACGCCACGCTGCCGCGCCCGGAGCCGCCGCCATCCCTGGGGGCTCTGCCGCGCCCGCCAGACAGCCATCTTGTGCCCTTGCTGCCGCCTCCGCAACAACCCGCTGCCGCGCCCTTGCCTGCGCATAAGGCACCGCCGGGGTATTTCGTCAGCGTTTTCGTGTCGAATTCCGTACCCGAAGGCGGCATGGCCAATGCGGTCGCGGCACTGGTCCGGGCTGGCTACCAGATTTCGCAGCCCGCGCGGGTGCAGGTCTCGATCCCCGAGACCGATCTGCGCTATTTCCACCGTCAGGATGCCGAGACGGCACATGCGCTGGCCCGCGAACTGGGGGGTGTGGCGCGCGACTTCACCACAGCGGCGAAAAAGCCGCGGCCCGGGCGGCTGGAGCTTTGGCTGGGTGGCCCTTCCCAAGAGGCTCAGGCTCCGGTCCGCACGACCCGCCCTGCAACGCAACCGGCCACCATCCGGCGCAACCCGCCACAGCCATAGCCCCAGCCGCAGACCCCGACGGCGCTGAAGAGCGAAGTGATCCGGAAGCTCAGAGAAGCGAACAGACAGTAGCCTGACCGAAGGAGTTTTCGCGCAGCGTGCCCTCGGGGGGGCTGTGGCGGTATCTGCGCGAGAACCCGGAACTGATGGCGGGCGAGGACGAGCTTGCGGTGGAATTGCGCAGGTTCTGCCAGGATATGACGCTGGGGCGGCTGAGCTTCGACTACATTCCCGCCCATGCCGAAGGCCAACGTGATCCTCGGGGCGGATCTGTTGATCGCCTGCGAGGTGCCGCGGCCGCACTGGACGCTTTTGCCGTTCCGCTCGATCGAGGTCGGAGATTATTTCGGGATGATTGATTTCACGGTATATTTCACGGCGCCAGCCTGGCGCGAGAGTTTCGGACGTGTTATCGCCGAGGCACTGGCCGCGGGCAAGGTGGTGCTGACCGACCCCGAGGCCGGGGCAAGCTTCGGCAAGGGCATCATTGCCTGCCGTCCCGACGACGTGGACGCGGCGGTGGCGCGTATGGTGGCCGACCCGGCGGCCCATGCGGCCCAGATGGCGCGGGGTCAGGCGGTGCTCGAGCAGTTCTCAGAGGCGGTTTTCGCGGCGCGGTTCGAGGCGCTGATCGGCGATCCGGCGCGGGGCCGGGCGGCATGATCCTTGTCCAGGGCGGAAGCCGCTGCCAACGCGCCTGCGATGCGGCGCCCTTTCTCGTCGATCCCGAGGCTCTCTCGATCAGGGCCGTGTGCGTGCTGGGGGCCGACGAGCTTGACGACCAGGTTCTTGCCGCGCTGCGCAACCGGGCGCTGGAGCCCGGGGTGCCGGTCGTGGCCACCGGGCGGTTCGCCGACCATCAGGGCTATCTGGCGGCGCGGGGGCGGCTTGCCCATGCGATGGGCCGCGAGCCCCGGGTGATCGACCTGACCGAGACCCAGCTCCGGCCGCTCATCGCGGGCGCCCATACGCCGCTGGTGGCCGAACTTGCGCCGCGCCCGCGCCCGCTTGGCCCGGTGCCGGTGGTGTCCGTGGCGCCAGGTCCGGCCGAGCTGGACGATCCGCTGGCGCTGGCGCGGCTGTCGCAACTGGCGCACCGGGCCGATTTCGGCTTCCGGCTGATCGCGAATTACGAGCAGATGGATCAGATCAAGGCATCGCGGCACCATGACCTGCCGGTGCTGACCTTTGCCGAATTGTCGCCGGTGACGCTGGCCGCGGGAACCGATGTGTTCGCGGCCTTTGGCCAGGGTATGCCGGGCGAACGGATGCCCCCGGACGACGAGGCTGCGGCGCAGGCGGCCGAGGCGGAACTGCGCAAGTTCTGGAACCTCGAGATCATCATCGACGGTGGCGATATTGGCCTTTTGGGCCAGGCGCAGGCCAGATGATGCCGGGCCACCCGAAACCCTGGCGGTGCGGATGCCTCGCACGGCAGCCGGACGACGTGCCGGATCTCTGGTGTTGTCAGATAATGGAAGGATAGCGCGCATGGCGTTGCCGGCCCGTTTCGGGCCGGCATGGGCGTTCATGCGCTGTCGGACGCTCTCTGTTCCGGGGCGCGCGGCAGAGGTGGCCCGCCTCTGATCTGCCGGTAGGCATCGGTTTTCGGCGCACGGCCGAATGGATCAGGGTTGGCGAACCGTCGCCGCCTGCGCCTTGTCAGAAATCCTGCCAGGTTGTTGTGTCGTTTGCGGCCTTGCGCTGGGCGGGGAAGGAAAGCTCCGCGGCGGCTTTCGGTTGGCTGGGCGGCGCGGGGCGGGTGGGGGTGGCCAGGCGCAGCGGCGGCAGGGCCGTGCTGGAGCCGGGCTGGCCGCCTTGCAGCCGGAACCGGGCGACCAGGCCTTGCAGCGTCTCGGCCTCGTGGCGCAGGGTGGCGCTGGCGGCGGTGGCTTCCTCGACCATGGCGGCGTTCTGCTGCGTCACCTGGTCAAGCTGGGTCACACCCACATTGATCTCGCCCAGCCCCACCGATTGTTCCTGCGCGCCCGTGGCGATGCCCGAGACCAGATCGGCGATGTTCGCCACGCGGCCCACGATATCCGCCAGCGCCTCGCCCGCGCGGTTGACCAGCGCCACGCCGGATTCCACCTGATCCGAACTGGTGCCGATCAGGGTCTTGATTTCCTTGGCCGCGTCCGAACTGCGCTGCGCCAGCGCGCGCACTTCGGAGGCCACGACCGCAAAGCCGCGCCCGGCCTCGCCCGCTCGCGCGGCCTCGACGCCCGCGTTCAAGGCCAGCAGGTTGGTCTGGAACGCGATGTCGTCGATCACGCCGATGATCTGGCCGATTTCGTCGGATGACCGCTTGATCTCGGACATCGCGCCGATCGCGTCGGTCACCACACGGCCCGAGGCCTCGGCATCGCCGCGGGCGGCCGAAACCACCCGCTCGACCTCGGCCGCACCGTCGGCGGCGGCCCGCACGCTCGAGGTCAGCTCGTCCAGCGCGGCGGCGGTTTCCTCCAGCGTCGCGGCCTGGTTCTCGGTGCGCTGCGACAGGTCGTCCGAGGCGGTGCCGATTTCCTCGGCGCGGGCGTGGATCTCGGTCGCGTTCTCGACGATCGAGCCCAGCATCTCGTTCAGCGTCGCGACCGTCGCGTTGAAATCATGGCGCAACTGCTCGTAATCGGGCGCAAAGGCCGCGTCCAGACGATGCGTCAGATCGCCCGCGGACAGCCGTTGCAGCGCGTCGGCTAGGGTTGTGACAACGGTGTGCTGCTGTTCGGCCAGCTGGCGGCGTTCCTCTTCGAGCGCGCGTTCCTGTTCCTGCATGCGCGCGCGTTCGATCAGGCCCTCGCGGAAAATGCCCAGCGCGGTCGCCATTCGACCGATCTCGCCGCCGGAATACGGGATGCCGGTGATCGGTGCCAGATCGCCCTTGGACAACCGTTCGGTCACCCGGACAAGGCGCGACATCGGGCGAAGGATCAGAAGCCAGGTGAAGACAGGTGCAGCGAGCAGAAGCGCAACGCTGCCCATCGCCACCATGTGAAGCTGCCGCTCCGCGCGGTCTGCCGCCGCAAGAACGCTGTCCCCCGCTTCTGCGGCCAAGGCAAGCGCCGCATCGCTGTGCGAGACCGCAGCATCGCCGATCCGGCGCAGATGGTCATAGGCCGTTCTTGAGGTCGTTTCGGCGCGGGACTGGGCGTGCAGCATTGCCGCGCGCGTGGCGATGACGCCGGTCTCCGGCGCGGCCGAGGCGAGGATCTCCTGGATGATGATGCGCAGGTCTTCGGTCAGGAAGACTTCGTCTATAAGTGCGGCCAATGCCCCGGCAACCTCGTCAAGATCGCCTTGCGCGGCGGCAGCGGCATCCGGATCGCGCGCCGTTGCCCCCAGAAATGCCGTGGCGACCACGGTTTCGACGGCGAGTTCCAGCCGGGCGGCATCGCGGATGAAGGTCAGTTCATTGCCGATCAGCCGTTCGACCGCCTCGCTGTTGAAGGTCGCCGTATCCTCGGCGCCGGTCATCAGGTTCTGGGTCAGGTCGTCGATGGCCTGGGTCAGGGCGGCGTCGGTCTGCTCGCGAAGCGCCATCAGTCGACGAAGGTGGTCCGGCCGGGCGCGGAACCCGTCGATGGTTGATTCGGCGAGCATCGTGCGCATCTCGGTCAGCACGGGCAGAAGCCCGGAACTCGATCCGTTCTCCTCGAGCCCGGAAAGGATCGTGTCGAGTTCGCCAAGGCTCAACACGGCGATGCCGCGCAGGCTTCCGCCCCGGCCTTCGTCGCCGGAATCGGCCAGCGCGATGGCGATACCGCTGAGCAGGTTGATCTCGCTGCGGGCCTTCAGAACCAGGGTCGTCGCAACGAAATCATGGTCGATCAGCGAGCCAAGCGTGCTGGTCACTGCCTCGATGGTCTGCGCGCCGGCGAGTTCCATGTCATAGACCGCGTCGTCGGAGATCTTCTCAAGCTGTTCCCGCGCCTTGTCCGACTGCTCGCGGAAGGCGGCGATCGTGGTTTCCAGTTCGTCCTGACGCGCGAAGCGATCGGCGATGGCGGCCTGCATCAGTTCCACCGCGGAGCCGAGATCGGAGAGAAGCGGCTTCATCGCCGTGATGGCCGCTGCGGGCATGCCGTTCATCCCCTTTTCGAGCGCGGCGCGTTCCTCGACGAAGCTTTCAAGCCCGGAGCGGACACCGTCGGGGGTGCTGGCCAGAAGCATTTCGGACAGGGCATCGCGGATCCCCGCGCTGTGTTCGATCACGTCGACGCTGTTGCGCAGCGCGGGCAGTTGCTGGCCCAGAAGCGTGTTGAGCGACCCCGTCAGGCTGGTGAACACGGCCAGAGCGATCACGACTGCGGCGGCCGTCATCGCGGCCATGGCCGCCATGGAGAACCCCATCTTGATGGCGATGCTTCCAAACAGGAAAGAGATGAATCGGCGCATGTTTGCCTCGCGGCTTTATTGTTTTTTACAGGGTGGGCGGCAGGGATCAGCCTGCCGCACCTTTGGATCAGCGGTGCGCGACCGCACTTTCGGAAGCTGTCGAACCGATGGAGGGCCCTTGATCCGTGCGCCGCCCATGGCGAGCGCGGGACGCATGTGCCGACACAGTCGGACCGCAGGGACGATCGTCATGTCGGCCGCACCGGCCCGAATCGGAAAGAAGGTGCATCGCAGATTCCGGGTTTCGAGGTTCGTCCGCCGGACCATGGAACCGAAGCCTTAACATCCTGTTGTCTGCACCATGCCAGAGGGGCCGGATTATCGTCGAAGTTTATCGAACCGGCCGGGCAGGCCGGCCCCGGGCGCAGCCTGACACGGACCGCCCCGGCCAAGGTCGGCCGGGCCGACGCGGGCCTTGCGCATTGGGGTCTGCGCACAAGCTGGGCATCAGTGCTGGATGTCCTCGTCGCGCACGAACATGTTGGCCCAGGCCCGGTCGATCAACTCTGGCGTCATCTGGTGGGGAATGCCCTCGAACTCACAAATCGCGATCATCTGGTCGATCAGGAAGACCGGCTGGTAGTTGGCGAATTCGTTGTTGATCGTGGGATACTTCTCTTTCAGCAGGTAGATCAGCGTGGCCTCGTCGATCGGCATCTTCTTCTTGCGCGCGACGAGTGCAAAGATCCGCAGGTAATCTTCCTGGCTGGGGCCGTCGATCTTGATCTTGAAGAAGATCCGGCGCAGCGCGGCGCGGTCGAAGATCTCGTTGGGATGGAAGTTGGTGGAAAAGATCACCAGCGTATCGAACGGCACCTCGAACTTTTCGCCCGATTGCAGCGCAAGGATGTCCTTGCCTTCCTCCAGAGGGACGATCCAGCGGTTGATCAGCGCCTGCGGCGGTTCTTCCTGACGGCCCAGGTCGTCGACGATGAAGATGCCGCCGGTCGATTTCATCTGCAACGGCGCCTGATAGGTGCGTGCCGTGGGGTTGTAGACCAGATCGAGCATCGACAGCGACAATTCGCCGCCGGTGATGACCGTGGGCCGCTCGCAAAGCACATAGCGGGTGTCGTAGCGCCCCGAGATGCGGCGCAGAGAATGGGGATCGTCCACCAGTTCCTCGGCCGCGCAATGCACGATCGGGTCATAGACGGTGATGACCTGACCGGAATACTCGACCGCGCGGGGCACATAGATCCGGTCGCCCAGCGCGTCGCGGATGCCGTTGGAAATCGACGATTTCCCGTTGCCGGGCGGGCCATACATCAGGATCGAGCGGCCCGCGCTGACCGCGGGGCCGAGATGGTCGAGCAAGGCGTCGGGCAGGATCAGGTGGCCCATCGCGCCATGCAACTGGTCGCGCGTGATCTGGATGTTGCGAATCGACTGGCGCCTGACCTGCTCGGCATAGATGTCCAGCGGCACGGGCATCGCGCCGTAATATTCCGACTGGCCAAGGGCGTCGAGCGCGCGCGCCTTGCCCGCCTCGGTCAACTGAAAGCCCATCTCGTTGCCCGCGCCCGCATGAAGCGTTCCCGTCGCTTCCAGCAGCCGCTGGTTGCGCGCAAGGTCGACCAGTTCCTGGGTCACGGGGGCCGGCAGGCAGATCGCCCTGGCGATCTGGGTCACGGTATCGACATTCTTGCGGAAGATCGTCTTGAGCAGGATGTCGCGCATCATCACCATCGGCAGGCGCATCTCGCCCAGCGATCTGGGGGCGGGCGGCGCCATGACGTCGGAAATCTGCATGTTCATGTGTTTGCCCTGAAACTGCTGCGGAGCCTGCCCAAAACTCACCGTATTTTGGGGCAATTCTTGGGCGACAGGCCGGGCGTTTCCGGACAATCGCAAGGATTGCGCAGGCTCCGTCGCCACAGCGGCCGCCAGGCGGCGCAACGACAGGAGGGCAGGGCGCATGACGCGATTGGACATGCTCGGGCTGGCCGCGGCGATGGCTGCGGTGCTGGGCGCGGCGAGCTGGGCGGGGCTGGCGGCGGGCGGGCTATACCCGGCCATGCACGAGGGCGACATGCTGCATATGGTGCAGATCGTGCTGCACCAGGCTGCGGGCGACTGGCCGCATCTTGATTTCATGACGCCGCTGGGCGTGCTGGCCAATGCGCCCATCGCGCTGTTCGTCCGGCTTGGCCACCCGTTTGCAGAGGCGTTCGTGCTGGGCCAGGCGCTGGTCGGCGCGGCGCTTTTGCCCGCGGCCTGGTGGGCGGCGCATGACCGGCTGGCGCGGCCCTGGGCCCATGTCTTCGGGGCGGGAATCATGCTGCTGGCGGTGGCGCTGGTGCCCGCGACGGCCGCACCCGAGATATCGCTGTCGATGAGCTACAACCGCTGGGCCTGGGCCATCCTGTTCGTCGTGCTGGTGCTGGCGGTGCTGCCCGGCCGCCGGGCGGGGCAGCGGGCGCGGGTTGCTGACGGGGCGATCATGGGGCTGGGGCTGGCGGCGCTGGCGCTGATCAAGATGACCTATCTTGTCGCCGCGGTGCCCGTCGTCGCGCTGGCGCTACTGCTTGCGCGTGACCGGCACGGTGCGCTGGCGGTGCTGGGGACGGGGCTTGGCGTGATGCTGGCGGTGACGCTTGCGGCGGGCCCGGGATTCTGGGTGGCCTATCTTGGCGACCTTCTGGCCGTGGCCCGGACCGATATCCGGCCCTTCCCGGGCGACAGCCTGCTTGATGTCCTGACCGGGCCCAGGGGCGTGGCGGGCACGATGCTTCTGTTTGCGGCCGTGACGCTGGCGCGCCGGTCCGGGCGTTTGCGCGAAGGGCTGTTGCTGCTCGCCGCAGCGCCAGGGCTGGCCTATGTCACCTACCAGAATTACGGCAACGATCCGGTCTGGCTGTTCTTTCTGGGGATCTTTGCGCTGACGCTCTGCGCGGCTCCGGGGCAGGGGGCGGGCCGTGGGCTGGCGGTGACCGGCTGGGGCGCGCTGATCCTTGTCGCGCCGATCCTTGTTGCCATGGCCGAAAGCCCGCTGCGCAACCTGATGGCCCGCAGCGTCGATGCGGTCGAGGTATTGCCCGGCGATCAGGGCATCCGGATGCGGCCGGATCGCATCGCCCATGTCCAGACCCGGGTCAGCCGACCGCTTGCGGCAGGGCAGGACATCGGGCAGGGCGCGTCGATGCCCGAACTGACGCTTCTGGAGGGTGCGCCGCTGGAGCCTTGCCGCCTGCTCAGCGGGCTTGTCGGCTGGTTCCGCGCGGTGTCCGAGGATGTCGGCGCGGCGGGGTTCGGCGGGCGGCCCGTTCTGGTGGCCGACATGCTGAGCGCCTATGCGCTTTTCGGCGGTGTCGCGCCTTTGCCGGGCGGGGCGCCCTGGTATTATGGCGGGCTGCCCGGGGTCGAGGCGGCAGAGCTTGTTCTGGTGCCGCAATGCGCCGCGCGACCCGATGTGCGCGCCAGCATCCTGCGCGAGCTGGACGAGGCAGGCTATGTCCTGACCGAACTGCGCCGGACCCCTGATTATGTGCTGCTTGGCATCGCGCCCAGCGCCGCAAGCCCGAGATAGACCAGAAGCCCCCCCGCCAGCGCCAGCCCCATGGGGAAATCGCGGCGCTCCCAGGAGTCCCAGCCGGGCAGGGCGCGGCGCACCGCCGGGATTCGGCGGGCCAGCCTATGACCGACAAAGGCCAGCACGGTCACTGCGGCGAACAGGAACAGGAAGCTCCCCAGATCGGCCAGCGCCACGAAGGGCGCCATGGCGGCAGCGAATTTCGCATCGCCCGCGCCGATCATGCCGAGACTGCTCATCACGAAGCCCAGAACCAGCACGACGCCGAGATGCACCCAGCACCAGGCCCAGACCTCCAGCGGCAAGGCGACCGGTCCGGCCAGTGCAAAGACCGCGACCAATGCCAGAACGGCCCGGTTCGGGATCTTCATCGTCTTCATGTCGGCAATTGCGACCCAGACCGCGATCGGCAGAACGAAGGGCAGGACGGCCACCATGCCCAGCGGTGCGCCCAGATCGACCGCGCGCGCGATCAGCCCCACGAGAATCGCGCCAAAGGCAAGGCCCAGCGCGAGGGTTGCGGCCCGTCCGCCGGTGCGGGATTGGGGTGCAGCAAGGTCAAGCGAAGTCATGCGGGCGCTCCGGGCGGGGTGGATCGGCGCAAGGGTCGGCGCGCATTCGGGCAGGGATAGGGCAGGCCCAAGGCGGCGGCTGGGCAGGCCCACGCGCTGCACCGATCGGCCGCAACGCGGACTCCGACAGCGAGATGGAATACCCAGGCGCGTTCAATCTGCTCGCCCTGCTAGCCCCGCGCCTCAAGCGCCTGCAACGCGCGCACCGCCGGATCGAAATGCTGCGGATGGGCGTCGATCGCCTCTTGCAGCAGCCCCTTGCCGATGGAGACATCGCCTTGCTTGATCGCGGTCAGCGCGAGCGTGTGGTAAAGCTGCGCCCGCTCGACCGGCGTCATCTGGACCACCGGCAGATCGTAATTGCGCTGGGCGCCGCGGGCCAGAACCAGGTTGTTCTTGGCGGTGAAAAGCGACGGGTCATAGCGGATCGCCTCGGTGAACAGCCGTTCGGCGCCCTTGAAATCGCCCCGCGTCAGCTTGGAAAAGCCCCAGTTGTTCAGCACGCCCGAGGGCCGCGTCGTCAGCCCCGCGGCGGTTTCATAGAAGCTGTCGGCCTTGGCCCATTGCTTGTTGGCATCGGCCACCATCGCCTCAAGCCGGTAGCGGCGATAGGTTTCGTGGGTCGGCGGGATCGTCTGCAATACCGCCTCGGCCTTTTTCCACTCGCCGGCACGGATCAGCGCATCGGCATGTTCCACCCGGTCCTCGTGGGTCGCCTCGGGATGCGCGGTGACGCGCGCCCAGGCCGGAACGGCCTCGCTGTTGCGCCCCGCCCTGACCAGCGACCGGGCAAGCCCGCGCTGGGCCGCGATGCTGTCGGGCTGTGTCTCCAGGGTCCGACGGAAATGGGTGACCGCCTCGCCGGGATCGGCGACGTTCATCATGATCTCGTTCAGGCTGTTTTCATCGCCCGACAGCACGTCCTGAATGGCGCGTTCGACATCGCCTTCGCCCGGGCGCTGGCAACCCGCAAGCGCAAGCGCCGCGCATGTCGCGACAAGGATATGTTTGCGCATGTCCTGCGTCCTCTGCTGCCCGGGCCTCAGGGTGTGGCGATCAGCAGGAAGCGGTCGCTGCCGCGCCGAACCAGCTGGAAGTCGCTCTTGTTGGCCGGATCATAGGATGGATCGCCGGTTTTTTCGATAGCCAGCAGCAGATTCTGCCGGATGTCGTCAGATCGGCCACTATCAAGGGCAAAAGCGGTTTCGAAGACCCGCCGCGCCTCGCCGGCCTCGCCCTTCTCGATCAGCACCACGCCCAGATTGTTCCAGGCCGGCACGAAGCGATTGTCCAGTTTCAGCGCGTGGCGCAGTTGTCTTTCCGCCTGGCCAAGCCGCCCCAGCCGCAGGTTGGCCGAGCCGATCGCGGACAGCACATCGGCGTTCAGCCCCTGTTCGGCCCCGGCACGGTAATAGGCTTTCAGCGCCAGTTCGTACTCCCCCGCCGCCATCAGCCGGTGGCCGACGATCAGCCCGTCAACCGCGTCGGTGATCTCGGGCGTGCCCGGGGGCGGGGCCAGACCCTCGAAACCCGGCCCCAGCCTGCCGCTCTGCGCGCAGGCGGCAAGCAGCAGGAACACGGCCAGAAGCGGCGCACGCCGGAGCGGTTCAGAAGGTCGCGGTCGAGAACGTGGTGTAGATGTCATAGACCGCCGGGCCGATCAGGATGATAAGCAGCGGTGGCACCGTGAACATCATCGTGCCCAGTGTCAATTTGGTCGGCAGCACGTTCGCCTTTTCCTCGGCACGCATGACACGCTTGTCGCGCATTTCGGCCGAGAAGACCCGCAGCGCCTCGGCAATCGAGGTGCCGAAGGTGGCCGACTGGATCAGCACCGTCACGAAGGACGAGATATCGGTCACGCCGCAGCGTTCGGCCATGTCCTTGAGAACCTGCACCTTGTCCTTGCCGGCCTTCATCTCCTGGGCGACGATCTCGTATTCTTCGGCAAGGTCGGGAAAGCCTGCCCGCATCTCGCGCGCGACGCGGATGATCGACTGGTCCAGCGACTGGCCCGCCTCGACGCAGACCAGCATCATGTCCAAGCTGTCTGGAAAGCCGTTGGTGATCTCCTGCTGGCGCGTCTGAACCCGCCGTTCGACCCAGTAGCGCGGCAGATAATAGCCGATCGCGCCCGGAATGATCACCGACAGGATCAGCCGGGTGGTATCGACCTGGCTGCTGGCGCTGTTCAGGATGGTGTAGAACACGCCGAGCATCAGAAGCCCGAGCCCCAGCGCAAGCTGGGCGAAATGGAAGATCCGCACCGCGGTTTTCGAGCGGTAGCCCGCCCGCATCAGCTTGAGCCGGATAGCCGAGAATTCCTCCTCGTTCTGGGGCTCAAGGAAATGCGAGAAGCGTTCGAGCTTGTCCGCGCGCGAGGTGGGCCTGAGCGCCGCCGCCGGTTCGCGCGCACTTGCCGCCTTCATCTCGCGGGTTTCGCGCTTGAACTTGTCAAGCGGGTCGACGCGCTTTTTCAGAAGCGCGGGCAAGGTCAGCGCGATCATCAGGAAGCCCAGCGCGCCCAAGGCATAAAGCGGGCCGAACGCGCCGAACCGGTCGATCAGGGCGGTGTTGAGGGTGGCGATGATGTCCATGGGCCCTGCTCCTCAAACCTTGATGTTGACCATGATCCGCATGAAGATCACGTTCACGACCAGAATGACGCCGACCGCGATGGCGGCGGGAATGAAGAAGGGCGAGTCCTTGACCGCGTCGAAATAGTCGGGCTTGATCGTCAGGATCATGAAGACCGCGGCGATCGGGAAGCCGGACAGGAACATGCCCGACCATTTCGCCTCGGCGGTGAGCGCCTTGACCCGGCGGAACAGCTTGAAGCGCGAACGGATCACCTTGGCCAGCCCCTCCAGAACCTCTGCGAGGTTGCCGCCTGATTGCTGCTGGATCGTGACCGCCACGGCAAGAAAGCGCAGATCCTGCATGTCCACGCGCTCGGCCAGATCCTTCAGCGCCTCGCCCACGTCGCGGCCATAGGCGGCCTCGTCGGCGATGATGCCGAACTCGGTGCCCAGCGGATCGGGCACCTCCTTGGCGACGATGTTGATCGCCGAGGCGAAGGGGTGGCCGACGCGCAGCGAGCGTACCATCAGTTCTACCGCGTCGGGCAACTGCTCCTCGATCAGGCCGAGCCGTTTCTTCGCCTTGCCATTGACCCAGACATAGACCCCGCCCACGCCCATCGCGACCGCAACCAGCACGCGCACCGGCAGCGCGGCATCGGTGCCCACGGTCAGGCCGAGAAAGGCGACCACGGAAAGCACCGCCATGACCATGATCAGCTGGTTCGGCGTGAACGCGATATTGGCCTTTTGCGCCCGTTCCGCCAGCAAGGAGTATAGCGGGATGCCGCGGGCATTCATGTGCTGGCGCATCTCCTTGCGGAGCTGTTCCAGCACCTTTTCGCGGTCCGTGCCCTTTTCCAGCATTTCCAGCCGGCGGTTCACCTTGGCGTTCAGGCTGATCGACTTGCCGAACACCGTCAGATACAGGCCCTCGACCAGCGCCAGGACGGCGACGAAGATCAGGCCATAGATGATCGCATCCATACCGATCTGCATGGCTTACATTCCCCTGTTCGGTTCGAAGATGCTGGCCGGCAGGTCGTAGCCCCATTGGCGGAAGCGCTCGGAATAATGGCTGCGCACGCCGGTTGCGGTGAAGCGGCCGATGATCTTGCCGTCGGGTGCCAGCCCGAGGCGTTCGTAGCGGAAGACCTCCTGCATCGAGATCACCTCGCCCTCCATGCCGGTGATCTCGGTGATCGAGACCATGCGGCGCGAACCGTCCTGAAGGCGGCTGGCCTGCACGATCAGGTTGACGGCCGAGGCGATCTGGCTGCGCACCGCCTTGAGCGGCATCTCGATCCCGGCCATCGCCACCATGTTCTCAAGCCGAGAAACCGCGTCGCGCGCGTTGTTGGCGTGGATCGTGGTCATCGAGCCGTCATGGCCCGTGTTCATGGCCTGAAGCATGTCGATCACTTCCTCGCCGCGCGTCTCGCCGACGATGATGCGGTCGGGCCGCATCCTGAGCGCGTTCTTGAGGCAGTCGCGCTGGGTAACCGCGCCCTTGCCCTCGACATTCGGCGGGCGGCTTTCCATCCGGCCGACATGGGTCTGCTGAAGCTGAAGCTCCGCGGTGTCCTCGATCGTCAGGATGCGTTCGGAATTGTCGATGAAGGAGGACAGCGCGTTCAGCGTCGTGGTCTTGCCCGAGCCGGTCCCGCCAGAGACGACGATGTTCAGCCGCGTGGCCACTGCGGCCTGAAGATAGGCGGCCATTTCATCCGTGAAGGCGCCGAATTTCACCAGATCCTCGATCCCCAGCTTGTCCTTCTTGAACTTGCGGATCGAGACAAGGCTGCCATCCACCGCGATCGGCGGCACCATCGCGTTGAAGCGCGAGCCATCCGCCAGCCGGGCATCGACATAGGGGTTCGATTCATCGACACGTCGGCCCACGGCCGACACGATCTTGTCGATGATCCGCAGAAGGTGGCGTTCGTCCTTGAAGGTGATGTCGGTGGGCGTAAGCTTGCCCCCCCGCTCGACGAAGATCTGCTTGGGGCCGTTCACAAGGATGTCGTTGATCGTCTCGTCCTTCAGCAGCGGCTCCAGCGGGCCGAGGCCAACCACCTCGTCGTAAAGCTCCTGGTTGAGTTGCTGGCGGTCCTCCTTGTTCAGGACGATGCCCATCTCCTCCAGCGCCTCGCTGGCGATGGCCTGGATCTCGGCGCGCAGGTCCTTTTCCTCGGCATGTTCCAGCGCGGCAAGGTTGAGGTTCTCCAGAAGCCGCTTGTGCAGCTCGACCTTCAGCTCGCCCAAACGCTCCTTGCGCTTGCGCTCCTTGTCGACGGGCGCGGGCTTTGGGGGGGCTGCCTTGGGCGTCTGGGCGGCGCTCGGCGCGTCCTGGCGCTGCGGGGCGGCCGCGGGACCGGTGGGCCCGGCATCGGTCTTCTTGTATCGTGAGAACATCGGGCAAGCGTCCTGTCTGTCACGCCTCGGCCGCGGCCGACATCTGGCCGAGCTCGAAAAGCGAGTTCGCGAGTTTCTGGATTTCCCTGCGCAGCGGCGCCTTGGCGGCGGTTTCGGCCAGCGGCAGGCCGTGATCCCCGGCCTCGCTGACCGCCCTCGGGCAGATGGATCTCGATATCTATGTCAAGGCTTTCCGCCATACGCTTGACCCGGCTCTTGCCCGAGAGATCGGTGAATTTCGGCGCCCGGTTCATCGCGTAGCGCAGCCGCTCATAGGGCAGATCCTCGGATTTCAGCGCGCGGATCAGCCGGAGCGCGTTCTGGGCCGAGCGCATGTCCAGTTCCAGCAGGCCGAAATAGACATGGGCCTGGCTCAGCACCGCCTCGGTCCATTGTACCAGCGTCGTGGGCATGTCGATCACGACGAACTCGAATTGCGAGCGTGCGATCTCGATCAGCCGCTTCACGTCGTCGGAACCGATGATGTCGAGCGGCAGGATGTCGGCGGGCGCGGTCAGCACATGCAACCCGTCGCGATAGGTCTGAAGCGCCTGCATGAAGGTGTCGCTGTCCATCGCGGGGATGTCGGACAGAAGCTCGAACACCGCATCCTTGCGCGGCAGGTCGAGATAGGTCGAGATCGAGCCGAATTGCAGGTCGAGATCGAGCAGGCAGACCCGGCTGGGGGTGCCCTTGGCGGCAAGGCGCAGTTCCCAGGCCAGGTTCACCGCGAAGGTCGAGGCGCCGACCCCGCCCGCCAGCCCATGCACCGGCAGCACGACGCCGTCGCGATGCGAGCGCGACACCGCCGGAACGATCTGGCCGCCCTGGCCGGGGGCAAGCGCCGCCGGGGACGGCCGGCGCACCCGCTCGATCGCGTCGTGCAGGGCGCGTTCGGGCAGCGGGTAGGGAACGAAATCGTCGGCCCCCACGCGCATCAGCTGGTGCAGCGCGATCGGGCTCAGTTCCTCGGCGATGACGATGACCTTGATGTTGCGGCGCTTGGCGTTGCGGATGATCTCGCCGATGAAGGCGATGTTGTCCTCGTCCTGGTCGTCCACCGCGACTGCGATGAATTCCAGCGACCGCGCATCGGGCTGGTCGAAGAAGCTGCTGGCATCCGGAAAGGCAAGGTCGCCCCAGCACGCGCCAAGTTCTGCTTCCATGTCCTCGATCAGCAGGTCGAAATTCTGGATGTCCCGGGACACCGTGCAGGCGATCACCGGGGCCGGATCCGAATGCAGGGCCGCCAAACTCGTCATGTCCGTCCACTTCCCTTCCTGCGGACCGGCCCGCCGACCTTCTGGCCATGTCGGACCCGGCCCGCGCACGACTCGCCGTCGCGCACACCGCTCTCGACCGGATTGTGAAAGCCAATCTGGGCAACATTACGGCCCGAAAACCGAAATTGTTGGAAGTCCGGCTCTGCCGCGCGCCGCACTTGAACTCGGATGTGACCCGCGCCGGGTTTACCGGCGTGCGAAAACACCCGAAGGATGGGCCGTGTCTAAGGGAATCGGGCGGCGACGGCATCGTGAATGGTAGCCGGACGGTGACACGGGCAAGCGGGGGCGGTGCATGACGGTCGAACTGGCGATGATCCTGGGTCTTCTGGGGGTGGCGCTGGTGCTGTTCGCGCTGGGCCGGCCGCGGATGGATGCGGTCGCGCTGATGCTCGTGGCAGTGCTGCCATTCACCGGTGTCGTGTCGGTGCCCGAGGCGCTGTCGGGCTTTTCCGACCCCTCCGTGATCCTGATTGCCGCGCTCTTCGTGATCGGCGATGCGCTGGTGCGCACGGGTGTCGCGCAATGGATCGGCGACCGGATGGTGCGCGCGGCGGGCGGGCGCGAGACGCGGTTGATCGCGTTCCTGATGCTGGCCGCCGCGGGGCTGAGCGCGGTGATGAGTTCGACGGGCGTTGTCGCGATCTTCGTGCCCATCGTGCTGCGCATCGCGCGTGCGGCGCGGGTGGCGGCGGGGCGGCTGATGATGCCGCTGTCGATGGCGGCGCTGATCAGCGGGATGCTGACGCTGGTCGCCACGCCGCCCAACATGGTCGTCAATGCCGCGCTGGTGCGCGACGGGCATGAGGGGTTCGGTTTCTTCGCCTTTACACCCTTCGGCTTGCCGATCCTTGTTCTGGCGATCCTTTACATGGTGGCGGTGCGCCGCAGGCTGACGACGACCGAGGATGCGCCGCCGCCGCGCCGGCTCAGGATGCGGGATCTGGCGGCGAGCTATGCCCCTGACGGGCGGCTTCTGCGGTTGCAGATCGGCCCGGGTTCGGCGCTGGCGGGGCAAAGCTTGGATGCGCTGGACCTACCTGCGCGGGCCGGGGTGACAGTGGTGATGATCGAGCGGTGCGGGCGGCTTGGCCCCGAACTGGTCGAGCCCGTGGCCGCCACACAACTGCATGCGCAGGACATCCTGCTGCTGGGCGTGGTCGGCGCACGCTTTGACGGGACGCAGTTCGCCGCGCGCTACGGGCTGACGGCCCTGCCGATGACGGGCCGCGATGTCGCGCGTCCGGCCCGCGAATTCGGGCTGGTCGAGGCGATGGTGCCGCACGGGTCGGTCCTTGCCGGACGCTCGCCCGCCGAGGCGCGAATGCGCGACACCCTAGGGCTGTCGGTGATCGCCATTCGCCGCGGGCAGGCGGTGCTGCCCGGTCCCGCCTCGGACAGCGCGCTGCGCGAGGGGGACACGCTGCTCTTGGCCGGGCCGTGGCGTGTGATCCGCCAGATGGCCGGGCAGCGGCGCGATCTGGTGCTGCTGGATCTGCCCGAGGAGGCCGAGGAATTCGTGCCCGAACGCCGCCGCGCGCCCATCGCGGTCGCGGTGCTGCTGGGCGTGGTGGCGGCGATGGCAACCGGCGTGCTGCCCAATGCGCAGGCCGCGCTGATCGGCTGTCTGGCGCTGGGGCTGTTCGGGGTGATGGACACGCGCTCGGGCTATCGGGCGATCAGCTGGCAGACGCTGGTGCTGATCGCCGGGATGATGCCCTTTGCACTGGCCTTGCAGCGCACGGGCGGGGTCGATCTGGCGGCCGCCGCGGCGCTTGAGTTGATCGGGGCAGAGCAGCCGCGGCTGTTGCTGGCCGCGCTGTTCCTGGCCACGACGACGCTGAGCCTGTTCATCTCGAACACCGCGACCGCGGTGCTGATGGCCCCCGTTGCGCTGGCGATTGCGCAGGGGCTGGGCGCCTCGCCCTATCCGTTTGCGATGTGCGTGGCGCTGGCGGCCTCGACCGCGTTCATGACGCCGGTTTCCTCGCCCGTGAACCTGCTGGTGCTGGCGCCGGGCGGATATCGGTTCATGGATTTCGTGCGCATCGGTACACCCTTTACGGTGGTGACGCTGGTCGTGTCGGTCACGCTGCTGCCGATCCTGCTGCCGCTGGGGATCGCGCCCTGACGCCTACAGGCTCTGCGCCAGCGCGGTGCCCAGCCTGGTCACCATCTCGTCGATATGGGCATCCTCCAGGATGAAGGGCGGCGCCAGAAGCACATGATCGCCCTGCCGCCCGTCGATGGTGCCGCCCATCGGGTAGCAGATAAGCCCGGCCTCGAAGGCGGCGGCCTTGAGGCGGGCGTGCAGCTTGCGGGCGGGGTCGAAGGGCTGTTTCGTCTCGCGATCCGCGACCAGTTCGAGCCCGAGGAACAGGCCCCGGCCGCGAATGTCGCCGATATGGGGGTGCTGGCAGAAGGCGGTTTGAAGGGCTGTGCGCAGGCGGGCGCCCATGGTCTGCGCCCGCTCGACCAGCCCATCGTCGGTCAGCCGCCCCAGCACCGCCAGCGCGGCGGCCGCCGCGACCGGGTGGCCCATATAGGTGTGGCCATGCTGGAAGAAGCCCGAGCCTGCGGCGATGGCGTCATGGATGGCGGCGGAACACAGCATCGCGCCGACCGGCTGATAGCCCGCGCCCAGCCCCTTGGCGATGGTCAGGATGTCGGGGGCGATGCCGTCCTGCGTGCAGGCAAACAGCGTGCCGGTGCGGCCCATGCCGCACATCACCTCGTCAAGGATGAGCAACACGCCGTAAGTATCGCAAATCTCGCGGATGCGGCGGAAATAGCCATCGACGGCGGGGACCGCGCCAAGGGTCGCGCCCACGACCGGCTCGGCGACGAAGGCCAGCACGGTTTCGGGGCCAAGGCGGAGGATCTCGGCCTCCAGCTCATTGGCGACGCGCTGGCCATACTCGGCCGCGCTTTCGCCCGGGTCCTGGCCGCGATAGGCGTAGCAGGGCGCGATATGGGTGGTCTCGATCATCAGCGGGGCAAAGGGCTCGCGCCGCCACATGTTGCCGCCCGTTGCCAGCGCGCCCAGCGTGTTGCCGTGATAGCTTTGCCGCCGCGCGATGACCCGGTGTCGGGCGGGCTGGCCGGTTTCCAGCGCGTATTGGCGGGCGAGTTTCAGCGCAGCCTCGACCGCCTCGGACCCGCCCGAGACCAGATAGACCCGCTCAAGCCCCG
This sequence comes from Rhodovulum strictum, assembly GCF_009649175.1. Lineage (GTDB taxonomy): Bacteria > Pseudomonadota > Alphaproteobacteria > Rhodobacterales > Rhodobacteraceae > Rhodovulum > Rhodovulum strictum. Next base: position 37,604 of record NZ_WJPO01000006.1, on the reverse strand, counting down.
CGGGCGCATGGGCGATCAGCGCGTCGGCCAGACGCTCGGCGGGGTCCGAGGTGAAGAAGCCGGTATGGGCAAAGGCCACGCGGTCGAGTTGCGCCTTGATCGCCGCGTTCACCGCGGCATCGGAATGGCCAAGGCAGGACACCGCCGCCCCGCCCGAGCCGTCGAGATAGCGTTTGCCCGTGCTGTCAACTAGATAGACGCCCTCGCCCCGGTCGATCACGGGCAGGCTGGCTCGGGAATTGCGAGGGAAGATGTGGGACATGGAGGCTTTCGGGCGCGAGTCGCAGGCAGGGGTTCAGCCCGGGACTGAAACAGACGTTTCAGGAATTGACAACGCGCAAAACGGTTGAAACGCTATGTTTCACCGAATCTGACCGGGGGGCTGATGCCGGACGGGCCATCCATCGAGGACAAGATCGCCGCGGAATACGGCGCGCTCAGCGCCAAGCTGCGTGCGGCCGCCGATTACGTTGCGGCGAACCCGGTCGATGTGGCAACCCGCTCGCTGCGCGCGATCTCGGCCTCGTCGGGGCTGGCGCCGGCCACCTTTTCCCGGCTGGCGCGCGCGCTGGGCTTTGCCAGCTACGAGGACATGCGCGAGCTTTCCCGCAACGCGGTCGGGCGGCGCTATGTCAGTTTCTCCGAACGGGTCCGCCGCCTTCAGGCCGAGGCCGGTGCGGGCGGCGAGCCGTTCCTGACCCGGCAGGCCAGCGCTTGCGCCGCCAATATCGAGGCGATGGCGCGGCTGATCGACCCCGACCGGCTGGAGGCGGCGGTGGACCGGCTGCATGCAGCGCGCCATGTGGTGCTGTTCGGTGCGCTGGGCTCGACGGGGATCGTCGAATACATGGGCTATATGGGCAATTACTTCGCCCCGAACTGGCGGCTTGCCGGGCGGATGGGGGCGTCGATTGCCAGCGCCATGGCCGATCTGGGCGCAGAGGATGCGCTGATCGTGCTGACCAAGCCGCCCTTTGCCCGGCGCGCGATCCTGGCCGCCGAGATGGGGCGCGAGCGGGGGGCCTATCTGGTGGTCATCACCGACACCCATGCCTGCCCGGCGCTGAAATGGGCCGATCAGGGTTTCATCCTGCCCTCGGACAGCCCGCATTTCTTTTCCTCCTATGCCGCAAGCCTGGTGCTGGCCGAGACCATCATCGGGATGATGGCCGCCCGGGCGGGGCCCGAGGCAAAGGCCCGGATCGAAGACGTGGAAGCGCGCAGTCACCGCCTGGACGAACTCTGGGACGGGTAAGCGACCCGACCGAAAACGACCAACCAACAGAGGAGTAACCTGATGTTTGCAAAACTGAAACTGACCGCGGCCGCGGCTGCGCTGGGCGCAATGGCCAGCCCTGTCGCTGCCGATCAGTTCATCACCATCGGCACCGGCGGCGTGACCGGCGTCTATTATCCCGCGGGCGGCGCGATCTGCCGTCTGGTCAACAAGGACCGGCGCGAGCATGGCATCCGCTGTTCGGTCGAATCCACCGGGGGGTCGGTCTACAACCTCAAGACCCTGCGCGCGGGCGAACTGGAATTCGGCGTGGTGCAGTCGGACTGGCAGTTCCATTCCTACAACGGCAGCTCCGAGAATTTCGAGGCTGACGGCCCGTTCGAGGATCTGCGCGCGGTCTTTGCGCTGCATCCCGAGCCGTTCACCGTGGTCGCCCGTGCCGATGCGGGCATCGCCAATTTCGAGGATCTCAAGGGCAAGCGGGTGAATGTCGGCAATCCCGGCTCCGGTCAGCGCGGCACGATGGAAGTGGTGATGGAGGCGATGGGCTGGAGCAATGCCGATTTCGCCCTTGCCGCCGAGCTGCGCCCCGCCGAGCAAAGCCAGGCGCTGTGCGACAACCAGATCGACGCGATGGTTTACACGGTCGGCCACCCCTCGGGCTCGATCCAGGAGGCGACAACGGCCTGCGACTCGGTGCTGGTCAATGTCGCGGGCGAGGCGATCGAGACGCTGATCGAGGAACGCCCCTATTACCGTCACGCCACGATCCCGGGCGGCATGTATCGCGGCACCGATGCCGATGTGACGACCTTCGGCGTGGGCGCAACCTTCGTGTCCTCGGCGGCCGTGCCCGAGGAAGCGGTCTATGTTCTGGTCAAGGCGGTGTTCGAGAATTTCGACGAGTTCAAGGAACTGCACCCGGCCTTTGCCGATCTGAAACCCGAGGAAATGATCGCCGACGGCCTGTCGGCGCCGCTGCATGACGGCGCGGCGCGCTATTATCGCGAAAAGGGCTGGATCGAGTAAGCGGTTCTGCCATCATCAATCGGCCGGGGCGCTTCTGTGCCCCGGCCCCCAGAAAGGCGCGGCAAAAGCGCCGGTGAACGACACGCCGCGGCCCGCCCGCGGTCCAGCCGGGAGACGGAAAGCCATGGCGAGAACCGGTGGCGGTGGCCGCGCGCTCAGCGAACAGGAACTGCAACAGCTCGTCGCGGCCTCGGATTCCGGTGCGCGCAACCCGGCCGGTGCCGTGGGGCTGTTCCTGGCGGCGGTGGCGCTGTGCTGGTCGCTGTTCCAGGTGGCGCTGGCCTCGCCCATGGCCAACGTGATCCTGCCCAGCGCTATCATCAACAATTCGCGCCAGATCCATCTGGCCTTTGCGATCTTCCTTGCCTTCTGCGCCTATCCCGCGCTGAAATCGAGCCCGCGGCGCAGCATCCCCGTTCAGGACTGGATCCTGGCCGGGCTTGGTGCCTTCATCGCGCTTTACGGCTATTTCTTCTATGACAAGATCGTGCGCTCGGGCGGGCTTGCCGACGATACCGACAAGTGGTTCGCCCTGGCGGGTCTCGTGCTGCTGTTCGAGGCCGCGCGCCGGGCGCTGGGGCCTGCGATGGCCGTGATCGCGACGATCTTCCTGCTTTATGTCTTCTTCGGCTCGGCCAACTGGGTGCCCGACGTGATCCAGTGGAAGGGTGCCAGCCTGCAAAAGGCGATGAGCCATATGTGGATCACCGCCGAAGGCGTCTTTGGCATCGCGCTGGGGGTTTCCGCGCGGTTCGTCTTCCTGTTCGTGCTGTTCGGTGCGCTGTTGGACAAGGCCGGGGCGGGCAATTACTTCATCAAGATGGCCTTTGGCGCGCTGGGGCATCTGCGCGGCGGCCCCGCCAAGGCGGCGGTGGTGGGCTCGGCCGCGACGGGGCTGATCTCGGGCTCGTCGATTGCCAATGTGGTGACCACCGGCACCTTCACCATCCCGTTGATGAAGCGGGTGGGCTTTACGCCCGAGCGCGCGGGCGCGGTCGAGGTGGCAAGTTCCGTCAACGGCCAGATCATGCCCCCCGTGATGGGCGCGGCGGCCTTTCTGATGGTGGAATATGTGGGGATCTCTTACGTCGAGGTCATCACCCACGCGTTCCTGCCCGCGATGATCTCGTATATCGCGCTGGTCTATATCGTCCATCTCGAGGCGGTGAAGCGCAACATGCCCGCGCTGGGCGACCGGGTGGTGTCGCTGGGGCGCACGGTGGGCGGCATGTTCGCTTTCTTCGCGGGCTTCGCGGCGCTGTGCTACCTGGTGCAATATCCCGTGGGCTGGGTCGTGGCGCTGGTGCCCGATGGGGCGGGCTGGGTGCTGGCGGCGCTTGTCTTCCTGGCCTATGTCGCGCTGCTGGCGCTGGCCGCGACCGTACCCGATCTGGAGCCCGACGATCCCAATTCCGGGGATCTGCGGCTGCCGGTGGTATCCGAGATCTACAAGAGCGGGCTACATTTCCTGCTGCCGATCATCGTGCTGGTCTACTTCCTGATGATCGAGCAGAAATCGCCCGGTCTGTCGGCGTTCTGGGCAACGATGCTGCTGTTCGCGATCCTGCTGACCCAGCGCCCGCTCAAGGCGCTTTTCCGCGGCGGACGGGCGATGGGACCGGCCTTCGTGCAGGGGTTCGGCGATCTGGTCTCGGGGCTGATCGCGGGCGCGCGCAACATGATCGGCATCGCGCTGGCCACCGCCACCGCAGGGGTGATCGTGGGCACCGTGACGCTGACCGGCATCGGGCAGGTGATGGCCGATCTGGTCGAGTTCGTCTCGGGCGGCAACCTGATCCTGATGCTGGTCTTCGTCGGGCTTCTGTCGCTGATCCTTGGCATGGGGCTGCCGACCACGGCGAACTACATCGTGGTCTCCTCGCTGATGGCGGGGGTCGTCGTGCAGCTTGGCGCGCAATCGGGGCTGATCGTGCCGCTGATCGCCGTGCATCTGTTCGTGTTCTATTTCGGCATCATGGCGGACGTGACCCCGCCCGTGGGGCTGGCAAGTTTCGCCGCCGCCGCGGTATCGGGGGGGGATGCGATCCGCACCGGTTTCACCGCCTTCTTCTACTCGCTGCGCACCGTCGCGCTGCCCTTCTTCTTCATCTTCAACACCGATCTGTTGCTGATCGACGTGACATGGACACAGGGCATCCTTGTCTTCATCGTGGCAACCGTGGCGATCCTGGTCTTCACGGCCGGAACGATGGGCTGGTTCATCACCCGCAACCGGCTTTACGAAAGCGCGGCGCTGATCGCGATCGCCTTTGCGCTGTTCCGGCCCGATTACTTCATGAACCGGGTGCAACCGCCCTTTGCCGACCTGCCGCCCGCGCAACTGGAACAGGCGCTGGACGAGGCCGCACCGGGTGACCAGATCCGGCTGCGCGTGCTGGGGCCTGATTTCAACACCTTCGCCCCGCGCGAAACCAGCCTGGTCGTGACCGTCGGCGATCAGGCTGGCGGCGCGGCACGTCTGGCCGCCACGGGCCTGTTGCCCGAGGACCGTGGCGGCCGGATGGTGCTGGACGAACCGATGTTCGGCACACCCGTCGCGGGCGCCCTGCGCGCCTTTGATTTCTACGGCGACGAGCCTGTCGAGATCACCGCGCTGCGCGTGCCCCAACCGCAACCGCCCAAGGAACTGATCTACCTGCCGGCCCTGCTGCTGCTCGGGCTTGTTGCCTGGGCCCAACTGGGCCGCGCCCGCCGCCAGGAGGCCCCGGCATGACCGCCTCGATCCTCGCCGCCATAGACGTGACCCAGCCCGCGCTCGACGCCGAGGTGCTGCGCGTGGCCGACCGCCTCGCCCGGCTCGACGGCGCCCGGCTCGACGTCATCACCGTCGTTCCCGATTTCGGGATGAGCGTGGTGGGCCAGTATTTCGACAAGGAGTTCCATGACAGGGCCGTGGCCAGGGCGCGGAGCCTGCTCGACGAATTCGTTACCGCCGTGATCGGCGCCGAGGCGAACAAGTCCGTCCGCCACATCGTCGCGACCGGCAAGGCCTACGAGGAAATCCTTCATGCCGCGCGCGAGGCAGGCGCCGATCTCATCGTGATCGGTGCGCACAAGCCCGACCTGCGCGACTACCTGCTCGGACCCAACGCCGCCCGCGTCGTCCGCCATTCCGACTGCTCGGTTTATGTCGTGCGCCAACCCGCCTGACGCGCCAGGCTGAACCGGCAGGACATCGGGTATTTTTGCCAGGAAGAAGGACAGGCCATTCGACTCATCTTCTTCTGGCCCCAAATATCCCCGCCGGAGGCGCGCCCCCGCGTCAGCGGGCGCGCCACGCCCAACGCCGGACAAGCGGGGCGCAAGCCCCGCGCAGGACGGGGGCGGGAGCGCTCCCGTTCCCTCAGCGCCGCGCGCCCGCGAACTGCGCCTGCCAGCCTTCGCGTTCCTCGTCGGCGATCTTGCGGAACAGGATGTCGGGGGTGGCAAAGCCATGGCCAGCCGTCAGGCGCGCCAATGCGTCGCGCAGGTCGTTGGGCCAGTCGCCATCGGTGTCCAGCGCTTTCAGCAGGGTCTCGCTCGCATCGGGGATGAAGGGCGCCGACAGCACCGCATAAAGCCGGATCAGGTTCAGCGAGAACCGCACGATGGCGGCCGCGGCCTGCGGGTCTGTCTTGATGACCGTCCAGGGTTCTGCCGCTTGCAGGTATTCGTTGCCCGCCACCCAGATCGCGCGCAACTCACCCGCCGCCTTGCGCACCTCGATCGCCTCCATATGTGCCTCATAGGCGCGGATGCGGATGTAGAGGTCGTCGATCAACTCCTGCTCGCGGTCGCCGAGGCTTCCGCCCTCGGGCACCGCCTCGCCGAATTTCGCGCGGCAGAACTTGGTCACGCGGCTGACGAAATTGCCCAGCACATCGGCCAGATCCTTGTTCACCGCAGCCTGGAAATTCTCCCATGTAAATTCACTATCCGAACTTTCCGGCGCATGGGACAGAAGCCACCAGCGCCAGTAGTCGGAGGGCAGGATCGCCAGCGCCTGATCCATGAACACGCCGCGGCCCTGGCTGGTCGAGAATTGCCCGCCATCATAATTCAGGTAGTTGAAGGACTTGATATAATCGACCAGCTTCCACGGATCGCGCGACCCCATGATGGTGGCGGGGAAGGACAGGGTGTGGAAGGGTACGTTGTCCTTGCCCATGAATTGCACATATCGAACATCCTCTGCGCCCTCGTCGGTGCGCCACCAGCGCCGCCAGTCGGCATCGGGCCGGCCATGGGCCTCGGCCCATTCGGCGGCGGCGGCGATGTATTCGATGGGCGCGTCGAACCAGACGTAAAAGACCTTGCCCTCCATCCCCGGCCAGTCCTGATCGCCCTTCCTCACCGGGATGCCCCAGTCCAGATCGCGGGTGATGCCGCGGTCCTGCAACCCGTCGCCATCGTTCAGCCATTTCTTCGCGATCGAGGTGGTCAGGATCGGCCAGTCGGTCTTGGAGTCGATCCATGCCGCCAACTCGCCCTTCAGCGCGGATTGCCGCAGATACAGATGCTTGGTCTCGCGCACCTCCAGGTCCGTCGAGCCGGAAATCGCAGAACGCGGGTCGATCAGGTCGGTCGGATCCAGTTGCTTGGTGCAGTTCTCGCACTGGTCGCCGCGGGCCTTGTGATAGCCGCAATTGGGGCAGGTGCCCTCGATATAGCGGTCGGGCAGGAAGCGGTTGTCGGCGTTGGAATAGACCTGCCGCTCGGTCACTTCCTCGATATAGCCGTTCTCGGCCAGGCGGCCCGCGAAATACTGCGTCAGGCGATGGTTCTGGGGCGAGGAGGACCGCCCGAAATGGTCGAAGGACAGCCGGAAGCCGCGCGCAAGGTCCGCCTGCACCCCATGCATCCGGGCGCAATACTCGGCCACCGGCTCGCCGGTCTTGGCCGCGGCCAGTTCGGCGGGCGTGCCATGCTCGTCGGTGGCGCAGAGGAACATCACCTCATGGCCGCGGGCGCGCATGTAGCGGGCATAAAGGTCGGCGGGCAACTGGCTGCCGACAAGATTTCCCAGATGCTTGATCCCGTTGATATAAGGGATCGCCGAGGTGATCAGGATGCGTGCCATGCGGGGGCTGCCTTCTTGCCGAGCGTCGGTGCCCGGTTTAGCCCAAGCCCCGCGCGATGGCCAGCGCCCCCGGGGCGGGCGGGGCCTTGACGGCGTTTCCGGGGCCTTTGGCTGGGGCAGGGGCGGTGCATTCCGTCCCCAAGACCCCGAACTGCAAGGATTTTGTCAACCTTCGCGTGCAAGAAGGGTTGCGCCGACCATTATAGCCGATCACTTTGCGCAACAGGGAAACGACAGGGGACCGCCATGAGGAAAGTCGCGCTGGGCCGAACCGGATTGCGGGTGTCCTGCCTGTGCCTGGGCAGCATGACCTGGGGCAGCCAGAACACCCAGGAAGAGGGCCATGCCCAGATCGACCTGGCACTCGACCGGGGCGTGACCTTCATCGACACCGCCGAGATGTATCCCGTGGCCCCGGTGCGCGAGGAAACCGTCGGCCGGACCGAGCGGATCATCGGCAACTGGCTGCGCAAGACCGGCCGCCGCCATGACGTGATCATCGCCACCAAGATCACCGGCGCAGGCCAGCGCGCCGTGCGCGAGGGGGCGCCGGTCTCGCCCGAAACCATCCGCGAGGGGGTCGAGGGCTCGCTCCGGCGGCTTCGGACCGATTACATCGACCTTTACCAGATCCACTGGCCCAATCGCGGCTCCTATCATTTTCGCAAGTCGTGGGCCTATGATCCTTCGGGGCAGGACCGCGACGCGACTCTGGCCGACATGCAGAACTGCCTGGAGGCGCTGGCCGATCTGGTGCAGGAGGGAAAGATCCGCCATTTCGGCCTGTCAAACGAAAGCGCCTGGGGTACCTGCCAATGGCTGGGTCTGGCCGAACAGCACGGGCTGCCGCGGGCGCAGACGATCCAGAACGAATATTCGCTGCTCTGCCGCCAGTATGACACCGACCTTGCCGAACTGGGCGTGAACGAGGAAATGACGCTGCTGGCCTATTCGCCGCTGGCCACGGGGCTGCTGACCGGCAAATATGCCGGCGATGTCACGCCCGAGGGTACGCGGCGCGCGCGGCTGCCCGATCTGAACGGCCGCATCACCCCCCGCGTATTCGAGGCTGTCGCGGCCTATCTGGGCATCGCCAAGGCGCATGGGCTCGACCCGGTGCAGATGGCGCTGGCCTTCATCGCTCAGCGGCCCTTCCCGGCGGTGCCGATCCTCGGCGCGACCTCGACCGCGCAGCTTGAAACCGCGCTCGGCGCCGCCGATCTGACCCTGTCGGCCGAGGTGCTGGCCGACATCGCCCTGGCACACAAGGCCCATCCGATGCCGTTCTGACCGCGGAGCGCCTCCACAGGGGGCGTTGCAACTCCGGCACGCTTGGGCAACCCCGTGCGCGCGTCCCGCCTGCGGGCCTTGCCACAGCGTCCGGCGCTGCCATCATGCGTCGCGCGGACAGGGGGGAAGAACATGCCGCGTCAGAGCAACCGCAAGGGGGGGGACTGCGCCGCCATAGCGCCCCTGCGTCCGGGCCAGCGCGCATGAGCCGTGTCGCTGCGATCCTCGGCGCCGGTGTGATCGGCGCGGGCTGGGCGGCGCGCTTTGCGCTGATGGGCTGGCAGGTGCGCGTCTTCGATCCCGATCCGGCCGCTGCCGCCCGGGTCGCGGCGGTGCTGGACAATGCCCGCCGCGCGCTGCCGGGGCTGCATGACAGCCCGTTGCCGCCCGAAGGTCCGGTGCTGCTGACCGAGCGGATCTCGCAGGCGGTGCAGGGCGCGGACTGGATCCAGGAAAGCGTGCCAGAACGGCTCGACCTCAAGCGCACGCTCTACCAGAAGGTGCAGGAGCATTGCGCCGGTGATGTGATCCTCGCCTCCTCCTCGGCGGGCTTCACGCCGTCCATGCTTCAGGGGCCGGGGGCGCTGCGCTGCCATGTTCTGGTCGCCTGCCCCGTCGATCCGGTCTATCTGCTGCCGCTCGTCGAACTGGCCGGCGCCCCCGATGCGCCCGCCGCCATGCTCGAACGGGCCAGCGGGATACTGGCCGGGATCGGCATGGCCCCGCTGGTGCTGCGGCGCGAGAACGAAGGCCATATCGTCGGACATCTGACCGAGGCGCTCCGGCGCGAGGCGCTGCGGCTTGTGCAGGAGGGCATTGCCACGACCGCGGAGATCGACCGCGCGATCCGCTTCGGCCTGGGGCTTGGCTGGGCGCAGGCGGGACCGTTCGGCGCGGGGCGGCGCGCAGCCCAGCCAGCGCCGACCGATCCGCCGGAGGCGGCCGAGGCCCAGACCCCGGACGACCTGACGCGCGCCCGCGATACCGATCTGGTCGCGCTGATGCGGGCGCTGCGCTGGACCGGCACGGGGGCGGGGGCGCATCTGGCGGAATTCGACGCCGCCCGCCGCCCGCCGCCCGGCGATGACGCCCGGCCGCTGCTGACCCAGGATCGCGCGGTGCCGCTGGACTGGACCGATTACAACGGCCACATGACCGAGTCGCGCTATCTGCATGCCTTTGCCGATGCCACCGACCGGATGATGGCGCTGATCGGCTGCGATGCCGCCCATATCGCGGCAGGGGCCAGCTTCTTCACCGTCGAGACCCATATCCGTCACCTTACCGAATTGCGCGCGGGCCAGCATTTCCGGATCGAGACCATCGTGCTGGGCGCCGAGGGAGCGAAGATGCACCTGTTCCACCGGATGCTTTCGGGGGGGCAACTGGCCGCGACCGCCGAGCATCTGCTGATCCATGTCAGCCTTGCGACCCGCCGCAGCACGCCGCCTGCCCCCGATCTGGCCCTCCGGCTCGCCACCATCGCCAGGGCCCATGCCGCGCTGCCCCGCCCGGACGGGGCGGGCCGGGCCGTGGGCCAGCGGCCGGGCGGCACGGGCGCAATGACCTGACAGGCAGATCCCCCGCCCTGCCTTCTTCTTGGTCCAAATACCCCAACGCGGCCCGGAACGGGCCGCCAGACAATGTCTTGCGCGCGTCAGCGCGCGCCGTTTTCCTGATCTCAGGCCCTAGGGTGGGCGGATTCGTAAACTTCCATCAGCCGGGCGGTGTCGACCGCCGTGTAGGCCTGTGTCGTCGACAGCGAGGCATGGCCCAGCAATTCCTGGATCGCCCGCAGATCGCCCCCGGCAGCCAGCAGATGCGTGGCGAAACTGTGGCGCAGCGCATGTGGTGTTGCCGTGGCCGGCAGGCCAAGCCGCGCCCGCGTCTGTTCCATCGCCCGCGCCACCAGTCTTGGGTTCAACGCGCCGCCGCGCGCGCCGCGAAACAGCGGCCCCTCGGGCGTCGTTTCGAACGGGCAGAGTCGCAGATAGGCCGCCACGGCCTCGCGCGCAGCGGGCAGGACCGGCACGATCCGTTCCTTGCCGCCCTTGCCGAGGATGCGCAGGCTGTCGGGCAGGGGTGCGTCGCGGCCGCAAAGCCCCAGCGCCTCGGAAATGCGCAGCCCGCAGCCGTAAAGCAGCGTCACCACCGCCGCATCGCGCGCCGCGATCCACGGCGCGCGCGCATGGTCGCCCACGCTCTCCAGCACCGCGCGGGCGGCATCTTCGGCCAGCGGGCGGGGCAGCTTGCGCCGGATCTTGGGCGCGCGGGCGGATAGCACGGCCGTCGGCTCGAACCCCTCGCGCCGTCCATGCCAGCGAAAGAAGCCCTTGACCGCCGACAGCGCCCGGGCAAGCGAGCGCGCGCCAAGCCCGCGGCCGCGTTCATGCGCCATCCAGGCGCGCATGTCGCGCGACTCGACTGTCGCCAGCCGCGCAGGCCCTGCGGGCGCCCCGTCATACTCGGCCAGGAAGGCAAGAAACGCTGTCACGTCCGCGCCATAGGCGCGGATCGTGTTCTCGGCCGCCCCGTTCAGCGCGCGTTCCTCGGCCAGCCAGTCCGACAGCGCCGCGCGCGCGGCGGGGCTCAGCGCCAGGCTCATCCCAGGAAACGGCGCATCGCCCGTTCCAGAAGTCCCGCGAAGAAGGTCAGCAGATCGGTGCCCTGGTTCGGCGCGAATTGCTGCGGATCGCCCGAGCCCATCGCCAGCATGCCCGGCAGCCGGTCGGGGCCGAAATCCAGCCTGAGCAGCGCCTCGGACCGGATCATGTCTGCCTTTTCGCCGTAAAGCATGCCGTTGCCCGGCATCTGCTGGCGCAGCGTCACGATGCGCAGGCTGCGCCCGTGAACGCCGCCGATATAGGCGTCGATGAAGCCTGCGGGCGCGACTTGTACCGTCTCGCCCAGTGCGGCCAGCGCCTCGGCTTCGTCCTCGCGGGCGCTTTCCAGCACCAGCCGCAGGCTGTCGATGCGCAGGATCGCGGCGACCTCGCCCGCCAGTGTTTCGACGAACCCGGCGAACTCCTCGGGTTCCAGCAGCGCAAGGGCGGCGCGGTGGATCTGGTTCGTGCCCGACAGGTTCTCGTAGGCGGCGGCGATGACCGAGCGGTGGGTTTCCTCCAGCCGGTCAAGCCGGGCCTCCAGCCGTTCCATCGCGATGCCGCGCAGATCGACGATATTGGCGCCCATCATCCGCTCGTTCGCGGCTACAAGCGCGCGCATAACGTCGGGATCGTCAAGGATCACGTCGGGATCGGCAATGATCTTCGCGCGAAGATCGTCCGCGACGGCGGGGGAACTGCTCATGTCTGCCTCGTGTTTATGGTCGTTTTGCGCGACCTTACACCAAGCCTACAGGATTTTCTGCCCCGTTTTTTCCCAATCTGCCAGGAACGTGGCCAGACCCTTGTCGGTCAGGGGATGGGCGGCCATCTGTTTCAGCACGCCGGGCGGCGCGGTTACGACATCGGCGCCGATCTTGGCGGCTTCGGTGACATGGTTGACCGAGCGGATCGAGGCGGCCAGTATCTGCGTCTCGAAGCCGTAATTGTCATAGATCGCGCGGATGTCGGCGATCAGGTCCATGCCATCCAGATTGATGTCGTCCAGCCGCCCGACGAAGGGCGAAACGAAGGTCGCGCCCGCCTTGGCGGCCAGGATCGCCTGCGCGGCGGAAAAGCAGAGCGTGACATTGACCATGTGGCCCTCGCCGGTCAGCGTCTTGCACGCCTTCAGCCCGTCCCAGGTCAGCGGCACCTTGACCGCGATATTCGGGGCGATCTGCGCCAGTTTCCGGCCTTCCTCGATCATCTTCGGGGCTGCGGTCGCCACCACCTCGGCCGAAACGGGGCCCTCGACGATGCCGCAGATCTCGCGCGTCACCTCAAGGATGTCGCGGCCCGATTTCAGGATCAGCGAGGGGTTGGTGGTCACCCCGTCGGCCATGCCCAGCTCGGCCAGTTCGCGGATCGCGTCCACATCGGCGGTATCGACGAAGAATTTCATGGCGATTGTCCTGCATCTTGCTGCGAAATGTCGCGCCGGTCTTAGCGGATGCGGGGGCGGCCCGAAAGGGCGTCTTTGGGGCGGGCGGGCATGAGCGGCGGCTTTGCCCCCGGCGCACGGGTCGGCGTGCTGACGGCCGAGCCGCTGGACCGCATCCTCGACTACCTCGCGCCCGAAGGCGGCTGCCGCCCGGGCGATTTCGTCGAGGTGCCGCTGGGGCCGCGCCGGGTGCTGGGCGTGGTCTGGGGGCCGGGCGAGGGCGGGTTCGATGCGGCCAGGCTGCGCAGCATCGGCCGGGTGCTGGATGCCGCGCCGATGCGCGACGAGTTGCGCGGCTTTCTGGAACGCGCGGCCGAATACACGCTGACGCCGCTTTCGGCGATGCTGCGGCTGGCGACGCGCGCGCCGGGTCTGGGCGATGCACCCTCGATGCAGAAGATCTATCGCCGGGGCGCTGGGCTGCCCGACCGGATGACCGAACCGCGCGCCCGCGTGATCGAGGTGCTTGAAGGCTATGGCGGGCTTGCCTTCACGCTGGGCGAACTGGCGGCCGAGGCCGGGGTTTCGCCCGGCGTGGTCAAGGGGCTCCTGGCCACCGGCGCTGTACTGGAACAGGACACGCCGCGCGACCGACCCTATCCCCGCCTTGACCCCGCCCGGCCCGGTCTGGCGCTGGCCGAGGATCAGGCCACGGCTGCGGCGCGGCTTTGCGCGGGCGTGGCCAACGGGGTCTATGGCACGACGCTGCTCAAGGGTGTGACCGGCTCGGGCAAGACCGAGGTCTATCTGGAGGCGGTCGCGGAATGCCTGAGGAGGGGGCGGCAAGCCCTTGTCCTGCTGCCGGAAATCGCGCTGACATCAGAGTTTCTGGCGCGGGTCGAGCGCCGCTTCGGCGCGCGGCCGGCCGAGTGGCATTCGGGCGTGACCATGGTCGAACGCCGCCGGCTCTGGCGCATGGTCGGGCGGGGCGAGGCGCAGCTTGTCGTGGGGGCGCGGTCCGCGCTGTTCCTGCCGTTCCGCGATCTCGGCCTGATCGTTGTCGATGAGGAGCATGACAGTTCCTACAAGCAGGAGGAGGGCGTGCTTTACAATGCCCGCGACATGGCGGTTCTGCGCGCCTCGCTGGCGTCCGCGCAGGTGGTGCTGGCCTCGGCCACGCCCAGCCTTGAAAGCTGGGCCAATGCCGAGGCCGGGAAATACGCCCGCCTCGATCTGACCGCACGCTTCGGCGCTGCGGAACTGCCCGAGATGGCGACGATCGACCTGCGGGCCGAGGATATGCCCGCCGGGCGCTGGATTTCGCCCACGCTTCAACGGGCGGTGGCGGCGCGGCTGGCGGCGGGGCGGCAGTCGCTGCTGTTCCTCAACCGCCGGGGCTATGCGCCGGTGACGGTCTGCCGGGCCTGCGGGCACATGATCGGCTGCGATCAGTGCGACGCGCGGATGGTGGAACACCGCTTCCTGAAGCGGCTGGTCTGCCACCAATGCGGCGAGACGAAACCGATCCCCGAAACCTGCCCCTCCTGCGGCGCGACGGGCAAGCTGGCGCCGGTGGGGCCGGGGGTCGAGCGGTTGGCCGAAGAAGCCGCCGCGCTGTTTCCCGCGGCGCGCGTCGCGGTGCTGTCCTCGGATCTGTTTACCACCGCACGCGCGCTGAAGGACCAGATCGAGGCGATTGCGGGCGGCGAGGCCGACATCATCATTGGCACGCAACTTGTTGCTAAGGGACATAATTTCCCGCTGCTGACGCTGGTGGGCGTGATCGACGCGGATCTGGGGCTGCAAGGCTCCGACCTGCGCGCGGCGGAACGTACCTTCCAGTTGATGCGGCAGGTGGCGGGGCGGGCGGGGCGCGGCGCGGATCAGGGCGTGGCGCTGTTGCAGAGCTTCCAGCCCGAGCATCCGGTGATCCGCGCGATCCTGACCGGCGACGAGGAAGGCTTCTGGCGAGCCGAGGCCGCCGAGCGGCGTGCAGCCGGAATGCCGCCCTATGGGCGGCTTGCGGGGATCATCCTTTCGGCGCCCGAGGCCAAGACCGCGTTTGACCTCGGCACCCATCTGGCGCGCAACGATGCGCCCCTGCGCCGGATCGGCGCGCAGCTTTACGGCCCCGCGCCCGCGCCGATTGCGCGGATCCGCGGCCGCCATCGGGTGCGCCTGCTGATCAAGGCGGCGAAGGGCGCGGCGCTGCAACCGGCGATCCGCGACTGGCTGGCCCCGGTCAAGCTGCCCGCGCAGGTCCGGCTGGCGGTCGATATCGACCCGCAGAGCTTTTTCTAGGCTCTGGTCCTGCCGGATGACGTAACGCGCCGTCAGTCCGGGGCCTGCGATCCGCCCGGGCCTAGAAGAACGCCTGCAAACCCGTCTGCGCCCGGCCCAGGATCAGGGCGTGGACGTCATGCGTGCCCTCATAGGTGTTCACCGTTTCCAGGTTCTGCGCATGCCGCATCACGCCATAGCCGATCTGGATGCCGTTGCCGCCATGCATGTCGCGCGCCGCGCGTGCGATTTCCAGCGCCTTGCCGCAATTGTTGCGCTTGATGAGGCTGATCATCTCGGGTGCGGCGCGCCCTTCGTCCATCAGCCGTCCGACCCGCAGCGCGGCCTGAAGCCCCAGCGCGATCTCGGTCTGCATGTCGGCCAGTTTCTTCTGGTAAAGCTGGGTGCCCGCCAGCGGCCTGCCGAACTGTCGGCGATCAAGCCCATAGGCGCGCGCGCGCAGCCAGCAATCCTCGGCCGCGCCCATGACGCCCCAACTGATGCCGTAGCGCGCCCGGTTCAGGCAGCCGAACGGCCCCTTGAGCCCCTCGACATCGGGCAGCAGCGCATCCTCGCCGACCTCGACGCCCGCCATCACGATCTCGCCGGTGACCGAGGCGCGCAGCGAAAGCTTGCCGCCGATCTTCGGTGCCGAAAGGCCCTTGAGCCCCTTGTCCAGCACGAAGCCGCGGATCGCGCCGTCATGCGCGTCGGATTTTGCCCAGACCACGAAGACATCGGCGATGGGGCTGTTCGAGATCCACATCTTGGAGCCGGTCAGCCGATAGCCGCCGTCGATCCGTTCGGCCCGCGTCTTCAGGCCGCCGGGGTCCGAGCCCGCCTCGGGTTCGGTCAGGCCGAAACAGCCGATCCATTCGCCCGATGCCAGTTTCGGCAGGTATTTGTGCCGCTGCGCCTCGGATCCATAGGCGTGGATCGGG
The DNA here is from genome assembly GCF_009649175.1 of Rhodovulum strictum. GTDB lineage: Bacteria > Pseudomonadota > Alphaproteobacteria > Rhodobacterales > Rhodobacteraceae > Rhodovulum > Rhodovulum strictum. The sequence goes on along the minus strand of NZ_WJPO01000006.1, from coordinate 21,760 downwards.
TACATCACCAGACTGGACTGGACGCTCATCATCGAGCGATAGCCCGAATCCACCCGCTCGATCTCGCGCGCGATCAGTCCGTAGGCGACATAGCCCGCGCCGATCCCGCCCTCTGCCTCGGGGATGGTCGAGCCCAACAGCCCGATCGCGCCCATCTCGGCAAAGATCTCGGGGTCGGTTTCCTCCCGCTCATAGGCGGCGTCGATGCGGCTGGCCAGCCGATCCTGCGCAAAGGCCCGGGCGGTGTCGCGGATCATCCGCTCGTCCTCGGCAAGCTGGTCGTCCAGAAGCAGCGGATCTTCCCAGGAAAACGGTGCCATTTGCGGGGCATCCTTCGGCCTGACCGGCGGTTTGTCGAGCATGGCGGTTCCTTTCGCGGGGTTGGCAGGCTGGGTCCGGGGGCCGATCCTAGTGCCCCCGCCAGCGCCGAGCCAACGATAAGATTTGCGAAGTTGATGCGCAATGCGCATAAACTTGGACGAAAAGGGGGGCGGATGCGCAAGACCTACCTGCCCACGACGGGCGAGCTGGAGGCCTTTGTGGCCTGCGCGCGGCTTGGCACCACGACCATGGCCGCGCGCTCGCTGAACCTGACGCAAAGCGCGGTTTCGCGCACGCTGGCCGCGCTGGAGGCCCGGCTGGGCGTCGCGCTGTTCGAGCGGGTGCGCCAGCGGCTGGTGCTGTCGGCGGCGGGCCGGGCCTTTCTGGATCAGGCCGAGCGGCTCTTGGGCGATCTGAACGAGGCGTCGATCGGGGTCATGGCCTTTGCCGGGCATGGCGCGGTGCTGCGCATCGCGGTGCTGCCCAGCTTTGCCCGAAGCTGGCTGATCCCGCGGCTTGCCGGGTTCGCGCAGGCCGCGCCGGATGTCAGCCTGGATCTGTCGGCCCGCCTTGCGCCGGTCGATTTCGCCGCCGAACCCGTCGATCTGGCCATCATGCGCACCCAGCATGAACCCCCCGGCACGCGGCGCGAGAACCTGTTGGCCGAGGAACTGGTGATCGTCGTCGCACCCGGTCTGCTGGGCGGGCGTGCGGCACTGTCCGAGTCCGAATTGCTGGACCTGCCGCTGTTGCAGCAATCGACTCGGCCGACGCTGTGGCTTGACTGGTTCCGCGACAGCGGGATCGACCCTCGGCGGGCGTTGCGCGGCGCGCGGCTGGATCATTTCGACATGATCCTGGATGCCGCGGCGGCCGGGCTGGGCGTGGGGCTGGTGCCCGAGATCATCGCGCGGCGGGCGCTGGACATGGGCGCGCTCAGGCTGGGTGCGGCGCGGCGGATGGTCACGGGCGAGCATTACGCGCTGATCCTGCCCGACCGCGCACGGGACAGCGCGGCGGCGCAGGCGTTCCGTACATGGCTGCTGCAAGAGATCGCGGCGACCGAGTGCTGAAATTTCGGGCCTTCGCGCGCCGTGATGCGCGTCGTGCTTGACAGAAGGAGGGTGGCTCGCAAAATAGGTAAAGCGGTACCAGTATTCCCGACCATAGAGGAGACCGGCGTGACGTGACCGCCGGGCGGGCATCGGGACGGACAACAGACGGCACCGCGCGAGGGAGGAGCCATGAACCTGTGCGATCTGGAAAAGAGCGCGGTCTCCGCGCGGCCCGTGGCCGGCGATGGCGTGCTGGCCTTTCCACCCGGCTTCAACGTGGCGCGGGTCTTCATCGACCGGCATCTTGCCGAGGGGCGCGGGGCCAAGGTGGCCATCCGCACGACGCAGGGTGACACCACCTATGCCGAGCTTGCCGCGGGCGTGAACCGGGCGGCGAACCTGCTGGTATCCCTCGGGATCGGGCCGGGCGAACGGGTGCTGATGATCGTCAAGGACTCGGTCGCGTTCTTTCAGCTGTTCTGGGGGGCGATCAAGGCGGGCGTGGTGCCGGTGCCGCTGAACACGCTGCTGCGGGCCAGGGATTACGCCTTCATGATCGCGGATTCGGGCTGTGCCGGACTGATCTATTCGCCTGAATTCGCGGCCGAGGTCGAACCGGGGCTGGCACAATCGGGCCACCGGCCTGTCGCGGTGATGCTGGCCGAGGGCGGGGCCGACAGCTTTGCCGCCCGTCTGGCCGCGCAGTCCGAACAGTTCGAGGCGGTTCCGGCCTCGGCCGAGGCGGATTGTTTCTGGCTGTATTCCTCGGGCTCGACGGGCAATCCCAAGGGCGCGGTGCATCGCCATCGCGACATGGTCGTGACCTCGGAATTCTACGGGGTCCGCACGCTGGGCGCGCGCGAGGATGATGTGTTCTTTTCCGCAGCCAAGCTGTTCTTTGCCTATGGGCTGGGCAACGGCATGACCTTTCCGCTGTGGGTCGGCGGCACCGCGGTCCTGCTGGACGCGCGGCCCACGCCCGAAAGCACCTTTGCCACCATCGAGCGGTTCCGCCCCACGCTCTATTTCGGGGTGCCGACGCTTTATGCCGCGCAGATCCATGCGCTTGAGGCACGCAAGCCGGATTTCGGTTCGGTCCGGCTGTGTGTTTCGGCGGGCGAGGCGTTGCCGGCGGAAACCCTGCGGCGCTGGAAGGAACGCACCGGGCTCGACATTCTGGACGGGATCGGCTCGACCGAATTGCTGCATATCTTCATCTCGAACCGCCCGGACGACATCCGCCCCGGCACCAGCGGCCGCATGGTCGAGGGGTATGAGGGCGCGGTGTTCGACGAGGAGGGCGCGCGGCTGCCGCCGGGGCAATCGGGGCGGCTGATGATCCGCGGGCTGTCGGCCGCGCGCTGCTACTGGAACAACCCCGAAAAGACCGCGGCGACCATGCTGGGCGACTGGCTGAACACCGGCGACACCTATACCTGCGACGAGGAAGGGTACTTCGCCTATTGCGGCCGCTCGGACGACATGCTGAAGGTCGGCGGCATCTGGTGTTCGCCCTTCGAGATCGAGGCCGCGCTGATCGAGCACCCCGACGTGCTGGAGGCCGCGGTGGTCGGCAACCCGGATGCCGAGGGTCTGGTCAAGCCCGAGGCCTGGGTGGTGCTGGCTGACGGGGTGCGGGGCACCTCGTCCTTGCAGACGGCGCTGGCGTTGCATTGCAAGGAACGGCTCGCGCCCTACAAGTTCCCGCGCCGGTTCCATTTCGTCGAGGATCTGCCCAAGACCGCCACCGGCAAGATCCAGCGCTTTCGCCTGCGCAGTCAGGAATAGCCCGGTGTTGGAGGGGTGCATCTATGCCGGGGCGCGCACGCCTTTCGGCAAGCATGGGGGCGCGCTGGCGACGGTGCGGCCAGACGATCTGGCCGCCCACGCGATCACGGCGGCGCTGGCGCGCACGCCCTTTGCCCCCGACAGGGTCGAGGAAGTGGTTCTGGGCTGCGCCTGCCAGTCGGGCGAGGATGCGCGCAACATCGCCCGCCATGCCGCGCTGCTGGCCGGGCTGCCGGTCGATGTGGCGGGGATCACGCTGAACCGGCTGTGCGGCTCGGGGATGTCGGCGGCGGTGGATGCGGCCCGCGCCGTAACCCTGGGCGAGGCCGGGATCGTGGTGGCCGGCGGGGTCGAGTCGATGACCCGCGCGCCCTTCGTGATGGCCAAGGCGGCATCGCCCTTTGCGCGCAGCATGGAGGTGTTCGATTCCACCATCGGCGCGCGATTTCCGAATCCGCGTTTCGTGGCCACCTGGGGCAATGACACGATGCCCGAAACCGCCGAGAACATCGCTCGCGAGATGGGCATCGGCCGGGACGAGGCCGACCGCTTCGCCGCCGCCTCGCAGGAGCGGGCGGCGCGGGCGGCGGGCCTGCGGGCCGACGAGATCGCGCCGGTCGAGGTGGCGGGGCGGCGGGGCGCCGTTCTGGTGGCCGAGGACGAACATCCCCGGCCCGACGCCAGCCTTGACAGCCTTGCCGCGCTGCGCCCGCTGGCCCCGGGGGGCGTGGTGACGGCCGGCAATGCCTCGGGCATCAATGACGGGGCGGCGGCGCTGGTGATCGGCACGCGCGCGGCGGGCGAGCGGGCGGGGATCGCGCCCATCGCCACGATCCGGGCCGCCGCGGTTGCCGGGGTCGAGCCGCGGGTGATGGGGCTGGGGCCTGCGCCCGCCGCGGCCAAGGCGCTGGCCCGCGCCGGGCTGCGGCTGGCCGACATGGACCTGATCGAGATGAACGAGGCCTTTGCCGTTCAGGTGATCGGCGCCTGCCGACTGATGGGGCTTGACCCGTGGGACAGCAGGCTGAATCCCAATGGGGGCGCGATTGCGCTGGGCCATCCGCTGGGCGCGACCGGCGCGCGGCTGATCCTGACCGCGGCGCTGGAGCTTGCGCGCCGGGGCGGGCGCCATGCGCTGGTGGCGATGTGCATCGGCGTGGGGCAGGGGATCGCCGTGGTGATCGAGCGCGCCTAGCCCAGCGCCAGCCGACATTCCATGATGCCCGGCTCCTCGGCGGCATGCACGGCGAAGCCCCCGGCGCGGGCCAGCCGCAGCATCGGTTCATTGGTCGACAGCACCTGCGCGCCGATTTCGGCGGTGCCGCGGGCGCGGTGGTAGCGGATGATCTTGTCCAGAAGCGTTCGGCCCAGACCCGTACCCTTCAGATCGGACCGCACGAGGATCGCCAGTTCCGCGCGCACATTGTCGGAATCGGTCGAGGTGCGGACCACGCCCAGCGTCTCGGCCCGCCCGTCGCTGCCGGTGCGGGTGGCGATGAAGGCCATTTCGCGGTCATAGTCGATCTGGGTCAGCCGGGCGAGCTGGTGGTGGCGCAGCTTCTGCGTGGCGCCGAAGAAGCGATAGCGCAGATCCTCGGGGCTCATTCGGCCGATCAGGTCGGCATGGGCGGGCTCGTCCTCGGGGCGGATCGGGCGCAGCAGGATCCGGCTGCCGTCATGCAGTGTTGCGGGTTCTTCCAGCCCGGCCGGATAGGGCAGGATCGAAAAGCGCCGCGCGGGGCTGTCCTGCAACGGCGCGACCCGGATGCGGGCATCGACCGCGATCACGCCGGTCTCGTCGCAGAACAATGGGTTGATGTCGCAGGCCACGATCTCGGGATTGTCCACCAGCATTGCCGACAGCCGCACCAGTGCCTCGGCGATGGCATCGCGATTGGCAGCAGGCCGCAGCCCATGGGCGTCGAGCCGGGGCGACAGGCGGGTGCGCGCGATCATCTGGCGGGCCAGCGCCATGTTCAGCGGCGGCAGCGTCACGATATGGTCGCGCACCAGTTCCACCGCGCGCCCGCCCTCGCCAAAGACCAGAACCGGGCCGAACAGCGGATCGCAGGCGATGCCCATCATCAACTGCCGCGCATTGGGGCGCAGGACCATGGGCTGGATCGCAAAACCCTCGATCCGGGCTTCGGGCGCGGTGCGGGCGACGCGGCCAAGCACGCCCTCGGCGGCCGAGCGCACCGCCTCGGCGGTCTGAAGGTTCAGCGCCACCCCGCCCACATCCCATTCCCGCGGCAGATCGGGCGAGGAAACGGTCAGCGCGACCGGAAAGCCGATGCGCTCTGCGGCCTCGGCGGCCTCGTCCACGCTGGCGGCAAAGGTGCTGGCAACCGCCGGGATGCCATAGGCTGCGATCAGCGCACGGGTCTCGGGATCGCCCAGCGTGCCGCCGGGCCGGGCAAGCCCCTGCGCAATGAGCCGGTGCGCGGTGCGCCGGCCCTGATGCATGTCGGCGGGTTCTGCCGGGGGCGTTTCCAGCAGCATCGCCTGGTTGCGGCGGTATTGCACCAGATGGCCGAAGCCATGCACCGCCGCCCCGATCGAGTTGAAGCTGGGCAGCCCGGCCTCGGCGAACAGCCGCAGCGCGGGATCGGCGGTCTGCCCGCCCAGCCAGCAGGCCAGCAGCGGGCCATCCATCCGGCGCTGCACCGCGATCACGCGGGCGGCGACCTCGCGCGCCTCGACGATGGGGTTGGGCGAATGGATCACCAGAACCCCGTCCACCTCGGCCGCGTCGAACAGGATCTCCAGCGCCGCTTCGTACAGCCCTGCGGGTGCGGTCACACCCAGATCGACAGGGTTTTCCGGCACCCAGCCCGGTGGCATCAGCCGGGCAAGCCGGTCGAGCGTGTCGGGTGCAAGTTCGGTCGCCTCGCCGCGCGCGGTGGACATGATCTCGTCGATGGCGATCTTGGCTGCGCCGCCGCCATTCGACAGCACCGCCAGCCGTTCGCCGCGGATCTGCTTGGACCGCGCCAGCGTCTCGACCGCGCCGAACAGCTCGTCCACGGTTTCCACCCGAAGCGCCCCGGCCCGGCTGACGGCGGCATCGAAGGTTTCGTCGGGTGCGGCCAGCGCCTCGGCCAGAAAGGGGCCGATCGGGCCGCCCGCCCGGCGCAACCGCCCGCCGCGGGTCAGGATCACCGGCTTGTTGCGCGCCGCGGCCCGGGCGGCCGACATGAACTCGCGCCCGGCAACCATCGTGTCGATATGCAGCAGGATCGCCTTGGTCTCGTCGTCGTTGGACAGGAAATCCAGCACGTCGGAAAACCCCACGCCCACCGAATCGCCCAGCGAGACCACGCAGGAAAAGCCGATATCGCGCGGCGCGGCCCAGTCGAGCACGGCCGCGCACAGCGCACCCGATTGCGAGACGAAGGCGACGCGGCCGGGCCTGGCCGAAAGATGGGCGAAACTGGCGTTCAGATGCGCGCGCGGCACCACCACGCCGAAGCTGGACCCGCCAAGGATGCGCAGCCCGTGCGGTCGGGCGGCGGCCAGCATCGCGGCCGGATCGGCATCGCTGGCCGCGACGATGGCTGCGCGCGCGCCGCGTTGGCCCAGCGCGTCGATCAGGGCGGGAACCGTGGCGCCGGGGGTGCAGATCACGCCCAGATCGGGGTCAAGCGGAAGCTCGGCGATGCCGGGATAGGCCAGAACCCCGGTGACCGAGCGCCAGCCGGGATGGACCGGCATGATCGGGCCTTCGAAGCGGCCGGCCAGCAGGTTGCGCATGGCGATATTGCCCAGCGACAGCGGCTTTTCGCTGGCCCCGATCACCGCGACCGACCGGGGGGCGAACAGGCCGGGCAGGTTCAGGATCGACATGGCTCCTCCGTTCGTGGCGGCGCGGGTTTTCGGCGCGCGGCCCCTTGCCGGGACTATGGCGCAGGATTGGGTGCTTGACAAACAGGTAAATAGGTACTCCTATACTTATATAAGAGATGCCGGCCACGCCGCCCGGCACGGGCTCGATCACAGGACGGGGAGGAGACATGCTGAAAGCACCGTATCGGTGGACCATGACGGCTGCCGGAGAACCGCTGGCCCGCGCGCCGCTGCGATGGGATGCGCCCGCCCCCGGACAGGTTGTGGTGGAAATCGCGGGCTGCGGCGTCTGCCATACCGATCTGGGCTATTATTATGACGGGGTGCGCACCAACCGGCCGCTGCCGCTGACGCTGGGGCACGAGATCTCGGGCCGCGTCATAGAGGCCGGGCCGGGCGCCCAGGACTGGCTGGGCCGCGCGGTGATCGTGCCCGCGGTGATGCCCTGCGGCGAATGCGATGCCTGCAAGCGTGGCAAGGGTACGATCTGTCCCAACCAGGCGATGCCGGGCAATGACATCGAGGGCGGCTTTGCCTCGCATATCGTGGTGCCGGCGCGCGGGCTGTGCCCGGTGGACGAGGACAGGCTGGCCAGGGCGGGGCTCACGCTGGCCGATGTCTCGGTCGTGGCGGATGCGGTGACCACGCCCTATCAGGCGGTGTTGCAGGCCGGTGTTTCGCCCGGCAGCCTGTGCATCGTGATCGGCACCGGCGGGGTGGGCGGCTATTGCGCGCAGATCGCCGCGGCCTTTGGCGGCACGGTGGTCGCCATCGACGTGGACCCGGCCAAGCTGGAGGCGATTGCCCGGCATGGCGCTGCGGCGACCTTCAATGCCCGCGAGCATGACGCACGGGCGCTGAAGAAGGCGATTGCCACCTTCGCGGCGGAAAACGGTCTGCCGACGCGGGAATGGGTGATCTTCGAATGTTCCGGCACCGCGGCGGGCCAGACCACGGCCTGGAACCTGCTGGTGCATGGCGCGACGCTGGCCGTCGTCGGCTTTACCATGGACAAGCCCGATATCCGGCTGTCGAACCTGATGGCCTTTCATGCCCGCGCGCTGGGCAATTGGGGCTGCCCGCCCGAACTGTATCCCGGCGCGCTGGATCTGGTGCTGGATGGCAGGATCGAGCTTGGCGCCTTTGTCGAACAGCACCCGCTGGACGAGATCAACGCCATCTTCGCCGCCGCCCATGACCACAAGCTGACGCGCCGCGCGATCCTTGTGCCCTGACCCCATCCGATTGCCAGAGAGGACGACATCATGTCTGCCCATCCCGCTGCCGCCCTTGCCCCCGAGCCCCGCGCGCTGAAGGACCACAATATCGTGCCCGAAACCGTCGTGCCGGGCGTCCTGTACGAAAAACGCTCTGCGCGCACGCCTGACGGCGCCGTGGTGCCTGGGCTGTTCAATGCCTGGATCACGCTGGATAACCCCGCGCAGTTCAATTCCTACACGACCGAGATGGTCAAGGGCACGATCCTGGCCTTTCGCGCCGCCTCGAACGCGCGTGACGTGGTGGCGGTGGTGTTTACCGGTGCGGGCGACAAGGCGTTCTGCACCGGCGGCAACACGAAGGAATATGCCGAATATTACGCGGGCAACCCACAGGAATACCGGCAATACATGCGCCTTTTCAACGACATGGTCTCGGCCATCCTGGGTTGCGACAAGCCGGTGATCTGCCGCGTGAACGGCATGCGCATCGGCGGCGGGCAGGAAATCGGCATGGCCTGCGATTTCTCGGTCGCGCAGGATCTGGCGCGCTTCGGGCAGGCCGGGCCCAAGCACGGCTCGGCCCCCATCGGCGGCGCGACCGACTTCCTGCCGGTGATGCTGGGGGCCGAGATGGCGATGGTCTCGGGCTCGCTTTGCGAGCCGTGGTCGGCGCACAAGGCGTATCGGCTGGGCATGCTGACCGACATCGTGCCCGCGCTGAAGGTGGACGGGAAATTCGTGCCGAACCCGCTGGTCATCACCGACCGCTGGCTGGACGAATACGGCAAGATCGCCCATGGCGAGCCGCGGACGGGCGAGGAACTGGCCGCGGGCCGCGAGATGCTGAAGCGCGGCAATGTGGACCTGTCGCTGCTGGATGCCCGGGTCGAGGAGTTGTGCGCCAGGATCCTGCTGACCTTCCCCGACTGCTTCACCAAGACCATCGAGGAATTGCGCAAGCCCAAGATCGACGCCTGGAACGCCAACAAGGAAAACAGCCGGTCCTGGCTGGCCCTGAACATGATGACAGAGGCGCGGGCGGGCTTCCGCGCCTTCAACGAGGGCAGCAAGGAGGACCGCGAGATCGACTTCGTCGCGCTGCGTCAGGCGCTGGCGGCCGGCACGCCCTGGACCGACGATCTGACCGAAAGCCTGATGCCCGCGGCGAGGGCACAGAAATGAGCGCCGCGCCCCTGAAGGTCTGGCACGACCGGGACGGGCGGCTGTTGCGGCTGCGTCTGGCGCGGCCCAAGGCCAATATCGTCGATGCCCCGATGATCGCCGCCATCGACGCCGCGCTGTCCGACCATCTGGACGATCCGCGGCTGATGGGGGTGCTGATCGACCATGAGGGGCCGCATTTCAGCTTTGGCGCCTCGGTCGAGGAACATCTGCCCGGCCAGTACGAAGCGATGCTGAGGGGCTTTCACGCCATGGTCCTGCGCATCGTCGCGGCGCCGGTGCCGGTTCTGGTGGCGGTGCGCGGCCAGTGCCTGGGCGGCGGGATGGAGGTGGCGATTGCCGGGAACCTGATCTTTGCCGCGCCCGATGCCCGTTTCGGCCAGCCCGAGATCGTGCTGGGCGTCTTTGCCCCGCCCGCCTCGGTCATCCTGCCCGAGCGGATGGAGCGCTGCGCGGCCGAGGCGATGCTGTTCTCGGGCCAGCCGGTCACCGGCACCGAGGCGCACCGGCTGGGGCTGGTACACAGCGTTTCCGACGATCCCGAACGCGCCGCGCTGGACTGGTTCGACAGCGGCATCGCCGGGCACAGCCCGTCCTCCCTGCGGCTGGCCGTCCGGGCGGCGCGCGGTCCTTACGTCGAGCGCATCCGCACCCGACTGGCCGAGGCCGAGGCGCTTTATCTGAACGAACTGATGCAGACCCGGGACGCGGTCGAGGGGCTGACGGCCTTTCTCGAAAAGCGCCCCGCGCAATGGGAGGCAACCCGATGACCGCCAGCACCGAAGCCATCATCGCCCATTGCCAGGCGCTGTTCGACGATCTGGACTTTTCTGCCGCGCGGGCGTGGAAGGCGGCCGAGCCGGGGCGCAAGGTGGTGGGTTTCCTGCCGGTCTATGCGCCGCTGGAGCTGATCCATGCCGCGGGCTGCCTGCCGCTCGGCATCTTCGGCGGCGGCGACCGGATGGAGGTGATCCACGGCGACGCCTTCTATCAAAGCTATATCTGCCGGATCCCGCGTTCGACCGTGGAACTGGGCCTGACCGGGCGGCTGGATTTCGTGGACGGGATGATCTTTCCCTTCGTCTGCGACGTGATCCGCAACCTGTCGGGGATGTGGAAGATCATGTTCCCCGATGTCTGGACCAAGTTCTTCGATACGCCGCAGAATTTCGACCCCGAGGTGGGCGGCGCCTATTACGCCGAAGAACTTCAGGAGATGCGCGAGGGGCTGGAACGGCTGACCGGCCGCCCGGTGACCGACGCGGCGCTGCGCACGTCCATCGCGCTTTACAACGAGAACAGACGCCTTGTGCGCGCCGTCTACGATTTCCGCGCCGAGGCGCCGTGGAAGGCCCCGGCATCCGAGGTGTATCTGCTGATGCGGGCCGGGCTGCTGATGCCGGTCGAGGAGCATAACGAGATGCTCGCCGCCTGGCTGGCCGCCGCAAGCGCCGAGGACCGGCCGCGCCGGGACAATGTGCGCATCGCGATCTATGGCTCGTTCTGCGAACAGCCCCCTCTGAACCTGATCAAGTCGATCGAGATGGCGGGCTGCTATGTGGTCGAGGACGATTATGCGCTGGTCAACCGCTTCCTGACCGAAGACGTGCCCGCCGATGGCGACCCCGTGCAGGCGCTGGCGCTGGCCTATCTGACCCATTCGGTCGAGACCTCGTGCAAATATGTGCCCCGGGAAGAGGACAAGGGCCGGTTCCACATCGCCCAGATCCGCAAGGCCCGCGCCGAGGGGGTGATCTATGCCAGCCCCAGCTTCTGCGATCCGGCGCTGCTGGACCGGCCGATGATCGCGCACCGGCTGACCGAGGCGGGCATCCCCCATATCTCGTTCAAATACGCCGAGAATTCCGGCCAGATGCAGCCCATCCGCGAGCAGGCCGGAACATTCGCCGATTCCCTCAAGCTCTGGAGCTAGGCCATGTCCGATGTCGTCAAGGAACCCTCGATGCTCCTGCAAAAGGAACTGATCGCCCGCAATTACGACGCCATCACCTCGTCCCGCGAAACCGGGCGCAAGGTGTCCTCGACCTTCGTGCCGGGCAACCTGAACGAATTGCTGTTGTGCTTTGGCATCGTCAACAACCTGCCCGAGATCAACGCGATCCAGAACGGCATGCGCAAGCTGTCGGGCGACTACATCATGACGGCCGAGAAATCGGGCCATTCCGAGGATGTCTGCACCTATGTCAAGGCCGATATCGGCATGATGGGCAAGGGCAACATCGCGCCGAACGGCAAGCCGTTTCCCAACCCCGATGTGCTGCTGCTGTCCTATACGGGCTGCTACACCTTCATGAAGTGGTTCGAGCTGCTGCGCGAGGAGTACAAATGCCCGACCCTGATGCTGCACGTCCCCTATGAGGGCGACGGGCAGTCGACGAAGAACATGCGCGATTACATCGTCAAGCAGTTGAAAGAGGTCATCATTCCCGGCCTTGAGGAGGTGTCGGGCGTCAAGTTCGACATCGACCGGCTGCGCGAGGCGCTGCGCAATTCGGCGCGGGCCGAGGATGATCTGGTCTGGGTGCTGGAACAGGGCAAGCGCACGCCCTCGCCGATCGACGCCTATTTCGGCGGGGTCTATTACATCGGCCCGATCTTTACCGCCTTTCGCGGCACGACCGACGCTATCGACTATTACACCGCGCTGCGCGCCGAGGTGCAGGCCCGTGTCGATGCCGGGCAGGGGCCGCTGATGCCCGATGGCACCACGCTGAGCGAACAGAAATACCGGCTGGTGGTCGAAGGCCCGCCCAACTGGACCCATTTCCGCGAGTTCTGGAAGATGTTTTCCGACGAGGGCGCGGTGGTGGTGGCCTCGACCTATACCAAGGTCGGCGGCATGTATGATCTGGGCTTCCGCCACGACCCCGACAACCCCCTGGAGTCGCTCGCGGATTACTGCCTTGGTTGCTACACCAACCGCAACCTGCCGAACCGCGTCGAGATCCTGACCAAGTATATCGAGGAGTATCAGGCCGACGGGTTGCTGACCAATTCCATCAAGTCCTGCAACAGCTTTTCGGCCGGGCAACTGATGATGATGCGCGAGGTCGAGAAGCGCACCGGCAAGCCCGGCGCCTTCATCGAGACCGATCTGGTGGACCCGCGCTACTTCTCGGCGGCCAACGTCAAGAACCGGCTGGAAAGCTATTTCCAGATGATCGAGCAGAAGCGCCGCGGCGCGACCCGGGCGGCCTGAGGGGGGACCAGTCATGCAGTGTTTCATCGGAATCGATCTGGGCTCGACCACCACCAAGGCGGTGGTGATGGACGAGAACCTTCAGGTGCTGGGCCGCGGCATCACCAATTCGCGCTCGAACTACGACACCGCGGCCAAGGTCTCGAAACAGGAGGCGCTGATCGACACGCGCCTGACGCTGTTCCGCCGGGCGCTGGCCGATGTGCCGGGCGCGGCAGGGCAGGTCGATGCGATCCTGGCCGATCTGGAACGCAACTTCCGCCATATCCAGTTCCTCGAACAGTTCGACGATCTGGAAGCCACCTGCATCGGCAATATCAGCGGCCCGCGTTTCGAGGGCATCGCGGGCGCTGTGCGCGACGTGCTGGAAGAAACCTTCCGCCGGTTGCGCGACCGCTCGGCCGGGCTGTTCGCCCCCGGGGCGCGGCGCAAGTCGGATTTCTTCCGCGATCTGGCGGGCGCCGATTTCATGCAGGTCGGCGAGGCGGTCAGCAAGGACGCGGGGCTGCCCTTCGAACTGGTCCTGAACCTTTATGACAAGTCGATCATCGAGGTCGAAAACCGCCCCCCCGCCGGCGAGATGGAGGCCAAGTTCCTGCGCGCGCTCGAGGCGGGGACGATGGACGCCACCACCATCGCCGCGCCGGTGCAGGCCGCACTCGCCATCCCGCTTGAGGAAACCTATGTGGTCGGCACCGGCTATGGCCGCGTGCGCCTGCCCTTTCCCAAGGAGCATATCCGCTCGGAAATCCTGTGCCACGGGCTGGGGGCGCACATGATGTATCCGGGCACGCGCACGGTGCTGGATATCGGCGGGCAGGACACCAAGGGCATTCAGGTCGATGCCCAGGGCATCGTCGAGAATTTCCAGATGAACGACCGCTGCGCGGCGGGTTGCGGCCGCTATCTGGGCTATATCGCGGACGAGATGAACATGGGCCTGCACGAACTGGGGCCGCTGGCCATGGCCTCGACCAAGCAGGTGCGCATCAACTCGACCTGCACTGTCTTTGCGGGCGCCGAACTGCGCGACCGGCTGGCGCTGGGCGAAAAGCGCGAGGACATCCTGGCGGGGCTGCACCGCGCGATCATCCTGCGCGCGATGTCGATCCTGTCGCGGGCGGGCGGGGTCAAGGACCAGTTCACCTTTACTGGCGGCGTCGCCAAGAACGAGGCCGCCGTGCGCGAATTGCGCAAGCTGATCGCCGAGAATTACGGCGACGTCCAGATCAACATCGACCCGGAGTCGATCTATACCGGCGCGCTGGGCGGGGCGACCTTTGCCGCGCGTGCCGCGCTGAACTGAGGGAGGAATGACATGAACCCCATCATTACTGCCGGCATCGACATCGGTTCGGGCTGCGTCAAGGCCGTGCTGTTCCGCGTGGACGGCGACCGCGCCGAGTGGCTGGACAAGGATGTGGCGCGCATCCGCAACCGCGACCCGTTCCAGCTTGCCGACGAGACATTCGACGCGATGCTGGCCCGTCAGGGGCTGAGCCGCGCCGATGTGGCCTATGTCGCCTCGACCGGGGACGCCGAGGCGCTGCGCGGCGCGACAGGGCATTTCTACTCGATGACGACGCATGGCCGCGGTGCGGTGTTCCTGAACGATCAGGCCCGCGCGGTGCTGGATATCGGCGCGCTGAACGGCCGCGCGATCCGCATCGACGACAGCGGCAAGGTGCTGGGCTACCGGATGACCAGCCAATGCGCCTCCGGTTCCGGCCAGTTCCTGGAAAACATCGCCCGTTATCTGGGCATCGCCCAGGACGAGATCGGCGCGCTGTCGCAATCGGCCGATGCGCCGGAAAAGGTATCCTCGATCTGCGCGGTGCTGGCCGAGACGGATGTCATCAACATGGTTTCGCGCGGGATATCGGCGGCGAACATCCTCAAGGGCATCCATGTGTCGATGGCGACGCGGCTTGCGAAACTGCTCAAGGCCATCGGCGCGACCGAGGGCGTGGTGCAGATGACCGGCGGGCTTGCGCTGGACGAGGGGCTGGTGGCCGCGCTGAACGAGGCGCTTCAGGCCGAGAAGATGGCACTGAGGGCCGAAAGCCATCCCGACGCGATCCATGCCGGTGCGATCGGCGCAGCGCTTTGGGGCGCCTTCCGCCATCGCAAGCTGGCGCATCTGGACGAAATGGCCGCCTGAGGCGGCCTTTGGGCGGCGTCACGCGCGCCGCCCATCCCATCCTGTCGCCCATCCCATCCTGTCAGAGCGTCCGGCAGAAGGCCAGGCGCTGCGCGGGGGCGAAGCCTGCGGACTCGAAGAACGCCATCAGCCCATGCGCGTTCCAGTCGACCCTTGTGTGCAGCGTCTCGACATTGAGCGAGCCAAGGTTGCCCAGAAGCTGGCGCATCAGCGCGCGGCCCACGGCACGCCCCTGAAAGCCGGGGTCCACCCCGATCGTGTCCAGTACCGCCGAAGGTGCCGTGCGTCCGTATTCGCCATAATCCACCCGCGCCATCACGAAGCCCACGAACATGCCGTCGATTTCAGCCACCAGCGAAACGCGCACGCCGCTTTCGCCCAGCATCTCGGCCAGCTTGCCCTGGTAATAGCGGCTGCGGGGCTGGCCCGTGCCGTTCAGCTTGCGGTCGATGGCGACGACGGCGGGCAGATCGGTCTCGCGCATCGAACGCACCAGGATCGGATCGCGGCCCAGCGCCTCGGGGCCATCGCCGGAGGGGTCGCTGAAATCGGTGTCATGGGTGTTCATGGGCGGGCCTCGGCGGTGACGGGGCAATTCAGGACAAGCTGCGGGGCGAGCGCAAAGCCCGACGCGGCGAAGAAGCGGACCATCTCGCGGTCGGTCCAGTCGGCTTCCGAGCGGATCTCGGTCACGCCGCGGGCGCGCAGGTCGGCCTCAAGCGCGTCCATCAGCGCCCGGCCGATGCCGGTTCCGCGCTGCGCGGGGTCGGTGGCGATGGCGTCGATCACCGCGGCGCGCGCGGTGCCGCCGAACTCGCCCTCTTGCAGATGGGCCGAGACGAACCCCGCAAGGCTGCCGTCGCGTTCGGCCACGAGCCAGGCAAAGCGGCCCGGATCGGCCCCGAGGCTTGCGTGGCGCTTGACGAAGAAGCCGCGGCGCGAGAGCCCGGTCACCTGCCGGTCAAGCGCGATGGCGGCGTCGAGATCCGGCGGCTGGACCGGCCGGACGGCGACGGGTTTCTCGGACATGCAGGCCCCCTTTTCCTTGTATGAATTAAAACGGTACGCTAATACCAAATTAAGCGATGGTCAAGCGGAGGGAGGGCAGGCTTTGGAGGCGACAGGGGGCTGGCAGGGGCGGCGCGCGATCGTGACCGGCGGCGGGCGCGGCATCGGGCGCGCGATTGCCGAGGGGCTGGTGGCGGGCGGGGCCGAGGTGCATGTGTTCGACGCCGCGGGCGGCACCGGACCCGAGGGCACCGCGATGCACGCCGTCGATGTGACCTGCGCGGGGGCGGTGGGCGATGCGGTGGCGGCGCTGGGGCGGGTCGATCTGCTGGTGAACAATGCCGGGATCACGCGGGACCGCTCGATCCTCAGGATGACGGACGAGGAATGGCGGCAGGTGTTGGATGTGAACCTGACCGGCGCCTTCAACCTGATCCGCGCGGTGGCGCCGGGGATGACCGGGGCGGGCTATGGCCGGATCGTCAACCTGGTGTCGATCAACGGGTTGCGGGGCAAGTTCGGTCAGGCGAATTATGCGGCGTCCAAGGGCGGGCTGGTGGCGCTGACCAAGACCGCGGCGCGCGAGTTCGGGCGCAAGGGGGTGACGGTGAATGCGGTCGCGCCCGGCATGGTGCTGACCGAGATGACGCTGGCGCTGGCCCCGGAGGTGCGCCAACGCGCGCTGGACGAAACGCTGCTGGGCCGCTTGCCGGGGGTCGAGGATGTGGCCGCGGCGGTGCTGTTCCTGCTGTCGGACCGCGCGGCCTTTGTCACCGGGCAGGTGTTGCAGGTCGATGCGGGACAATATGTCTGACGGGCGGCCTGGGCAGGGCGCGGCAGCCCGGCTTACTCCTGTCGGATCATCTTGCCCGGGTTCATCAGCCCCAGGGGGTCCAGCGCGCGCTTGATCTCGCCCATCACGTCCCAGGCAGGACCGTGTTCGGCGGCCATGTGGCCGAGCTTGCCCATGCCGATCCCGTGCTCGCCCGAGATCGTGCCACCCAGCCGCAATGCGCGCTCTGTCATCCGGTGCGCCAGGCGCTTTGCCTCGGCCAGTTCGACAGGGTTGTCCGGATCGACCAGCAGGATCGCGTGGAAATTGCCGTCCCCCACATGGCCCAGGATCGGGCCGGGGATATGCGATCGGGCGATGTCGGCGCGGGTTTCCTCGACCGCCTGGGCCAGCTTCGAGATCGGCACGCACAGGTCGGTGACCAGCGCCGTTGCACCGGGGCGCGAGGCTAGGCAGGCGTAATAGGCATTGTGCCGCATCGTCCAGAGCGCGGTCCGGTCCTCGGGGCGTGCGGACCATTCGAAGCCCGCCCCGCCATTGTCGGCCACGATCTCGCCAAAGGCTTCGGCCTGCTCGGCCACGCCGGATGCCGAGCCGTGGAATTCGACCATCAGATGCGGCTTCACCGGAAAGCGGGCACCAGCATAGGCGTTGACGGCGGCGGCGGTCGCTTCATCCACGAATTCGATCCGCGCCATCGGGATGCCCAGCTGGATCGTCTGGATCACCGTGTCCACCGCAGGGCCGATCGCGTCGAAGGCACAGACCGCGGCCGAGATCGCCTCGGGCTGGCCCTGCAACCTGACCGTCAGTTCAGTGATCAGCCCCAATGTCCCCTCGGCGCCCACGAACAGCCCCGTAAGGTCATAGCCCGCCGACGATTTGCGCGCCCGCGTGCCGGTGCGGATCACCCGCCCATCGGCCAGCACCACCTGTAGCGCCAGCACGTTGTCGCGCATCGTGCCATAGCGCACCGCCGTCGTGCCCGAGGCGCGGGTCGAGGCCATGCCCCCCAGCGTCGCATTCGCGCCCGGATCGACCGGAAAGAACAGCCCCGTCGCGCGCAGCTCGACATTCAGCGCCTCGCGCGTCACGCCGGGTTGAACCACCGCGTCCATGTCCTCGGGGTTGATCTTCAGAACCCGGTTCATGCGGGTGAAATCGACACAGATCCCTCCCTTGATGGCCAGCGCATGCCCCTCGAGCGAGGTGCCCGCGCCCCAGGCGGTCAGCGGACAGCCATGCGCGGCACAGATTCGTGCGATCGCCGCGACCTCGTCGACCGTCTCGGGATAGGCGACGGCATCGGGCAGTGCCTTGGGAAACCACGTCTCGCTGCGTCCGTGCTGGTCCAGATCCGGCCCCGACCGGCTGAGACGCCCCCCCAGAACGTTCCCCAGCGCAGTCAGGGCTTCGGCGGGAACGGGCATCCGGCAACTCCTTGCTCATCAGGCAACGGCAGGCACCCTAGGCGAGACCGGCGGCGCGGGAAAGTGCAACGCGCGCTGCATGGCGGAAAGCTGCGGAAATCCGTGAGCCTGGGTGCGTGCAATCGAGAGATCTCAACCTATTCTCTAGCGCGCCCCCGCATCCACAACCTTTGGTGGCTGTTTCTGGCTGAGGGTGCCACCGAAGCCGATCCTGTCCGCGGCCACCGCGATGGACGCCGCTTTGGCCGATGCATCGCGGGATTCGTCGCGCAAGGCAGCCTGACAAGACCGATGCGGCAGGCCAGCGGGCCGCCGCACGGCGATCAAAGGGCAGGCATTGCGGTGCGCATGGAAGGGGCAGCGGGTCCTTGCCAGGGAAAACGCCCCGCCCGCCACCGCGATGGCGGGCGGGGACCGCAGGCACGTCCCGTCCACGGGCGCACATGCGGGTATCGCCAACAGAACTCGTCAAAGGACAACTCGTCTTCCGGCGATACGCGCCTCGGAACCGTCGGTCCAAGCGGCGCGATCCTGAACCGCATCCGCCGCTACGTCACCCGGACAGTTCGCTTCGGCGCAAAGATGCCCGGAAATGGTTTACAAACCGTTGCGGCGCTCCGTTTCCGACGCAACGCGCCGTGTTTCCGACAGCGCGGACCGGTCCCTTCCCCTTGCACGCCCGGACGTTATGTTACACTTAGGCGCAGGAACGCAAGTTGGACGGATCGAGCAACATGAGCGTAGTCAAACCCACCGAGGAGATCTCGGTGCGCGAGGTTTTCGGGATCGACACCGACATGCTGGTCAGGGGCTTCGAGGAGCGCACCGACCGGGTGCCCGATATCGACCCGACCTACAAGTTCGACCCCGACACGACGCTGGCGATCCTGGCAGGCTTTGCCCATAACCGCCGGGTGATGATCCAGGGCTATCACGGCACCGGCAAGTCCACCCATATCGAGCAGGTGGCCGCAAGGCTGAACTGGCCCTGCGTGCGGGTGAACCTCGACAGCCATATCAGCCGGATCGACCTGATCGGCAAGGACGCGATCAAGCTGCGCGACGGCAAGCAGGTGACCGAGTTCCAGGAAGGCATCCTGCCTTGGGCGCTGCGCAATGCCTGTGCCATCGTCTTTGACGAATACGATGCGGGCCGCGCGGATGTGATGTTCGTGATCCAGCGCGTGCTGGAGGCGGACGGCAAGCTGACGCTTCTGGACCAGAACGAGGTGATCTCGCCGCATCCCTATTTCCGGCTGTTCGCGACGGCGAACACGGTGGGTCTGGGCGACACGACGGGGCTTTACCATGGCACCCAGCAGATCAACCAGGGCCAGATGGACCGCTGGTCGTTGGTCGCGACGCTGAACTATCTGAGCCATGACGCGGAATGCGCGATCGTGCTGGGCAAATGCCCGCATTACAACACCGAGAAGGGCCGCAAGACCATCGGCCATATGGTGACGGTCGCCGACCTGACGCGCACGGCCTTCATGAATGGCGATCTGTCCACGGTGATGAGCCCGCGCACGGTGATCGCCTGGGCGCAGAATGCCGAGATCTTCCGCAATGTGGGCTATGCGTTCCGGGTGACCTTCCTGAACAAATGCGACGAACTGGAACGCGCCACCGTGGCCGAGTTCTATCAGCGGCTGTTCGCCGAGGAACTGCCCGAAAGCGCGGCGAGCATCGCTGTAGGTTGAGGGGACGCGCCCGTCGGGCGCGTGCCTCCGGCGGGGATATTTGGGGCCAGAAGAAGGGTGAGGGCGCGTGCGGCGCCGGGACGGGATGACCAAACCATCTGACAACCCCGCCGATCCGTTCAAGAAGGCGCTGGCCGAGGCCACGCGCGTGCTGGCCGATGATCCCGATCTGGGCGTATCCTATTCGGTCGATCCGCCGGGGCTGATGGCGGATGCGGTGCGTCTGCCGCAGGTCAGCCGGCGGATGACGCGCGAGGAGGTGCTGATCGCGCGTGGCACGGCGGACGGCTTTGCGCTGCGCCACAGGTTCCATGATGCCGGGCTGCATGCGCGCTATCGGCCCTCGGGCCAGATGGCGCGCGATCTCTACGAGGCGATGGAGACCGCCCGCTGCGAGGCGGTGGGCGCCCGCGCGATGCCCGGCACGGCCGGAAATATCGACGCGGTGATCGCCGCCGAGGCCGCGAAGCGCGGCTATGCCCAGGCGCGCGAGGCGGGCGAGGTGCCGCTGTCGGTTGCCGCCGGCTACATGCTGCGCCATCTGGCGACCGGGCGGCCGCTGCCCAAGGGGGCGGACAATGCGATGGCGCTGTGGCGCGGCTTCATCGAGGAACAGGCGGGCGGCACGCTGGACCGGCTGGACGAGGTGCTGGCCGATCAGGCGGGTTTTGCCCGCTTCGCCCGGCAGGTGATCGCCGATCTGGGCTATGGCGACCAGTTGGGCGACGACCCGGATGCGCAGGAGGACGAGGCCGAGGACGAGGGCGCCGAGACCGACGAGGACGCGCCCGAGGAGTATGGCGAGGAACAGGGCGAGGACAGCGACGAGGCCGATGCCAGTTCGGAACGCTCGCAGGACGCGTTGCAGGATGCCGCGCAGGCCCATGTCAGCCCGGACGATCTGGCCGACATGGACATGGGCGAGGAAGCCGAACTGCCCGAGGGGGAGGCACCGCTTGAACCGCCGCCGCCCGCGCCGCATTCCGAGGCCGATCCCGATTACAAGGTCTTCACGGCCGAGTTCGACGAGGAGGTGAAGGCCGAGGATCTGGCCGAACCGGCCGAACTGGAACGGCTGCGCGCCTATCTGGACCAGCAGCTTGACCCGCTGAAGGGCGCGGTGGGACGGCTGGCGAACAAGCTGCAACGCCGTTTGCTTGCCCAGCAGAGCCGCTCCTGGGAATTCGATTGCGAGGAAGGGATCCTCGATGCCGGGCGGCTGGCCCGTGTGGTCGCGAACCCGACCACGCCGCTGAGTTTCAAGGTCGAGAAGGACACCGAGTTCCGCGATACCGTGGTGACGCTGCTGCTGGACAATTCCGGCTCGATGCGCGGGCGGCCGATTTCCATTGCCGCGATCTGTGCCGATGTTCTGGCGCGCACGCTGGAACGCTGCGATGTCAAGGTCGAGATCCTGGGCTTTACCACCCGCGCCTGGAAGGGCGGGCAGAGCCGCGAGAAATGGCTGTCCGAGGGACGGCCGATGGCGCCGGGGCGGCTGAACGATCTGCGCCACATCATCTACAAGTCCGCCGATGCGCCCTGGCGGCGGGCGCGCCAGAACCTTGGGCTGATGATGAAGGAAGGCTTGCTGAAGGAGAATATCGACGGCGAGGCGCTGGAATGGGCGCATCGGCGGATGATGGCCCGGCCCGAGGCGCGCAGGATTCTGATGGTGATTTCGGACGGGGCGCCGGTGGACGATTCCACGCTGTCGGTGAATGCGGCGAATTACCTTGAAAAGCACCTGCGCGACGTGATCGCGATGGTCGAGCGGCGCAAGGCCGTGGAACTGATCGCCATCGGTATCGGCCATGATGTCACCCGCTATTACCAGCGCGCGGTCACGATCACCGATGTCGAGCAGCTTGCGGGCGCGATGACCGAGCAACTGGCCGCGCTTTTCGACAAGGATCCGCGCGGGCGGGCGCGGATGATCGGGATCCGCAGGGCGGTCTAGGTTCTGAACTCATAAACGGGCTTCCCCTTTGTTTGGGGCTGTGGTTCCCTTTCGGAGAGGGAGGTGGTCATGG
>NZ_WJPO01000069.1 GCF_009649175.1 Rhodovulum strictum | reverse complement strand
TCTCCACCCCCGTCAGTTCGGGAGCTTGAATCACGCAGGCCGGACAGCTTCAAGTATATCAATGGGTCCTGACCCTAATATTGGTGGCGTAGAAAATGCCAACGCTCTCACCGTGGAAGATGATTCCGCCGCTCACGCCCACCTGGTCTGGGGGCTTCGGCTCGACCATGATGGCCTCGCTTTCCGCGATCGCGAAGGGATCTACAGGAAAGGTATCATAGCCCTTCTCCTTAGCTTTGAGCTCGCCCTGACGCCGCGCCATTTGAATTCTGAACTTACTCAACGACCCGATTTCCTCTGGTTCATCAGGTCGATCATCATCTGGACGTGCTCGCGGTCATCTTCCGACAAGTTCTCCTCGCCACGGAATGCAGTTGTTGCACCGGCCATGTCACTTGTCCTGCCGAGCAAGTAGTCTGATGTTACGTTCAAAGCCTTGGCGAGTGCCCGAATGTTCGCAAAGGACGGTTTCCGCCGCTCCTTCTCGAAGTGACCGATTGCCGATGGCTGTAACCCGGTTCTCGCGGCTAGCTCCGTTTGGTTGATCTTTCGAGCCTCGCGGGCTTGACGCAACCTTTCACCGAACCCACAGTCGGAATCCGCAGAAATTGACATGACGCTCCCAGACGTGTTAGTATGACGAAATCGTAGGACTCACGCCGCTTGCTCGCGGCTTCTTTTTTGACTTTCTACCCTACGAAAGCGTCAAAAACTGTAGGACGGATCGGGGAATCCGTCAAGCCTGAGGGGGCAGAAGAACATGAATATCAGGACGAACTTGGAGGATTTTGCCCGCAGCTTGGAGATCGATCCCGTCGAAGCTGCGATGATGGACGTTGCGCGCGCCATTCAGATCACCCGTACCATGCACGATGAAGCCGACGGGCATTTTCGTGGACTCGCACAGCATGTGGACCGCCCTGGCAGCCCTCTCGAGGACTTGGTGCTTGAGGTCTATCCTTCTGGCAGCTTCGCAATTCACGCGGCAACTCGGTCACGCCTGAAGACCGACCAGCACGACGTTGATGCCGTGCTTGAGATAGCGATCGCTCCAGGGACCGACCCGGCCTGGGTGCTGGAGCAATTGTACAAGGCAGTCAAGGGTGAAAAAGGCAGCAAGTATTACGACTATCTGATCGAGAAAAACAGTCGATGTGTCACCGTTACGTACCCGGACGGTGTCACGGTCGATCTGATGCCCGTCGTTCGCATCAACGGGACGCCTGAGCGCGTAGCGACCTTGTTTCACTACAAGCCTGAGACGGACGAGCGGTACCACAAGGATATCAATCCGAAGGGGTTTGCCAATCACTTCAATGCTCATGTCGAAATCAGCGAGGCGTTTCAGAAACGCTTCGATGCGCGCCGCTACCTCGTCGATGGCGAAACCTATGCCGAACTGGCCACACGGCTGTCGAATGAGACGTCCGGTCTGGCGTTGCAAAAGGCAGACACCCAACCGATGCCGGTGCATGTCCCGCTCGACCAGAAATCGCCTCGCGTGGTTGCCTTGCAACTGATCAAGAGGTTCCGCGACAAACGGTATCGCAAGCACGACGATCACCGTGGCAAACGCAAACCCCCGACCGTCGTTATCGCAGCGATTGCAATCGATGCCGGCCCTAGGCTCCAGACTCATTGATCGTCAAAGCCAGAACAGGACGGTTGCGGCGAGGGCGATGGCGGAAAGGAAGGTCTT
>NZ_WJPO01000068.1 GCF_009649175.1 Rhodovulum strictum | reverse complement strand
CTCACCGGTCATGTCGGTGAAGCTGCCCGCCCGGAACACCTCGACCGGGCCGAACTTGCCCGCGCCGCTCATCACGCCGGGTCCACGATGTTCTGGAACAGGAAGCCCGAGGCGATGCCCGTCAGCACCGGCTTGCGCTCGTAGGTCACGCCATAGACCCACGACCGGCGCCCGCCTTCCCAGCGCGGCGGCTCGACGAAGGGATGCCCCCTGAGCGTGTAGGTGTAGCCGAACGAGGGCTGTTCCAGGGCGGCGTCCTGCATTGGCACATAGGCCAGCACGGCGGCGTTGCCCCACGCCTCCTTGAACGGCGCGTCAGGCGCATCGCTGTCCACATAGGTGGCCTTGCCCACGGCCAGCTCGTCCAGCTCGAACAGACCCGCCAGCATCTTGGCGGTGATGCTTTCGGACGTGGTGTACTTGAACCGCTCGGTGATACGGGGGTGGTTCTTCAGCGCCCGGAATCCCGCGCTGCTGACCACCATGCGGTTCGGATCGACGCCGCAGGTGGTGCGCACCCGCTCTTTCGCCTCGTCGATGTCCATGATCGGGTCGGCCGCCTCGCTGTTCCAGCAGGTCGAGCCCGCCAGGGCAAGGATGTTGTCTTCGGGATAGTTCGCCGGATCGAGCGCAAGCTCGGCCTGTTCGATTTCCAGCGTCAGCGTCAGCGCATCCATCACAAGGTTGACGGCCCGCTTGCCCAAGTCGATGCCCGGCACGGTCTGGGCGTCTTCGGCATGTTCGCGCGGCACCGGCGCGTCCAGGGAATACTGGTCCAGGCTGAAGGGCTTGCCTTCATAGCCGAACTGGATGCAGACCGCATCGGCCCCCGGTGCCCGGCGCGACTTGTAGTTGCAGAAGCTTTCGCGGCCGAACTCGATCACGCGCCCGCCGCGCGCCATGACATCGACGGCCGGAAAGAGGATATGGCCGACGCGCTGCGCATGGCGATAGCCCTGGGCGATGCCCGAAAGGACCGGGTCGATCACGCGGGCGGTGTTGGTGTTGAGAGAGCTCATGTCGTTTCCCTTGCTGAGCGGCCGCAGGAGCGGCCTTCCTGATTGACGGCAGTCGGACTAGCCGGACTGCCGGGTTGCGCCCGTAGACCCCGTTAACCCCCCGTTAGAATCGATCCTGCGGGCGCGGGTGGGGGCGGTATCGTTCCGGTCGGTGCTGCGGGGCCGTCCGACCGGGGTTCGGTGGTTCGGATTGCGGACGCCGAGCATGGCCAGGCGACGCCGCACGTGCCGCACCGTCAGGCCGTAGCGGTCGGCCAGGTCGTGATTGGTCGCGCCCGCCTCGACGGCTTCCAGAAGGGCCGTGTCGGTCGCGCCCCTTGTCGGCTGCGGCACATAGACCCGCTCGCCGTTGAACTGTTCGGCCAGCGCCCTGGCCTCGTCCAGCCCCAGCGCCACGGCCAGCGGATGACCGTCGAACAGGTTCTTCGGATGCGGTATCTTGAACTCCTGCCCGCCCAGCCGCTCACGGATCGCCTGGACCACCTCATAGCCGAGCGTGTCCATCACATGGCGGCAAAAGCTGTCCGGCTCGAAGTATTCGGGCGCGCGGGCCGATGCTGTCATGGTCGCGTTTTCCCTGACGTTTTTCGCGTGGTCGGACATTGGTCCGACCCTCGGACATCAACGGCAGGACAGATGTCCGGCCCGCGCGGCATGGCCCCGGTCTACGGTCGGGATGTCACGTCCCTTGCTCGTGCTGATCGTGGCCGGGGGATGGTTCCGCGCTGGTT
>NZ_WJPO01000067.1 GCF_009649175.1 Rhodovulum strictum | reverse complement strand
ATTTCTCAAGG
Source organism: Rhodovulum strictum (assembly GCF_009649175.1). Taxonomy (GTDB): domain Bacteria; phylum Pseudomonadota; class Alphaproteobacteria; order Rhodobacterales; family Rhodobacteraceae; genus Rhodovulum; species Rhodovulum strictum. Next base: position 1,804 of record NZ_WJPO01000067.1, on the reverse strand, counting down.
CAAACAGGCCGATAGCTGCCTCCTCGGGTCCACATTCGGGTCCACGGGAGGTCCACATTGGGCATTGTTACGATGAAACTGCGGGGTCTGAGCGAACTTGGTCAGGGGCGGTGGGAATACCGGCGGCGGGTTCCCGAGGCGGTCAGGACCAAGATCGGCAAGAGTGAGTGGAAGCGGGTGATCAAGGCCCGGTCTGATGCTGACCTCCTGCGCCAGTATGGCCGCGTCGAGGCGGAGTTCGAGCGCGAGGTCTTGGCGGCGAAGGCCCCCAAGCAGAGGCTGACCCCTCGGGCTGCATGGGAGGCCGCTGTCAGGGAAGCCAATGAAATGGCTGCCGGTGTCGTGGGTCTCGGAGATGACGATCACGACGAGGCGCGGGCGCTGGTGGCCGAGTCGCTGGTCTCCCTCGGTCGGCCCGACCCGCTGTTGGTGCAAGCCCTCATGGACCCCCGCCGGTCCGCGCCCGCGCTGACCCTCGAAGATGCCCGCAATGTCTATGTCGCAGAGAAGCTCGGGGGTGGCATGGGGGCAGAGCATCGCGCCGCGATGGTCCGGCTTGAGCGCGTGATGAAGCTCGCCTCCGAGGCGGGTCTGCCCGCCACCACGGCGCTGTCCGACCTGACCCGCGAGCATGCCCGCAAGGTCCGCGATCACATGCTCTCGCGCGAGAAGCTGGGCGCGAAGGGTGAGAGGGTCTCCCCGGCCTCGGTCAAGCGCGAGCTTGGACTCCTGCGGACGGTGGTCTCCTACGGGGCACGCGAGCTTGGCCTCCTCGATTTCGCGAGCCCGTTCGACAAGCTGCCCATCGAGGGGCTATCGGCGGCGTCGGGGGCGCGGGTCGCGGCACGCGAGAAGGTCGACCCCCTCCCGGCCAAGATCGCGTCGGCCATGCGGGGCAAGCTGACGGGCGACCTGCGGTTGATCTGGCGCATCCTCGAAGGGACAGGCTGCCGCCTTGGCGAGGTCACCGGCCTCCGGGTCGAGGACATTGTCCTTGCGGGCGACACGCCGCATCTTCGCATCCGCTGGCACGAGGGGCGCCGCCTCAAGACCCTGTCGAGCATCCGTTCGGTTCCCCTTGTCGGGGACGCTCTGGCAGCCGCTCAGGAGGCCGTGAAGCTGGCCGAGGGTGAACGCATGCTGTTCCCGCTATATGGCCATGAGGGAGGCCCTGACGCGGTCTCTGCGGCACTGATGAAGCACCTTCGGGAACTGACGAAGAACCGGCGCCATGTCGTCTACTCCCTGCGCCACAACATGAAGGACTTGCTGGTCATGGCTGGGGTTTCCGAACGTGATGAGCATCGCATTCTCGGGCATTCCTTGGGGAGCGTGGGCAACAGGGTGTATGGTGGCGATGAGGCGAAGCTGAAGGCAGCGACCGAGGCCATGCGGAAGGCGATTGCGCTGGCTCCGTAGGGCTGTATCTTGCCGCTGTCGGCTGCGACGTTGGCGACCCCGAGAGGTGTCCCTCGGGGCCGCGCAGGGTGGTCAGATGACCACGATAGGGATGACCATGCTGGTGGTCAGAAGTCGCAGTCTTCGTCGAGGGTTCCCGTCGCGACGGTGATCTTCTCGATTGCCGCGGCCTCGTCGCTGAACTCGTCAAGGTCAGCGTTCAGACCGTGCCAGGCGAACTGCCGGGCCTCGTAGGTGCCGAAGACCCGTTCAAGCACGCGCCACTTGATGGCCGCAGATTCCCGCCGCATGGCCTCGGCAGGTCGCTTCAGGGTGTCGGCAAGTTCTGCGATGCGTGCTTCCATGTCGGTTTCCTCTGGTTGCTCCGGGGGTGTGTCCTTGGCGT
>NZ_WJPO01000066.1 GCF_009649175.1 Rhodovulum strictum | reverse complement strand
GCCGTGGAACTGGACACCGGTCGCCGTCGCTCAGGCCGAGGCCGCCTGATCAACCGCGGTGCCAACCGGGCGGTTACGAACATCCTATCGAGCCGGACATTGCAATGTTGCTGGAACCCGAGGGGTACGAAGGCCGCTTGCAGGCGTTTCGGGCATTCCGTGAACCGCTCTAGGGTTTCCCCTATATGTGTGGAGGTCGTGTAACCTACTGAAAATATATGATAGCCATAGTGCTTGTGATACCCTCCGGTCGCGCCGCCTCCGGCGCTCCCTCGTTACTGGTAACGATTTTGGCGGCACGGGGTGGGTTCACCCTTTCATCTTCGCCAGCCTGCCCACAATCTCGGTCGGATCGAAGCCCAGAACCTCGCCCAGCTTGACCAGTTCCACCACATCCACCCGGCGTTGCCCGCTTTCCAGCCGCGCGATGAAGGACTGGTAGACCTTCATCCGCCCCGCAAGTTCCACCTGCTTCAAGCCTGCCTCGCCGCGCTTCTCGATGAGGTAGCGGACAAGAGCATCATGCCTATGATCTCCAAGGGTTTTAGGCATGGACGCCCTATGCTGCTGCACTGGGCACGTTGACTATATCTCAAAACTAGGTATCTAAAATCTGGATATTGATCGTCCTTGCTGTCCGGTGTCGGGCCGTGCCGGGGCGCGCGTCAGTCTCACCAACGGAGCGCCTTATGAGCCTCAACAACAAGTCACCTGACCACCACGTCGCCTACGGTGCTGCGACCGAAGGTTTTGCCGCTGCGAGTACCAGCCTTGGCGTGATCGGGCGCTATTGGTGGAACCTGCAAATGCAACTCTTGGTCGCCACCGGCACCATGCGGTTTTTCCGCGTGTATTGGTGGCTGTTTCTAGTTGTTGGCTTCTTGCTTTTGGCTTTCATCATGCCCTTGGGCGTTGCTTTCGTGGTGAGCGCCTTTTGCGCGGGCGCAATGAACCCGAAAGCGGAAGACAACTTCATTGTGCCGCTCAGGCACGAAGATAACGCGCCGATGGGTGAGCCTGCCGCAACTGAACCCGATGAAGCGCCTCAGTCTGACGATTTGGGGCATGTTCAAGATGCGGCTGCTATTCACCATCTTGGGTATCTCAAGGCAATGAAGCGCGAAGTGGACGACAAAGAGTTTGCAGCCGCTGCGCTTGGCGCATTTGATGGAACGCTGCAAGCATGTCGCCTTCGCCTGTCTGATCTTGAAATGCACACCAACGGCGCGGCGTTTATCCTTGCCCAACTGACCAACCTTGAGCGCATTGACATTGACAGTGTTGATCCTGACTGGATTGCAGAAGTTACCGACGAAGCGATGACTTCCAGTGCGCTTGAAGCGATCCGCGACGAAGCAGGCCGTTTTGCCTACATGGCGGAAGGGGCCATGCGGTTTGGCCCCACTCCTTCATCCTGATCCTTTGCACCTGATTTATGCTGTACGGCTACCGTGCGGTGATTTTCTCAATCGCATCCTTCTTCTGCGCCAGCGTGTAGCCCTCGCCAAAGTACCCGTCTGTCACGGTGTCGCGCTCGTGCCCGACGATCTCTTGCACAAGTGACAACTCAATACTGGCTTGTCGCATCCGGGTAATGGCAGTGTGGCGCAGGCTGTGGAAGACAAGACCGTCTTCTTTCATGCCGATCTTGGTGAGGAAGGTGCCGAACCAGCGGCCCAGATTACGGCCATAGCCTTCCTTGGTGTTGTGCGTGAACGACATGAACAAGCGGAGTTGCTTGGCGCAGCCTTCGACCCATTCGAGAAAGCCAAGCCGGATTAACTCCGAATGGACGGGCACCCGGCGTTTGGCGGCAGGCGATTTCAGGCTTTTCTTCTCACCGTCTGCGTTGATGTCGATGTACCAGATGCCGCCTTCATTCCGAATGTCAGATGGCACCAGTTGCGCGACTTCCCGCAACCGTGCCCCGGTGAACATCGCCAGAAGCGTTCCCCACTTGTGATCGTCTTTCTTAACCCGCGATATTCACCGGCCGGCTGACATTGGAGCCAAGGTGCTGCTTTCGGGCGGGTCGAGGGCGTCCTGAGGGCCC
>NZ_WJPO01000065.1 GCF_009649175.1 Rhodovulum strictum | reverse complement strand
TCTGGTCTAGCAGCTTGAAACTACAGCGCTTTCAGGCGCACGCAACTTTTCCGGCCGAATTGGACGAATAAGCCGGGCTTATATGACGTAGGGTGCACCACGCCGGTATTGAGGCTGCTCACCAGATTTCGTGATGCGCCGCCGCCGCCACTAAGAGGCGGCTGACGCGAGGCCGAAAAATCAGGCTCGCCTGCGCCCCTCCCGCCGCCTCTCGCGGTCAGACCTAGCGCCAAACTATCCTGACCTCCCCCCTGATCTCCGGTCAGGCTTCCGACACCGCCAGCGCCCAAACCAACGACGAGGGAGTGGCTGCCGGCAGCCACATTCGCAACCCCGCTCAGCGCATCCCCGCCCGAGCCGCCCCCAGCGCCGCCATATTGAATAGCCCCACCGCGCCCACCACCACCGACGATCAGGTAGTCCACGTCCCCGCCCGCCTCGACCGTGATCGAGCCATCGGCCGGGAACTCGTAAACGTCATAGCTGGCGCCGCCAATCTCTACCGTTGCCTTGCTGGCCCCGACGCCCGTGAACCCGGAAATGACGGCATAGGCCATGGTTTACAGCCCCCGGCGCAGCGCCACGCCCGCGCCGAGGATCAGCCCCATCGGCACCAGCATCGGCCAGAACAGCGTGACGCACAGGATCACGCCCGCGCTCTGGAACGCCATGTCCTCCAGCCCATCGGACAGATCGCCGCCCAGATAGCGCCATTGCAGCCATTCCCAGCCCGCATAGAGGGTCAGCGAGATGGGGGCGAACCACGGGCCGATCAGGGCCACGGGCAGGGCGCCCACCAGCGCGAAGTGGAGCACCTGGTTTCTGGCATATTTCCGCGGATCGTCCGGGAACGCCGAGGGCGTCAGGAACAGCTCACGCAGCCACGGCGGCATGATCCGCACCAGCGCGGCGACAGGGGCGGGCAGGCTATCCATCACGCCCCCACCGCCGCCAGCGCGGCCACCAGATCGGCCAGAGCCTGCGACCCGCGCAGGGGCGCGGCCTTGGCGTCCCCGATCACCTCGGTTCGGGCGATATAGCGCGTCTCGATCCCGTCGCGATCCAGCGTGGCGGGCTGGATCAGCTCGCTGACCTCCAGCGTGTCCAGCCATGCCGACCATGCGTCATTCCACGCGGTCGCCGCTGCGTCGATCTGCGCCAGATGCCCGGCGAACACGGCCAGCGAGGACGGACCGCCGATGCTGGCCATGAACGCCGCGCTCGCGGCGGGCTGCTTCTGCCCCTCGGCCAGAGCCGACAGACACAGGGATTTCGCCGCCCGCATCGCGTCATTGGCCCGGTCGATGTCCCGCAGTCGCAGATCGCCCGTGCTGGACTGGATATAGCGCAGCGCCTCGGCCGCCTCGATCACGGCCGCCGCGGCCTGGGGCATCACAGCGGGGAATTTGGACAAGGTCATCGGTCAGTCTCCCACGAAAAAACAACACCATCCTCGCGCACCAGGCGGTATCCCTCCCCGAACACCGGCTCGACACGGGCCAGCCCGGACAGAGCTTTGCGCAGGGAGCAGACCAACACCTTGGCGGAGCAATCCGCGCGGGGCTCATCAACCCCCGGCCACAGCGCGGCATACAGGGCGGTATGCGGAATGACCTGCCCCTCCCGGCGATAAAGCGCACAGAACAGCGCGCGCTGCATCCGGGTCAGGCCGAGGCCGTTCCCCACCCGGTCATCGTCCTGCCCCGCCAGATCGGCCACCACAGACAGCAGCAGATCAACAGCGTCTGCCGGGCGCAGGTCCATCACGGTCTCGCGCAATTCCAGCATCGGATCGCGCCCGGCCTTCCCGTTGGGCAGGGCGACGCCATGGCGCACCATGGCGCGCGCGACAGACTGACGATGGATCCCAATCTCGTCGGCAAGTCGCTGCGGACAGAGCCCACGCCCTGCCGCTGCCTCCAATTGTGCTCGCGAGACCCGGGGCTGCATCATCACGCCGCCGGTGCGAAACCGATTTCGATGGCGCTGGTCAGTGCCATCGGGTTGCCCGCGGTCACCACCTGGGGCGCCGGGACGGGCAGCGTGACCAGCAGACGGCTGTTCGAGGCATCGACCAGCGCCCAATGCGTACCGGTGCCGGAAGCGTCGATGGTCCCGTCCGTGAAGGTGGCGATGTCCACCTTCCGGCCACCACCGGCCCGGTTCGTCTGCGCACCGATGCTGGGGGCGTTCTTCGTACCCAGCTTGTACGTGGTCGCAGCCTGCGCATAGGTCGTCGGCTCCTGGCTGCACAGGTGC
>NZ_WJPO01000064.1 GCF_009649175.1 Rhodovulum strictum | reverse complement strand
GCCTGATCGAATTCTCGACGCCGTTGGTGTCCATCTCGAGCCGGCCATCATCGAGGAAGCGGGTCAGGCCGTCCCAGCGTTTCAGGCCGTATCGGATATGCTTGGCCAGGTCGTTGGTCGAGGAGAGATCCTGCAGGCAACCTTCCAGCCACGGGCGCAGGGCCTCGGCAATTGGTTTCGACAGTTTCTGGCGGACGGCCCTGCGCGTTTCGGGGTCGCGGCCGCGGATTTCCTTCTCGATGGCGTAGAGCGAGGCAATGCGCCTGATCATCTCCTCGCAGACCGGCGACGGTGTGCTCTGGCTGAACGTGACGAAGCGGCGCCGCCAATGCGTCCAGCAATAGGCGATGGTCCATGGCTTCGCGGTCTGCTTCGGATCGGCGATAACATCGTAGACGGGATGGCCGTCCGCCATCAGCGTGCTGCCGGTGAACCCCTTCAGCATCGTCTGCGCGATCTTGCCGCTCCGGGTGCGGGAATGCCGGAACACCACGATGGGGGGATCGCCGCCACCCCATCCGCGCTGGTCGCGCAGGATCGCCCAGAGGAAATCCTTGCGCACCTTGCCGGTGCCGGGGGCCAGCACCGGCACATAGGTTTCGTCCATCTGCAACCGGTCGGAGCGGCGGAGGTCGGCGATCATCGCGTCGATCACCGGCTGCAACAGCTGCGCCGCCCGGCCGGCCCAGTTGGCCAGCATCGTCCGATCGAGGTCGAGGCCCTGCCGGCGGTAGATATCGGCCTGGCGGTAGAACGGCAGGTAATCCCCGAACTTGGCGACCATGCAGTGGGCCACCATCGCCTCGGTGGGCAGGCCGCGGGGCACCAGCCATTCCGGCGCCGGTGCCTGGGCATGGGAATTGCCCGCGCAATTGCGGCACATGTATTTCGGGCGGATCGTGACCAGAACCCGGAATTGGGCGGGGATCACGTCCAGCCGCTCGCTCCGGTCCTCGCCGACCTTCACCATCTCGCCGCACCCGCAGGGGCAGAGCCTGCTTTCGGGTTCGATGACCTGCTCGATCCGCGGCAGGTGGTCGGGCAGGTTGCCCTTGTTCCGGTTGGAGGGCTTCCGGCTTTTCTTCCGGTTGCCGACAGCCTTTTCGGCCGCGTCGCCCGCCGCGGCCAGCATGCCCTCGGCGACATCGATATCCTCGAACGGCAGATGGCGCTGATCGGGATCGAGCTTTTCGGACTTCGCCCCGAACTTCTCGTGCCGCGCCTGCTTGACCATCCGTTCCAGCCGGGCGCGAGCCTCCTCGACCCGGGCCAGACGGGTCTCGGCCTCGATGCGCGCGGCCGTTTCCACAGCCAGCCGCCGCTCGAGGTCTGCCACGTAGGCCGCGCTGATCGTCCCGTCCGGTGCCATGGCGCATGTCTACACCGGCGGCGCAGCGACCGCCGCCCGAAACCGCGCTCCGAGTCATCCTGCCGCGGGTTATCCCGCCAAGCGCGGCCGCCGTCGTCGCTCGGGCAGAACCGCCGTCCAGTCCAGCCCCTCGAGCAGGGCGGAGAACTGCGCCGGGGACAGCCGGATCACCCCGTCCGCGGGCTTCGGCCAGCGGAAGGCAGACCCTTCCAGCTTCTTGTAGATCAGCACAAGCCCGCTGCCGTCCCAGACCAGGCACTTCATCTGGTCGCCGCGCTTGGAGCGGAAGACGAAGACCGCGCCGGAAAAGGGGTCCTGCCCGAGCACCGACTGCACGATCAGCGACAGGCCAGCGTGCCCCTTGCGGAAATCGACCGGCTTCGTGGCCAGGTAGACGCGGTAACGTCCGCCGGGCAGGATCATGATGCGTCCCGCACCGCCGAGATCACCCGGGCGAGATGGCCGGGGTCAAAGGTCGATGGCACCAGGATGCGGACGTCGTCCACCTTGATCTCGATCGCTCCGCTGTCACCGGCGCCGCCATCGCGGCGGGAGCCGCCATCTCCGGAGACCAACACCGGCACGAGGCCAAGCGCATCGTCATCGGGCATCGGCAACAGCCCGTCCCGCGCCGCCCGCCGCCAGGCATGCAGCTGCGGCGCGGAAACGTCGTACCGACGGGCGACATCCGCAACCGACACCCCGTCGCGATAGGTCTCCAGCACCATGGCCGCCTTCACATGCTCCGGCCACCGCCGCCGCCCGCTCGGACCCGTCACAACCTCGATACGCCCGGCGTATCCTTCGTCGTCACTGTGAGAACTTACGTAAGTTTGTACATCGCTATCCATCTGACACCTCCGTCGTTACGGGCGTCATCTCGGACAGCAGACCACCTCAGGCAACGAGGGTACTGGGCGGTCGCTTAC
>NZ_WJPO01000063.1 GCF_009649175.1 Rhodovulum strictum | reverse complement strand
TGGGGGCGTTCTTCGTACCCAGCTTGTACGTGGTCGCAGCCTGCGCATAGGTCGTCGGCTCCTGGCTGCACAGGTGCAGCCGCGGCGTCACGGCATCGCGAAGCACTTGCAGCCCCGCATCGTACAGATCGTTGGAATAGGTGGTCATCTGTTGGTCTCCTGTGTTGCTAGGTTTTCAGGAAGGTCCCGGATCACAGCGCCGCCCCCCTGATCCAGATCGCGTCCATCTGCCCGGCCGTCGCGCCCATCGCCGCGGCGACGGCCAGCGTCAGCGGATCGTGGCGCGGGATTTCGGTGATGTAGCCCCAGTCCGGATGCGCCTCGATCGTGGCGCGATGCGTGTCCCAGGCGGTCGGCCCCGCATATCCCGTTTCCGGGTCGATCTCGGACCCGTCGGGGCGCGTCAGCCGCATCGCCCGGACGAACTGGATCACCCGGATCGTCTCGGGCACCGCGGGCGGGGGTTCAGGCGGGGGCGTGAACACGCCGTCGGCATAGGACCAGCCCGGCCCGGCCTCGCCCGCCTCGGGCCAGCCTGCGGCCCAGTCGGGCACCGCGCCGGGTGCAGCCTCAATCACGTTGACGACCAGATCGTCCTCGATCTGCGCGAGTCTCATATCCAGATCCTCACCTCGCCTCGGGCGCCGTTCAGCGGGCCCGCGCCACCTACTGAGGGATAAAGCCCGGCGCCACCGCCAGGCGCATTGCCGGGCTGGTTTACGTTGCCGCCATTTCCTGCCATCCCGGAACGCCCGACAGCACCTGATGTCCGAGCGCCACAGCCGCCGCCATACCAGCTGCTGTTGGTGGTACCTCCAACATCAACGTAGTAGCCGCCACCGAGCACGCTGTTCCACCCGGCAGTCGTACCCCGGCCGAACATTGCACCCGGGACGTTCGCGGCCTCAGACGCAGACGCTGGCCCGGCTCCGTAGCCGGTCAGTAGCGATCCGAATGTGCTGTCGCCGGCCGCCGCTGTACCCCCAAAGTCCGTTCGCCCAAGACCACCTGCCCCGACAGAGATGGCAACGGAAGATGGCAGTTGTATAGCGCGGAACACGCCTATGGCGCAGGCGCCTCCTGCTCCCGGGGCGTAGCGATTGCTCCCCCCGCCAGCACCTATCGCATGCACCAGCACCGCCCGGTCATCGGGCAACCCGGGCGGCTTGGTCCACGTCCCGGACAAATCGAACTGCCAGTAGAAGGGGCCTGCGCCGATGGTTTCGCCCGCCAGCAGCGGGCTCTGCACCCGGAACGCCCCGCCGACATATTCCAGCGTGCTGCGCAGCCCCGCGCTGACGGCGCCCGGGACAAGCGTCGCGCCTTTGGCATCCAGCACCGGCACCGGCGGCAGCCCCCCGATCGACAGCGTCATGCCGCCCGTGTTGACCGACGTCCAGCCGATCCCGAACCGCATGCCGTCGATCAGCCCGCTGGCCCCCAGCGGCGGATCCAGCGTGGCCGTGATGGTGTTCACCCCCGCCACCCCCGTCAGCGGGAAGCAGCTGGCGCGGTACAGCGCCGCCATGTGCATCGCGTATTGGTCCAGGAAGCTCGGGCCGGGAATCGGTCCGGCCGAAGACCCGGAGAAGATGTCGCGCGTTCCCATCAGGCCCACAGCTCCTTTCCTTCGTCGACCAGCGTCAGGCTGGCCATGAAATCCGCCCGTGGCTCGACCGCGAAGACCACCGCACGCAGCATCTCGCGCCCCAGATCGCCCACCGCGACCAGCACGTCCTCTGCGATCCCGGCGGCCGGTATCGGCGGGTCGAATTCCAGGACATCCGTTTCGCCGGTGCCGCCCGCGACGGCATGCACGGTGACCGTGCCGGTCGTGCGCCGGATCGCGGCCCCGGTGCGCCGGCCGATGGCCCGCATGTCCGTGACGGCCCGCATGTCCGTGACAGCCAGCAGGTCGGGCTCGTTCGAGACGGGCACAGGGTTGTCCAGGCGGATCGCGGCGACATTGCCCCCGTCGAGGGCCACATCCATCACCCGACCGGCCCCGGCCTGCGCCGAGAGCGTGTCATGCACGACACCGACCAGGTCGCCGCGCCTGCAGACGATTGCCTCGGCCGGTGCCGAGAGGGTGTAATAGACCCCGCGCATGTCGGCCTGGGCGAGGTCGTATTCCGCGCGCTTGCGCACCTCGGCCTCGGTGACCAGCCCGGCGTACCGCACCTGTTCGACCAGCCCGGAATCGTCGCTGTAGCCGGGCCGCATCACCATGATCTGGCGGGTGTCATGGTCCCGCTCGGCGTCAGAAAAGCTGACGCGGAACCCGTGCGGCAGGCGCGGGAAAGCCTTCGTCCACTCGAAGCCCGAGGAATTCCGGGGCGTGAAGATCTGGACGGGGGCCTCGGCCGAGCGGTCCAGGTCGCGCGCAACGCCCCAGCGTTCGGACATGCGGGGCTTGGC
>NZ_WJPO01000062.1 GCF_009649175.1 Rhodovulum strictum | reverse complement strand
GTAACCGCCCGGTTGGCACCGCGGTTGATCAGGCGGCCTCGGCCTGAGCGACGGCGACCGGTGTCCAGTTCCACGGCAGGAGCTCGTCGAGCCGGTTGATCTTGTGGTCTTGGATCCGGTTGAGCACGTCGGCGAGATAGGCCTGCGGATCGAGGCCGTTCAGCTTGGCGGTCTCGACGATCGTCATGGCGCGGGCCAGCGTTTCGCCGCCGGTGTCGGCGCCCGCGAAGAGCCAGTTCTTCCGGCCGATGCCGATCGGGCGCAGGGCACGCTCGGCCGGATTGTTGTCGATGGCCACGCGACCATCGGTGAGGAAGAGGCTGAACGAGGCCCGGCGGGCCAGCCCATAGCGGAATGCGCGCGCGAGGTCGCCTTTGCCGGGGATCCGCGTGAGCTGGCTCTCGGACCAGGCGAAGAAGGCGTCGACCTTCGGCGCGCTGAGCTTCTGGCGCGCGGCAACGCGGATCTCGGCAGGCTGCCCGTTGATCTCCCGCTCGATGTCATAGAGCGCGCCGATGCGGTCGAGCGCCTCGCGTGCGATGGCCGATTTCGTCTTGCCCCATTCGTCGTGGAAGTCGCGCCGCAGATGCGCCCAGCATGACGCCTCCTGCAGACGGGGCGTGCCGTCGGGGTCGGGTTCGTAAAGCTTGGCATAGCCCTTGTAGCCATCGGCCTGCAGGATGCCGCGGGTCTGGGCCAGATGCCCATGGACGTGCTCTTGCTTCCAATCCGGGGCGAAGCGGTAGACCGCCCCGGGTGGCGCTGTGCCTGCCCAAGGTCGCGGATCGCGGACATAGGCCCAGATCCGTCCCTGCTTCACCCCCTTTCCGAGGCCGCGGTCCTTGAGGGACCGATCCAGCACCCGGATCGGGGTGTCATCGGCGTGGAGCAGGTCGCTGGCCATCACATCGGCCTCGATCCGTTCGACCAGCGGCGCCAGCACCTTCATGGCGCGCCCACACCAGTCGACCAGCGTGCTGTCCGGAATGTCGGCCCCCATGCGGGCGAAGATCTCCTTCAGGCGATAGAGCGGGAGATGATCGTCGAACTTGGACACGAGGATCCAGGCCAGCAGGGCCGCGCTCGCCATGCTGCCCGGGATGGGACGGCTGGGCGCGGGCGCCTGCACCATCTTCTCACAGCGGCGGCAGGACTTCTTTAGCCGCGCGATCTGCAGGACCTTCAGCTGCGCCACGACCAGGTCGAGGATCTCGCTCATGTCCTCGCCCACGAGGCGCAGGTCACCACCGCAATCCGGGCAGCAGCTGCCCGGGTCAAGCTCGCGCCGCTCGCGCGCGGTGGCCTCGGAGACACGTGGACGGCGGCGCAGCTTGCGCTCGACCGTTTCGCCGGCGGTCTCATCGGACGCGGTGTCGGCCTCGTCTTCGCCCGCCGGGGTGGTGGCGCTTTCGGCGCTGGCGATGAGCAGGTCCTCGAGGGCCAATTCCAGCTGTTCGATCTCGCGCTCGATCTTCTCCGAGGACTTGCCGAAGGCCTGCTTCTTGAGCTTCGCGATCCGCAGCCGGAGCGTCTGGATGAGCTGGTCATGCGCCCGGATCGTCGCCGACATCTTCGCGTTTTCCGCCTGTAAGGCGGCGATCATTGCCTTCAGAATGGCGGGATCTTCGGGAAGGATGGGCGTGTCGCTCGACATACCATCACCTACCACACCCGATCATGAAGCGCCATAAAAACAAGGGGTTTCAAGCCGATAAATCACCCAACCCGGGCCGGTGGCGCACCCCAATCCGGTCGCCGCCAGTCAATGCCCTCCCACAACATCGCCAGCTGCGCCGAGGTCAGTCGCACCGCCCCCGAGCTGGTGTTCGGCCAGGGAAACCGCCCGCGCTCGAGGATCTTGTAGTAAAGGCAGAACCCCTGGCCGTCCCAGTAAAGCAACTTCAGCCGATCACCCTTGCGCCCACGGAAGGCGAAGACCGCGCCGCCGGTCGGCTTCTGGCGCAGCACGTCTTGCGCGAGTGCTGCCAGCCCACCGATCCCCTTCCGCATATCCGTCGCCCCGCAGGCCAGATACACCCGCACCCCGGTCCCCGGCCCGATCATGCGGCATCCACCGCGCGGATCAGACGGGACAGCGCCGCATCGTCGATGTCGCTCTCGAACCGGAGCACGCGGCCCTTCGCGAGGCGCAACTCAACCCAGGCTGCGGGGGCAGCGGCTCGGGCTGGAGGCTCCACCACCGTCAGCTCCATCGCTGGCGCCATGCCAGCGGGCAGGAACAGCGCGCCCGCCTCGGGAGACCACAAACCCTTCCGCTTCAGCTCGTGACGCCAGGCGTAGATCTGCTGCCGCGTCACCTCATGGCGTTGCGCCACCTGGGTTACCGTCGCGCCGTCGATCCCCACAGCGCTCACGATCGCCAGCTTCACCTCGTCGTCCCAACGTCGGCGGCGCTCAACACCCAGAACCTCGCCCCGCATCGCCCCTCCGCCCATAAAAGACGTCGTTTGCGACGTCGCTATGCACGTGTCTTAGGAGCTCACGCCGAAATCTGGCAGGCGGTGCCAACCGGGTGGTTAC
>NZ_WJPO01000061.1 GCF_009649175.1 Rhodovulum strictum | reverse complement strand
TGCGCATTCCGGAGCATCCGGTCGGGCATTCCGACGACATCCGGTCAGCTGTTCCGAAGTATCCGGTCACCGCGAGATGACGCCGCTGGGCGTGGGTTTTTGATGTCGTTTCCGGTTGGGCCGGTCAAGTGTTTCGGTTCTGGCGATACGGGAGCCGCGCGCGGCGCCGTGCGCGCCCCATGACGCTGGCGCGGCGTCGCGCGCGGCGGTGATCCGGGCCTGCGTCATGTCTCGTTCTTCCGCATGGAGGGCCCGTCGAGGGGGATCCGGTGGGCGTTGTGAACCAGCCGGTCGAGGATGGCGTCGGCGAAGGTCGGCTCACCGACGACCTCGTGCCATGCTTCGACAGGCAACTGGCTAGTGATCATGATCGAGCCGTTCTTGTAGCGGTCCTCGACGATTTCCATCAGGTCGCGCCGGTGTTGTGCCGTCAGCCGGTCGGGCCCCCAGTCGTCCAGGATCAGCAGGTCCGTTCGGACGAGCTGGCGGAACAGACGCGGAAACCGCCCGTCGCCATGGGCGAGGTCGAGATCGGCGAAGAGGCGCGGCAAACGGTGATAGAGGACGGTGCGGCCGTCGCGACAGGCCTTCTGGCCGAGGGCGCAGGAAAGCCAGGTTTTCCCGACGCCGCACGGCCCCGTGACGATCAGATTCTGCCGCTGTGCAATCCAGTTGCCCTCGGCCAACTGGCGGAAGAGGTCGCGGTCGAGCTTGCGCGGGGTGCGGAAGTCGACATCCTCGATGGCGGCCCCGGCATGGCGCAGCTTCGCGGCGCGCATCCGGCTTTGATAGCGCTTGTTGCCGCGATTGGCGGCCTCGCGGTCAATTAGCAGGCCCAACCATTCGGCATGGCTGAGATCGGCGGCGCCGTCCTGCTTCTGCAGTTCGGTGAATGCCTCGGCCATGCCGTCGAGCTTGAGCGCCCGCAGCCGGTTGAGGGTTGGATGGTCAAGCATGATGTCTCCTTCTCACTGGAAATATCCGGAGCCGCGGATGTTGGGATGGGTGATCACCGGCCCCTCCGCAGGCGTTTCGGGCCGTTGGCGATGCAGCTTGTTCTGCAGGATCGATTTGACCGAGCTGTAGCTCTGCCCGCCGATCTCATGGGCGCGCAGGCAGGCGGCTTCGAGGGCATCGCGGCCATGGGGTTTGGCGAGCCTGACGATCCCGAGGCAGGCGCGGTAGCCCTGTTCGGGATGCGGTTTCGTTCGCAGGATCAGCTCTACCAGAGCGGCAGTGTTGGGGCCGATCTGCTCGGCCCGGCGGCGGATCTCGGCCGGCGTCATGCCGGCATAGCGGCGATGGCTCGCCGGCATATGCGCGGCTACGGTGGTATGCTTGCGGTTGCCCGAGGTCCGGACATGGGAGGCAACCCGCTGGCCTTCGTGGAAAATCTCGACGGTCCGGGCGGTGATCCGGACCCAGAGGGTCTTCTTCAGAAGCGTATGCGGGACCGAGTAGTAATGCTTCTCGACCTCGACATGATAATCGAGCCCGGCGCGCCGTTCGAGCCAGTCGGCATAGTCGTAGGGTCTGTCGGGCAGCGGTTTCAGCGCCGGCTTGTCCAGTTGTTCGAACAGGGCCTGGCGGCTCGCGCCCAGATGGCGGGTCACTTTGCCGTTCAGGCCGGGCAGCAGATCGCGGATCGCGGCGTTCAGTTCCGACAAGGAAAAGAACCGCCGCTTGCGCAGCCGTGCGATGACCCAGCGCTGGACCAGCAGCACGCCCACCTCGACCTTCGCCTTGTCGCGCGGCTTGTAGGGGCGCGCCGGCAGGATCGCCGTGCCGTAATGCGCTGCCATCTCGGCATAGGTGCGATTGATCTGCGGCTCGTGAAAGCAGGCCTTGGTGACGCCGGCCTTGAGATTGTCCGACACGATCTGGTCGGGCACGCCGCCGAAGAAGGCCAGCATCCGGGCATGGGCGCCGATCCAGTCCGGCAGGCTCTGCGTCCAACTCGCCTCGACATAGGTGTAGTTCGACGCCCCCAGCACGCCGACGAAGATCTGCGCCGCGCGCACCTCGCCGGTCTCGCCGTCGACCACCTCCACGGTATCGCCGGCATAATCGACGAAGACGCGTTCGCCCGCGACATGATGCTGGCGCATGGTGGGCGAAAGCCGCCCCTCCCAGCGGCGATAGAGATCGCAGAACCGGCTGTAGCCGTAGCCGTCTTTCGGATGGGTGGCGCGGTATTCCTCCCAGATCAGCGACAGCGTGACCCCTCTCTGTCGCATCTGAACATGCACCGCCGACCAGTCCGGCTGCGCCAGCCCGCGCCGCGTCGCCTCCCCGACCGGATGAAACAGCCGGCGCTCGAGCGCGGCCTCGTCGATCCCGTCCGGCAGCGGCCAGGACATCCCGGCCATCTGCGCACGTTTGAGATACTCGCTGACCGTCGACTGGCCCACATTCAGGCTCACGGCAATCTTCCGCGTCGACAGCCCGGCGGCCTTCAGGCGAAGGGCTTCTGCAATCTTGCGCATCGGCAATCGTCTCATTCTGGGGCTTCCCTGCTCGTCCTCGAAGACGGCGAGGCTACCCCGCTGCACGATCGCCCAGCAGCGCGTCTCTCGGCCGGATGCCGGGGTGACCGGATGCCCCGGAATCCGTGACCGGATCAGATCGGAATTACTGACCGGATGTTATCGGAATCGCTGACCGGATGAGCCCGGAACGCACA
>NZ_WJPO01000060.1 GCF_009649175.1 Rhodovulum strictum | reverse complement strand
CGTAAGGCTCCGCCGAGGGCCGTCTGACGGACCGGAGCGGCTGGCTGTAAGAGCCTGAAGCTATGGCAGACCATAGCATCATGTCCCAAGTTGAGGTTCTCTCGGTCACGGATACCGGGCGTCGACGCCGTTGGACGGACGCGGAAAAGTTACGCATTGTCGAAGAGAGCTACGCTGCACCGCGACGGGCGGCCGCCACGGCGCGGCGTTACGAAATCTCCCGCTCGCTTCTGACGCGGTGGCGTCGGGAGGCACGGGAGGGGCTGTTGACCGCTGACGGGGATCGGACGCATTTCGCGCCGGTTGCCGTGACGCCTGCACCTGCGCCCGGGCCGGTTGTGGCCGATGTGCGGGACACGACGGACAACACGGGCCGCGACCGGGTCGAGATCATTCTGCCCAACGGGCGCCGACTTGTGACCACCGCCACAACCGAGGCTGCCGTCCTTGCGCGGCTCATCCAGATCGTGGAGCGGGCATGATCGCGTTCCCTCCCGGCGTGAAAGTCTGGATCGCGGGCGGCGTGACGGACATGCGGCGGGGGATGAACACGCTGGCGTTGCAGGTCCAGGAGGGGCTCGGGCGCGACCCGCATGCCGGTGAAATATTTTGCTTCCGTGGACGTCGTGGCGATCTGGTCAAGATTTTATGGCACGACGGGGTCGGCATGTCGTTGTATCTGAAGCGTCTCGAAGCGGGGAAATTCATCTGGCCGGCAAGCGGCTCCGGAGAGGCGGTGCCAATCTCCGCGGCGCAGCTTGGCTATCTTCTTGAAGGCATCGACTGGCGCAATCCGCGTTGGACGCAACGCCCTGCAAAAGCGGGATAAATCGCCGTCATCAGACTGTTTGTCATGGGCTTTCCCGGGTCGGCATGGTAGGTCTCGGCCATGTCCGAGACCGCCTCCGAACTCGAAGAACTGCGCGCCGCCCTTGCTGCGGCGGAAGGACGTGCCGCGGTCGCCGAAGCCGATCTCGCACAGGCCCGCGCGGTGGTCTCGACCTCCGAGGCGATGATCGCGGCGCTCAAACTGGAGATCGCGCTGCTCAAGCGCGACAAGTACGGCCGCAGCGCGGAACGTGCCGCGCGGCTCATCGACCAGCTGGAATTGCAGCTCGAGGAGCTGGTGGCCGATGCCGCCGAGGACAAGGCGCAGGCCGAACAGGCGGCAGAGAAGACGACCACGGTCGCAGGCTTCGATCGGCGCAAGCCCGTGAAGAAAGCCTTCCCCGACCACCTGCCGCGCGAACGGGTGGTGGTCGAGGCTCCGACCGCCTGCACCTGCTGTGGTTCCGGCCGCATCGTGAAGATGGGCGAGGACATCACCGAGACGCTGGAGGTCATCCCACGCCAATGGAAGGTGATCCAGACTGTCCGCGAGAAGTTCACATGTCGGGCGTGTGAGAAGATCAGCCAGCCCCCGGCACCGTTCCACCCCGTTCCGCGGGGATGGGCCGGGCCCAGCCTTCTGGCGATGATCATCTTCGAAAAGTACGGCCAGCATCAGCCCTTGAACCGTCAGGCCGAGCGTTATACCCGAGAAGGCGTGGAGCTGAGCCTCTCAACGCTGGCCGACCAGGTCGGTGCCGTGACCGCATTGCTGGAACCGTTGCAGGCGCTTATCGAGGCGCATGTTCTGGCCGCCGAACGTCTTCATGGAGATGACACAACGGTACCGCTGCTCGCCCGCGGCGGAACGAAAACCGCGCGGCTCTGGACCTATGTCCGCGATGACCGCCCATTCTCTGGCACTGCCCCGCCGGCCGTTGTCTTCAAGTTCTCCCGCGACCGGGCAGGCGAACATCCGTTCGGGCATTTGAGGGGCTGGCAGGGCATCCTCCAGGCCGATGCCTATGCCGGGTACAATCAGCTCTACCAGAGCGATCGCAGCCCGGGATCCGTCCTGCCCTCGCTATGCTGGTCACATGCCCGCCGCAAGTTCTTCGAGCTTGCCGATGTCGAGGGGAACATCCGCAAGGGCAAGTCGCCCAAGGACATCTCGCCAATCGCCTTCGAGGCGGTGAAGCGGATCGATGCCCTGTTCGAGATCGAGCGGAATATCAAAGGCCTCGGTCCTACCGCCCGTCTCGAGGCGCGGCAGCGCCTGTCGATGCCGCTCGTCGAAGACCTTGAACGCTGGCTGCGCGGCGAACGAGCGAAGCTCTCGAAACACGCCAAGGTGGCCAAGGCGATCGACTACCTGATGTCGCCGGCCCATTGGCCGGGCTTCACCCGGTTCCTCGAGGATGGGCGGGTCTGCCTGACGAACAACGCCGCCGAACGCTCCCTGCGCGGCGTGGCCCTCGGCCGGAAGTCCTGGCTTTTTGCCGGATCCGAACGTGGCGGGCAGCGCGCCGCCGCCATGTACACGCTGATCGGCACGGCCAAGCTGAACGATATCGACCCGCAAGCCTGGCTCGCCGAGGTCATCGCCCGCATCTCCGAAATGCCGGTCTCGCAGTTGCCAGAGTTGCTTCCATGGAACTGGAAACAGCCGGCAGACCGGCCAGCCGAGGCCGCCTGATGGCCCGCGTCACGCACATCCATACCATCGACGAGGTCGCCAGGAGGATCGACGAGAACCTCGAACTCATCGAGGTCGTTAGCGGGAACTCCGACAACATCGACTATGGCGAGATGATTTGGGTCGACAACGGAACCGAAGAGGGGATCAAGGCCTTCACGGACCGCGGCATCGAATGCCTGCGGGAACTCCTCGCCGACATCAGGACATGGGATGGCGGGATCCGCGAGTTCCTGCGCGACGAGCAGTGTGATCCCGACGTCATCGAACGCATCATGGCCGACGAGAAGAACCACTGAGGCAAGACGGCCCTCGGCGGAGCCTTACCG